>JAJCYA010000053.1 GCA_029263095.1 Acidimicrobiia bacterium | reverse complement strand
GCGCCACACCATCGGAAACGAACCAAGGAGAACCCCAATGAGATGACCCACCCCCGGCGTCGACCAACCAGCCGACCCGTCGGCGCGCCGGTCGCGCTCCAACAATGACTTGCACCCGGGGATCCCTCACAGATAAGGGGTCCTGAGGCGATCCCGGCGGCTCTGACCCGATTTGCGCACGTCCTCGTTCGGCTGGTGGTCGAGAGTCTCCAGGGGCTTTCAGCTCTGGGAGACATTCCAGGGTTGCGGCAAGATGATCGACAGGGCGTCGAGGAGGGCAACATCGCGGCCGGAGAGGACATGAACAGCCGACGTCTCGGACATCGCGCAGCTCCGTCCCCTGGTGTCGGCGTTCTGGCCGCGCTCGAGGGCGCCGCTCTCATTGTCTGGAACCTGGTCGCCACCCCATTCATCGGGCGGAGGCGGCTGCGGTGGGGCACGTTGGGAACAGAGGCAACTGATTCGCTTCCGGGTGATGAATTCGTGCCCGAACCCAAATGGTCGTACACCCTGGGAATCACCATCGACGCCCTGCCGGAGGCTGTATGGCCCTGGATCGCCCAAATCGGACAGGGCCGCGGCGGTTTCTACACGTATCAGACGCTCGAGAACATCGTCGGTTGCAAGATCACCAACACGACAGAGATCCTCTCCGACCACCAGCATCCGGCGGTTGGCGAAGACATCTACCTGCATCCGACAGCACCGCCGCTGCGAATAGAGATCGTGGATCCTCCGAACGCCCTTGTGCTTTTCGGGTCACCCGCCGATATCGGTGGCGAGGAAGGCCGGGGAGTGTCAACTTGGCAGTACGTCGTCAATCCTGGCCCTGATGGCGGCAGCCGGTTACTGACCAGGGGCCGTTACGACTACACCCCGGATTGGAGGAGCCGACTCGCGTTTGGAGGCTTCCCCATCAAGGTGATCACTTTCGTGATGAGCCGCAAGATGATGCTTGAGATCAAGAGGCTGGCTGAGCGCGACGCAAGTCGGAGCTCTGAAGCATCGACCTCAGTCGGGTGAGCTTCTGGCTAAGTGAGGTCTTCGACGGCGGCCTTGGGTGCGTTCTTCTGGACCGAAGCAATACCGTTCTTGGCCGCAGCCTTGGTGGTGTAGGCCTCGCTGGCGGCGATGACTTCGCCATTGCCGGCCTTGAGGCGAAAGCGGAACTTCCCGGACCTGTCCTTGTACAACTCGAACTTCGCGGCCATAGGGCTCTCCATCTCGGGTGTGTCCCTCAAGCGTACCTGGGAAGCTTCGTTTCGGCTGTCAGGGTATTGGACCCGTTCCGGCTTCGACCGCTCGCCCCCAGTCGAGAGCCGCGTCTGGGATATACTGACATGATGGCCGAGTCCGACCGGTCCCACCCCGACTCGATCCGCCTCAACGACGCCTTGGCGGAGATAGAAGGCCTCAAGCGCCGCCGCGCCGACCTCGACCCCGAGGACTTCTCTGAGATGCTCGAGATCAAAGAACAAACGCGAGACCTCCAGATCAAAGCGGCGGAGTTGCGCGCCTCTATCCAGGTGCGATCCACCCCGGCTGAGGCTCGTGCCGAGTTGGAGACGATCGAACGCCGGCTTGCCGAGATCACGACGTCTCATGTCAACGTGGTGAGCCAGGCCGGGGGAGGCAGTGCCGGTGGGGATTTCGGATTCGCCATCGATGCCCACAAGCTCAATCGCCAAATCGACGAGGCTTCCGGCCGAACCGCACTCGAAACCCGTGCCCGACATCTGCGATCCTGGCTCGAGGAGCAAGAGTCACCGGAGTGAGGGCCGTGGCGTTCGTCCCCGATCTTGCCCTCCGGGCAGAGCGACACCTGAGGTGTAAGGGATCGCGACTCGTGTTTCCACGGATTGATATGGGTTCAGGTCACCCGAAGTGAGGCTGGGTCACTCGGCGAGGAAGCCCACCACGGCCGAGAGGAATTCGTCGGGTCTTGTGCTGTGGATGTGATGTCCTGCCTCGATTGTCGTGAATCGCCCGCCGGGAATTCGGCTGGCGGCTTCGGCCAGTTCAGCCTGATCCAGGAAGCTCTCATCTCCGCCGCCGATGATGAGCGTCGGAGCGGTGATCCGACCGAGGTCATCCCACCATGCCGGATCGGGGTCGTTGAGCTGGGCGACGATCTGGGTGATGACGGGCCAGTCGAAGGAAACCGGCTCGGGGGGCTCGGCGGGAGGCATCGGAGCCGATGGGTTGCCTGACGGCGGAGGAGTATCTTCGAGGACGAGGTGGTCGATGCGATTCGGCCAACGTTCGGCAAAGAGGATCGAGGTGGTCGCTCCCAAGGAATGTCCCATGAGATGGAACTGCTCGAGTCCCAGTTTGTTGGCGAACTCGAGAAGGTCGTCGCGCATCAGCTCGAACGAGTAGTCCCCGGGTCGACAACTGTCGCCGTGACCACGCATGTCGAGTGCGATCACTCGGTAGTCGGTTGTGAGTCGTTCGATGATCGGATGCCAGTCGGCTGAGGAGCGTCCCATCGCGTGGAGCAGGACGATGGGCGGATCGCTGGCGCTGCCGGATTCGATGAAGGCGAATGAGCCGGCATCGAGATCGATCTTCTTCACACCGCGAATCCGCTCAATCCGGCGACGTGCCTCATCGGCACCCTCGCGGTGATATGAGTTCCGCTCTCCTCGTGGCTCTCGGAGAGGATCTCGGCCACTTCGTGGACACGGGCTACGAGATCCCCCCGGTCGAACGGGATGAGCAGCTCCAGATCCTGCGCTTCAGGTGTGACCGTCTCTTCGACCCGCTCCAGGAGCTGGTCGAGGCCCGTACCGACGACGGCAGAGACCACAACGGCGTCGGGGTGCAGATTGATCAGGCGGGTCAGAGCCTCGGGGGATACGGCGTCGGCCTTGTTGAGCAGCAGGAGTTCGGGCATTTGGTGTGCGTCGATCGACTCCAGAGTCTCTCGGACCGCGCCGATTTGGCGCTCCGGTTGGTCGGCGGAAGCATCGACAACATGCAGCAGGAGGTCGGTGTTGACGGCCTCTTCCAGGGTGGAGCGGAACGACTCGATGAGCTGATGGGGGAGATCTCGGACGAACCCGACAGTGTCGGACAGCAGTGCTGCGCGGCCTGATGGCAGATCGACGCGACGCACCGTTGCGTCGAGTGTCGAGAAGAGCTGGTCCTGGACCAGTACGTCCGAATCGGTGAGGGCATTGAGCAGGCTCGACTTCCCGGCGTTGGTGTATCCGACCAACGCTGCTGATGGCATCTCCGAGCGGCGCCGTGCCTTGTGCTGTGTCTCACGGACCGTGGCGAGATTCTTGAGTTCGCGCTCCAACTGCGAGATCCGACGCAGAACTCGACGGCGATCTGTCTCCAGCTTGGTCTCCCCCGGTCCCCGGGTACCGATGCCCCCGCCGAGACGGCTCATCTCGATTCCCTTGCCGCGCAGGCGCGGAAGCCGATAGCGGAGCATCGCCAACTCCACCTGTGCCATCCCGGCCCGGCTGGTGGCGTGCAGGGCGAAGATGTCGAGGATCAGGGCGACCCGATCCACGACGTCCACCTCGAATATGTGCTGGAGGTTTCGCTGCTGAACCGGGCTCAGCTCCCCATCGACGACCAGCAGGTCGATGTCGAGCGCCTTGCCGAGACCCGCGAGTTCGCTCGCCTTGCCTTTGCCCAGGTATGTGGCTGGATCGGGGTGCGGTCGGCGCTGGACGGCGATATCCACGACGCCAGATCCGGCAGTGTCGACGAGCCGGACCATCTCGGCGAGGGAGTCATCGACTTCAACTGGAGTCGAACTGTCGTCGACCACCGCGACGAGCAGCGCCTTCTGCCGGCCAACGTCGATGTCGGTGACGGTCGCGGTGAGGCGTTGACGGTCGCGTCCTACGGAGCGGGAGGACATAGGGAGAGATTAGGTATTCGGTATCGGGTACCGGCGCCTAGTGCCCGATCGCCTCTCCGGTCTGCACGTCCCAGAGGCCTCGGTAGATCCCCCCGGGGATTGCGGTCAGTTGCTCGTGGGTTCCGGACTCGGCGATGCGGCCCTGGTTCATGACGTAGATGTGGTCGGCGTGACGGATGGTGCTGAGGCGGTGGGCTATGACGAGTGTGGTGCGGTCCACCGAGATTCGCTCCAACGACCGCTGGATGGCGGCTTCGGTCTCGTTGTCGACCGAGGAAGTCGCCTCATCGAGGATCAGAATCGTGGGCTCCACCAGCACGGCACGTGCGATGGAGATGCGCTGCCGTTGCCCGCCGGAGAGCTTCTGGCCCCGTTCGCCGACGATCGTGTCGTATCCCTCGGGGAGGGCCAATACGAACTCGTGCGCCTCCGCAATCTCGGCTGCGTGCCTGATCTCACCGGGCGCTGCCCCCGGTCTTCCGTATGCAATGTTCTCGGCGACGGTGCCGTGGAACAAGAAGACGTCCTGGGAGACGAGCCCGATTGCGGTACGCAACGAGTGCTGGCGGAGGTTGCGGATGTCGTGACCGTCGAGACTGATCGTCCCGCTGCCGGTCTCGTAGAACCGGAGCAGCAGTTTGATGACGGTTGTCTTGCCTGAGCCGGTCGGGCCGACGAGCGCCGTGGTCTTGCCGGCCTCCATCGTCATGGAAACGCCGTGGAGGATCGGAAACCCTGATCTGTAGGCGAATCTGACCTCGTCGAACTGCACACTGCCTCCGACCGAGTGGAGGTCTCGATCACCATCCTGGATGGTCGTGGTGGTGTCGAGCACGTCGAGAATCCGGTTGGTCGATGCCATCGCTCGCTGGTAGAGGTCGAAGGTCTCGCCGAGTCGGGTGAGAGGCCACAACAGTCGCTGAGTGAGGAACACCATCACGCTGTAGGCCCCGACGGCCAGGGTGC
The DNA here is from genome assembly GCA_029263095.1 of Acidimicrobiia bacterium. Lineage (GTDB taxonomy): Bacteria > Actinomycetota > Acidimicrobiia > Spongiisociales > UBA11373 > JACZWZ01. The sequence goes on along the minus strand of JAJCYA010000053.1, from coordinate 906 downwards.
CATCAATGGCTTGAAATGCTCCCCACACCAGGGTCCCGGTGAACCCGACAAGGATCGCGATTCGAATGAGAGGTGAGAAGGCGCTCGACAGAGCGATCGCTCGCCGGTTTGCCTCCTGGTAGGCCTTGCTCTCGATGGAGATTCGGGCGACCTCGTGATCCTCGGCAGTAAACGACTTGATCGTGGCGATGCCACCGAGATTGTTGGACAGTTCGGAGTTGACCACCGCTGCCTGCTCTCGCACGGCGGCGTAGCGCGGTTCAAGCGTGCGTTGGAACAGGAATGATCCCCACAGGATCACCGGGATCGGGAGAAACGCCAGCCAGGCGATGGCTGGGGCGAGGTAGAAGAAGATGGCGCCGATGAGAACGATGGTCGTGAGCACCTGGAGAACCTCGTTGGCGCCGCTGTCGAGGAATCGTTCCAGCTGGTTGACATCGTCATTGAGTACGGCCATGAGGTCGCCGGTGCTTCGGTCCTCGAAGTACCGCATCTCCAAGTCCTGCATGTGCGAGTAGGCGTCGATCCGGAGGTCGTGTTGGATCGCTTGAGCGAGGTTGCGCCATTCGATGCGGTGCAGGTATTCGAACAACGATTCGAACAGCCAAATGGCGAAGGTGATGACTGCCAGCACGACGACTTGAGTGCGAGGCTCCTCGACACCGAAAGAGGCCAGGACCGAGTCCTCCTGACGGACGACGATGTCCACGGCGGCTCCGATGAGGACAGGCGGAGCAATGTCGAAGGTCTTGTTGAGAATCGACCAGGTGGTGGCGCGCACGATCCGGCCGCGATGCCCGGTGGCGTACCGCCACAGGCGGCGAAGCGAGCTGGATGGAAGCGGATGGGTCATGAGCCCAAGAGGTTAGGTCTCGGGTTGCGACTGGCGATCAGCGACGTGCGGCG
>JAJCYA010000052.1 GCA_029263095.1 Acidimicrobiia bacterium | reverse complement strand
CGTGACGAAGCTCTCAAGAACCTCCCCTTCGTGATCGACGGCCCGCCAGAGGTAATGCCGCTCGCCATTGATCTTCACGAAGACCTCGTCGAGATGCCAACGCCAGCGGCTCGATTTCATCCCTTCGATCCGGCGCTTTCGAATCTCGGAGGCAAACATGGGACCAAACCTGTGCCACCAATATCGCGCCGTCTCGTGGCTGATATCGACACCGCGCTCGTGCAGTAGATCTTCGACATTTCGGAGCGACAATGGGAAGCGGACGTACAGCATCACCGCAAGGCGGATGATTTCCGGGCTGCTCTGAAAGCCCTTGAATGGGTCAGGTCTGGTCATGTTTCGACGCTACGAGGCTGTCCTGCCCGTCTCAACCGAAATCCTTCTGACAAGACCCCACGAAGAGATGCAAGGGCAGATGTGAATGATGATGATCGAACGGGACCGCTGCTGGGACACCCCGAGGTGCTGTCAGGGCTCAAAAGCTCGTTCGTCTGATTGGAACCCTGCAAGCGGACTTCATCAAGGCCAGCGGTCAAATGCACCGCGCACACAGGCCGGACACATGACCGCAACCCGCAACGATCGTCAGAAACTCAAATCATCCCTTGCGCCAACGGAGCCGTCCACACATGACAGTACCGTTATCCGTTCATCCGATCGGCAATGGCGACGAGTCTATACATCTCGCGCAGTACCGGCTTTTCAATTAGCTTACCGTCAATCACCACCAGACCGGTAGCGGCGGCCTCGAACTCGGCGATTATACGACGGGCGCGGGCGATTTTTTCAGGTGAGGGCGTGAACACGTCATTGAGTGCGGCGATCTGTTTCGGGTGGACCGAGCCTTTTCCCGCAAAGCCCAGATCGCGCGCTTTTTCGGCTTCCTCACGCATGCCTTTCGGATCGTCCAAAGCCAGAAAGGGCACGTCAATCACGTCCAAACCTGCTGTGGCCGAGGCATGAACCACCCGGGACCGTGCATAGAACATGGACTCGAAGGTATTTTGACACCGCAGTTCAGCAGCCATGTCCACACCTCCGAAGAACATTGCATCGATCCGGTTTGAGCATCCGGCGATCTCGAACACCGCTTCCAGACCCTCGTTCGTCTCGATAATGACGTGCAGGCGGGTTTCGTGCCCGGCCTCGGTCAGCAGTTGGTCCAGCATCACCACCTCGTCCGGTGTGCGGACCTTGGGCATCATCAGAGCGGGAGGAGGGCTCTCTGCCGCCAGGATTGCCTGAACGTCCTCGATGCCGAACCGCTCACGCATCGAATTAATCCGCACGATTCGCTCCACGCCATCATCGGCCTGCGGCTGTTCGAAAAGGCCAAGGGCCTTTTGGCGGGCTTCGGCCTTGTCCTTTGGCGCGATGCCATCTTCGAGCTCGATACAGACAATATCTGCCCCCGAGGCCAGTGCCTTGGGAAACATATCGGGTCTTAGCCCCGGCGTGAAAATAAAACTCCTTCGCGGACGCACGGTGCGTTCATTCACTGTAGTCACTCCATTTGCACCAGCTTGGACTCACCATCAGATACCATGCAATGTTTTGGTTTCCAGATAGTCCTCCAGCCCCATCAGGCCGCCTTCTCGGCCGTTCCCGGATTGCTTGTACCCGCCGAAAGGAGAGCCGTAGTTGAGCCCGGCCCCATTGATGTGCACCGCCCCGGCGCGAAGGCGTGCCGCGACACGCTCGGCCCGGGCCGGGCTGCCGGTCTGAACGTAGGCGGCAAGCCCATAGGGCGTGTCGTTGGCAATCTTGATGGCCTCGTCTTCGCTATTGAATGGGATGATGACCAGCACGGGCCCGAAGATCTCTTCTCGTGCGATGCGCATACTGTTCGACACGTCGGCAAAGATCGTGGGTTTGACGAACCAGCCGGTTTCGAACCCGTCCGGCTTGCCAAGGCCGCCCGCGAGCAGGGTCGCGCCCTCGTCGATCCCGATCCGGATCATCGTCTGGACCCGGTCGAACTGGATACGGTCAAAGAGCGGACCGATATGATCGCCTGCCTGTGCCGGATCACCCGGCTCGATGCTCTCGGCCGCTCGCCTGGCGATCTCCAGAGCCTCGTCATAGCAGCGGCGCTCGACCAAAAGGCGGGTTGGCGCATCGCAGGATTGCCCTGTGTTGAACATGCATTCCTGAACCGAGGCAGTCACCCGTGCCTCGAGATCGCAATCGGCGAAGACCAGATTGGGGGATTTTCCGCCCAGTTCCAGCGTTACGCGCTTGACCGTCTCGGCGGCGTCGCGGGTCACGGCGATACCGGCGCGGGTCGAGCCGGTGAAGGACATCATTTGTACATCCTGATGACGCGACAGCGCCGCGCCGACGGTCGGGCCATCGCCGTTGACAAGGTTGAACACCCCGGGCGGATAGCCTGCGTCGTGAATGATCTCGGCATAGATCATGGCCGAGACGGGCGTATGCTCGGATGGCTTCAGGATGCAGGTGCAGCCGGTTGCCAGTGCCGGGACAACCTTCAGCGCAATCTGGTTCATCGGCCAGTTCCAC
>JAJCYA010000051.1 GCA_029263095.1 Acidimicrobiia bacterium | reverse complement strand
GCCCACCGGTTGCGGAGCGCCGAGCAAGCCGACCGGGTGATCATGATGGACCAGGGCAGGGTCATCGCCGACGGCTCGCACTCGGAGTTGGTCGGGTCGAGTGATGCCTATGCGGAGTTGGTGAGCGTGTGGGAGCGGGGGGTGTTGCGGTAGGGGGACGGGCACACGCAGCCCGTCAGACCCTCCGGGGATCGTTTGATCGTACGACCTACTGGCCTCCTGGGGCAGGTTACGCACTAGGTCGGGCGCCTGGTGTGGCGACCCAATGACCTCAGATTCCTGGCTGCGAGAGGGCTTGCAGGCTGCACTGCCTGGAACGGACTACCAAGCCGTCGCAACGGTCAGGCATAATCAGGGCATGCCTCGCCAGGTCCCGAGCCCGACGCCCTCCTCGAGCCAGACGCTCGTCGCGTTCGGAATCCTCACCTCGAACTGGGAGGAAAAGCGCATCAGCTATATACAGAACTTCACACCCCTAGTGGCTCACTGTCTTGCAGTTGACCAAAGGCCAATCGTGAATGAGTCGGACGTAAAGGCTGGGCTCCAGGACCAGTTTGGGCTCGACCTGCCGGCTCCAGTGATTAGGACGATCTTGAAGCGTGCCGTCAAGGAAGGGCTGCTCAGGAGGGAAGGGCAGGCCTTGGTGGCGACCCGCCTCGTGGCAGGGCAGGACATCAGTCGGCGGCGGATGGAGGTGGAGCGGTCGCTGAACGGGCTTGTAGACAGCCTGATCGAGTACCTGGACGACACTTTCGGGCTGAGGCTGGACCGGGAGGAGGCTGAGGGCGCGCTCCTGGCCTTCGTCGCAGAGCGGGCCATCCCGATACTTCGGGCGTCAATTCACGGAGAGGAATTCCGACCCACCGTTCTGACGGAAGACCAATACGAGTATGCGATCGCTAGGTTCGTTGCTCATCTCTCGCAGCGAGACCCGGTGAATTTCGAGGCTCTCGAAACGGCCGTCAAGGGCAGCATGCTGGCTGCCGCGATGTACCTGCCGGGCGCGTCGCCCACAGGTAGAAAGGTCAGCGACCTTCGGGTGTATCTTGACACTCCCTTCCTGATCGGACTTGTTGGCTATTCAGCGGGAGAGACTCAAGACGCAGCGCTGGAGCTGGTCGAGCTCCTTCAGAATCTCGGCGCAAAACCCAGCTGCTTCAGGCATACCTTCGTTGAGACTCGCAACGTATTCATGTCCGCAGCGGGCCAGCTGACGGGACTGGAGCGCCGTCCAGGACGGGCCAGTAATCACTCCCCCTTGGTCGAACATTGCCTGAGGCATGGCATCACCGCGACTGAGCTCGAGATTCGCGTTGAGCAGCTTGGAGAGCTCCTAGAGGAGCTCGGTGTCGAGGTCTGCGATACGCCTGAGTACTCGGCCGAGATCACAGTCGATGAACCCGAGCTCGAAAGGGTCCTACAGGAGTATGTGGGATACCGCAGCGAGACGGCGCGGACATACGATGTCCGCTCTCTGACCGCTATCTACCGCTCACGGCGCGGACGTCGTGAGATGGACCTGGACACGGCGAAGGCGATCTTCGCGACTCCGAATGGGGCTGTTGTCGGAGCAAGCCGCAAGTTCTTCGATGAAAGGCCCGACGGGAACCACATTCCCATCTCCGCGGTGGACCACGAGTTGGCGACAGTTGCCTGGCTGCGAAGGCCACTGCTCGCACCCGATCTTCCGCGCAAGCAGCTGATTGCTGACTGTTATGCGGCAGCGCAGCCGAATGAAGACCTCTGGAGCTGCTACCTCGTGGAGATCGATCGAATGTCTGATTCGTTTACGGAGAGGGATTACGCGACGCTGCGATACAGCGTGGAAGCGCGACGATCCCTGATGAGTGAGACGCTGGGAGATCCCGATGCGATAACTGTTTCCACGATCTCCACTGTCCTCGAGAGTGTTCGAGAGGCCTACCGCGACGAGGGGCGTGAGGAGCAGCGTGTTCGGGGACAAGCCCAAGAGGGCGAGATCGGGACGGCCAGGTCTGAGATTGATCGGCTGGAACTCGATGCTCAAGGCCTAAGAGCCAACCACCGTCGCGAGCTGGATGCGCTCCGACAAGAGCCCGGACGGGTGGCGCGTCGAAAGGCTGAGCGGCGTGCAGCTCGTATTGGACGCGCCCTCACCTGGCTGGTGGTGCTGGTCCTCTTCGTTGGGTTCCTCGGGGGCTTGCTTGTCGATATCGGCACACTCTGGGTTCGCGTCCTGATCCTGTTCGCCGTCGGCGCCGCTGCGGTTGTTGCTACCTACGGCGCAGTCTCCGAAAGAGGAGTCGGGTCCTCGATCGATCGATTGGAATACCGAATAGCCGAACGCCTGTATCGCAGGGCCCTGAGGAGCTATCGAACGGAGCTAGAGGAGACGTAAGCCGGTCGAAGTCACGGGGACTCGCCAACGGTGTCGGTCCACACGACAACGAGGGGACCCACCAGGGTCCGCTCCTAGTTGATTGTGGCCCCGGTTGTCGTCATCACACCCGCAGGTCTCCGGGAGACGGGTCGCCTTCCCAAAATCCAAGCAACGATTCCTGCCTTGGTCCCGTTGTCGATGGCTAGATTCGTTTGGACGGCCGATGGCGCCACACGCGGCACAGACCTCGGGGCGCGGCGGGTCAGTGGTCGCCGTCGAAGCACGATCCTCAAAGGAGCCACGCTTGGAGTCGGGCCAGCTCAACTGGATAGCCAACTACATCTGGGGGATCGCCGACGACGTTCTGCGTGACCTTTACGTTCGAGGCAAGTACCGCGACGTCATCCTCCCGATGACAGTCCTCCGTCGCTTGGACGCTGTCCTGGAGGGGAGCAAGCAGGAGGTCTTGAACATGAAGGTCGTCCTGGACGAGGAGGGCATCGTCGAGCAGGACGCTGCTCTTCGCTCGGCAGCTGGTCAGGCCTTCTACAACACATCGAAGTTCACGATGCGCGACCTCAAATCCCGAGCTAGTCGCCAGCAACTGAGGGCCGACTTTGAGGCTTACCTGGACGGTTTCTCGCCCAATGTGCAGGACATCCTCGAAAACTTCGAGTTCCGCAACCAGATCCCAAGGCTCTCCAAGGCCGACGCTCTTGGCAGCCTGATCGAGAGGCTCACATCACCCGACATCAACTTGAGCCCCGAACCGGTTCTCAGCACAGACGGCTTGGTCAGGCACCCCGACCTCGACAACCACGGCATGGGCTCCATCTTCGAGGAGCTGGTCCGTCGATTCAACGAGGAGAACAACGAGGAGGCAGGCGAGCACTGGACCCCGCGTGACGCCGTGAAGCTGATGGCCAAGCTGATGTTTCTCCCCATCGCTGACGACATCGAGTCGGGCACGTACCTGCTCTACGATGGGGCACTCGGCACCGGGGGCATGCTGACCGTCGCAGAGGAGACTCTGGAGCAGGTCGCCGCAGATCACGGCAAGGAAGTGGCCACCCACCTCTACGGCCAAGAAATCAACGCGGAGACCTACGCCATTTGCAAAGCCGATCTTCTACTCAAAGGCGAAGGAGACGCGGCAGACAATATCGTCGGCGGACCTGAGTACTCAACACTCTCCAACGACGCCTTCCCATCGCATCAGTTCGACTTCATGCTTTCAAACCCGCCGTATGGGAAGAGTTGGAAGACCGATCTCGAACGGATGGGCGGCCGGAAGGGAATGCGAGACCCGCGGTTCGTGATCGAACACGCCGGCGACCCCGAGTACTCGCTGATCACTCGCTCCAAGGACGGTCAGATGCTCTTCCTGGCCAACATGCTGTCCAAGATGAAGCACGGCACGAAGCTCGGAAGCCGAGTTGCTGAAGTCCACAACGGCAGCTCGCTCTTCACCGGGGATGCGGAACAGGGGGAGAGCAATACTCGGCGGTGGATCATCGAGAACGACTGGCTCGAGGCGATCGTCGCGTTGCCGCTGAATCTTTTCTACAACACGGGTATCGCCACCTACATCTGGGTGCTCACCAACCGCAAGCCCCAGCACCGTCGGGGCAAAGTGCAGCTGATTGACGCCACAGAGTGGTACCAGCCCCTCCGCAAGAACCTGGGCAAGAAGAACTGCGAACTCGGCGACGAGGACATCGAACGGATTTGCGACGCGTTCCTCGGTTTCGAGGAAACGGAGCAGAGCAAGGTTTTCGACAACGCCGCGTTCGGGTACTGGAAGGTGACGGTCGAACGGCCGCTGCGCATTGAAGGTGCCGACTCGGGGCGCGCTCACACGGCCAAAGAGATCAAGGCGATGAAGGAGACAGGCGTTCGAGGCGACGCCGCCCCACCCGACATCAAGAAGATCCACAAGAAGGGCACCGAACCCAACCCACTCAGCGGCCTGTTCCCAATTGTCGTCGACGGCAAGGATGTTGTCGTCGAATACGAGCCAGACACCGAGTTGCGCGACACGGAGCAGGTCCCGTTGCTCGAAGACGGAGGCATCGACGCGTTCATCAAACGCGAGGTTTTGCCGCACGCCACTGACGGCTGGTACAAGTCGGACGGCGTCAAGACCGGCTATGAGATCAGCTTCACTCGCCACTTCTATAAGCCGCCGCCGATGCGGACGCTGGCCGAGATCACAGCCGACATCCGTGCCCTGGAGCAGGAGACTGAGGGACTGCTTTCCGAGATCATCGGAGAGAGCCCGAGATGACGGAGATTCGAGGCGGGACCACCGACTTCCTCAGCAGGGAGGGAGCGTCGTGACCCGAGGCCTCCTCAAGCCGTATCCCTCGACGGTGAATTCAGGTGTGGACGAGCTCGGTGACGTACCGCACCACTGGGAGGTGCGGCAGCTGGGCCGGATGGGCAGGTTCTCCAAGGGGAGGGGTGGCACGAAGGAGGATGAGACCGCGGAAGGTGTGCCGTGCGTACGGTACGGCGACCTTTACACCCGGCACGATTACTTCATACAGCGGGCTCGTTCGAATGTCCCGGCGGAGAAGGCGGAGTCATACGAGCCCACCTTTCACGGTGATGTTCTCTTCGCGGGCTCGGGAGAGACGATCGAGGAGATCGGGAAGTCCGCCGTCAACCTGATGAAGGGGCCGGCTGTTTGTGGGGGAGATGTCATCATCTTCCGGCCGTTTGTTTCCGTTGACCCGACCTTTTTGGGGCTCGCGACAGATTGCCTACAAGCCGTCCTTCAGAAATCGCGGATGGGTCGAGGAATAACGGTGATGCACATCTACGCCGACGAGCTCAAGTACTTGAGCGTCGCGCTTCCTCCTCAATCGGAACAACCTGCGATTGTGCGCTACCTGGGCTACGTAGGTCGGAGGGTGAAGGCGCTGATCCGTGGGAAGCGGAAGCTCATTGCTCTGCTCAGTGAACAGAAGCAGGCGATCATCCACCAGGCTGTCACCGGCGGCCTCGACCCCGAGGTACGGCTGAAGGACTCCGGTGTCGAGTGGCTGGGCAAGGTGCCGGCGCATTGGCGACTCAACCGCGGGAAGTACTACTTCCGCGAGGTGGACGTCCGGAGCGCTACTGGAGAGGAGGAACTGCTCTCGGTCTCGCACATCACAGGTGTGACTCCTCGCAGCCAGAAGAACATCACGATGTTCAAAGCGGAGACCTACGTCGGCTCCAAGGTCTGCGCCCCTGGACAAATCGCAGTCAACACGATGTGGGCATGGATGGCAGCGATGGGCGTTTCACGCTTCAACGGATTGGTGAGTCCGGCGTATCACGTCTATGCGCAGATTGACTCCGATGCGTTCGCGGATCAGTACTTGGATGTCTTGCTGAGGAGCCAGGCCTACAAGACGCAGTACACCATCAACTCCACCGGGATCACTGCCAGCCGCCTGAGGCTCTACCCCGATGACTTCCTGAGGATTCGCTTCCTCTGCCCCCCGCGAGAGGAACAGGCCGCGATTCTCCAGTGGCTCAACGATGCGACCGCTAGCGCCGACGCTGCGATATCTAGGGCTCTTCGTGAGATCGAGCTTCTCGATGGGTTCCGCACACGCCTGGTCTCTGACGTGGTGACTGGCAAGCTTGATGTGCGTGAAGCGGCCGCAGAGCTTCCCGGTGTCGATTCACTCGAGGCTGAAGACGATCTCGAGGACACCTTTGAAGTAGAAGGTGTGGCCGGTTTCGATGCGACCCTCGAGGAGCTCGGGGCATGACCACAGACACGTCCGAACGCGGGCTCGAACGTTTGATTTGTACCGCGTTGGCTGGTGACCCCTGTGATCCGCCGAAGCAAGCCACCGAGGGTGAACCCGCCGAGGGTTACGGCGGCGTTGGTTGGAGCTGCGGTAATCCGCACGATTACGACCGTGAGTACTGCGTCGACCTTGTCCAGATTGCTGCGTTCTTGCGTTCCACGCAGCCCGACATGGCGGAGTCGCTTGATTTGGGTGAGGACGGTCCGACGCGACGCAAGTTCCTAGCGCGCCTGCAAGGGGAGACCACGAAACGAGGTGTGATCGATGTTCTCCGCAACGGCGTGAAGCACGGAGCGCATGAGATCGATCTGTTCTACGGCACGCCGTCGGCTGGGAACGAGAAGGCGAAGGCACTGTTCGAGCTGAACCGGTTCACCGTGACTCGGCAGCTGCGGTACAGCCGTGATGAGACGCAATTGGCGCTTGATGTGGGGCTGTTCATCAATGGGTTCCCGGTCTTCACGTTCGAGTTGAAGAACAGCCTCACGAAGCAGACCGTTGATGATGCGGTGTGGCAGTACAAGAAGGACCGCAACCCCCGCGAGCGGCTCTTCGAGTTCGGCCGCTGCATCGCTCACTTCGCGGTGGATGAGAGCGAAGTCATGTTCTGCACCAGGTTGGACGGGAAGGCCTCGTGGTTCCTGCCGTTCAACCGTGGCTGGAACGACGGCGCCGGCAACCCACCGAACCCTGACGGTCTGAAGACGAACTACCTGTGGCGTGAGGTGCTGACCCGGGAGAGTCTCACGAACGTCCTGGAGAAGTACGCCCAGGTCATCGAAGAGAAGGATGAGAAGACCGGCAAGAAGAGGAAGGTCCAGATCTGGCCCCGTTACCAACAGCTCGATGTGGTGCGGAAGCTCCTCGCCGATGTCGCGGCTCGTGGTGCTGGCAAGCGTTACCTGATTCAACACTCAGCGGGTAGTGGGAAGAGCAACTCGATCGCCTGGCTCGCTCACCAGCTGATTGGGCTGCAGAAGGACGGCGCCGAGGTGTTCGACTCGATCATTGTGGTAACCGATCGCCGCATCCTCGACAAGCAGATCCGCGACACCATCAAGCAGTACGCCCAGGTGAAGGCGACGGTGGGTCACGCCGAACACTCTGGTGACCTGCGCAAGTTCATCGCGGACGGCAAGAAGATCATCATCTCGACGATCCAGAAGTTTCCGTTCATCCTCGATGAGATCGGTGACGAGCATCGAAGGCGCCATTTCGCAGTCATAATCGACGAGGCCCACTCCAGCCAGGGTGGTCGCACCAGCGCCGCGATGGCCCGGGCGCTGTCGGAAGCCGGGGGGGAGGCTGAGGGCGAGACCTACGAGGACCAAATCAACCGGCTGCTGGAGTCACGCAAGTTGCTGCCCAACGCCAGCTACTTCGCGTTCACCGCTACCCCGAAGAACAAGACCTTGGAAACCTTCGGCGCACCCGACCCGCAAACGGATGGCACCGTCAAGCACCGTCCATTCCACAGCTACACGATGAAGCAGGCCATCCAGGAGGGTTTCGTCCTCGATGTCCTGGCGCACTACACGCCGGTCGAGAGCTACTACAAGCTCGCCAAGGTCATCGAGGACGACCCCGAGTTCGACATCAAAAAGGCCCAGACGAAACTGCGGCGCTTCGTCGAGGGCCATGACCACGCGATTCGCCTCAAGGCCGAGATCATGGTCGACCACTTCCACGACCAGGTGCTCGCCCAGAACAAGGTCGGTGGCGAAGCCCGGGCGATGGTGGTCACCAACGGTATCGAGCGCGCGATCCAGTATTACCACGCCATCAGCGATTACCTGAAGGACCGCAAGAGCCGCTATCAGGCGATCGTCGCGTTCTCCGGTGAGCACGAGTTCGAAGGAGTGAAGGTAAGCGAGTCGTCACTCAACGGTTTCTCGTCAACCAAGATCGCCGACAAGATCCGCGAGGACCCGTATCGGGTCCTGATCTGCGCCGACAAGTTTCAGACCGGTTACGACGAACCGCTGCTGCACACCATGTACGTCGATAAGACCTTGTCCGGGATCAAGGCGGTGCAGACTCTCTCGCGTCTCAATCGGGCCCACCCCAAGAAGCACGATGTCTTCGTGTTGGACTTCTTGAACGACGCCGAGACGATCCTTCTGTCGTTCGCCGATTACTATCGCACCACGATCCTCGCCGAAGAGACAGACCCCAATAAGCTCCACGATCTCCAAGCGGACCTGGACGCTGCACAGGTCTATTCCCCCACACAGATCGATGATTTCGTCCAGAGCTACCTGGCAGGTGAAGAACGCGACGTCCTCGACCCGATCCTGGACGCATGTGTGGCGACCTACTTGAGCGACCTTGACGAGGGCCGGCAGATCGACTTCAAGTCCAAGGCCAAGACCTTCGTGCGTACCTACGGATTCCTGTCTTCCGTCCTTCCCTACGGCAGCGCCGCCTGGGAGACGCGCTCCATCTTCTTGAACTTCCTGGTTTCGAAGTTGCCGGCGCCCAAAGAGGAAGACCTGTCCAAGGGAATCCTCGACTCGATCGACATGGATAGCTACCGGGTAGAGAAACGCTCGATGCAGAAGATCATCCTCCCGGACGAGGACGCTGAGATCGAACCCGTGCCAACTGGTGGTGGCGGTCACAAGCCCGAGCCCGAACTCGACCGGCTCTCCAACATTCTGAAGGTCTTCAACGACCACTTCGGCGACATCGGATGGGAAGACGCCGACCGTGTCCGTGAGCTCATCACCGAGACCATCCCCACTCGAGTGGCCGCAGACACCGCCTATAAGAACGCCCAGGAGAACTCAGACAAACAGAACGCCCGCATCGAACACGACAAGGCGCTGGTGCGGGTCATGACCTCAGTGATGAAGGACGACTCCGAGCTCTTCAAGCAGTTCATGGACAACGACAGCTTCAAGCGTTGGATGACAGATACCGTCTTCGCCCTCACGTACGAGGGCTTGCCTTCCTAGGAGGGGGAGGGGGTGCGACGACGTGTCTGCCGGGCAATCAGGCTCGCCAGCAGATCGCAGATGTTTCCATGCTCTCATCGAGTGGTGCCAGCCCAAGTACGTAGGATCGACGGCACTATGCCGAAGGACTCGTCGACAACTGTCAAGCCGGCCCCTGAAGTCAGGAGATGAGAAGTGGATGCGAATGCTCTGACTCCCCGCGACTTATTCGATGGCAAAGTCACCTACGAGGTGCCCCCGTTCCAGCGGCCATATGTCTGGACCGAGGAGGACCAGTGGCAGCCGCTGTGGGACGACATTGAGCGACTCGCTAATGCCTACCTCGAGCGCGGGGCAGACTCGGAGATTGATGAGCAGCTCGCGGCCCATTTCCTCGGTGCGGTCGTTCTGAAGCAGTTGGGGTCGCCCGCCGGGGACCCGTCGCGTCGAGCCGTGATCGACGGCCAGCAGCGCCTCACGACTCTCCAGTTGCTGCTCGACGCTGCTCAGTTGGTCGTGGAACAGCACGGCCACGATGACGATTCTGAGAGCCTCTCCGAGTTGGTACTCAACACCGGAAAGCGGTTCTCTGGGTCGCCCAAACGCTTCAAGCTGTGGCCGTCCCGCGTAGATCGGCCTGTGTTCGAGCAGGTGATGGACAACCACGTTGAGGTGTCGGACGTGCAATCGGATTCACGAATCGCGCAGGCCCATACCTTCTTCCAGAGCGCCATGCGCGAGTGGGCCGAAGTGACGGGTGATCCCGACGAGGTGAAGCTGAGGCTGGCCACTCTCGTCGAGGTACTGCAGCAGCATCTCCGCGTTGTGACTATCGGCTTGGGGTCCGAGGACGACGATCAGCTCATTTTCGAAACCCTCAACGACCGCGGCACGCCGCTTCTTGCGGCCGACCTGATCAAGAACTTTGTGTTCCAGCAATGTGAGGAGATCGGCGCCGATGTCGACACTTGGGCCGACGACTATTGGCTCGAATTCGACAACGACTGGTGGCGTCATGAGATCTCCCAAGGTCGATTGCTGAGGTCACGGATCGACCTGTTTCTCCAGTATTGGATCACCATGAGCACACGCTCGGAGGTTCCCACGGACGCAGTATTCGCCCGATTCCGCGCCCATGCGGCTGAACACCTGGGCGGTGTGACGGAAGCGGAAGCCTTCCTGAAGGGGCTCCGTCGCGATGCCGACACCTATCGAGATCTCACCAACCTCGACGTCGACTCGGCTCGTGGTCGCTTCTACTGGAGAGTCGTGGAAGCCCTCGAATTGGGCGCCTTCATCCCATTGCTGCTTTGGATGATCAGCGAGAACAACGATCCACCCAACGATCAGGTCGATCGAGCGCTCTCGGCGGTCGAGAGCTGGGCGGTGCGGCGCACTCTCCTCCGTATGACGATGAAGGACGTAAACCGCTTTGTCGTGTCGATCTTGCAGGAGCTAGACAAGCATTCCCTCGATGAGGTCGGCGACGTGACCGTGGCCTACCTAGAGCGGCAAGACGCCGACTCTCGGGTCTGGCCCAACGATTCGGAGGTGATCGAAGGGCTTCCCAAGATCAAGGTGTATGGCAGCATCAAGCAGAGTCGGATGAGAGCCATCCTTGCTGCTCTGGAACTCCACCTTCGGATGGAACCCAAGGTGGAGAAGACGGCACTGCCACAGAGACTCGACATCGAGCACGTCATGCCTCAGGGGTGGCGGTCGTTCTGGGACGGTGATGTCGCTGGAGACTTGGAGGCATCTGCCCGCCGGGATCACGTCATCAATACGATCGGCAACCTCACCCTCGTCACCCAGAAGCTCAATGTGACTTTGTCGAATCGGCCGTGGACTGATGCAGAGGCGCAGGAGGTTGCCCCCACGGGGAAGGAAGCTGGTGTGGGGAAGCGGTCGCTGCTGAATCGCTTTAGCGTTCTCATGCTCAACAAGGAAGTGGTCCAGCAGCATCCTGAGGTTTGGACAGAACAAGACATCCACGATCGTTCACGAGTGATTGCGGAGCGAGCCACTCAGATCTGGACCCGCCCAGCCTCGAGGTCGGTGCCCACGGATTTCAGCTCGGAGGACGCGCCAGTCGAAGGTGACGATTCCCAGGTGCCTCATACGTCGCCTGGGGCTGACTCGCCGGAGTCGGCGACGGTTGCAGACGAAGTGGTCGTGACGTTGGACTCACTGATTCGGGACCTTGCGGCGGATGCCGGCGCGATCGCCGAGTCGATACACAATAAGTGGCTCTCACGTCGCGAGACCTGGATAGATGAGACTCACGACACGCTGGTTCTTTCTGCTCGGAACGATCGAGTCCCGAGCGGGCGATGTCACGTTGCGTCTCTCGCGCCGACCGGCAGTCTTTGGATCAATCCGGGCCGAATCCAAGACAGCCAAGCCTTCACCGAGAGCACGATGCGAGAGCTCGATGACATGATCGCGGACCTTCTTCCACCGACCACATCGCGAGGGAAGGGCTACTACAAGGCCTTTGCCTTGAAAGATGTCGACCCGGAAGCTGTCGGGCGCGTCTTCGACCTCGTGTTGGATCGACTGATCACAGACTGATCACGAACGCCGGGGGACCAGCCCAGATGAGCTGACACCCGGGGGTACGAAGCTCCAGCGAATCCCTTGTCCTGCTTGACATGAGGGGATGAGGTGGGGGGCCAGGGCGCCATTCGGGATGGGTCTCATCTGGCTCATAACCCGACGAGTCGAACTGTTTGGCGCGTGGGTACCTACCGTTGGAGTAGTTCTGTCCAGACAAATCGGTGGTAGCCGACCACCTTCGGGTCAATCCAGTGATCCTCGTCGGTAATAAGGGAGCTGAGGACCTCGCTTGAGGCGGCCGAGGCGACTTCGAGGTCATCGGTGATCACCAACACCCCTCGATCTAGGCGGATGTGATCATTGGGGCAGAGGCACAGAAGGTTGCTCAGGGCGTCAGGCCCGTCATGGGGGCGGCCCAGTGGCCTGATGTGCGCAGCTTCGGCATATGGGCCAGAAGGCGTGTCGATCTTTGTCCCGCTGATCTGGCAGCGGTAGCCGTGAAGCTCCTTGATTGCTTCAACAAGGGCGGGGTCACGATCAATGCGAGATACGACTCGAGGAATCCGTCCAGGCGCGGCATTCTCGGAGGTTGGAAATCCGACCCAAGCTCCCGGCTCCTGTGACGGTCTTCTGATGAGGTGGTAGTGGAAGATTCTGAACCCGTCACCACCCTCAGCAGGGGAGAACCCGATCACGTCGTACAGCCCGTCGTAACGGTATCCCGACGGAGGTGCGTAGCGATTGCTCGGATCGGCACCTCGGACCACACGGACAGGGATTCCCAGGTCACGGTTCTGGACCAGAGCCCAGTTCCAGGATTGCAGCACCTGATCTGCAACCTGGAGGCCGCTGTTTGGTTCCCGACCGCCGTAACCGGTGTAGAAGATCTCGTCGCCAAGGTCTAGGTCATCCGAGTACCCGCCCGAGATGACAATGGATTGTGCCGCAGGATGGGTGCCGGCGATCCCGGCCTGAGTGTGGAAGTGCACACCTGCGTCATAGACCTCTTGCCGCGTACGGAATACGGCTCCGATCGGGACGCCTGGGTCACCGAAGCGGGATTCGATCACATCTAGTGCCTACGCCCATTCTTGGCACGCTTCACCAGCAGAGTCACGAGCTTCCTACCCCGGATCGGACTCAGCGGATCGCGGTACCTTGCCGCCCTGGATGTAGTGGTATACGTACCCCACGGCTCCCCCTGGCTCCGATGCCACCTTCGACCAGTCGAACTCCGACCGGCGGATCAGGGCCAGCGTTCGATCGAGAACGCTTTGGTCGGCGATCTTCACGCCTTCATTCTCGAAGGCGTCTATCACCTGTTTGGGGTAATCTTGGGCTTGGTCCATCGCTTCCCACGGGTCGTCAGGAAGCTCCCAGAGTTCTGTGGCAACTTCGGCAAGCGCGTCTATGACATCTGTGATGGTCAAGGCCACAAGAGAAACCTCCTCACGCCGTCACCCGACAGCGACGACACACGCGGCAGTGTGTAGGGAGGCTAGTTGGTGGCCCAGCCCGGAAGGGAAGATAGGACGATTACCAGCCACTGTGACCTGACACGACCGCATTGCGCAGTGGTACTACTGCTGGTGACCGAACCGGCGTGCGATCATGCTCACGGAGCTCCGAGCTGAGGAGCTGGCCCCCGGCTGAAGCGCTGGGGGCCAGCTCCTATCGGTAACGGTGCGTCAAACCTTGGCAACGCTGAGACTCAGGCTTCGGCCAGGGATCCGCCTCGGAGGGCACCAAGGCTGCGGCAGCCGACCACCCCGCCCACCCTCATCTGGTGAGAGTGAAGTTCCAGTCGTCACTCAGCAAGAGAATGATGGGGGAGCGGGCATCGAAACTGCCGGCGTACACGCCGTCGTAGGCGATCTCACCGGCGAGTACAGGCCACGAAACCGTCAGTACGTCGCCGGTGATCGACCAGACACCAGAACCCGACCGTATGAATTCGGCTCCACCGCCCCAGGCCTCCGCATAGCCGAAGGTCATACCCCCACCGGCGGTGAAGGTCATTGTTCCGTCCGCCCAGCCCCCACCCGTCTTCCAGATGGCGGACAAACTCCACACGCCCAGTACCGCCTCCTCCGGACCGAGACGTTCGACTGCGATCGCCACCTCGGCGGTCTCGCCGACTTCGACCTCGACTTGGGCCGTTGTCTCGTCGAACCCGGCGGCTGTGACGCTGATCGTCTGTACTCCGGCCGGTACTTCGGCGAAGGCAAACTGCCCCACCGCATCGGTGGCTGTGCTTGGCCCCGACGGAATCACGCTGACGGTTGCGCCCGCGATCGGTTCGCTGGTGTCGGCGTCGATCACCGTGCCGGCGACCGCACCCGGTTCCGGTGTGGCGTAGAACTCGACTGGGGGGAGCTGGTTGCGGTCGAGGGTGCCCGGATCTCCGACGACGGTCGCCAGCGCTCCGCTAAACGGCTGATACGGCCCGATGTCCTGGCATTCGTGGTCGAGGGTCCATCCCTCGGTTGGGGGCACGCACACCTGGATGGTGAACGCCGCGTCCTCCACCAAGGCTCCCAGGATGTTCATCGCGTCTACCCGTCTCTTGATCGTGTCGCAGTTCCCCTCGCCTCCCTCGAAGACCTGCTCACCGACCCAGTTGCCGAACGTGAATCCGGCCACCACAAACGTGGCGATCGCCACCGACGGGAGGAATGCTTCGCTGGCGGCCACACCGGCCGCGGCAGCTTCGGGGTTCGTTGCCAGGAATGTGAACAGCTGCTTGGCCAGAGTCGCTGCCGACACCTCCAGCGTGACGCCCAGCGGGGAGTTCACCCACCAGTCGTTGCCCAACGCTTCCTGACAGGCCTGAGCGCTCGGCCAGATCGACGGATCGACTCCGGGGAGACTGGCATTGGCCCGGTGGGTCATCGCCAGGCGGTACTCGCGGAGCGTGTCATACGATTGGAGGAGCTGACCTGCCACACGACTGCACTCAAAGTTCGCCCGACTCTGCGACGAATGGCAGCCATCGATGCGTAGGAACGGTGCCGAGAAGTAGTTGGGCAGAGGCGCTTCGGGACTCGAGACGATGGACACGTGGACGAACACCGCTCGATTCACATCCACCACTGCATCGCGATACGCCGCACGCACGGCATTCACGGGCTCCCCAGCCGAGGAAGCTCCCGTCGACTGGGGGCCATTTCCGCCCTCGGCCAGTGCAAAGCTCTCTGACGATGTAGATCCGTCGGGGGCGACGTACTCGATGATCATCGTCGAGCCGTCGAAACCGAATCGGAGCTCGCCGACCTCACCCAGACCCATTGCCGCCGGTCGACCCGCCGCATCGAAATCGATTTGCAGGACTTCGTCACTGTCCCTCAGGTAGACGAGCGCCGTCGTCGGCGGAAGATTCGACGAGGGCTTCGGCCCCAGATAGTCGACCCTGTCGATCGGATGATCGCCGTCTTCGAAGGTGACCGTCGCCGCCACCGGGCTGTATGGATCCTCATCAATGATCAGCGTCGAAGGTTCGGGAACGACGATCCCCTCGGCGTCGCTCGGCAATGGAGCGCTTGTAGCGGTGTCGGGAGATCCATTCGTAGCGAAGATCGGATTGGCGCCGTCGTCCCCGCAAGCGGCGGCGAGGAGTGCCAGAACCGCGACAACAGCGACTGCTCTCATTCGATAGGACAACGCCAGCGCTTCTCGGCTCTGTGGCACGGATCCGCTCCCGATCTTGCATCCAATCAGGTCGTCGACCCTACCCGCGGCAACTCACCGTGCGCCCTCACACTTACAAAGTGCTGGGTGGCAGCGACCGGCCACCCGAACCCGGGCGGCGTCATCGCTGGTTGCCCCAGTCGGAGCCGCTGCGGCGGTTGGTCGGCGTCGCCGTCAGCTGGTGTCGAGCAGCTTCTTCTTGGCTTTCGTGTACTCGGCTGCGGTCAACGCCCCCGACTCGCGTAGGGCGGCGAGACTCTCCAGGTCTGTGGCGAGTGACGGGGACGGGGCATCCGATGATGAACTGTGGGAGGTGTGCCGGGCCATTGGGATCCACGAGTGGGTGCACCAGCTCCCGGAGCGGCTCGACACCCTGGTGCGGGAACGGGGCGGCCGCTTCTCGGCGGGGGAGCGCCAGCTGGTGGCCTTGGCCCGTGCCCTGCTGGCCGACCCGGCAGTGATCGTGTTGGACGAAGCCACCGCCAACCTCGACCCCGAGTCCGAAGCTCGGGTGGAGCGAGCCTTAGGCACCTTGCTGGAAGGCCGCACCGCAGTAGTGACTGCCCACCGGTTGCGGAGCGCCGAGCAAGCCGACCGGGTGATCATGATGGACCAGGGCAGGGTCATCGCCGACGGCTCGCACTCGGAGTTGGTCGGGTCGAGTGATGCCTATGCGGAGTTGGTGAGCGTGTGGGAGCGGGGG
>JAJCYA010000050.1 GCA_029263095.1 Acidimicrobiia bacterium | reverse complement strand
ACGCTACGCCGCCATCTGGGTCGGCTTTGCCGTAGTAGTGCTGCTCGGAGTGCTGTTTCCGAGTGCGGTAATCAAGGTCTCCGATGCACTTGGCTTCGAGCTACCCGCCAACCTGGTGATCACCGGCGGCATCATCGCCCTCGCCTTCGTCGCCATCCAGTTGAGCGTCGACATCACCAGACTGCGCGACAAGGTCGATCGCATCGCCAATCGCCTTGCACTGGTCGAGCTCGAGATGAAGCAGCGGGATACGACCGAAACGGACTCCCCGGACGGCGATGTCGACCGCTAGGCAGTCGCATCTGTCACACGCAACCGAGTCCAGGCCAAAGGGCGTAATCCTGCGCCTCCGCCGACTGCTCGGCGATGCCAACCGCTCCACTGTCGTGAGCACCACCGTTGTCGCATATCTCTTTGTGGCGAGCGTGGCCTGGGCGATGATCACTCCGATCGGCGGGGTCCCCGACGAGCCGGCCCACATCACCTATTCGGCAGCCGTTGTGCGAGGAGACCTCGGCGCGATGGCGGCAGTCAACCACCCCGTCTACCCCCAGCTTGCAGTGGTTACTGTCCCCGAATGGGTGGCTTCGATCACCGATCCGCCCAGGTCCATCGATGCCTTCCCGTACCCCTGCTACGGGGGGGCAGTGACGATCACCGCCGATTGCGCACCGCAGGTTTCCGCCTCGACAACTCAAACACATGTGCCAACCACGGTGAATCGGTACCCGCCGGTGTACTACTGGCTCGTCGGTCTACCCACGCTGGTCATGGCTGGAGAGCCTGCGGTATATGCGATGCGCATCGTATCGGCGGCACTCGCCGCAGCGGTGGTCGCCATGGGTCTGGCAATCGCCTCACCCGCACGTCGCACTTGGTTGGCCTTGGGCACAGTGGTCGCGGCGACACCCATGGTGACTCACTTGGCCGGTTCGGTGAATCCGAGTGGCCTGGAGATAGCCTCGGCATTGGGCCTCGGGATTGGTCTCATGGGCCTCGTCGGCACCGACGAGCGACGCCCAAGAGTCCCGGTAGCCTTAATGGTGGCGCTGGCCTTCTTCGTCGCGTGGGCACGGCCAAGAACACATCTCACTCTGATCGCCGTGATCGGCGCTTCGATACTCATCAACGCGCGAGAAATACTCGGTTGGCTCCGCCGGCGCGTGGTCGTAAGCGTGGTCGTAGGCGTGGGGGTCGCGGCCGCCATCGGGAGCGCTCTCACTCTCAGAACAGTGGCGACACCAATCTCGGGTGTGGTGGCGGCGCCTTCGCCACCTGTTGAGTCAGTCTTGAATGCGCCGATTCTCGGCGTACATGAGAATCTTCATGAGTTGGAGAGGCGCTTCGTCGATTGGGGAACAGACCTCATTGGACGCTTCGGGTGGCTCGACCACTCACCACCGGTGGCAGTGACCATTGCCTGGCTACTCGCGGCGAGCGTTCTTGTGATCGTGGCGCTTGTGCGCGCACCCCGAAGGGAAGGCACCGAGCTGTTGACAGTGATGGCCGGCGCCATCGTTCTTGCCCCGCTATTCGTTATCAGCAAGACGCTGAATGCGTTCGTGTATCAGGCGAGATACCACCTAGCTCTCGCCACTCTCATTGTCATCGGTGCCACAGTCATGCTCAGTCGGCTGCCAAGACGCGAGGATCGGCAACTCGGATGGTCGACCCTCCGGTGGTTTGCCCTGCTGGCACCCGTCGCGACCGTCCTCAGCATCCTGGGTTCCCTGCACCGCTACAGCGTTGGAGGTGACGCTCACATCACGGACGGGTTGTCATTGCTGTTCGTCTCCCGCACCTGGATGCCCCCCTGGCCGGCCGTTCTCATCGCCACCACGATGGGGATCAGCGCGCTCTGGCTGGCGAAACTTCTAGTCGCTGGTACGGCGTCTTCCGCGGACTCGGTCACAGGAGGCGCTCATGGGCTCCCCTGACAAACCCTCTGTTGATCACGACATTGGCTCCCGATCCGGTCGCCTGCCAGCCACTCGACCGATGCCGGCTCCAGCACGATTGATACCCTCGGTCTCCGCAAGCAGGTGGTACCGCACATGATCGCCGAAACCGCAGACGTCGATCCCCTCGCCGAGATAGGCGAGAACACCCGAGTCTGGCACCTGGCGCAGATCCGGGAGAATGCCTCCATCGGGTCAGCATGCATTGTCGGACGTGGTGCCTACATCGATCACGGTGTCCAGATCGGCGATAACTGCAAGATCCAGAATGCTGCACTCATCTATGCACCTGCCGTCATCGGAAAGGGAGTCTTCGTCGGCCCGGCCGCAATTCTCACAAACGATGTCCATCCGCGGGCCGTCAACCCCGACGGAAGCCTCAAGGCCGCAGATGACTGGGAACAGCGTGGGATCACCGTTGGCGACGGAGCCTCAATCGGAGCGGGAGCGATCATCCTGCCGGGCATCGAAATCGGGGCTTGGGCCCTGGTCGCCGCGGGAGCGATCGTGACATCGTCGATTCCCGCTCATGGCCTGGTCAGCGGAATCCCGGCCAGACTCATCGGACGGGTGGGAAGGGGCGGCCAGCGCCTCAAGGAGGAAGCCGGAGGCATGCTCGTCGATCCGACTACCGGAGATCGATACACGCTCTCAGGCGACGAACTCCAGCCCATACAACCATGATCGACCTGTCTCACCCCATCATTGGGGACGACGAGCGTGCGGCGGTCGACGCGGTCCTCAGCTCGGGCAATCTCGCTACTGGAGCGCGGGTAGCTGCATTCGAAAACGCGTTCGCGGGGTTGTGTGGCGTCGAGCATGCGGTGGCGTTGGGGTCAGGCACGGCTGCCCTCCATCTGGGACTCATGGCGTGCGGAGTCGGCGCGGGAGACGAGGTGATCGTCCCATCCTTCACTTTTGCCGCGACCGCCAACGCCGTGAAGATGTGTGGAGCCAACCCGGTCTTCATCGACATCGATCCAGCAACGTTCTGCATCACTGCCGGCGATGTCGAAGCTGCCGTGAGCGACCGCACAAAAGGGGTGATGCCGGTTCACCTGTATGGCCACCCAGCGCCGATGAGTGCAATCGTCGAAATCGCCGACTCTCATGGCATCGATGTGTACGAGGACGCGGCTCAAGCCCATGGCGGATCTTGGATGGGCCGCAACGTTGGGTCCTGGGGAAGGTTCGGTGCCTTTAGTTTCTACCCGACCAAGAACATGACCACGGGTGAAGGCGGGATGGTGACAACCGACGATGCGGATCTGGCTGATCGGGTCAGGCTGCTTCGCAATCAGGGCATGCAACGGCAATACGAGCACGAGATCGTCGGACTCAACGGGCGGATGACCGAGATCGAAGGCGCCCTGGGTCTGGTCCAAATCGGGCACCTACCGGAGTGGACCGATGCTCGGATCTCGAACGCCGCGCATTACCGGGAGCATCTCGACCCGGAACTCGGCATTCCGCCGGCACCGCAGCACGGCACCCACGTCTATCACCAATTCACCATCCGCCCGCCCGATCGCGACTCGCTGACGGCAGCGATGGACGATGCTGACATCGGGTATGGCATCTACTACCCCGTGCCAACTCATCGACAGCCCCCGTATATCGACAGCAGCGCTGACCTCCCCGTCACCGAGAAAGCCGCATCACAGGTCGTCTCCATCCCGGTCCGACCAGACCTCACCAGCAAGGAGCTCGAGTTGATCGTCAACGTGCTCAACGAGGCGGTCGCCTGATGCTCAGAGCCGGCCTCGTCGGTCTGGGGACCATGGGGCGGCACCACGCCCGCCTGCTCCGGAGTCTCGATGCCTTCGATTTGGTTGCTGCGGTCGATCCAGGCGGAGACCGATTCGGAGTGCTGTTCGAGACACCTGTCCTCGGATCGGTTGATGCGCTCCTGGGACACGGCATCGAAGTCGCGATCGTTGCAGTACCGACCGCCCACCACGAACACACAGCTCTTGCCCTTGCCGATGCCGGCGTGCATACGCTGGTGGAAAAGCCGTTAGCCGACTCAACGGCCGCAGCCATCCGAGTAGCCGAACGGTTTGCATCGTCCGCAGCCATCGGAGTAGTCGGCCAGGTGGAGAGATTCAACCCCGCACTCGTCGCTCTTCGGCAACGGCTTCGAAGCAACGAGTTGGGTCAGGTGTTCAGCATCACGACGGAGCGTGTTGGACCATTCCCGCATCGCATCCAAGATGTCGGAGTAGTCAAGGATCTGGCAACCCACGACATCGACATCATCACCTGGCTCACGGAGGCATCGATCGAGCTCGTGTCGGCCCAGATGGCGCACAAGATGGGGCGTGACCACGAAGATCTGGTGACGGCAGTCGGCAAACTGTCCGACGGCTCCGTGTTCCGGCTCGATGTCAACTGGCTCACTCCGACCAAGCGGCGCACCGTCACTGTGCTCGGAGAACGGGGAGCATTCGTCGCAGATCTCCTCTCGGCCGACCTCGTGTTCTACGCCAACGCTGACGTTCCAACCGAATGGGATGCGGTGGCCCGCCTCAGTGGAGTCTCCGAGGGCGACATGGTCAAGTATGCGATACCGAAGCCTGAGCCGCTCCGGCGTGAACTCGAGACGTTTGCCGCCATGATCGCCGGTGAGACTGCGACCGAGATCGCCACGATGGACGAGGGGGTTGAGATTCTCCGAATCGCTGAGGCCATCCTGATATCGGCCGAGCGCGGCGAAACGGAGCGGATCGCGTGAAGGCGAGCGTCGTCGGACTCGGAAAGATTGGACTCCCCCTCGCTGTCCAGATCGCCGGCCGGGGAATCGAGGTGATCGGGGCAGACATCTCTCCACAGGTAGTTGACCTCATCAATGCAGGAACTCCACCCTTCCCGGGCGAAGCCGATCTGGAGAATCGACTTCAGCGGGTTATTGGTTCGGAGATGCTCCGCGCTACCACCGACACCTCCGAAGCCGTGCGCTCCACCGAAGTGGCGATTCTTGTCGTCCCTCTCTTGGTGGACGCCAAGGGAATCCCGGATTTCAGCGCGATCGACGGTGCCACTCGCGATATCGCACCTTCGTTGCGCCCGGGACATCTGGTGTCATACGAAACCACCTTGCCCGTGGGGACGACGAGGAACCGCTTCGTCCCTCTCCTCGAAGCGGGCTCTGGCATGACGGTCGGTACGGACTTCTACGTCGTGCACTCACCCGAACGCGTCTTTAGTGGTCGCGTGTTCGCAGATCTCCGTCGCTACCCGAAG
>JAJCYA010000049.1 GCA_029263095.1 Acidimicrobiia bacterium | reverse complement strand
GGCTCCCCAACCTGCTTGGTGCGATACCCGGGGCCACTCAGGCGGCGACCAAGGTGATGAAGCGATGGATGAAGCGCTCTCGAATGCCGGAGGTACCCGAATTCATCGAAATGGCCCAGGGGTTGGACGTGACGTTCTTTGCGTGTGCCACGACGATGGGCGTGATGGACGTCGCCGCCGACGACCTGATCGCCGGGTGTGACATTGCAGGCGCAGCCGCCTTCCTCGACTACGCCGCCGATGCCGACGTCCAGCTGTTCGTCTGAAGGTCGTCGTGGTTGCTCCGGGGGAGGGCTGGGCGCGTCCTCCTAGTCTCCGTTGCCTTCCCACATGGCCATGAACTCGGGGCTCGACCCCATCAGATCATCGAGGGACCCAACGGCGGCGATCCGACCCTGGTCCATCACCACGATCTGATCGGCGCGCTGCAGGGCGGGTCGTCGGTGCGACACGACGATGCTCGTCACACCTGCTCTGTCCCGGAACAACTGTTCCCATAGGACCCGCTCGGTCTCGACATCGAGAGCGCTCGATACGTCATCGAACACCAGCAGGTCGGGACGGCGCACGAACATGCGGGCAGTCGCCGATCGCTGTATCTGGCCTCCCGACAGCCGGACACCCATAGGACCCACCATGGTGGACAGCCCCTCGGACATGCCCTCCAGGTCGGGGGACATCACCGCGGCGTTGATCGCTTCTCGCACCTGATCCTCCGGGTCTCGTCGGCCCATGAGCAGGTTCTGGAGCAGGGTCATCGAGAACAGCCGGGGGACCTGCGGGGTGTACGCCGAGCGCGGTGGGATGAAGAACGCGGCCGGATTCTCGACCACCTCCCCGTTCCACGACACAGTGCCGCTGTCGGTCTTGACCAATCCGAGGATTGCTCGCAGCAATGTGGTCTTGCCGGCGCCGATGCGGCCGGTGACGACTGTGAATGAACCCTTGGGCACGCTGAAGGTCATATCCTCGATTCCGGCCTCGGTGCCCGGGTAGTGAAAGGTGAGGCCCGAGACGTCGAGTCGCTCCAGCGGAGCGAAATGGGGTGGGATCACGTTGGGTTCCGAGAGCTGGCCGGACAGCTCGAGCTTCTTCGGCTCGACCAAACGCAATGGATCCCCATCGCCCATCAGCTCGATCATCCGGCCGAAAGACACCGCCGCCTGTTGGTAGCGGGCGATGAACAACCCGAGGAAGAACACGGCATCGGTCACAAAGCCGAGGAAGTAGACGAACAGGGCGAACTCCCCGACCGTGAATTCGCCACTGCTCATCGCCCCTGCGGTCACGATGAGAATGATCCCGGTCCCGATGCTGATCGTGTTCCAGAACAACGATTCCAGTGCCGAGGTGAGCACCCGGTCGCGCACCATCACCGTGCGACGTTCGTCGTTCAGTCTGCGGAAGTGGCCCATCATCGGACGCTCGGCACCCGCCACCTTGATCGACTGGACAGATCCGAACATCTCACCGAGAGCCTCGGTGATCCGGCCCGTGGCTTCCCGGGCCGCCTCGCGATAGCGCTTGACCCGACGCCGCGCCGCGGCGGCGATCCACACGACGGCGATAGTCGGGGCGAACACGTAGAACGTGAACTCACCATCGATCCCGACCAGGATCCAAAGGGCCACGGCCGAGAAGGTGAACAGGCCGAGCATGTCCACCGTCCACGAAAAGGACTCCTGAACCTCATCCACGTCGTCGCGGAACCTGCTGATCGCCTCGCCCGGCGACTCCTTCATCGATTGGGCGCCGGGCAGTTCGAATATCTGCTCCAGCATGTTGCGGCGCATGAGTGTGCTGATCCGGAACCCGAGGTGGATGTCGTTCCACATCATCAGCACCATGATCATGATCCGGCCGAGCCCGTAGGCGACCATGATCGCCACCAACGTGGCGACTGTGAACCCGGTGGTGTCCTCGCCAGTGATCCGATCGAAAAAGGCGCGGGCGATCAGCGCTGGGATGACGGGCAACACCCACATCGTTGCCCAGCCAAACACGTTTATGAGGTAGCGGCCCTTGCGAAACGTCATGAGGCCCTGCCCGAGCCGCGCAGTTGGTATCCGGCGTTCCGTCATGCGAGCAGCTCCTCCATCCCGGTACGCATCAGTCCCGCGAATCGGGAGGACTCATCGGAGGTGAGCACTGTCCGTTCTCCGTGCTCGACGACTCGGCCATCCTCCAGGATGAGGATGTCGTCGGCGCGCTCCACGGTCGCCAAGCGGTGGGCGATGATCACTCCGGTTCGGCCTTGTAGCAGCCGGTCGACGGCTCGCTCGATGAGCGCCTCCGTCGCCGGATCCAGTCGCGACGACGCCTCGTCGAGGATCACCAGGCCGGGGTCGCGCAGGAAGATGCGGGCAAACGCCAACAGCTGGGCCTGTCCGGCCGAGAGCCCCCCGGAGCCCGATTCGAGCATTGTGTCGAGACCCTGTGCAAGGGAGCGAACCCAATCTCCGATCCCGAGGTCATCGAGGACCGCCCAGATGCGGTCGTCTGCGATCGATTCATCGAAGAACGTGAGGTTGTCGCGCACGGTGGCTCGGAACAATTGGACCTCCTGGGTCACCATGCCGATGCGGGCGCGCCGATCGGTTCGCTCCACCTCGGGCAGCGCGATGCCACCCAGGCGGATTTCTCCGACCGTCGGGTCGTAGAGACGGGTCAGCAGCCGCGCCAGAGTCGACTTGCCGCTCCCGGTCCGCCCCAGGAGACCGAGCACGCGTCCTGCTTCCAGCTTGAGGTCGAGCTGGTTGAGAACGATCTCACCGTCTGAGTCGTCGTCGTGGTAGCTGAAGTCGACGTTTCGGATATCGATCCCGAGCGCTCCGGTGGGGAGACTGCGCTGCCCATCATCCGATAGCCGGGTGCTCGCCGCGAACAACTCCTGGACTCGCTCGATCCCGGCGCCGGCCTTCTGCAGATCCTCCATTTGGGTACGGATCTGTTCGACGGGATGACGCAGCATGTCCGTGTAGTGGAAGACCAGGTACACCGAACCGATGGTGATGGCCTGGTCACTCAGTAGCAGTGAGCCGAGCCAGAAGACCATCGCCAAGCCAAAGATGTAGACGCCTATCGACGTACCCCACATCACGGCAAAGCCGAACCTGCCCCTCACTTCGAGTGGGAGCCACTCGCGGTGGACCTCGGTAAAGCGGTGCATCATGTATGGGACGGCACCGTTGGCACGGATGTCCTCGGTGCCGCCTAGCTGTTCGCCGAGGAACCCGAAGAACTCAGCTCGCTTGCCCCGCACCGCCTTCCACCATGGGATGGCGACGGCCTGCATCCCGATCATTGCCACCATCGCCACCACGGCGAATCCCGTCATCCCGATCCCGACCCATGGGTGCTCGCGCCACAGCAGGACGATGACCGCGATGAGTAGCACCAGGTTCCCCGCCACGTGGATCACGAACTTCGAGAAGAAGTTCGACAGTGTCGTGACGTCACCGTCGATCCGCTCGATCAGCTCACCGGGAGTCGTGCCCTTGTGGAATGACATGTCCAGGTCGAGCAGGTGCTCTGCGAGGTCGGCCCGCATCTCGTTGGTGGCGGTCCAGCCAACGTGCTCGGCGAAGTAGGTGGCCGAGACGTTGAGGGCCTGGTGCCCCACTGCGAGCAGGATGAACGCGACCGCCAGGCCGATCAGCGTCTCCGTTTCCGAGCCGGCCAGGGCACGGTCGATGAAGGTACGGATCAGCTGCGGGTTGATCACCTGGAAGGCGATACCGGTGAGCAGCAGTACCCACAGCGCGATCACGCGAATGCGCAGCGGGCGCAGATAGTGCCGTAAGAGTCGCCAATAGGCGCGTACCGGAATCATGGGGCTCCTCGATGTCCTTGGCGCGGGCGCGCCAGAGTCGGAGGTTTCAAAGGGGGGACGGGGCCGGTGAGCCTCGTCTCAGGTCCGCGATAGGACCAGGGGGGTCACCGGTTGCGGGACTGGACCATCAACATCGCGGATATCTCCTGCATCGAGAACATGGCAGGGAATGGTGGCAGGAATGGGGGATCGGTGTCAACCAGCAACTGGGTCTCGTCGGTTCCGGGAGGGGCCGTTGCCGCTGTGTCCGCAACGCCTACTGTCCCCACATGCCACCGGATTCCGATACGTCACGTCCTTCGTGGCGGTTCGTGTTTACGGGGGTTCTGGTACTTGCCATGGCGTCGGCGACCCAGATGCCATTCGGCCTCGGTGTTCTTGCTCCGTTCATGCGCGATGACCTTGGAGTCAGCAGGACCCAGATCGGAATCCTGATCTCGGCAGTGGTGTTCGTCGCTGCGGTTCTGTCGCCCTTCGCCGGGAGCGTCGCAGACGTGCTCGGCGGGCGCAGAGGGCTGGCACTGCTGTTCCTGACCGCCGGGGTGGGGTCGGTGGGTCTGGCTCTCGCTCCTTCCTTCTGGTGGATGCTGGTGCCGGTGGTGATAGCGGCGTTCTCCCAAGCAGCCGGCAACCCAGTTACCAACAAGCTGATCGCGACCCACACCCCGTCCGGTCGACGCGGCGTTGTCACCGGAATCAAGCAATCGGGTGTGCAAGCGGGGATCTTCGTCGCGGGTCTGGTGATGCCGGTCGTTGCAGTGGCATGGGGTTGGCGGTGGGCGGTCGGTGTCGTTGTGATCGTGCCGCTGGTGGGTATGGCCGCAACCTTTGGCTGGTTGCCGGGCGACGGGCCGACCGTCGATCGGCGAACGGTTGCCGCTTCCACCGGAGGGCCGTTGCCGCCGGCGATCACGTTCCTTGCCGTGTATGGGGCGCTCATGGGTTTCGGCGCGGCGTATACGTTTCTGATCCCGCTGTTTGCCGAGGAGGCGCTGGGGATGTCGGAGCAGGCGGGAGGTGCCGCCGCCGGTCTCGTGGGTTTCGTATCCCTCTTCGCTCGAATTGGATGGGCCCGGTATGCCGATGCTCATGCTCGTCATGACTTCACCTTGGCGGCCCTGGCTGTCGGCTCCGTGGGTGCGATCGTGGTGTTCTTGGTGGCTCAAGCAGGGGCGCCGTGGCTGCTCTGGGTAGGAGTGATTGTGACCGGGCTCACCTCATCGTCGTGGAACTCGGTGGGGATGCTGGCGGTGATCGACCACGCCGGCAAGGAACGGTCCGGACGCGCCAGTGGAGTGGTCATGTTCGGATTCTTGGCCGGGTTGGGAGTCGCTCCGACGCTCTTTGGATGGCTGGTGGATCGCACCGACTCCTACACGCCGATGTGGCTCACGTCGGCCGGTGCACTCGGGTTGGCGGCCGTCCTGTCGGTGTGGTGGGTGCGGCGACCGTCCCAGACCCGGTAGATCTTGTTGCATCAGCTCCGGCGCGGGTTAAGACCGGACCGGCTCTGGTCGGGTCGCCCTCTCGAGGCGCGATCGGCCTAGGGGTATGGGAAGTCCGGGAACACATGACCTGGAGCGACCAGGGTTACGAAAACGATCCGCACTCCCGGGAGTTCGAGCAAGGGAATGATGATCCCATAGTTCCCCTGGTTGGTACGGACGCAGGCCAGCATGTGCTCCTCGAGTTCAAAGATCTGAGCGGCTGTACTGAAGTCGGGATTGCTCTCGGTGCACTCAAAGACAGTATCCACAATCGCCATCTCGGCTCCTTGTACCGGCCCGAGGACAGCGTCGTAGCCGTCGAAGGTGATCAGTTCGCCGAAGTGAAGGTCGGTCGCCGCCAAGGCCTCTGGGTTGAAGAACTCCGGACTGCCGGGGGGTGCGTAAAAGTCGCCGGTGTCCAGGTCGAAGTTCCACCCGGGTTCGAGCACTTGGGGGGTATTGAGTTCTGTGCCCCAGGCGACCATGGCGTCGACCCAGATGGGCAATGTGGTTGCGGTGGTTGGGGTTGCCGTGGTGGGCGGGGCGCCGGTGGTGGCTGGGGAGGCTGTTGTCGTAGCGGTGGCCGTGGTTGTCGGCGGGGCGATGGTTGTGGTGCTCTCGGTCGGTGTGGTTGTGATGGCGGGGACGGTTGTGGTGCTCTCGGCAGCGGTGACCGTGGCCGGGGTGGTTGCCGCCACTGCCGTCACATTGTCGGATCCACCCACCATCAGACCGATGAGAAGGCCGGCGAGTAGGACGATAACGCCTGCCAGGACGCCGACCGCTATCCAGAGTCCTCGACTCGGCGTCGACGGAGGTTCCGGCGGTGGTTCTTCGAGATTGGTCGTCACGTCTCTCCGGGTGCGGCCCGGGCGGACCCTAGCGATTGCCGACACGGCGTCGGGATCGGAGACTCAGGATGTGGAGTACCAGGGCGGCACCGATCTGGCAGATGCTCGGGCACTCGGTAGGGTCCGACGTTCCCGATTTGAAGGTCATCCCCGATGCTGCGACTCAGTGCGGTCGGTGTTGCCTTGCTGGCGGTGGTCACCGCTTGCGGTGGCGCCGCTGCGGTCGAGACGACCGTGACGGTCATCTCGGTGCCGGAGTCGTCCACCTCGTCCACCTCGACCACCTCGTCCACCTCCACGACGACATCGACGGTCCCTGAATCGACAAGTACTTCGGAGTTCCTTTCCACAACCTCGACGACCGAGCGGTTCGAGCCGACGCTGTTCTGCCTGGAGGAGCCTCCACCTCCTTACGGGCGCGAGGAATCTCCATACGAGTTCGACGCCGACTTCTACACGCACTACTGCTCGGCATCGGGGATCTATGTCGTCGGCTCGGCGCAGACGCCGATTGAGGCTTTGGAGGCGGCGGCCCAGATTGTCGATC
This sequence comes from Acidimicrobiia bacterium, assembly GCA_029263095.1. Lineage (GTDB taxonomy): Bacteria > Actinomycetota > Acidimicrobiia > Spongiisociales > UBA11373 > JACZWZ01. Next base: position 16,023 of record JAJCYA010000049.1, on the reverse strand, counting down.
GGATGCTCCGGCACGATCCCTTGCTGGTCGCAGACATCATCCGATCCAATCACGCAGTGATCTTGACCGGCATCGGTGAGACGGCGGCAGATCTGCCGGAATGGGTGTACGAGGAAGGACGGACGTACGCGCCCGATCCGGGTCACCCCGGCTTTGCCAGCAGTGGTGGGGGGTTGTCGTACACCGTGTCGCCCGCGGACGATGCGGTTTGCGAGGTTTCGGCCGAAAAGCGAGGCAGCTACGGCACGCCCGACTGGGGGAGTGTGCTCGTCCACGAACTCGGCCACCTCGTCGTAGGACCCGCGGGAATCAGCGGCCTCGATGCGCTCTTTGAGGTGGGTACCAATTCCGGCGCCTGGGATTCAAGGCACTACGCGATGACCAATCCGACGGAATACTGGGCCGAAGTCGTGCAGGTCTACCTGGGCCAGTACGAGCAGAGCACCCGCGGCTTCCGACAGCCGCGAACCCGCGCCGAGCTCCGAGAACAGGATCCGGCTGCGTTCGATGTCGTATCCGCCATCTTCGAGGGAGCAACTCTGCTCCACTACTGGTGCGATGTCTACGACGGACCGGTGGTTGATCTGCCGGTGGTGCAGAACGGTCCAGAGACGGGATAGGCCGTCGATCGGGTCCCTCCTGGCGACCCCGGTCCGGCGCTACGCTCGCAGATTGTGACTGATGAACTCCAGATTCTGATTCCCGAGGAGAGGATCACCGAACGGGCTGATCAGCTCGCGGCGACGATCAGTGTGGATTACGCCGGCAAGGGTGAGCTGGTGTTGATCGGGGTGCTCAAGGGATCGTTCATCTTCCTGGCTGACCTTGCTCGCCGTCTCACCATCCCGCATCGGATCGAATTCATTGCTGTCACCTCCTACGGAGACAGTGAGAGCACGGACCCCGGTGCGGTGAGGCTGCTCATGGACGTTCGTCACGACATCGGCGGTCAGCACGTACTCGTGGTGGAGGACATCGTCGATACCGGGCACACGTTGTCCTATCTTCTCAAGCTGCTTGAGGCGCGTGGACCAGCCTCACTCGAGTCATGCACGTTGCTCCGCAAACCGGATCGGAGCGAAGTCGATATCGACGTCGCCTATCTCGGTTTCGACATCCCGGACGTGTGGGTGGTGGGTTACGGCCTTGATTTTGCCGAACGGCACCGCACCCTGCCGTCTATTTGCGTGATCCCTCAGCCGGAGTAGTACCGGATGTCTCCTTCAGACGCTGCCCAGCAGGCGTCGTAGAGCCAGGTTGGTGATGCGCGCTTGTTCGGCGGCGGTCACACTCAACTCCGAGAGCGGGTCGTGGTCCAGTCGCTGCCGCAGTAGCGTCTCCAGCTCTTCGGCCGACCGATCGGCGGCGAACACCAGGTAGGGGTAGCCGAACTTCTCCTCGTAGCCGGGAGGCGTACCCGGCTGCTGCGTCTCGCGGTGAGCAGCGAAAGCCTCCTCCCAGTCATCGGCACCGAGATCCCACCAGATCTCCTCGGCGTTCATGAGGATCGCGGTGATATCGGGAAACGGGCCAGCAGCAAGCATGCGGTCCACCCACACCCGCGATCCGCAGCAGGGTGCCAGAGCCTTGGTGGCCTCAATACGATCCAGCGAGTTCAGCTCGGAAACGTCCACGGTTCCTCGCTCCTGCCGAATGCCCTGAAGCGTGCGATGCCGCCATGGGGGTGGAGTTTGAGCCGCAGGTGCGTCACCTTCCCTGTTGCTTCGAGGTCGGTGTAGGTGGCGACGTCGGGTGGCCCTACTCGTGTCGGCAGCAGCACCTGGTTCCAGTTGGCCTTGCGCAGTGCCTTGGGATTCGAACATGCCGCGTCGAGGGCCTCGACCTCGATCGACTCGGGGGCGTTGCCGGCCAGACCCGTGGTATCGATCTCTAGACGGTGTACCGAGCCTCGGCCCGCCAATCGGATGATCGTCCACTCGTGGCCGGGGGTGCGTCTGCGGTGCGACAGCCACGGATCGTCGCTGTCGCTGAGCATGCCATTGGGGGACGAGAAGTTGGGACCGCTGCAGTCGATGGCCCCGGCGCCGTTGACGAGGGCCGCCAGATCTACTTCGGTCGCACCATCGAGCAGACCTTCGGGGGGTGTGGGGTCGCCGAGCAATCGCAGGCCGGCGATGCCGCCGTCCGGATAGATGACCATCCTCACGTGGGTCACAGGAGCGGTGGACTCGGTGGCGAACGTGTTCTGCCGATCGGCGGTAAGGGTTGAACGGGTCACAATCTCGGTCCAGCGTCCCGGATCGCGCACCAGCTCGACGATATCGGGAGTCCCCACGAGGTGGATCGATTCGACGGAGGCGTGAGTGGGGTGACGTCCGGCGAACCCCGTCGTGTCCACAACGATGTGATGGATGATGCCGGGGAGTCCGAGCGCCACGATCGCCCAATCGTGGCCGGGGGCATGGCGCCGTCGAGTTTCCCATCCTGCGCCGGATGGCCGGAGGAGGCCTTCCTTGGGTCCGAGCAGCTCGTCGCTCGCCGCCGAGACGCGACCACCGTTCGACTCCGAGGCGAGATCGATGAGGAGTTCGGTCGGTTTTCGATTCACGTGCGCTCCAGTAGCCCACCCCTGGCGGTTCGCATCACTTGCCCGTCTGCGAACACCATCTTGCCCGCACTCCAGGTGTGGTGGACCGCTCCACGCAGGGGGTACCCGGCGTATGGCGTGAGGTGGTGGCGTTGGTGCAGGAGAGATGGGTCGACCACAAACTCCGAGTCGGGGTCCCACGCGACGAGATCTGCCCTGCGCCCGACCTCTATCGATCCGGATCGGAGTTGGGCCAGCGCCGCGGGGGCCTCGCACAGCCAGCGAGCCAGGTGACGGAGTCCGATGCCGCGCCGCGATGCCTCGGTCCATACGATCGGCAGCCGCAACTCGAGCGACGCGATGCCGCTCCACGCCCTGGAGAATCCACCGGCTTTGAACTCGGGAGGGAAGGGGGAGTGGTCGCTCACAATCATGTCGATGGTGCCTTCAAGTAGGCCCTGCCAGAGGCGCTCGCGATTGTCGGCGGAGCGGATCGGCGGCGAGCATTTGAATTCGGTGCCATCGTCGGGGATCTCCTCGGCACTAAACGTCAGGTAGTGGGGGCAGGTCTCCACTGTGATTCGGACACCGGCATCGCGTGCGGCGGCGAGCATCGGGAGCGCGTCGGCCGAGGAGAGGTGGAGGATGTGTGCCCAGCCTCCGGTGCGATAGGCGGCGTCGATCACGGCTGCGATCGCCTCGATCTCGGCTTCGGCCGGTCGGCTCTGCAAGAACGACCGGTAGTCGTCGCCGGGTGGCGGGGCCGCCAACAGGGGACCTGGAGCTTCAGCATCGACGAGCAATGGGAGGCCCAGGGCGTCGGTCGCTCGCATTGCTCCGTCGAGATCATCGGATTTGATGCTGTCGGGTTCTCCCAGACCCGAGTCGATGAGTGCCGAGGCGAATCCGAAGACCCCCGCTTCGCTCAGCAGTCGTATCTCGATGAGGTTTCCGGGGACGATTCCGCCCCAGAACCCGACGTCAACCTTGATCAACCCGCGGGTGGAGGCTTGCTTTCGTGCCAACCCTGCCGCGGTCACGGTTCTCGGCACCGAGTTGAGGGGCATGTCGATGATCGCCGCCACGCCCCCGGCAGCTGCTGCGGCCGTGGCCGACGAGAATCCTTCCCAGTGACTACGACCAGGGTCACTCACATGGACGTTGGTGTCGATCAGCGCTGGCATCACGACCAGGTCTCCCACATCCTCGATGGGCCCTCCGGCGCTGGCATCACGGTCGAGGAGATCGACGATTACTCCGTCCTCGATGACGATGAGGGCCGGCGTTGGCGCGTGGTGGATGAGAACTTGGCTGCTGGCGATCCCGATGCGACTACTCACCGATGTCCTCGTTCCAGAGTCCCGGCTCCTCGGCAACGAAGTCGGTCATGAGAGCGACGCATTCCGGTGCATCCAGGACGACGACCTCGACGCCTCGTCGGCGGAGATGGTCTTCGGGACCCCGGAACGTGCGTTTCTCTCCGATGACCACCCTGGGGATGCCATAAAGCAGTGCCGCTCCGCTGCACATGTCGCACGGCGACAACGTCGAGTACAGAGTCGACCGCGCATACACGGACGCAGCGAGGCGTCCGGCGTTCTCGAGGGCATCCATCTCCGCGTGGAGCACCACGCTGCCTTCTTGTACTCGCCGGTTGTGACCCCTGCCGATTATCTCGCCATCGACGACCAGCACCGATCCGATCGGGATGCCGCCTTCTGCACGGCCGGATCTGGCTTCCTCTATCGCTGCACGAAGGAACGACGTGTCGTCCATGCCTTATTGAGGGTCAGATCGGCGAGCGGTACGAGTTGGTGTCGAGGTCGGCCTCGTCCTGGGCGCGTCGCATCAGGTCCATGAACTTCGAGGCGCCGAGGATCTGACGATCGAGCAGACCGCCGAGATGCTCGACGGTGTAGGCGGTTGCATCCTCGAGGTGGACGTCGATGTCGGCGGCCTCCTTCACATAGAGCAGTCGTGTCCAGTAGGAGTTGACAACCACAGTCAGGAACGATTGAACAACGCTGTTGCGCTCGAGCGCCGCAAGAGGTCGCATGTACAGCAGCAGCGTGAAGAGCACGATCGACATCAGAGCGATGCCTGCGACAACGCCGGCGTGCGCCCAGTCGTAGCCGGTCTCGGGAACGTCGGTCGCTATCCGTATTGCCGCGATCATCGCTCCGAGAGCGATCAGAAAGACGACCAGGAATAGCCACTTCATGGTGGCGAACGCAAAACGCTGCCCGCGAGCCGCCCGCAGGAACTCGTTTTGGTTCGATTGAATGATCGCGCGAGCGAAGGGTTCGATTCCACCACCGATGTCCGTTGGTGGCGGGCGGAATGGTTCGGCGACGGCGAGATCCTCGCCATTGTTCGCCTTCTTGGGGTCGGCCATCGGTTCCCCTGGATCGCTTGGTGCCGAATCTAGCGGTTGGTGGCGGATGGGGATCAGCCGAGGGCGCGGCGGATCTCCTCGGCGGTCTCGGTGAGCCGGGCCTGTGCCACCTCATCGACCGGTGGGAACGGGACATCGCTGAGGTCGTTGCTGGGGATCAGGTGGACATGAGCGTGGGCAATCTCATACCCAAGGACGATCACAACCACCCGGGCACATCCGGTCGCCTGCTTGAGACCGGCGGCCACAGTCGCCACCGCCCTCCACAGTGCGGTGTAGTCGCCGTCGGGCAGGTCGAACAAATAGTCGACCTCGGTTTTGGGTACGACCAATGTGTGTCCCGGTTGGCGGGGGTTGATGTCGAGGAAGGCGAAGGTGGTGTCGTCCTCGTAGACCCGGTGTGACGGTATTTCCCCGTCGATGATCTTGGTGAAGAGGGAACTCATGGTTGGAGCGTAGGCCGGCGCGGGAGCCTCAGTCCCGAGTTGTGCGTCTGTGCCCGGCGGTCGTGTATACGTCAGCTGATGTCGGATCCAATCTCGAGGTCTGCCGCCCTCTCCAGCGCTGCGGCTCCGGCCGCTACGTCCTGGCTGGCGATGCCGACAGATTTGAAGAAGGTGATCTCATCGGGGCCGCTTCGACCCCGATTCCTGCCTGCCAGGAGATCGGCAATGGTCCCGTCGGGCGATTTCCCCGCCCGCAACAGGTCGCCCGCTTCTTCACCTGCCGCTATCAGATCATCCACGAACGTAATCGCCTCGCGCACGACGACCGGTGGTATCTCACACATCTCGGGAGAAAAGGCACCGACGGCATTGATGTGTGTGCCTGGCTTAATGGCCGCTGCGTCGAACAGTGGGTCTCGCGCCGGGGTCGCAGTGGAAACAACATCGGCGATCGCGACGGCGTCTTCCGGAGTAGACACCGCTGATCCATCGACCAGCTCTGCCAGTGCATCGGCCCTGGCTTTGTCTCGGCTCCATACGAGGACTTCGCCGATCGGTCGAACTTCCTTGATGGCCATTACCTGGTCGTAGGCCATCGCGCCTGCGCCCAGCATCGCCATCGTGCGCGAATCGGGGCGGGCGAGCAGACGGGTGGCGAGACCGGACCCGGCTGCGGTTCTGATTGCGGTGAGGGTCGGTCCGTCGACCAGACCAGCACAGGCGCCTTCGTTGTCGAAGATCGCCACGATCCCAAAGGGCTTGCCCGGCACCGTCGACACCACCTTGACCCCCGTTTGCTCACCGACGCGGCCGGGCATGAACAGGGAAGGCCCCAGCAGGCTTCGCACCGGAACTTCGACGTCGTCACCGAAGGCGTCCTCCATGGCTTTGATGGCATCGCTCATGGAGAGCGCCATGCGCGTGGCATCGGCATCGAGGTATCGCATGATCGGGAACCTACAGATCGCGGGCGTCGCGGGTGCTTGAATCCATCAAATGACTGCGCTGCCCAGTCCGATCGATGGCGTCTTGTTTCGTCATTTCGGCGGAGACGATGACTTTGTGGGCATGGTTGCCCTGCTCAACACATCATCTCGTCACGACGGGGTCGACCGGCACGACACTCTCGAGGATCTGACTCATAACTACCGCCATCTCACCAACTGCGATCTCGATACGGATTTGCTCATCGCAGAGCGAGATCATGAAGTCGTCGCCTATCGACGTGTGCTCTGGTGGATCGAAGAGGCGACCGGTGATCGGGTTCTGGCACACGTCGGTTGGGTGCACCCCGAGATCAGGCAGCGTGGCGTGGGTGCCGCCATGGTGAGGTGGTCCGAATCACGGCTGCGAGACGTGGTCGCCGAGCACCCCAGCGACAGGAAGCACGTATTCGAGGGCTGGGCCGAGGCCGTGGAAAGGGAGGCAACTGCCGACCTGATCGAGGCTGGCTATGAGATCACCGAGACGTACGCCGAGATGCAGAGATCTTTGGCCGATCCCATTGACGACCACCCCCTTCCCGCAGGTCTCGAGATTCGTCAGGTGACCTCCAGCGACAGGCGGGCGGTGTGGGAGGCCGACCAGGAAGCGAATCGCGATCACGTTGGTTTCACACCCGGTACCGAGACGGATTACGAGGGGTTCGTCGGCCTGCGAACGATGGCCCCCGAGCTGTGGAAGGTGGCGTTTGACGGCGACCGAATCGCCGGGCAGGTCCTCAACTACGTCGATTCTGCAGAGAACGAGGCATTGGGCAGACTCCGCGGTTGGACCGAGTGGATCTCGACCCAGCGTCCTTGGCGCAACAAGGGCGTGGCCAAGGCGCTCATCACCGAGAGCATGAGGATGTTCGAGGGAATGGGCATGACTGAGGTCGGCCTCGGAGTTCACACAACCAATCCGACCGGCGCCTATCAGCTCTACGAGGGTCTCGGGTATTCCGTTACGTCAGAGACCCATGAGTTTCGCAAGTCGTTCGAATCTCAATGAGCAGTGTCTCGCCTGCTCTTCGGTATTGGGATGCGCGAGCCGCCTCGATTCTGCGCGAGTTCGCCGAGTTGCTGGCGATCCCGAACGTCGCCGCCGACCCGGACGCGCTGGAACGTGTCGCAGCCTGGATTCGTGAGGCGTTGACCAAGAGGGGAATCGAGGCCGAGGTCATATCTCTGCGTGGGGCACCCCCTGTGGTCGTCGGGCGGATGGAAGGTCAGACTCAAGGCCCGACGATCGGGATCTACGCCCACTACGACGGCCAGCCGGTGGCTCCTGAGCGCTGGGCGTCGCCCCCGTTTAGTCCGACCCTCCGTACCGGTCGTCTCGAGGAGCGTGGCGACGAGATCGGCTTCCCTGCCGATGGCGATCCGGTGGATCCGGAGTGGCGAATCTATGCCCGCGGATCATCCGATGACAGGGCTCCAATCGCGGCACTGTTGGCCGCCCTGGACGCCATTCCGGAGCGTTCCGGCAACATCGTGTTCCTCTTCGAAGGTGAGGAGGAGGTCGGCTCGCCCCATCTCGGGGATTACCTCGGGCATCTCAAGGGTCGTCTGGCGGCCGATATCTGGCTTATCTGTGACGGACCGGTCCACCAATCGGGACGGGCTCAGGTGGCGTTGGGAGTGCGAGGGTTTGCCGAAATCGAGATCGAGGTGTTTGGACCTCCGCATGATCTTCACAGCGGGCACTACGGCGAGACGGGTCTCAATCCCGGTGTCGCTCTCGCCGAGCTCATCGTGTCGATGCGAGACGCCGACGGTCGGCTTCTCCTAGAGGGTCTGGAAGGTCCAGAGCCTTCCGAAGCGGCACGTATCGCCGCCGACGCCGTACCCGATCCCGAGAACCTCGGTTTTGCCGTCAATCCGCATGGCTCCTACGCGGGACGGCTGCTGCGGCCTCTGCTCAATGTGCGCGGGATTGCTTCAGCGGATGTGGGTGCGACGAGCCGCAATGTGATTCCCGCTTCGGCGACTGTGTCGATCGATCTGAGGCTCGTAGCCGGCCAGGATCCGGTCGCGATGATCGAATTCGTGCGTGACCACGTGGCGGCGCAGGGGTATCACCTGGTGGATGAGGCACCTACGGCTGCGGAGAGGATGGATCACCGTCGGATCGCTCGGGTCGTCGGCGTGGCCGGGTATCCGGGTGTGCGGACGAGTCCCGATGATCCAATGGTGCAACGGATCGTTGAAGCGGTGGATTCGGTAGCCGACGAGTCACCGATCCTGCTGCCATCCTTTGGGGGATCGGTGCCGCTGCACCACTTCGTCGAGCATCTCGACTGCCCGTTGGTGATCCTTCCGATTGCCAACCACGACAACAACCAGCACTCGGCGGACGAGAACATCCGGGTTGGCAACCTCCGGTATGGGGTGGAGGTGTTCGCGGCGCTGCTGGGCGGGATTTGACCGATGCCGCCGATGATCCTCCTCTTGCTGTGATTTGGCGTGACGCCTCTCGATTCACTCCGGGCATAGCGAGAGCCGGCGAGTAACTTCGGAGTTCGGTATCCACCATTGCGGGCTGAGGGGCGGGACGCTTCCTTTGCCGGCGTCACGTCTACCGGAGGTGGTGATGACAGACATCGAATTCTCGCCGGAACAGCACAAGACCTGGGCCGAGCTGTATCGACGTCAGGTCCCCAAGATTCGTCAGCATGCCAGTGCGCTGTATCTCGAGGGATTCGACAGACTCGACCTGCCTTCGGAGCAGGTTCCAACGCTCGATCATCTCAACTCGAAGATCCCGGATGCCACCGGCTGGACTGTTGTTCGCACCGACGTCCGGTTTACCGAGGCCGACGATTGGTACCGGTTCTTTGACCGCCGTGAGTTCCTGATCACCAACTACATACGATCGTGGGAGGAGCTCGACTGGACGCCGGAGCCCGACATGTTTCACGACATCTTCGGCCACTTGCCGTACTTCATGCTTCCGGAGTATGCAGAGCTTCAAGAGATGTTTGCTCCCGCCTATCTGGCGACCTCCGTCGAGGAGGAGAAGGAGAACATCAAGCGGCTGGCGTGGTACTCCACCGAATTCGGGATGATCTCTGAAGCAGGCTCATTGAAGGTGTTCGGTACCGGTCTCATGTCCGGCGGCGATGAGTTCACCAATGCCGCTGAGGGCGAGTTGGAATACGAGCCTTTCACACTCGACAACGTCCTCGGCAAGGACAAGGTCATGTATGAGCAGCACGACCACCTCTATGTGATCGAGTCACTCGATCAGTGCAAGGAAGAGGTTGCCAAGTACTTCGATCCGATCATCGAGCGCGGTGGGGGCCTGCCGGTTGCAGATGGTCGTAGCTAGGCAATTGGGGTGACCGAAATCACAGGTACGCTCGGCCTCCCATAGGCCTACCAGAGGAGTTGAGCGATGGCCCCGACGCATGAGGTTCTCAACCAGCCACCGTCGATCAAGGGTCACAACGGATATCTAGCCAATAGGCCACTGGTTGCTGCGGTGTCCAGGGAGGGCGGGGACTGGGCGACCGATCAGCTCGCTGAGGTCGGGGAGTTCGCTTGGTCGGACACGGCTCGCGAATGGGGGAAGGCGGCCGAAGCGAATCCTCCGGTCCTGCATACCCACGACCGCTACGGCAACCGCATCGACCACGTGGAATTCCACCCGTCGTACCACCGGCTCATGGACGCTGCCATCAGCCGCGGACTTCACGGCGCCGCGTGGGCGGATGATCGCGCCGGATCTCATGTGGTGCGTGGCGCCAAGACGATTGTGTGGAGCCCCGTTGACTACGGCCATATGTGCCCGTTGTCGATGTCGTACTCGGTGGTACCGGCACTGCGGCATGCACCCGATCTGGCGGCCCAATGGGAACCGCGCCTGACGGCCACCGTCTACGACGGTCGCGATGTCCCGTCCGCCGCCAAGCAGGGACTCACCTCGGGCATGGCGCTGACCGAAAAGCAGGGTGGTTCGGATGTACGCACCAACACCACGATGGCGGTTCCGAGCGGCGATGACACATACGTGCTCACAGGCCACAAGTGGTTCTGCTCGGCCCCGATGTCGGATGTGTTCCTCGTGTTGGCACAGGCGGCGGAAGGCCTGACCTGCTTCCTCATGCCGCGGTGGCGCCCCGACGGGAGCCGAAACGGCATGCTGATCATGCGCCTCAAGGACAAGATGGGCGATCGGTCCAATGCTTCGTCAGAGATCGAACTCGATGGTGCCCTTGCATACCGGGTCGGGGATGAGGGTCGGGGTGTCGCCACGATCATCGAGATGGTCAACCGCACGCGGCTCGACTGCGCCCTCGGCGCTGCGGCTCAGATGCGCCATGGGCTGGTGGAGGCATTGCACCATACGACTCACCGCGCCGCCTTCGGCAAGGCGCTGCTCGAGCAGCCGCTCATGCGACGAGTACTGACCGATCTGGCGGTGGAATCGGAGGCGGCCACGATGGCGGCGATGCGTCTCGCCGGCGCCCACGACCGGGGGGAGGTCGGTTTTTCACGACTGGCCACACCGATCATCAAATTCTGGCTCACGAAGCGCAGTCCCGGCCACGCTGCGGAGACTCTCGAGTGTCTCGGCGGTTCCGGGTATGTGGAGGAATCGGGCATGCCCCGGTTGTTCAGGCAGAGCCCGCTCAACGGGATCTGGGAGGGGAGTGGCAACGTGATGTGTCTCGACGTGCTGCGCGCTACCGCTCGAAGCTCTGAGGCCGTGGAGGCCTTTATGGCAGAGCTGGAGGAGGCGTCTGGGTCCGACGCTGAATTCGATACTGCTGTGGCCGAGTTGCGGGACGGATTCGCCCACGCCGACGAAGCGACGGCGCGCCGGCTCGTGGAGCGAGCCGCGCTGTTGCTGCAGGCCTCGCTGATGCTTCGCTTCGCCGACCCGGCGACGGCGGATCTGTTCGTGCAGTCCCGTGTCGTCAACCCGGGATTCACCTACGGGAGCCTCCCGTATTCGGCGGGTTCTGTTGATCGCGTGTTGGATTCCGCGCTGGAGGGCTGAGGGGATCCTCCCGCTTGGGCAAGTGGATGCCACCTTCGGGTATGGCCCGATCTTGCCCTACACAAGGAAGGGTCAAGTTCCCTGGAAATCGGCAATCGCACTGATCCGGAGTGAGCTTTGGGCCACGAAGCCACACGTCAGCTCTAGCTAGCCCCGATCGAGTATCGCAATACCGCATCCCTGGCGTTGTGGGATCTTCCCAATGATCGGCGGGGAAGTCAGGGGCGCTGAGGGACTAATGCCCTAACCCATGAGTGTGGTCGTCCCGGTTGCGCAGGGTCAGGGTGATCGAAGCGGGAAACGCTGAGCCGCTTCGATCGGCAGGGCATTGATGCGGCAGACATTGACAACGGCCCGCAACACGCTGATGGTCACGAAACCGAGAGAGCCTGCCCAGAAGGACAGAATCCCCAGAACGGCTAGGAGCACCGGCACCCACCAGGTCAGGTTGTAGACAACGAGGATCAGCCGTTCGGCCGAGGTCATGACGGGGGCATCTACCTGCATCCGACCGCACCGCCGCTGCGAATAGAGATCGTGGATCCTCCGAACGCCCTTGTGCTTCTCGGGTCACCCGCCGATATCGGTGGCGAGGGGAGCTGGGGAGTGTCAACCTGGCAGTTCGTTGTCAACCCCGATCCCGATGGCGGCAGCCGATTGCTGACCAGGGGCCGCTATGACTACACCCCGGATTGGAGGAGCCGGCTCGCGTTCGGAGGCAGCCCCATCAAGGTGATCACTTTCGTGATGAGCCACAGTGAGAAGACTGCATCGTCCGTGGGCACCAGTCGATCAAGCTCCCACTCAGCCACAACGGACGAGCGCGTTACCTCCGTGTGCGGCTGATTGGAGCAGGTGGTGCTGACGATCTCGAACCAGTCGTCGGCATCGAGGTCGGTGCGGCCGGTCTGGCTCCATCCGTCGATCCTCACGGCCTCCCTCTGTTCCTCGGTGAGCGTCAGGCTGTAGCTGGTACCTCCGCAGGCCGAGACGAACAAGAGGAAGGCAAGAAGGGCGGTGGCGCGATTCCAGTGTCTTCGCATGCCGATACACCTACCCGCATGCTCAAGCGGCGTCAAGAGTCGTACCGGAGCGCCGGCTTCGAGCCTTGGCACCTGTTGGACGGCTACCTGAAGGCGATCGGCTAGCCGGCTGGCTGCGCCGAGATGACAGCGCCACCCTTCGCCAGGGTGCGGCAGTCTCATCAGAGGCCGGTGCCGAAGTGAAACAGCGATGGCTCCTGAAATGCGCCGGTGGCGCGGACTCGCGTGCCATTCTCGTGGTGTGTCCAACGGTCAGCCCTCCAGCTTCATCACCGCTCTTCCCAAGGTCGAGCTGCACCTGCATCTCGAAGGGACGCTGAGCCCCGAGACGCTCCTTCGCTTGGTCGATCGCAACGGGCTTGACTTCCCTTACGGATCCGTAGGCGAGATCCGAGCGGCTCTGGCAGCGCGACCTGCCGGACTCGAGGGCTTTCTGGATCATCACTACGTGGCCGTCCAGACGATTCAGACCCGCCAGGACTTCACCGAGGTCGCCTACGAGCTGCTCAGAGAATGCCGGGCCAGCAACATCGTGTGGGTTGAGGTGTTCTTCGATCCTCAGTTCCATACGTCGCGTGGGATCCCTTTCGAGTCGGTGATCGAGGGAATCACCGAGGGATTGGAGGCGGGCTCCGCCGAGTTCGGAGTCGAAGCTGGACTCATCATGTGCATCAATCGGGAGCGCAGCGAGAGGAGCGCTGTGGCGATGCTCGACCAAGCTCGGCCCTACCGGGAGCTGATCTTGGGATTGGGGATGGACTCGTACGAAGAGGGCAACCCTCCCAGCAAATTCGCCCGTGCATACGCCGCGGCCAGAGAGGATGGCTACCGATTGACCGCACATTGCGATGTCGACCAGTCGACCTCCGTGAGCAACATCTGGGAGGCTGTTGACGTCCTACGTGTGGAACGCATCGATCACGGGCTAAATGCCGTAGAGGATCCCGGCCTAGTGGAGGTCCTACGGGAGCGCAGCATCGGACTGACGGCATGCCCGGTGCGTCGCCCAACCGATCCGGAGCCCCAGGACCTGGACCGAATCCGTCAACTCTTCGAAGCCGGTGTGTTGGTGACCCTCAACACTGACGATCCTGCCGAGTTCGACACCGGGTACTTGACCACACTCATGTCAGAAGTGCAGTCCGCGGGCGGATACACGAACGCTGACATGGTCCGATTCGTACAGAACGCATTCGAGATCTCCTGGCTCCCTCAGAACCGCAAGGACGACTATCTGGCCGTTTTGAGCGAGTACGCGGAGGGAGACGCCGGGGCGTGAGCTTCCGGCGTAGTCACACCCGATGTCGCCTTCGCCGGTAGACCGGGGGAGTCGTACCCTGCCAGGTGGTAGCACGCACTGGCCTCGGCCAGTGTGACCTCACCGGATGGGTGCGAGGCTGAATCGAATAGCAGCGAACTCTTGACAGGGGTCCTGAGGGCATCGATCTGGTGCGGGGCACTCAATCAGTCTCTCAGGGGAACAGGGGCCACACGACGGGCAGGGTCAGCAGTAGGACGGCAAAGATGATGATGTTGAGAGGAGACCCAACCCGGGTGAAGTCGAAGAACTTGTAGCCCCCTGGCCCAAACACCAGGACGTTGGCTTTGTGCCCGACCGGGGTCAAGAAGCTGGTCGAGGCTCCGATCACAGTGGCCAGCACGAACGGCTGAACGTTGGCGCCGAGGCTTTCGGCGGCGTCGATGGCAATGGGGACCATCAGGACAACGGCGGCCGCGTTTGACATCGGCTGTGTGATCAAGGCGGCGAGCAGGTAGATCCCCGACAGAACGGCCAACGGACCCAGCCCGCCGACGGCATCGAGTAGCAGATCTGCCAGATAGTGCGCGGCACCGGTGCTTTCCATCGCCGAACCCAGCGACAGCATCCCAGCCACCAGGAACACCGTTCGCCAGTCGATGTGCGTGTAAGCCTCCTCCATGGTCAGGCAGCCGGTCAATACCATCAACACGGCTCCCAGGACCATCGCGATCGCAATTGACACCCCCGCCGCCATCACCAGAACCAAGACGAGAGCCATGGCACCCACCGCGAGCAGCGCCTTCTCCTTGCGTAAGGGCTTCTGCTCGACGGGTTCCAGGAGCAAAAACTCATCTCCTTCGCGAAGGGAATGCAATCGATGCGTGGGCCCTCTGAGCAAGAGGGCGTCACCGAATTGAAGAGGGAGCCTGCGCAACCGGCGAGTAACAATCTCGCCACGGCGCCAGATTGCCAGCGCATTGAAGCCGTAGTTGTCGCGGAAGCGCACCTGCTGGAGAGTGAGGCCCTCCATCTTGGTGTTTGGAGCCAACGTCGCTTCAACGACGGTGACGTCGCCCTGCTCCAACCCGACCAGCCATGAATCAGGACCCGGCCCGACGACGACACCCAGTTCTTCCCGGGCACGAAGCAGGTCTGCGGCGTGCCCCTTCAGCACCAGTATGTCTTCGGCCTCGATCCGGGTGTGGCCATGGAGCTCCGAGAAGGTCTCACCCGACCGGATAATGGAGATCACGGTCAAGTCGTAGTTGGCGCCCAGGGCGGATTCCCTCATGGTCGCTCCGGCAAGGCTGCTCTCCGGCGGCACCCGCGCCTCACTGATGTAATCGCGCAAACGACGCAGGAGCACATCAGAGTCTTCAGGAGACTCACGCACCGGCAGCAGGTGCCGTCCCAACGCAGCCATGTAGACGACACCGACCACAAAGACGATCAGACCCATCGGGGCGAAATCGAAGAAGCCGAAACTCTCCAGATCCCGCTCGACCAGAATGTTGGCGCCAAGAATGTTTGCCGGCGTCCCGATCAGAGTCATGTTGCCGCCCAGCAGCGAGGAGAACGAGAGCGGGATCAACAACCGAGAGATCGGCACCTTGGTGCGGCGCGAGACGCCGATCACGACCGGCAGCAGCATGGCGGTGGCCCCGACGTTGTTTATGAACGCCGACATCACACCGCAGGTGATCATGATGACGACGATGAGTCGCGCCTCGTTGGTGCCTGCCACTCGGAGCATGGCACGTCCCATCAGATCGGCGACGCCCGTAAGCAGCATCCCCGCCGACACGATGTAGACGGCCCAGACGGTAATGACCGCCGGATTGGAGAAACCGGCCAAGGCCTCGGAAGGAGTGACCAATCCGGTCAGGGCGACAGTGAGCAGGACGATCAGGGCGATAACGTCCACACGGAGTCTCTCCGTGGCAAACAACACGACGGCGCCGACGACGATCGCCAAAGTCAACGCGATATCAAACGTCATCACTCACCGACAGTTGAGAGCAGCACCCACGGCAAGACTCGGCCCCCTCGGAACCTTGCGTCTTTGACAGAGCCTATCCGGAACCAGACGGGCTAGGTATCCGGCATGACTCGCCCATAGTCAAGTTCAGCCCCCTGCCAGAACTGAGACACGATCGTGAACTTGAACCGCCCCGGGTTTCATGCAGGTTCGGTCGTGTGAGTCGCGGCCCGGTGGTCTGACTCTTGTTGACGGTAGTGGTTGGTCTCGTATTCGGCTGGTGGGATTCGGCCTAGTTCGTGGAATAGGCGGCGGTGGTTGAACCAGTCGACCCATTCCGGGGTGGCGAGTTCGAGGTCGTCGAGTC
>JAJCYA010000048.1 GCA_029263095.1 Acidimicrobiia bacterium | reverse complement strand
TGGGGTCGACGACACCAACGACGCCGAATTCGACGCCATCCGTGCACTGCTCGACGTGCTCGGCTACGACATCGAAGACCTCTAACAACTACCCAACGAGCAACAAGTGGAGGGCGGGACACCAGTCCCGCCCTCCACCACATCCAAGCCCAATCTGAATCCGCTAGAAAGGGGGTCTGAGAGGCGGTGCCGGGCACCAACGGGAGAGTGCACAGTGCTCAAGGTCGAGCACCTGACGAAGATCTATGACGGTGGAGTCCTGGCCCTCGACGATGTCTCGTTCGAGGTGCCACCCGGACAGTTCCTTGCCGTCATCGGACTGAGCGGATCGGGCAAGTCCACTCTGCTGCGGTGCATCAACCGCCTGGTAGAGCCCACCGAGGGAACCATCACTTGGGATGGGGTGGACATCACCAAGGCTCCATCTGAGGAACTGCGCAGAATCCGACGGCGGATCGGCATGGTCTTCCAGCACTTCAATCTGGTTCATCGCTCCAAGGTGATCACCAACGTCCTTGCCGGTCGCCTCGGGTATGTGAATCCGGTCTTCAGCCTCATCAATCGCTTCCCCGCCAAGGACATGGCGAAGGCCATCGCCCAACTGGAGCGGGTCGGTCTCGCGGAGAAGGCCCAATCACGTGCCGACGAATTGAGCGGTGGACAGCAGCAAAGGGTCGGCATCGCCCGAGCGCTTATGCAGGATCCACAGATGATCCTCGCCGATGAACCGGTTGCGAGTCTCGACCCGGTCCTGGCGCACGGGATCATGCAGTACCTCGAAGATATCAACAAGAAAGACGGGGTAACCGTCATCTGCAGCCTCCATTTCCTCGACCTCGTACACCGGTATGCAGACCGCGTGATTGCGCTCAACGATGGAAAGCTCATGTTCGAGGGCTCACCGCAAGAGATCGACGACGAGATGTTCAAGGAGATCTACGGCCAGGAAGCAGAGCGGGTGGGCTAGTGCGATACGGGACAACCCGCGCCATACCGAGGACTGGCTTCTAGCAATGGCCGCGGACAAGGAGACCCAGAACTCACTCGTCAGACTTCTCGCCATTGCATCGTCGGTCGCGATCATTGTTGTCGCGTATGCGTTCGCCTTCGACCGCACCGATGTCGATCTAGAGCCGATCAAGGACGAACAGCGCAGGGTTCAGCTGATCCGGATCCTCCGCGGTCTGTCCCGACCCGACATCCTCGATTTCGAAGAGATCGAAACATTCCACGTGGTAGAGGTACTCACCCCGTGCCCAGCGGGAGGCTTCGAACCTGCAGCCCGAGACAACAACGGTCCATATATCGAGATGTTTCCGGACTGCGCTCTGCCTGGCTCCGAGGTGACCGTGCGCGGGCACAACTTCGCGCCAAACCAGGGCGGACCGCTCTCGTTCATCCCACCATCCGCCGTCACCCTGAAACTCGCCGAAGTCCGCGCCGACGAAGACGGGGAGTGGGAGATCACCGTCGATCTCCCCGACCGGCCCGACGAGGTGGTTCAGCACCTTCGTTTTACTACCAAGGCACGCACCGGCGATTGGGCTCTGAGCGAAACGGCACGCGACACGTGGGAAAAGATGGTCGAGACCGTGGCGCTGGCCTTCGTCGCCACCACGCTGGGCACCATCGTCGGTATCCCGCTCTCGTTCTTGTCGGCTCGCAACCTGATGCGCTCGGTCCGAACCCCCCTCGTGAGCGTCGCCCTTTTCTTCATAGGGATCCCGATCGGGATCCTGGCCGGTCGGCAACTTGGCAGGTGGGTGACCAGCGTTGGTGAGAACATCGGATCGAATGCGCTCGCCCATTTGGGTCTGTCGATTGCGGTCGCTATCGCCGCGTGGTTAGCCCTGCGTTTCACGGTGAAGGAGGATGACGATGAACCGGCAACGCCCGCTGAGCGAACACTGCGATGGGCGGTCGTGTCGGCGGTGGTTGTGGGGGCTCTATTCAGCGTCGGGTTCTTCGGGCGGTTCCTGTTCGAAGTAGGCAGCGATATCAGAGAGCCCCTTGGTGCGTTCGGGTTCCTCGGAACGTTCATCCGGACGCTGGGAGACCTGCTGACAACGTTCCTCACCTTCGTCGCTGCAGTGACGACGGCTGTGGCGGCAGCCGTGCTAGGCACCAAGCTGGGACACTTCGTCAACGACAAGCTACCCACCGGGCCAGTGGCGGTCATCCGGATGATCAGCGGCGCAGGCGCCATCGCCCTGCTCGCCGGTGGAATCGGGGGGGCGGTGCAGTGGATGTATGAACTCCAAGTCAGCTCCAACGCCAGAGCCACCACAGCTGGCGGTTTGCTTCTCGCCCTAACCGGCGGACTCCTGGCCGGACGCCTAGGTCGGCGCTGGATCAGCGAATCATTCGGTGGGTTCGCGACGGCCGCTCGCTTCGCGATCAGTGTCACCGGAATCGGAATAGGGCTAACGATCGGAATCCTTCTCGGCGTGTCCGCCGATGCGGTGATGGGGGCCTTCGGTGCCGAGGGGACGCTGTGGGCACCGGCCGCACTCGGCGCGGTACTCGGTGTCGCCGGGGTGGTGGCGGCGCGCGGCCACGACCAGCTGCCGTCGGGAATGGCCGCCTACTACTCATCACGAACTCTGTTCAACGGAATCCGCTCCATCGAACCACTGGTGATGGCCATCGTCTTCGTGGTGTGGGTCGGTTTCGGCCCATTCGCCGGTGCCCTCGCTCTGGGGCTACACACGATTGCCGGCCTAGCCAAGCTGTACTCAGAACAAGTGGAGTCGGTGATGGAGGGTCCGATCGAAGCCGTTGCCGCCACCGGAGCAACCAAGCTCCAGAACATCGTCTTCGCTGTGGTACCGCAGATCGTCCCGCCGTACATTGCGTTCACCCTGTATCGCTGGGACATCAACGTCCGTATGTCCACCATCATTGGCTTTGCCGGTGGTGGCGGCGTCGGGTTCCTCCTCCAGCAGAACATCAACCTGCTCCAGTACCGAGCCGCTTCGGTACAGATGCTTGCCATCGCTGTGGTGGTCGCCACCCTCGACTTCGTCTCCGCCAGCATCAGGGCGAAGATCGTGTGAGCGGACTGATCCGCCGCGACCGCACCCATACCGAAGCCAGGGAAGCTACAGAACTCTCCCCGCTCGCAATCCGGTCGGTAGATA
>JAJCYA010000047.1 GCA_029263095.1 Acidimicrobiia bacterium | reverse complement strand
CAGGAGCGACCTTCTTGCCAGGAGCGACCTTCTTGCCAGGAGCAGCCTTCTTGCCAGGAGCAGCCTTCTTGCCAGGAGCAGCCTTCTTGCCAGGAGCAGCCTTCTTGCCAGGAGCAGCCTTCTTGCCAGGAGCAGCCTTCTTGCCAGGAGCAGCCTTCTTCGCAGCCGCCTTGATCTTGGCCGCCTGATCGGCATCGAGACCAGATGAGGCCGACTCCACCTTGATCTTTAGTTTCTTGGCTTGAGCCAGCACATCGCTCGAATCGAGCTCAAGCTCGCGAGCGAGTTCGTAGACGCGCATTCAGGCTCCTCGTTGCAGTCGTATCCGTGCCCCTCGCGATCGACCTAGGACACCGTGGAGCGGCATTGTACCGCAGGGGCGGCTGGCACCAGAAGCGGTCGGCGCCAGTCCGTCACACTTCAGAAGCCCTCCCACGCTGTGGTCACAACGGAAAACCTCCACATGCTTGATGCGACCTGGGTAGACGCGTCGGGAACCGGCGCCGCGAGACCAGACAAGACCGACGACAACGCCCCAGCGGCGTTACTCCTCTTCGATCGCCCAGCTCCGCGTTTGATCAAGCAACCGATCGAAGTAGTGGCGCAACTGGCGAGCCCTGGCACGCCCTACTCCCTCGACCTGATCGAGTTCGCTCACTGAGGCATACAACAGCTCTTGAAGGGTCTCGAAGTGATCCACGAGTGAATCCTGGACCGCGTCGGGCAAACGCGGAATCCGATCCAGAATCCGATAACCGCGAGACCGCGTGGGATTCTCCAGCGGCCCAAAATCGAGCAGGGCTGCAACCCGGCTCTCCTCGGACAGATGCTCCGTGGTCAGTGTTCTCATCAGGTCGAGAGGGTTCTTGGTGTCGGGCGGGTAGGACCGAGCGTGATCGGCGTAGACGAGTTCGGCCGACTCGCCGGTCCCCGAAAGGAGATCGACAAGCTGGAGGTTGATGAGCTGACCCTCGCCGCCGAGTTCCACGGTGTAGTGCTCGAGGTCCACCCCGATCCGCTGGACGAGTGCCGCACGTTGTAGGAACTGCACGACATCGCGGTACACGACGATGTCGTCCACTTCGAGTTGCGTGAGACGGGACTCCTCGTCGGTGAGTCGGCCGCGAAATCGTTCCAGCGTCAGGAGGTTCTGATTCGCCTGCGCCAGAAGAGTGGTGGGGTTGCGAAGCTCGTATGTCGAATCGCCGGTGTAGACCGTGATTGTCTGTCGCCCCTCCGATACAACCACCACCGCCCGACCGGTCTCCTTGGCAACCCTTTCACCGGTCCGGTGCCTCGTCCCGGTCTCCTTGGTCTCCAGCGATCGATCTGGAATGAGGTGGACGTTGGCGCGGTAGATGACTTCGGCTGCTTCGTCAGTGATGACTGCACCATCCATCTTGGCCAACTCGGCCAAACGGGCCGGATGGAAATCAGTGCCGTCGAGATGAAAGCCGCCAGAGCAAAGCGCCTCGATGTCGCGCCCGTATCCGAGCACGATGAGAGCACCCGTCTCCTGACGGAGGATCAGATCGATCGCATTACGCAAGGGCGTGCCCGGTGCAAGCGCCCTGCGAATGTCGAGGCCGGATCGAGAGGAACTCATCTCCAAGCGAGGCTACTACGCGGCGTCGGAATGGGGCAGCGACCAGAGGAAGGGAATCCATCCACTCCAGGCTTCCGGCTTTGGAGAAGGCGTACTTTCGCAACTGCGAGCCGCGCTCGTCGACCTGAGCGCTCGGAGATCCAACGGCCTAGTCGCCGAGGTCCCACTCCGCATCTCCCAGCAGACCGGCGCTCGCCAGAGCAGCCAAGATCCGGTCGTTCCCACCACCGCCGACCGGTCCAATCACCCGCCCCAAACCGAGCCGTTTTGCTTCAAGCGCCCGATGCTCCCCGTGGGCGACGGCGCGGATCTCACCTGTGAGCCCGACCTCGCCCCAGGCAGCGAGTGATCCGACGGCTTCGCCCAACAAGGACGAAGCGAGAGCGAGAGCAACAGGCAGGTCGGCGCCGGGATCGCGCAGTTTGATGCCACCGACGACGCTCACATAGACATCTTTGTCGGCGAAAGAGAGCCCCGCGTGCCGTTCGAGCACGGCGATGACCTGATGGACCCGCGCCGGCTCGATTCCCTTGACGGACCGGCGTGGTTGAGGCGCCGTGGCAGCGGCGACAAGAGCTTGCACCTCGACCAGCAATGGCCTGGTCCCGTCGACAGCCGGGAACACAACACTGCCGGGCATCTCGCCCCGCTTGCCTGCGGCAAGGAGACCGGCAGGATCCACGACCTCGATGAGCCCGCTCTCTCCCATCTCGAACAGCCCGACTTGGTGAGTCGCGCCGAATCGGTTCTTGAGACCGCGCAGCACTCGGAGTCCACGTTCTGGGTCGCCCTCGAGGTAGAGAACGACATCCACCGCATGCTCGACGAGTTTCGGCCCGGCGATACCGCCGTCCTTGGTGACATGCCCCACGAGGATCACCGGCACACCCGACTCCTTGGAGAAGTGAATCAGTCGGGCCACCGACTCCCGCACCTGGGCCACACCACCAGGGGCGCCGCCCACCTCGCGAGCGGCAACGGTCTGGATCGAATCGACGACCAGCAGATCCGGCAGCGCCGATCGCGCCACCTCGATCAAAGCATCCACATCGCGCTCCGATGAGAGCAGTATTGAATCATCTGAGATCCCCAGCCGACCTGCCCTCAAAGCGACCTGACTCACCGACTCCTCAGCCGAAGCCACCAGGACGGTGCCGCCGCGATCTGCCAACGAGCCGGCGGCTTGGAGAACCAGCGTGGACTTGCCGACACCGGGCTCTCCACCCAACAAGATCCCGACACCGGGCACCAGGCCACCGCCAATGACCCTATCGAACTCATCGATTCCGATGGGGGTACGAGCAACCTTTGCGGCCCGGGCATCCGCGAGCGAAAGCACTCCCGCCGCTGGGCGGCGCCGGCTGGGACGAAGCGATTCGGCTATCTCGACGAGCACACGATCATCGCGGCATTGGGGGCAGAACCCCATCCATTTGGAGCTCTCGTAGGAACACGCCTCGCACCGGTATCTCATCGCTTTGCGACGCTACCTGCGTCGTATGACACGAACCATGAAGAGACCTACCACCACAAGGGCAACGAGGAGGATCGCGCCGATCACGTCACCAGAATCCCAAACATCGGTGGGACGAACATCTGCGAGGAGGAGTAGGAAGCTCACGGGGAATCCATGGCACAATAGCCCTTGCCCGGGACTCTCCCGACCCCCCGGGAATGGACGGACGCCCGCTGATGGCCAAGGATCCGAACGATCAATTCGAGAATCTGTTCGAGCCCTTCGACCTCGAGGGCGAGCCGGCCGAGGCCGAGCCACAGGCGTTCCCCACCGAGGAATCGACCGCAACAGGACAGCCAATCGCCCCCCAAACCTCGGAGTCCGGCGTTGCGGTGTACTGCGCTTCCTGCGGCCGACCCAATGATCCCGCCAATCACCACTGCGAGTTGTGCGGCGCCCGCCTTCCGAGAAGCTCAACACCGGTGGCTCCTCAGCCCATGCTGCGAACGACGGCCGGAGCGCGTGCTCTTGTGGTCCTTTCGGCAATCGTCCTCGGAGTGGCTCTGCTTGCACTCGTCATCAATGTCTTCGGCGGCGACGACATCGTCGAAGCGGAAGAGGCCACCACGACTGTCGCGACCTCGGCAACCCTTCCAATCGGTGAGTTGACCCCGTTTACAAGCGACTGCACGCTCGAGCTAAGCGACGCCTTCTCGTGTGAGGCACTCTGGGACGACATCGACGACAACCGCTGGAACGCCACCGGCGGCGGAATCGGTGCTGAACTCACCTTCCTGTTCTCACCGCCGGTGCAGATCACCGAGGTGCTGTTCTACAACGTCGAGGACGACGAGCTCTTCCATCGCAACGCGCGGATCAAGGCGTTCGGAATCGAGATCGACGATTCGGTGCAGCAGACGTTCGAGGAACTCGCCGACACCAACACCAACCCACAGCGGATCCAGCTCCGGAGCCTGCGGACGTCGAGCCTTACGATCACGATCACCAGCGCCTACCCAGGGGTGGTCTTCGAAGGAAAAGAAGCCTTCCCTGAGCTCGCCCTCCAGGCGATCGAGTTCTTTGGTCGGACGGCGCCGGACCCGTCGTCGTCGACGACAACAACGCCGTAAGAGAATTGTCTATCTCAAGGCACCAGCCACTCTGAGGATCCGGCCACAAGAGCGAGGCCGTGCCTACTCCTTGATGTATGGCTGACCGTCGGCAGCCGGGGGTCGGGCCTTGCCGACTAGACCGGCCACCACAATGATCGTGACGATGTACGGCGCCATCCCCAGGAACTCCGATGGGATGGGCGTTTGCAGGATCGACAGCTTGCCGGAAAGTGACTCGGCGAATCCAAACACGAGTGCGGCGGACAACGCGCCCACGGGGTGCCACCTACCGAAGATCATGGCGGCCAGGCCAATGAATCCACGCCCGTTGGTCATATTCTCGTCGAACTGCCCGACGCTGCCCTGGATGAAGTAGGCGCCACCAAACCCGGCAATGGCTCCACCCAGCAGCGTGTTCAGATACCGATACCCATACACGTTGATACCAAGCGTGTCCGCCGCCTTGGGGTGCTCTCCAACGGCACGGCTCCGGAGCCCCCACTTGGTATTGAACAACCCATAGGTGAGCACGGCCACCAGGACGAACGTGGCGTAGACAAAGATGTTCTGCTTGAACAGCACAGCACCAAAGAACGGGATGTCCGCCAGCAACGGAATCTCAATCGACTTGAACACCTCAGATCCGTTGAACTGGGGGTTGTCGTTGAGGATGCGTTGGGTCATAAAGGACGTGAGCCCCAACACGAACAGGTTGATGACCACACCGACGATGATCTGATCGACCCGGTAGCGGATCGCCATTACGGCGAGCACCCAACCGAGAACGACGCCGGTGAGGGTTGCCGCCACGACTCCCACCCACGGGTTGATTGCGGAGCCCACGACGGCGGCAACGAAGGCTCCGCCCAGCAGCTGGCCCTCGATGGCGATGTTGATCACGGCCACCCGTTCCGACAGCACGCCCGACATGGCGCCTAGGGCGATCGGGATCGATCGCTTGACCGTCTCCTGCATCATCCCCACGAAGCTGAAGGATTTGCCAGCAGCTGCCCATGTCAGGAACGAGAAAACAAACAGCAGCAGCACGATGGCGAGCACGACATTGCCGAGCCTCTTGAAACCTCGAGTGAGCTGTACAGCGCCGAGCGAGGCAAAGACCGCCGCCACCACGAACGAGAAGATCGCTGCCGGGAGCACCAGATTCGGGAAGTTCTTGAAACGGTCGGTCGGCTTGACGAGTTTGAGCGTCGAATCACCCTCACCCACCGATCCAACAGCAAAGAACCACAGGACGAACAGGGCCAGCACGATGTAGGTGATGCCGAGGTAGCGGGCCCGGCGCAGTTCGGCAGGGGAATACACGTGCTTCTGGGTCTCGGGTATTGCCGTCATGCGCCCCACCCGGTGGTGAGCTGTTCGGCAGCCCGGCCGGTGCGGACTCTGTAGATCGCCTTAATCAGCGCCGGTGCGGCTATGAACACCACGATGAGCGCCTGGACAACGAGGATCAGGTCGATCGAAAGATCTGTCTCAACCTGCATGACCTGACCGCCGGAGCGCAACGCACCGAACAGCACTCCGGCCGCCACGACGCCAGCCGGATGCGATCGCCCAAGCAGGGCAAGCGCAATCGCATCAAAGCCGATCCCGGCCGAGAAGCCGGGAGAACCCCGGTACAAGATGCTGAGGATCTGATCCGCCCCGGCGAGACCGCCGAGCGCACCTGCAACCGCCATCACCGCCGTATAGAGGAATACAACATTCATTCCGGCGTAGTGAGCTCCGTGAGGATTCATGCCGACGGCGCGGAACTCGAACCCGAGCGTCGATTTGAACAGCAGCCAGTAGATGAGCCAGGCGATCAGAACCGCAAAGATGATGCCGGCGGTCACACGTACCTGTGAGTCATCGAGGAAGCCAAACAGCCTGGGGAATCGGGCACTCACCGCGACGGCTTCGGAGATGGGATCGTCGCGACCTTCTGCCTGGAAAATGCCCGACTTCAACAGATAGACGACGAGGTTGAAGGCGATGAGGTTGAGCATGATCGTGGTTATGACCTCATGGGCTCCGGTCTTGGCCCGCAGCAGACCGGGTACGGCCCCCCACACACCTCCTCCGATCGCCGCACCAATGAGTGCCAACGGGAGGTGGAGAAAGATGGGCAGCTGGAACGTCACGCCGACCCAGATGGCGACCATGCCGCCCATGAGCATTTGACCTTCGGTACCGATGTTGAACAGACCGGCCCTAAAGCCGATCGCCACCGAGAGGCCGCCGAGGATCAGAGGCGTGGCACCGACCATTGTCTCCGAGACCGCCCGCAACGACCCGAATGATCCGACGAACAAAGCCTTGTATCCGCCCGAGATCGAACCCCAAGTCTTGCTCCAAGCGGCACCCGGATCGCTGCCCCACAGACGCAAAGCCTCGAGATCGGTGAAGGCTATGACGAAAACCCCGACGATCAGAGCCGTGAGAATCGCCAGCGCCGGCACGAGCAGGGCCGAACGCCAATCGACTCCGAGTCCGGTCAGATCCTGGAACAGTTTGGAGCCGGCTGCGCCCTCAGAGGTCTCTTGGGGTTCGTCGATGTGGTTGTCGTCGCTCATGGGGTAGCCCCTGCCATGTAGAGACCGACGTCGGCATTGGTGACCTCTTTGGGATCGAGCTCGGCGACGATCTTGCCGTCGAACATCACCAGCAGGCGGTCCGACAATGCCATGACCTCGTCGAGCTCTGTCGAGACGATGAGAATCCCGGCGCCGTCGTCACGGGCTTGGACGATCCGACCGTGGATGTATTCGATTGAACCGACATCGAGGCCACGGGTCGGCTGGGAGGCTACGACCAGCTTGACCTCACGGCTGAACTCGCGAGCGACGATGACTTTCTGCTGGTTCCCCCCCGACAGGTTGCTTGCAGGAATGGAGATGCTGGGCGTTCGGACGTCGAATTGTTCCACGAGTGATGTCGTTGCCGCCTCCGCCGCGTCCCAATCCATGATGATTCCCCTGGAGTAGGGCGCCGAGTAGTAGGTATCGAGAACCATGTTTTCGGTGATCGTGAAGTTCATGACCAGACCGGAACGCTGTCGATCCTCGGGGATGTGGGCAACGCCTCTGCTGTGGATTCCACGCGGGTGCTCGTGAGTCACGTCTTCGCCACTCAATTCCATGGTTCCCGACGCCGGTAGGCGCATCCCGGTCAACATCTCGACCAGCTCCGTCTGACCGTTCCCCTGGACACCGGCGACCCCGACGATCTCACCGGCCCGCACATCAAACGAGACGCCGTTTACCGTCATGTGCTCGCGGTCGTCGGCGACGTATAGATCCTCGACCTTGAGGACGACATCCTTCGCTGCAGCGACACCTTTGTCGACCACGAGATCAACCGGGCGCCCCACCATCATCTCGGCGAGTGCCTCCTGAGTTGTGTCGGCCGGGGCAGTCTCGCCCACCACCTTGCCTCGACGGAGCACCGCCACCCGGTCGGAGATCTCAAGCACCTCTTTGAGTTTGTGCGTGATGAAGATGATTGCCTTGCCGGCGTCCCGCAAACCTCTGATGATCCCGAAGAACTCCTCCACCTCCTGCGGAGTGAGCACGGCGGTTGGCTCGTCGAAGACCAAGAACTCTGCCTCGCGGAACAGCACCTTGATGATCTCGACTCGCTGCTGGATGCCGACCGGGATGTTCTCGATGACGGCGTCGGGATCGACCTCAAGGCCGTACCGGGTGGAGATCTCGCGAACTTCGCGACCAGCCTCCTTCATGTTCATTATTCCCGCCAAGGTGGTCGGCTCCACCCCGAGCACGACGTTCTCGGTGACGGTAAAGACCGGGACGAGCATGAAGTGCTGATGAACCATGCCGATCCCGGCAGCAATGGCATCGCCGGGACCACTGAAGTGGCGTTCCTCACCGTCGAGAAGGATCTGGCCCTCGTCGGCTGTGTACAAGCCGTAGAGGATGTTCATCAGGGTCGTCTTGCCTGCGCCGTTCTCGCCGAGCAGACCGAGAATCTCACCGGAACGGGCGGTGAGATCGACCGAATCGTTGGCAAGGACGCCGGGGAATCGCTTTGTGATTCCTCGCAGCTGTAGCTCCAAAATCGTCTCCCGTTGCCCACTCCCGACAGGCGGCGCAGCCTAGACGAAACGAAAGCCCCCCCGTCGCCGGGGGGGCTTTCACTTTTTGGACGACTGAAGGATTAGCCCTCGTCGGCTCCCGGGAAGCCAACCGAAACGCTTCCGTCAGCAATACCAACTTCGAGGGCAGCGATCTCTCCTGCGAGAGCTCCGCCGACCACGGATTCGAAGTTGTGGAACGGGGCGATGCCCACTCCACCGTTGGCGATCGTGCCCAGGTACTGGTTGCCCAGCGAACCCAGGGTGACGATGTTGTTGATCGTGTTGAACACCGAAGCGTCCATGTTCTTCAGGATGGAAGTGAGGAGGATGTCCTCAAACTCCGGAGCCGAGAAGAACATGTCGGTATCGACGCCGACCATCATCGCGCTGCCACCAGCCGAGTTGAAGTCCAGAATCGCCTGACCGGTGCCGAGACCAACGGGTCCCGCAACCGGCAGGATGACGTCTGCACCCTCGTCGAGCAGGTTCTGCCCGAAGGCGCGACCATCGTCGAGTGAGGTGAAGTTGTCGGTGAACAGACCATCGGTGCCATCCCAGCCGAGCACTGTGGTCTCAGTTCCCTTGACCGAGTCGTAGTAGGCGGCTCCGTTGCGGTAGCCCTCCATGAACACGGATACCGGAGGAATGTTGATTCCACCGAAGGTACCGATGACGCCGGTCTGGCTCACGCCAGCAGCCAGGTAACCGGCGAGGAACGCTGCCTCGTCCGTCTGATACGTGAGACCACGCACATTCGTGACCATGTTGCCATCGCCATCGAGCCACGGTGCATCTGGATACACAGGGAAGTCGATGATGGCCAAACGAGAGTCAGGGTTGTCCGCAGCAGCGGCGCCCGTGTCATCGGAAAGCAGGAACCCAACAGTGACGATCAAGTCACAGCCCTGCTCGATGAAGGCGTCGATGTTGACCCGATAGTCGGTCGCGTCCTGCGACTCGAGGAACTCAACCTGCGTGCCGAGTTCGGCCTCGGCTTGCAGCATGCCGCGCCACGCGGTCTCGTTGAAGCTCTTGTCGTCAATGCCGGCCTGGTCGGAGACCATGCAGGCGAGGGCGGCAGGGCCGGCGGGTGCAACCGTCGAAGCGGGTGCGGCCGTTGTGGCCGGTGCAGCCGTTGTGGCCGGTGCAGCCGTTGTAGCCGGTGCAGCCGTCGTAGCCGGTGCAGCCGTCGTAGCGGAGGTGTCGTCTGCGGCATCATCATCGCCACAGGCGGCTACCACCAACACAAAGGCCGCCAGCAGCGCGACAAGGCTGAGGCGTCTCTTAAGCATTAGTAACTGGCTCCTGTACATAGAGTCCCTTGGGGCCCCCGAGGGGACCGAACCGAGAGTTTAGACGCTGGAAACGGGCCTCCGCCCGTCGACCTGTCAGAATCCGGGCATTCGAAGTGGAGAGCCATCTGTCCTTTGCCCGACAAACCCTCCGACCGGACGCAGATGTCTGAGGCCTCGCCGGTTTGCTGCTCGACACCCATTGGCCGGATCGGATGATACGAGGCACAAACCCGCCGAGCACGAGCGATTCAGCGGCCCCTGCGGCCAGATCAGAACAAGAGCAATCGTGACCTACTGGGCCGGCTGGTCGAGAATCCTGACGGCTTCACACCCTGCCAGGCACATGCGGCTCATCACCTCCGGGTCGTGAAGCACACCGGTTTCCGGATCAAAGCTCCCATCACCCTCACGCACCTCGAGGACGTTGTCGAGCACCACCGAAATGCCGCCCGCCCGCAGCCCCCAGGCGCGGGCCAGCACGAAGATGAGGCTCGCTTCCATCTCGGCGCCGATGACCCCCCAACGCTGTAGATCCTGCATCATCTCGGCCCAAGACGAGTTCCAGTAGTCGTTGTAGGAGGATCCGGGGGTCGGGTGACCGGCGTAGAAGGTATCGGCGGATCGAGTGGTGCCAACGTGGTAGGGCGCATCGATCCCTTTCACCGCCTCGATACACGCTGCTACCACCTCGTGATCGGCCACCGCTGGATACTCGATCGGGGCGTACAACTTCGAGGCTCCATCGTGGCGGACCGCAGAGTCGAATACCACGATGTCACCATTGGCAACATGGCTCTGGAACGTTCCGCACGTACCGATGCGCAGAAACGTGGTTGCGCCACACCGAGCCAATTCCTCCATGGCAATCGAGGTCGAGGGTGATCCGATGCCGGTGCTGGTACACGATATTGGCACGCCCCGATATGTACCGGTGTAGGTCACGTATTCACGGTTTGTGGCCACATGCTCTGCGGTATCCCACAGAGCGGCGACCATCTCGACCCTGCCGGGATCACCGGGGAGAAGCACGGACGGGGCGATGTCGCCTTCATCGATCTTGAGGTGGTACTGCAGTGCCATGAGAACTCCTCTTGTGCGATCACACTGAGGCTACGCCGCGCAAGGCGTCACGCATCAATCAAAAGGCGACACTTGAAAACCGGCAGGGTCGAGCAGAACTCGAATCAGCCCTCTGACTCCGCCAGTTCGACATCGGGGTGATCGGGTGTTTCGATCGATGAGAAAGTGAGGGCCCCCTCCTCGTCAGGGTCGAGATCCACGACGATGGTGGAGTTGGCTGAGAATTCACCGAACAGCACCTTCTCCGACAACTCGTCCTCGAGCAGTCGCTGAATGGCACGACGCAACGGACGGGCGCCCAGCGCCGGGTCGTAGCCTCTCTCTCCGAGCATCTCTTTGGCAGCCTCAGTGAGCACCAGTTCGAGAGCCCGCGATTCGAGCTGTTCCCGTACCCGCAGCAACATGAGGTCGACAATCGATTTCACCTCGGCCATCGTGAGCTCGTGGAAGACGATGACCTCGTCGATTCTGTTGAGGAACTCAGGACGGAACTGCTTCTTGAGCGCCTCGGTGACCCGCTCCTTGATCCTCTCGTAGGACAACTCCTCCGAGTCGGCCGTAAACCCGATCGACGCCTTCTTGAGGTCCTGGGTTCCGAGATTCGATGTCATGATGATGACCGTGTTCTTGAAGTCGACGGTCCTGCCCTGCGAATCGGTGAGACGACCGTCCTCCAGGATCTGGAGCAGCGTGTTGAAGACGTCCGGATGGGCCTTCTCGATCTCGTCGAATAGGACGACGCTGAACGGCTTACGCCGCACCGCCTCGGTGAGTTGGCCGCCCTCGTCATAGCCGACGTACCCCGGAGGCGAGCCCACAAGACGACTCACGGTGTGCTTCTCCATGTACTCCGACATATCGAGCTGAATCAGGGCATTGTCGTCACCGAACAGGAATTCGGCGAGCGCCTTGGCGGTCTCGGTCTTACCGACACCCGACGGGCCGAGGAAGATAAACGAGCCGGCCGGACGCTTGGGATCCTTCAAACCAGCCCTGGTCCGCCGGATCGAGCGACTGACCGCCTCGATTGCTTCGTCCTGACCGACGATCCTCTTGTGTAGCTCATCCTCCATGCGCAGCAGCTTGGCGGTCTCCTCCTCGGTGAGGCTCTGAACCGGGATACCCGTCCATTGCGCAAGCACCTCAGCGATCTGCTCTTCGTCGATGATCGAGGACACAACGTCCTCGCTCTCTCCGAGTTCGGCCTCCCGCTCGGTACGGTCGGCGATGAGCGAGCGCTCCTTGTCGCGCAACTGGGCGGCTCGCTCGAACTGCTGCGATTGGACTGCCTCTTCCTTCTCGAGTCGCACCGACTCCAAGCCGGTCTGAATCTCTTCGAGCTCCGGCGTACCGGGGCGGCGATGGATACGCATCCGACTGCCCGCCTCATCGATCAGGTCGATGGCCTTGTCGGGCAAGTGTCTATCGGCGATGTAGCGATCGGCCAGGTTGGCAGCACTGACGAGGGCGTCGTCCGTATAGCTGGCCTTGTGATGCACCTCGTACTTCTCTCGTACGCCGGTGAGGATCTGAATCGTCTCGGCAACGGTCGGCTCATCAACCTGGATGGGCTGGAATCGACGCTCCAGTGCCGAGTCCTTCTCGAGGTATTTGCGGTACTCCTCCAGCGTCGTTGCACCTATCGTCTGCAGCTCGCCCCTGGCCAGCATCGGCTTGAGAATGCTGGCAGCGTCTATTGCACCTTCGGCAGCACCAGCACCGACCAGGGTGTGGATCTCATCGATGAAGAGGATGATGTCGCCGCGGGTCTTGATCTCCTTCAGCACCTTCTTGAGCCGCTCCTCGAAATCGCCGCGATATCTGGACCCGGCAACGAGGGCGCCGAGGTCGAGCGTGTACAGATGCATCCCCTTGAGGGTTTCGGGTACATCCGAATTGATGATCCTGGTGGCAAGACCTTCGACTATCGCAGTCTTCCCGACACCGGGTTCTCCGATGAGCACGGGATTGTTCTTGGTGCGACGGGACAGGATTTGCATTACCCGTTCGACCTCGCGCTCGCGGCCGATCAGCGGGTCGAGCTTGCGATCCCTGGCGTACTGCGTGAGGTTGCGACCGAACTGATCGAGGACCGTAGAACCAGACGAGCTCTCGCCGCGACCTCGCCCTCCCGATGCGACGGGTTCGCCGCCCTCTTCGCTCTCACCCTGTTGCCCGGAGAGGAGTTGAATCACCGATTGGCGAACCTTGTGCAACTCGGCACCCAGCTTCTGAAGCACCTGGGCCGCAACGCCCTCGCCCTCACGGATCAGTCCGAGGAGGATGTGCTCGGTACCGATGTAGTTGTGGCCGAGCTGCAGAGCCTCACGGAGTGAGAGTTCGAGAACCTTCTTGGCACGAGGCGTGAATGGGATATGCCCGGTGGGGGCTTGGGCGCCCTGACCGATGATTTCCACGACCTGGCTGCGCACCGATTCGAGCGAGATACCCATCCCCTCGAGCGCACGAGCCGCCACACCCTCGCCCTCATGAATCAGGCCGAGAAGAATGTGCTCGGTGCCGATGTAGTTGTGGTTGAGGAGACGCGCCTCCTCCTGCGCCAGGACGACAACTCGCCTTGCCCTGTCGGTAAACCTTTCGAACACTCGTTCACCCCTGTTACGTCAAACGGCGCCCATCCAAGGAGGCGCCTCCACGACTATAGCCGTGGCCCGATTCAAGCCCAGGACGGTGTTTTGCACCCGTAACGGCCATGTCGGCGTAGTTGTTCCCCGCCTTGAGTCGAACCGGTGATGGCTGTCATACGTATTCAACTCCGATCGGCAACCAATGGTATCGCTGTCGCCCTCGCCGGAGATCGGAGGCTCGGTGGCGTGGTGGCGAATCGCGGACAGGTGTGTCGTCCACACCGACAGGAATGCGAGTCGGCACCGGTACTCTCTCATCACAATGGAACTGCCCCCGATTCGCGAGCTGGTGCCGATAGATCGTGTCTGGTCGCGATTGGAGCACGTCGAAACAAGGCTCCTCGAGGCGACGACCTCAGACGACCCCTTCCTCACTGAAATCGCACAGCACCTCCTGGCGGGAGGCAAGCGCTACCGCCCGTTGCTGGCGCAGGTCGCAGCTGAGCTCGGGAGCATCGATGGCAACGATCCGGTGGAGGCGGGAGTGGCCGTGGAACTCGTCCATCTGGGCAGCTTGTATCACGATGACGTGATCGACGAGGCCGATAGTCGGCGGGGCCAAACCTCGGTCAACGACAACTGGACCAACACGATCGCGATCTTGGCCGGAGACTTCCTGCTTGCACGGGCATCGGAGATCGCAGCACCACTCGGGACCGAAGCCGTTGCCCTCCTGGCGCAGACATACGCCCTGCTCTGCGAAGGGCAGATCCGCGAATTGCAGCTCACCGACGACCTCGACCACGGTCACGATGCCTACTTCACTGTCATCGAGAAGAAGACGGCGAGCCTGATCCGCACCTCTGCTCGTCTGGGAGCAATGGCGGGAGGCGCCGACACCGCAGTGATCGAAGCAGCCACGACCTGGGGTCACGAGGTGGGACTCGTGTTTCAGATGGCCGACGATGTGCTCGACCTGGTGGCGACCGAGGGATTCCTTGGCAAACCCGCCGGCTCCGATATCGGAGAGGGCACCTTCACTCTGCCCGTCTTGTATGCGATGGCTTCGGACGAAGGCGACCGTGTCAGAAGCCTTCTCGGTGGCGGCAAGCCGCACGACCGCACTGCCATCGACCAGGTGATCGACATCGTGCGGAGTGGTGGCCACATCGAGCGTTCGCTCCGAGAAGCAGAAGCACACATCGAGCTGGCGGACGAAGCAGCCGCCGCGATGGGAGATCCCAAGGTGACGGCGATCCTCCGGTCACTCGGCGGCTACCTGGTTGATCGAGTGACCTTGGCCCGAAGCGCCTGACCCCAACCGTCTCGACCTCAGGTGATGGCTCCGCCGATCGCCCAGCCGAGAGCGGCAAGCATCAGCCCGATTGCGAAGAGCCCAATCCAATTGACCAGGGCTCGAATGCGACCGCTGTGGCCCTCGTCCCACAGAGCAACGGTCTCCACCATCCAGGTGCTGTAGGTCGTAAAACCTGAGAGCCCACCCGCGACTCCCGTCAGCACAAGTCCATCCAGTCCTACGCCAACGACGAACCCCAGGAGCATGGCGCCGCAACCGTTTACGGCGGCAGTGCCCCACGGGAGTTCGGTGAGTGCCCGGCGGGTCATCCAATCAGACACCACAAAACGCAGCCCCGCTCCGAAGCCACCGGCGACAATGACTACGAATCCCGTCACTCGCGGCCTCCCAGGTGCAGCCCCGAAGCTGCCGCCACCGGCCCACACAACAGCGAAGCACCGGCGTAGATCGCAGTCTCACCCCATCGCTCGGCATCGACGAGGGAGAGCACGTCGACTACCAGACCCGAGAAGGTGGTGAGAGCACCCGTGACACCAACCACGGCGAAAGGAACGAGCCACCGGGCCCGGTGCGAGTGATGGGAGATGCGTCCCACTAGCCACCCGGCTGCGACGGCTCCCACGAGGTTGATTCCGAGGACCTCCCACGGAACATCACCTGGATCCTGCGCGGCCAGGAATCGAAGCATGGATCCAATCATCCCGCCCGCGACGACAAGACCTGTTTGGCGCAGACGCTCCCCCATCGCCCGACCTAGAGGTCCGATGCCTCGGGTCGGAGGTGAGGGAAGAGAATGACCTCTCGCACCGACTCCTCACCGGTGAGGAGCATGACGAGCCGATCGACACCCATGCCCATGCCACCGGTTGGAGGAAGCCCGTACTCCAGGGCCCTCAGGTAGTCCTCGTCCATCGGGTGGGCCTCGACATCACCGGCGCTCCGCGCCGCCACCTGGGCTTCAAACCGACGCCTCTGTTCGACCGGATCGTTCAACTCGCTGAACGCGTTCGCCAGTTCGGTACCGGCGACGATCACCTCGAACCGCTCGACCACACCAGGCCGGGATCGATGCTCCCTGGCCAGCGGCGAGATCTCCTTGGGGTGATTGAGCACAAACGTCGGGTTCCACAGCGTCGGCTCCACGAGAGTCTCGAATGCCTCGGCCGCCAGCTTGCCTACGCCCCATCCCTGTTCGATTGAAACACCGGCCGCCGTTGCGGACGAACGGGCCGTCTCCAGATCCATGTCTGGCGTCCAGTCGGTGCCGGTGGCCTCGGCGACGCTGCCAAAGAAATCGAGACGGTCCCACGGCGCCGCCAGTGAGAGATCCTTCCCTTTGAACTCGATCTCGGTACCGCCGTGAACGGCGGTGGCAGCCTCGATGACGAGCGCCTCTGTGAGAACGATCATGTCGGTGTAGTCGGCGAGACCCTGATACACCTCGAGCATCGTGAACTCGGGGTTGTGGATCGTCGACACTCCCTCGTTACGGAACACCCTTCCGATCTCGAAGACCCGTTCCATACCTCCCACCACGAGCCTCTTGAGGTGCAGTTCGAGCGCAATCCTCAGATACATGTCGATACCGAGTGCATCGTGGTGGGTCTCGAACGGCAGAGCATGACCACCGGTGGGGAGCGTGTGCAGAGTGGGGGTCTCGACTTCGACGAAGCCACGATCGGAGAGTGATCTGCGCAATGACTCGATCGTGGCGATTCTCTTGGCGGCCGTCCGACGCGCTCGTTCGTTTACTACCAAGTCCACGTACCGTTGCCGGTGCCGCTGCTCGATGTCTTTGAGGCCATGCCACTTCTCAGGAAGCGGTCGCAAGCCCTTGGCGAGCAAAGTAAAGCCCTCGACACGAATGCTCAGTTCGCCGCGCCTGGTAGTCATGACCTCACCCGCCACCCCGATCCAATCGCCCACATCAAGATCAGAGAATGCGGCGAAGCCCCCCTCGAGAACACTCTCATCGGCAAACAGCTGGATGCGGCCCGACGGATCGAGCAGAACTCCGAAGACGAGAGAACCCATATCGCGCATGCCCATGAGCCGGCCCGCCACGACCACCTGCTCATCCGTGGTCGCCCCCGAGCCGAGGTCTCCGTGGCGATCGTGGAGGTCGGCGGCAAATGCCGTCCGCTCGAATCGGTATGGGTAGGGCTCGACGCCAGCGTCCCGCAGCCGATCGACCTTGGCCAGGCGGGCGGCGGTGAGCCGGTTCTCATCGAGCGAAGACCGCTCGTCGCCGTCACCCATCGTCACTCCTCGAGGTTCATCTCATAGATCATCCGAAGCCCGTCGAGCGTGAGTGTCTCATCCACGCGATCGACCGTCCGGCAGTGAGGAACGATGGTAGAGGCGAGACCTCCAGTGGCGACAACGGCAGGGGCACCGCCCATCTCACCCAGGATGCGGTCGACGATGCCGTCGACGAGTCCGGCGTGCCCGTATAAGAGTCCGGCCTGGATGGCCTCAACCGTGTTCTTGCCGATCGGAGCCCGGGGAGCCACCAGGTCGACCCGGCGCAGCGCTGCCGTGGCGTCTATCAGCGCCGACTGGGAGACCTCGAGACCGGGGGCAATGACGCCGCCGACATAGGCCCCAGAGCCGTCCACCACATCCATGTTGGTCGCCGTGCCGAAGTCGACCACCACGACCGGTGTGCCGTGTTTGGCGGCAGCCGCCACCGAGTTGACAACCCGATCCGCTCCCACTTCACGCGGGTTGTCGATGTTGATGGGCAATCCGGTCCGGACCCCGGGTCCCACGACGACCAATGGGCCATCGCTCAAATCCTCCGCGACCTCGATCATGGCCTGCTTCGCCGTCGGCACCACGCTCGAGAGAGCAATCCCATCGACATCCTCGAGTCGGTAACCATCCTGCCGCAGCAACCCAGCCAAAAAGAGGCGATACTCGTCGGCGGTCCGCTCCCGAACAGTTGACAACCGCCACGAGTCCACTAGCTCGTCGTCAGAGAAGAGGCCCATCACCATTTGGGTGTTGCCTACATCGATCGCAATAAGCACCCTCATGACCTCCTGAGTATTGATGGCTCATCGAGTCGTACTCCTGTGTCGGAGGAACCATCCGGCCACAGAACGACATTGTCTATGAGGCGAACATCGCCCACCCGGGCGGCCACCGCCAGGAAGGCCTCACGATCGAGCGTGCCGATCGGTTCGGCTTCGTGGGCGTCGGCGAGCGTCACATACTCGACTTCGCCTCCCGCAGCCAAGACACGGCTTGCCACAACAGATTCGAGTCTCGCGGCGGTGCGTTCACCTTCCGCCGCAGCCTCGGCCGCAGCAAACAGACCGGACGACAACCCGAGGGCTGCGACCCTGTCTGGCTCCGACAGAAACACGTTGCGGCTCGAGACAGCAAGCCCGTCCAACGACCGCACTGTGGAAGCCCCGACTATCTCTACCGGAAACGACAAATCCGTCGACATCCGACGCACGACCGCCAACTGCTGGGCATCCTTGCGGCCGAACACCGCGACATCGGGTCGGATGCCGGCGAACAGCTTGGCCACCACCGTCGCGACTCCCTCGAAATGGCCGGGCCGCCGTGCCCCTTCCATGCCGTCGGCAACGCCGGCGACCCGGACGAGGGTGCGTGGCGGCGTGGGATACATCTCGCTCATCGAGGGAGCAAAGAGCACGTCCACGCCCGCAACGTCAGCGATCTCGGAGTCACGCACCAAGTCGCGCGGATACCGCTCCAGATCTGCCGGTTCGTTGAACTGGAGTGGGTTGACGAACAGGCTCATGACAACCGTGTCTGCGGCCTCCCTCGCCACCCCCACAAGGGAGACATGACCGTCGTGCAAGTACCCCATCGTGGGAACCAGCGCCACCGACGTGTTCTCTGTCTCCCCTCGAACCGCAGCAAAGGTATTGAGCACTCTCACCGGAGCATGTCGCCCATCGCGTCGATCGTCCCAGCACCTTGCGCCGTGGCCCTTCCAAGCTCCTTGAAGGGTGTGACGAGCTCTGGCGCCTCTCGTTCGATGGCCGCAATCTGGGCACGTACGGTGCCGACGTCGCCTCGTGCAATGGGACCGGTCAAAGCGGCCGATGGACCCATTGAGAAGGCATTCGAAACAACCGCCGAGACCAGCGGCTCCGCCGCCTCGAACGGTACGCCGGCGGCCTCAAAGAGCTGCTGGGATATTGCCAGTGCCGCCAGCGGGTAGTTGGCGGCCGCGGCGGCCGCGGCGTGGTACAACGGCTTGGCCTCGTCGTCCAACTCGAAGGGGTGCATCCCGATCGATCTCGCCAAGGCAAACAGTCGATCGGCCAAGTAGTCCTGATTGGCGGTCACCCCCACCCACGCTCCTTCAAGCCGTGCGGCACCGGCTTCCGGTGTAGGAAGCGTTTGGAGGGGATGAAACGAACCGAGCATCGGGCCGTCGAGCGCCCTCAGCGCCTCGATTGAAACAGACCCCGACAGGTGGACAACACCATCGACTCGCGACACCACGGACGCGAGCCGGGTCGCGACGTCGGCGATGGAGTCATCGCGAACCGCGATCAGCATGAGGTCGGCTGCAGGAAGGACACTGCCCCAGGTGAGACGTCGCGAGTCGAGGCGATTCGCGGCGGCGTCGGCTGCGGCGTCATCGCGAGCAAGAACTCCGGTGATCGTGTTCCCGGCTTCGACCAAACGAAGGGAAAGGGCCAACCCGGCTCTACCGGGTCCGACGAGGATGAGATCCATTGGTGTTCCAGTCCGTAGTACCAGACCGGCACGAGTCTACGACTCGGACAGCGACCAACACCAAATCTGGTGGCACAACAGCTGGGAGATGCGTCTAACCGCTCTGCGGTGCCGCCCAGCTCGTTCCGATTGCCAGGTCCTTCTCACCCATGACACCGAAGGCGGCGAGTGCGAACGAAATCGTGAGTGCGGGAAGTGGAATCGATACCACGACCTCGGCCTCGTATGGATTCCTCCTGACCCGAGCGACCGGTTCACCAAACTCGATCA
Source organism: Acidimicrobiia bacterium (assembly GCA_029263095.1). GTDB lineage: Bacteria > Actinomycetota > Acidimicrobiia > Spongiisociales > UBA11373 > JACZWZ01. The sequence continues at coordinate 78,290 of JAJCYA010000047.1, read as the reverse complement.
GCTCCCAGAGGCGGGGACGGCCCGATCTCTTCTCTGCAGGAATGAGGGAGAAACCCCGGTCGCGACATGTCACCGCATAGGCACCGTGACCCGGTGCAGTCGTCGCCAGCTTGCGACCATCTGCATCGAACAAGATTGGGCACACGAACCTTTGCCACGGCACTCCCTTGAGTCGCCAAGATCGCCCGTCAGACAGGACGATGCGCTGCCCGCGCAACAAGAACAGATTGATCGCGCTAAAACGCCCAAACCCCGCAATGACGCCGTCCGGTCCCACCAGTTCCGCCCAGGGAAACCCAAAGCCGGACTTGGGTTCCAGCCGAAACCGACCAAGCGCATCTTGAGCCTTCGCCACCCAGTAAGGCTACCGGTTCCCCAGCATGAGCGACCGCGCACTCCGACCGGCTACGGTCTTTGCCATGTCTCTTCTAGACCAAGATCAGATCGTTATCAATCAGAAGGCGAAGCTCATCGAGCTGACCAATGAGTACGCCATTCGCGACACTGAAGGCAACGATGTCGGTGTAATCCGTCAGGAGGGCCAGAGCAAGGCGAAGAAGCTGGCTCGCTTTGTGAGTTCTCTGGATCAGTTCATGACTCATGCACTGTCGGTGTATCAGGCCGACGGATCGAAGGTGCTCGAAGTCACCCGACCCCGCAAAATCATGAAATCCACCGTCCAAGTTGCCGATGGCACCGGGGCACCGCTGGGCACGATCCGCCAGCAAAACATGATCGGCAAGATCAACTTCGGCCTCCACGATGGAACCGATCAGAGGATCGGTGAGATCCGAGCCGAGAACTGGCGAGCCTGGAACTTCGCCATCGTTGACGCCACCGGCCAAGAAGTTGCCCGTATCACCAAGACGTGGGAGGGATTCGCCAAAACCATGTTCACCACGGCGGACAATTATCTCCTCGACGTCAAGCCTGAGTGCCAAGGCACCTTGCGGTGGCTCGTATTCGCATCGGCCGTCTCGGTAGACCTGGCGCTCAAGCAAGACGCCAGAGGATTCGGCTAGACCGAACCTGTCGGAAGTGCCGACGGCCGATCTACCACTCCAACTCTGTTCGCACCGCGTCCTGATCTGCAACCGCTGCCAATAGGTCCTCCACGGCACCTCGGCCCGGCACCCTCGCCGAAGGCCATGCTTCGGCGAGGGGAGCAAGCACGAAGCGACGTTCGGTCAAACGAGGATGGGGGACCCGCAAGCCCTCTCCTTCGATCACCGCGTCCCCGTAGAGGAGCATGTCGAGATCGATCACTCGGGGACCCCACCGTTGCCGACGTTGCCGACCTGCCGCTCGCTCGATGTCGAGGCATCGGTGCAACAGGGGTCGGGGGCCGAGTACCGAATCGAGGACTATCACCGCATTGAGAAAGTCGGGTTGATCAGGACCGACCGGAGCCGTCTCCCAGATAGATGAGCGAGCGACGATAGACCCCTCGGATCCCAGAGATTCGGTGGCAGCGCGCAGCTGATCGAGGCGCTCCCCAACATTGGACCCGAGACCGATAGCGACTCGCGACTCAGGCTCCCGCTTCCTCGGGGATGATCGCCCGTGCCTCGGGACCGAGCGGCCTACTGAGGATCTCCTGAATCGCAGCCATGGCCACGATCGGGTCCTCGATCAGGCGGCTGTGTACCAGATAACCCGCCAGCACCCCGGCCACAGCATCATCGATGGTGTCGCGATGGATGAGAAGCACAGCACCCGCCGACGCCAAGGCCACATCCATTGCGTCGAACACCACACGGACCCCCTCTGGGTCCAGATCCGACAGCGGCTCGTGGTGCGTGGCCAGCCCGGATTCCACGTAGGCCGCCATGTTCTGGTTCCCCTCGAGTAGGGAAAGAACCGATGTGATGCCCGCATTCTTGAGCCAGGCGATCTCCTCCTCACGACGGACACGGCGGTGCTGAAAGCCGCAGCCGCCTATTCGCTCGGAAACCGCCAGGCGACTTTGGACAACCCAGGTGAAATCGCGCGGCTCAAGACCTGTCATCACAACCCTCGAACGATAGCGTCGGCAACGCGCGCCGTTCGCAGTGCCATGACCACATTGTGTGACCGGATGATCGAGGCGCCAGCGGCGATTGCGAGCACGTGAGCGGCAGTCGACGCCGGATCGCGATCTTCGATCGGACCAAGGATCTCGCCGAGGAACGATTTCCGTGATGCCCCCACCAGGACCGGGAATCCCAGCTCCGCAAGACGAGACACCCCCAATGCGAGCAGATCAAGGTTGTGGGCGAGCGTTTTTCCGAACCCTATCCCTGGGTCGAGACAAATCGACTCCCTGCGCACGCCGGCCTCGATTGCAGCGGAGGCGGCATTCCGCAGTGCCAGAGCCACGTCCTGCACGACATCGTCGTACTTGGGGTCCTGTTGCATCGTTTGCGGCTCACCTTGCATGTGCATGAGCACCAAGCCAGCACCCCACTCTGCAACGAGTGGCGCCATCCTCGGATCTGTCAGAGCGGTGACGTCGTTGACGATCGACGCACCGGCCTCGAGGGCCGCCGCCGCAACTTCGGCTTTGAAGGTGTCGACCGACACCACAACACCATTGGTGGCCAGAGCGGCGACCACCGGGACCACGCGGTCGATCTCGATGGCGGCAGAAACCGGTTCTGCCCCGGGTCGGGTCGACTCTCCACCTACATCGACAAGATCGGCTCCCGTAGCGTGGAGCTCCAGGCCATGAGCGATGGCAGCATCGGTCTCCACGAACCTGCCGCCGTCCGAGAACGAATCCGGAGTCACGTTGAGAACACCCATCACCAGGGTGTGTTTGCTGTCGGAAAGACCTACCTCGCCAACCTGCCAGACGATTGGCCGGTGGGGGCGACGGATCGTCAGGAAGGGGGAACCTCTTCGGTGGATGCCTTTAGAGCAGCCACCGATGACCCGGCCACTTTGCCATTCGGCGCTTGGATTCGCACCGAACCGTCGGCGGCATGCTCCCACTTGGGAACGTCGAAGAAGATCTCGCGCACATCGTCACCGTCGAGAGTCTCGCGATCCTTTAGAGCCTCGGCGACCCTGTCCAGCGCCTCGGAGTGAGTGGTGAGGATTGTGTGTGCCTCTTCGTGGGCCTGAGTGATGAGGTAGCGGACCTCCTCGTCGATGATCGAAGCAACGGCATCGGAGTAGTCCTGAGCCTGGTTGTAATCGCGACCCAGGAACACTTCTCCTGCAGGCTGGCCGTACTTCATCGGTCCCAACCGATCGCTCATGCCGTATTCCATCACCATCCGCCGGGCGAGCGTCGTCGCCTGCTCGATGTCGTTGGAGGCTCCCGTGGTGGGGTCGAGGAACATGATCTCCTCTGCCGTTCGGCCACCCAGCATCATCGCCAGCTTGTCCACCATCTCGCTGCGTCGCATGTAGTTCCGGTCCTCGAGAGGAAGCGCCATCGTGTACCCACCGGCTCTGCCTCGCGGAATGATCGTGACCTTGTGAATCGGATCGGCGTTGGGAAGAGCGAATCCGACAAGGGCATGCCCGCCCTCGTGGTACGCCGTGATCTCCTTCTCCTCCGCCGACATCACCCGGCTGCGGCGCTCCGGGCCTGCGATCACACGATCGACCGCCTCCTCGAGTTCCTCCATGCCGATCACGTCCCGATCGCGCCGAGCCGCCAGCAGTGCAGCCTCGTTGATGGCATTGGCGAGATCGGCTCCGGTGAAGCCGGGCGTCTGCCGGGCCAACACTTCCAAGTTGATGTCATCGGCCAGCGGCTTGCCCTTGGCGTGCACCTCGAGGATGGCGTGGCGACCCTTGATGTCGGGACGATCGATCACGATCTGACGGTCGAAACGGCCCGGTCGCAGAAGCGCCGGGTCGAGAATGTCGGGCCGGTTGGTGGCTGCGATGAGAATCACCCCGGTCTTGACGTCGAAGCCGTCCATCTCGACAAGCAACTGATTCAGTGTCTGCTCCCGCTCGTCGTGCCCGCCACCGAGACCTGCGCCGCGGTGGCGACCAACGGCGTCGATCTCGTCGATGAAGATGATCGCAGGCGCTTGTGTCTTGGCCTGTTCAAAAAGGTCACGAACCCGGCTGGCACCCACACCCACGAACATCTCGACAAAGTCGGAACCTGAGATCGAGAAGAATGGAACACCGGCCTCGCCGGCGACGGCCCGTGCCAACAGCGTCTTGCCGGTTCCAGGGGGCCCATACAGCAGCACCCCTTTGGGAATCTTGGCTCCCATTGCACGAAACTTCTGTGGCTTGGCGAGAAAGTCCTTGATCTCCTCGAGTTCCTCGACGGCCTCTGCAGCGCCGGCCACATCCTTGAACGTGACCTTCGGCATGTCGCGGGTCACCTGTTTCGCCTTGGCCTTCCCGAAGGACATGACCCGATTCCCGCCGCCTTGGAGTTGCATCAGGATGAAGATGAACACGCCGAAGATGAGGATGTACGGCAGAATCGTTCCAAGGAACCACTGGAGCAGCGTCGGATTCTCCGAATCGGTCTCGACCGTCACACCGTTGTCGAGCAGCATCGCGGTGAGGTCACCCTCATAACCCTCCGGGAACGTCGTCTCAAAGCTCGAGGTGCCGGAACCATCGCTGATCTCGCCCTCGACGATGTTCGATTGCTGCTTGATCACGACTTCGGTGATCAAGCCGCCGCGCACGTTCGCTTGCAGCTGATCGAGGGACAGATCGGAGGGAGCCGTCGCCGAACTCACGAAGCTGTTCACGATCGTCACACCGACAGTGATGACGACGAGATACACGAGCATCGTCCGAACGGTGCGACTCACGTTTCTCCTCCGGCGCGCAAGCGCCTGTTCGACTGCGGACCAATGGTATCGACGTAGCGACGGTACGGAAGATCTTGCGCCGCAACGTCGCTATCGGCCGGGGACCCCGGTCAGCTTGAAGACGAACTCTCGTCGTCTTCTTCCTCCATCACCGCCACATACGGTAGGTTCCGATACCTCCCGACAAGATCGAGTCCATATCCGATCACAAACTCGGGGGGAATCTCAAAGCCCGTGTAGCTGACATCGATCGGGACCCGTTGTAGGCCTTTCTTGAGCAGGAGCGTTGCGATCTCGAGCGAGGCCGGAGCCCGAACCTCGAGATTCCGCCTGATGTAGTCGAGCGTCAGCCCGCTGTCGATGATGTCCTCGACGATCAACACGTGCCGCCCGGCGATTTCCTGATCGAGATCCTTGAGGATCCTGACAACTCCAGATGTCTGGGTGGCTGCTCCATACGACGACACCGCCATGAAATCGATATCAACCGGCAGCGCAATGTTGCGCGCCAAATCGGCCATCACCATAAAGGCACCCTTGAGCACCGCCACCAGCAACAAATCCTTGCCCTCGTAGTCGGTGGTGATCTCGGCGCCCATCTCCACCAGACGCCTCTGGATCTCATCCTCGGTGATGAGCGTTCTGCCGACCTTCACAAGCTCCTCCTTGCCCTGACTGTGATCGAGGATGCACCAAGAACGGTGGGTGCTGCTCTGACACCCGCGATCCAGGCAATTGTCCCATCTGCCTCGACCACCGGCCACATCGGCCGAACCCTCCGTGGCACGCCGGCCTCGGCCAGAACGTCACCAACACGCTTCGAACCACCCGTGATGAGGATCCGCTCGTCGGCGGGCGCGGTACGAACCACCAACCGGTCCGGACGCGCCATCGTGACACCGAACCGCCCGATGGAATCCGATCCGGTCTCGGCACTCACTATCCAGTTGCCGAAACCGACCTTGCTCCCCACCTCGATCTCGACCGCCTCCGGCATAGGGGGATCCTCGACGACGAGTACGACCCAGGGGCCCTCGCGGCGCACATCGACGGCACCTCCGATCGTGGTGGCGACGGAGCCCACCGCATTCAGGACGGCCGATATCTCATCTGTTGTGCCGGCGTGGGGACCGCGCGCCTCCCGCAACGCTCTCCTGGCGACACGCGCTGCAATCGCCCCCGGAAGTGTGAAGAGGGCGGCAGCAGGGATGAGCACCGCTCCTTCATGGCGGGTCAAGGGAACCGTCGCGGCCCTTGCCTCGAGTTCGGCATCGTCGGCTGCCGCACTGGAGGCGAGTCGGCCCAGCGCCTCTACGAGTCTCGGATTGAACCCGGCGGCGAGCGAGGGAATCGTCTCGTGCCGGAGCCGATTCCGTCGCACCGCCGGATCGGCGTTCTGCGGATCATCGACGAACGGCAGACCGAGTTCGGCGGCGAGCCGGCGAACCTCAGAGCGGGCCGCGTCGAGAAGAGGCCTGCAGAATCGACCGCGCCACGACGGGATGCCACTCAGTCCAGCGGTGCCGGTTCCGCGGAGAACGTTGCCGAGCACGGTTTCTGCCTGATCATCGAGGGTGTGACCGGTGAGAATTACCTCCCCGTCCTTGGCGGCCGCCAGGAGGGCTGCATAGCGGGTCTCACGCAGAGCGGTCTCCGAGGGGACCGACGGTTCGGCCGCAACGATCAGGTGCGGCAATCCGAGCATCGCTGCAATCGACGCCGCAGCCTCCATGAGTTCACTCGATCCCGCCAGACCGTGATCCACACTGACGGCCCGAGCCCGGTCCGTGCTGCGTGCGACCGCCCAAGCGAGGATGGCGCTGTCGGCACCCCCGCTCAACGCCACGATCACCGGCGCATCCGGCAGCCGATCCTGGATCCGTATCAGCAGGGGGCCGGTTGCCGAGCTCATGCCACCCGGCTCAGCCACCGGTCGGGATCTCTGATCTCGTCGAGCGTCGGAAGCGCCTCAGGACCGCTCCACACCGCGTCGAGTGCGCCGAAACCCGCCCGGCGTTCAACGGCCAGGATGAACTGCTCGCCCTGCTCGTACTGCTTCATCTTCATCTCGAGACCGGTGAGTCGCAGGAAGGAAGCCATGCGGGGATCCTTGCGTCGCATCTTCAACACGCGGGCCATTCGATCCTGCGTCACCAGGACTCGCGCCCCAATTCGATCCATTACGACGTGGCCATGACCCTCGAGCAGCGACATGAGCGCCTGAACACGATCGATGAGGTCGCGCTGATCGGGAGTGGCGAGGAGTCCCATTAGACCGCGTTCGTCGACGAGCGGGCGTCCCTCTCGCGCTGCAGACCGCATCTCCTCCCGAATCCGCTGCACTCTTCCCGGCTCGGGAGCGGATGTCTCCACTAGTCCCTCGACCAGCCCAAGGAAGTACCCCTTCAGCCACGGAACCCCGGTGAACTGAAGACGGTGGGTGCACTCGTGAAGAGCGACCCAGAACCTGAACTCCTCAGGTCGGAACTCATTCTTTCGTTCCATGTCGAGGACATTGACTCCCACAAACATGACGGTGTCGCCGTCGCCGCCATCCTCGGATGGGAGCACGAGCTCGTATTGGCCCAGAACTCGCTTGGCCAGAATCCCAACGAGCGCCCCAACCTCTGCACCCAGGAGCCGCGATGTCAATCGGTTGCCGAAACCGGTGTTCTTGATGTGCTCCTCGGCCGAAGCCAGCAGGGTTCCAAAACTCTGGAGGTTCGTCTGGGCCCACTCGTTGCGAGTCACGACGGCGACCACAGGGTCACCCACCCAGTCGATACCGGTCTCGGCCGAGGCGAGTTCGGCAGCGCGGGCTACCAGATCGGTGGCGCGACGCTCGAACTGGCGGAAGTGGTATGTGGATTCGAGCGGGTGCGAACCGCTGAACCGCCCGGCGACGCGGGCAGCGAGCTTCCAATTGACGGCGCTCACGGGGTCACGCGGTAACGGCCCCGAATCCTCACGGCATACCCGAGAGCGACGCCCGCGATGGCGATACCCGAAGCTCCGAGCAGGCTCGGCACCAGATACCGGAATGTCCAAGCGTCTTCCTCAACGGTTGCGCTGTCGTCGCTGACCACGACCGCAGGGGCGTTCTCATCGGTCGTCTCCTCTTGGGCGATGGCGGGGGCGACCCCAACCACAAAGAACACGAGGAGTGCGGCAACGAAGAAACGGAAACGGTGCATCACCGCCAGGTTACCCGGCGAGGACCCGGCTTCGAATCCCGATCAGGACTCGGGAGCGACCCGGCCGCGCAGACGGGGGAAGCGAGTCGGTGCGTGTGCGTAGCAGTGGTCCCGTTTGTTGTAGCTGGAGAGTCGTGTTGCGCATTCCTTCTCGATGCACACCCGCACGCCCTCGTGCTTCTTGGGAGCGCGCAGCTTCCCTTGGACCCGGTTGCCCTTCATTATTTCAGACATCTGAACCTCCTGCAGTCGGGTCGGCCGACGGATCGGTCGGACCATTCTGCCGCAAGAACGTCTTTACGCGGACCATAAGTTCCTCGGGAACGTCTTCGACACAGTCCTCGCGCACCTTCTGCTGAAGCTTCGATTCGAACGAAAAGCCGTCGGCGCACGGTGGGCAGTCCCGTAGATGGCGTTTCATGCGCCACTTGCGGAAGAACCCCATCTCGCCATCTAGGTAGGTATACACCTCTGCTTGAGCCTCGCGGCAATCTGGCTTCATGAGCTTGTTCCAATGCCTCGTTCTTCAGCCACCTGCCATAACGCACGCTGCAACTGCTTTCTTCCCCGATGGAGCCTGCTCATCACAGTCCCGATCGGAACGTCCATGATCTCGGCGATCTCCTTATAGGAGAACCCTTCTACATCGGCCAACAAGACGGGCAATCTGAAATTCTCGGGGAGCGCCTCGACCGCCGCCTTGATGTCCAGATCGACGAACTGGTCGAGAGCCTCCTCCTCTGCCGATCGCGAAGCGCCCCCTGTGCCGGAATCGCCGAGCCGCTTGAACAGGTAGAGGTCCTCGAGCTCGCCCAGTTCCACCTCGGCCGGGCGGCGGCTCTTCTGCCGGTACTTGTTGATGAAGGTGTTGGTCAGGATGCGGTACAGCCAAGCCTTGAGGTTCGTTCCCGCCTTGAAGGTGTGGTAGCCGCGGTACGCCTTGAGCAACGCTTCCTGGAGCACGTCCTCTGCGTCTGCCGGGTTGCGCGTCATACGCAGAGCCGCGGAGTACAGCTGCGGGATGAACTCCTCGACGTCGGATTCGAAGGTGGCTTGATCGGCCACGGGCGCCACTCCTGGAATGTCGGCAGGATGTCAAGGTTAGGGGATACCACCCGGTGCTCAGCCGCAGGTGGCTGCTTGCCGACTTTGATCATTCGGCCGCTGGGCAGGTGATCGGTGGCCGGTGACACGGGTTTACACTCACGGCGCTCGCCGGGGTAGCTCAGGGGTAGAGCAGCTCACTCGTAATGAGCAGGTCAGGGGTTCAAATCCCCTCCCCGGCTCCAAGACGGCCGCCCTGTTTCGTGCCTACACCGGTTTGGTTGGATCGTCACCGCCGGGATCATCGAGTTCCGCCGACGTATCAGCGCCCGGAGCGCTGGGTTCTGCCTGTGGATCAAGCGTCGGAGAGAGGTTCTCCGAGGTCAGTTCGAATGCAGCATCGGCAACAGCGGAATGGGGGGAGGGGCGCCGACGCTTAGGGTCTAATCTTCTCCCCCCCTGCCGCCACCGTCGGGATCCGAAGGACTGTCGCCGGGCAGTTCGTCGGAAGGCGTTGACGAATCATGAGCGGCCCCTTCACCGCCGGGATCTCCGGGGCTGTCGACCGGCGGAACAGGGCCCTCTTCCGGGAACCAGTAGTAGGTCTCCGGCGGCGCGTCTGGGTCTGGCTTGCCTTCGGGCATTGTGAACGTGTACCCCGACTTCAGGCCCTCCTGGGCAGGGTCGTCCCCAGGTACGCCACCTGCATCGTTGCCGGCAGGAGAGCTATCTCCGGCCGACTCGGCCTCAGATTCCGTCAACCCCACGTCGTACCTCGCGTCCGAGTCGAAGGTGCGCCAGGAAGACCCAATGACTCGCTCGGGAGCCTCTTCGCCCGCAGTGTCTGGTTCGTACTCCACTTCGAAGATCGAGCCCCGGCCACGACTCCCCAGGCTCTGACCGGCCAGTACGCCGCCGCCGACTCCCGCTATTGCGACCAAAGCGACAACCGCAACCTCTCCGGTCGACAAGCCATCCGACGCTCCCCCGGGTGATGCCTGAACTCCGTCCGGAGCACCGTCCGGGTCGCCCGATCCACCCACACCCGTAGCCGTAGGGGTGTCGCCAACCACCGACGGGATCACACCGGCCTGCAGATTCTCGGTATACAGCGCGCTGGCGGTGCATGAATCGGTTTGCGCGGTCAGAGTGAAAGGCACGGCGGCACCCTGCGCAGCGAAAAGAGAGCTGCTGCTTGAGGCGTAGAAGTTCCCTTCCTCATCCACGACGAGAGGGAAGAGGATCGGATCCGGAAGGGCGCCGGGCGGCAGGGTCAATCCTTCGGGAACGTCCTCAGCATCCGCTGCGGACAAAGGTGATCCGTCGAGCAGCCAACTCACGGCCTCGAAAGGGATGAATCCGTTACCGAAGGCGACGATTCCTCCATCGTCCTCCGGATACTCCTGATATTTCGGATCGACACCCTCGACGGGTACACCCGCCTCCTTCCATACCGCCAGCTGACATTGAACCGGGATGAGCCCGACCCCCGCCTCCTCGCTCGGTGGATGATCGACCCCGTCGGCGGTCGGCGCGGTGCCGACGACCCCCTCGGCAAGCGACACCAGCAGGCTCCCCACGTATGCCGCGCTGGTCGTGCACGAGTCGGTGACGGCAGTCAGAGTGAAGTTCACCCCGGCGCCCTGCAGCGCAAAGAGATGACTCCCCTCCGAGGTTTGGAACTTTCCTGCCTCGTCGACGACGACAGGGAACCCACCCTGTATCGCTCCGGGGATCGTCTGGCCGTCGAGCAGCCAACTCACCCCCTCACCCGGGGTGAATCCGGTGCCAAAGGCGTTGATGAGGTTCTCTTCCAACGGGTAATCCTGATACGCAGGATCTACCCCGTTCACCGCGTCGCCACGCTCCAGCCACACCACCAGATCGCAGTCACCATCACCGATCTCCACCCCTCCTGTGGACAGCAATCCAGGGGTGACCGTGAACGGGGGGAGCCCGGTCATCGCCGTCGCCGATCCCAAGGTTGTCTTGGCAATGCAGGACCTCGACTGAGCCCACCACTCGGCCGGACCTTCGGTGCCGTAATTGTGAGGTGGCGGAGCAAACGGCATCACGAAACTGCCATCTGAGCCAGCCTCAACGGGGCCACCGATGACATCAGCCGGACTAACACCGGGCGAGTTGGCCAAGGTCAGCACCACCATCTCGCCGGGAGCGAAATCGAATCCGTAGGTCGCGTATTGACCCCACATGAACCACGGGATGTCGGGCTTCGCCTTGATCTGCATGATCGTGATCGAGCAGTTGCCGTCTTCCTCCGCATCCTGTGGCTGATCGACATACATCGGGAAGACGGCAAAACAACCGTCGTCTTGTCGTTGCTGGCTGACCACCATCCAGTAGGTCGCCTCGGGCCAATCGGGAACTGTGAGGTCGAACGAGTACGTCCCGTCGGCGCCAGGGACCCCCTGAACCAAGTTGAGGGTCGAATCCTGCGGGTGGACCTCAACTACCGGGGGGGGATTCCCCTCACCGTCGAATCCGCTGCCATTCACCGTGAACGTTGTGCCGGGAGCCGCGATGAGCGGATAGCCGTACTGTTGTTCGGCGGGGATCTCGACGGTGATACTGCACTCGCCTTCGGTGCGAAGCACGACCTGGTCCGGCGGAAGAGTCGTCGTGGTCGTCCGCGGCACAGTCGTGGTGGTTGTGGCGAGAGCGCTTACCCGCACCGCTCGCTGCGCACTGTTACACGATGCCGCTGTGGCTTGGACCATATAGGTGCCGGGAGCCGAGAAGGAATGACTGGTGGACAACACGCCACCGTTGGCAGTACCGGTGTGTATTTGCACACCTCCTGCCCAGAGCGTTACCGCTTCGGCGCGTCCGAATCCCGTTCCTGTGATCGTGATCGCCTGGCCCACCGTCACATCCGACGCCGACACAGACACATCACAGCTGGTCTGGGCAAGCCCTGCGACCGGCACCAAGAACACCGCCCCGACCATTGCCAGCGGTAGTGCCAAACGCAGCAACCGGCTCCTCATGGCCGCCTCCTACCCAGTAGCCAGCCGAAGCCCAATCCGGCCAAAACCGCCACCAAACCCGTGATCGCACCAAGCAAGAGAACGGAGGAATCGCTCCCCGGGTCCGTGGGGCTCGCAGCCACCCCCGCGGAATCGGCGGCATTCGTGCCGGTGGTGCCAGAAACGTCATCAGAGGCCCCACCGTCGGAATCCGTAGTAGTTCCACCATCCTGGACCGCACCATCAGAGCCATCCGAAGAGACGCCGCCCGAAGATGCACCTCCGGCTTGCGGATCCGAACCAGCAGCAGCCAGCGCCGCCTCCCACCGCAGCGGTAGATCCACTCCAGCTTCCCAGCGCTGCGGTGGCTGCACGTCATCAGATTCAATCGTCACAGCGTCGAACAGGTTGAATCCGCTCAACGTCAGTGTCTCTGCATCCATGAAGAAGTTGATTCCGCTACCGAGGAACGTCGTTTGGGTTAGAGGTGGCGGTATGAGGCCCTCAGGTAGCGTCACTACGGTCGTGTCGTCCATGTATCCGACGGAGATTTCCAAGGTATCCGAGCAGCCGCCGAGCGAGAGCATCTCCATCTGAAACACACCGTCGTAGCTAAACGGAAAGGCAACCGACCAGCCCCCGACATCGGAAGCCTTTCCCTCCGAAACCAGGTAACTGCCCACAAAGAGCACAACTGCTGAGTTGGGAGTGAACCCGGTACCGACTAAATCGACTACGTCACCCGTGGCAACTTGGCTGGGCCCGGCCAAGTTGCAGTCGGCAGCGAACGCTGCGGGCTGAACCAAGAGCAGCAGACAGAGAAGAAGACTGCCTGAAAACTGCTTCACACTCGCACCTGGTTCAGTCGGACGGCGATCTCGGGCACAACCCCACCCCCGGACCGCCCAACCCCCTCAAGGTCAAGTTGAAGGGACCATAGCTTCAGGGCACAAGGCTCGCCCGTGGAGCACCGCTTCCACCCGGGGCCGTGGCGAGGCGACAAGACCGAACGGAAGCGTGCCTACACCTGTCCGCCCGGTATCTGATCGTCGGGGGGTGCAACACCCTCATGCCCCGGAGAAGGCAGATTGTCATCAATAATCCCCGCCTCCGAACCACCATGCCCCGGAGAAGGCAGACTGTCATCAGGAGGCGGCTGCGCCCCCGGCATCTGGTCATCAGGAGGCGGCTGCGCCGAAGGTAGACCGTCATCAGGAGGCGGCCGGAACGCACCCGGCATGTTGTCATCAGGAGGCGGGGTCGCCCCAGGCATCATGTCATCAGGAGGCGGCTGGAACCCGCCGCGCCCCGCCAGTGCACCGCCTCCTAGGAACCCACCGACCGCACCGCCCAGTCCCACAAGGACGAGAACGGCCATACCGGCAGGACTGAGATCATCGGGGAGCAGGCCATTGCCCGGTTGGACCACGTCGTCCCCGGGCGATCCGGGGATTGGGATGGTGTCCTCGATCAACTCGGGAATAGCCACCTCGAAGTCCGCCGGATCCAACTCGGAGTAGTACGTACTCGCATTACAGGACGGAGTGAGCACATCCAAGGTGAACTGACACGGGAAGCTGCAATAGGCCCCCTGAAACCAGTCGCTGTTGTAGTTGACGATGGCGAAACGCCCGATGGTGCCGTCGCCGTGGACGGTCTCGGTGACGCCCGGAGGCCATGAGGGGCTGATCGCCAGATCGACCGGCTGCCCATCAATCTGGCCTTCCACGATCTCACCCGGAGTGAACCCGAAGCCCCAGACATACATCTCATCAGGGACCGCGTACGCCCACTGCTCCAATGGGACCCCGGGAGGCGGATCCGGCATTGCGCCCGGATCATCTGAGAAGTACGGAAACCCCCTCCACACCGTTGTCTCGCAGTCGTGGGGAGGTAGCGAGACCGGAGTGGACTCTCCGCCGACGGGACCGGAATCCAGCGCGACTTCGGGGACCATCGGTGATCCTTCGAGCACGGGAGCCCTCGCTATGGCGAATGGACCGTACGCGGCGCTGGCGCGACAGGTTTCGTCGTAATCGACGGCGGTGACGAGGAACGGAGGATCGGTGGCTTCGAACACATGCATATACCCGCCGGTAACCGGGGCCGTAGCGTGGAAGTTCCCTTGGGCGTCAACCTGAGGCAGGCCATCGCCCACAACGTTGTTCGGAAGGCCGTCGAGAAACAACCTGACCTCACCATTGGGGACGAAGCCAGTACCAAATGCGTTGAAATAGCCCTCATCTACCAACGGCTCCTGGTAGGCGGAAGGGACATTCGGATGCTCCTGCCCATCCCCCTTCCACACGACCAATTGGCACGGACCGTCACCAAGTGCCGCACCGGGACCGGCGGCCGACTCGGGAAGAACCGGGTCGATACCGGCGGCCAGGAACGCCCCGTATTGAGCGCTGGTAGTACACGACTCGGTCTGCGCCGTCAGGATGAACGGCTGATCGGCGGTCTGCAACGGATTGAGCACATTGCCCCCGGAAGCGTAGAACTTCCCGGCCCCATCCACCGTGGTCGAATACGACCCAAACGTCATCACCTGGCCGTCGAGCAACCAAGTCACATCCTCACCCGCGACAAATCCCTCTCCGTAGGCATTGATGAAGTTCTCGTCCAGCGGATAGTTCTGGTACGCCGGATCGACCTCATTCACGGAGATACCGGTCTCCTTCCAGACCACAAGCTCACAGCTGCCGGGGTACAGATAGATGCCGGCGCCGCGCAGCACATCTGGTGTCACAGTGAATGACGGCAGTTCGGCTCTCACCGGTTCCGGCTCGCCGAGCGTGGCCTTGGCGGTGCAGGTATTGGAACGGGCCCACACCTCCACGGTCCCCTCATCGGGAAGCCACTCGGAGGGAGGGGCGCCGACCATGACGAAAGTCCCATCTGCGCTCACCTCGGTGAAGTCGCCAAGTTGAACGGTTCCCTCGACCCATGGGAAGCCACCCTCGACGGTGACAACGACTACCTCCCCCGGCTCAAAGCCATAGCCATACGTGACGTAGACGGGATAGATGGCACTCCAAGGGAACCCGAGCCCCAACTTCATCTGGGCAAGGGAGATCGAGCAATCCCCCAACTCGGCGTCGGGCTCACGGTCGATTTGGATCTCGACATCACCGCTGCACCAATCGGCACCGGACTTTGGCTGCCTCGCTTTCATGCCATAACTGGCCTCGGGCCAATCGGGCACCGTCACCTCGGTCATGAACTCCCCATCTGCATCCGGTGAGACGACAGTCAGCTCGTAGCCCACAAGTGTGATGAACACAGGAAGATCACTCTCAAACCCACTGCCCTGGACCGGAATCACCTGCCCGGGAGACACGACATGGCCACCCATGCCAAAACTGAACTCGACCAGACATTCGCCGCTAACGATGGAGAGGATCCCGAAATCGGGGATGGTCGTCGTGGTCGTGGTGGTCGTCGGCGGAGCGGTCGTCGTAGTCGGCGCCGGGGCATTCACCTGCACCTGACGGCGCGCAGTGGTGCACGGATTGCTCCCCAGATCGGTACCGGTGCCCCAAACCAGATAGGTACCCGGCGCACCAAATGAATGAGTCGTCGCAATCACCCCGTTGCGATCGGTGGTGCCATTGTGTACAGGTGTCCCATCCACCAGCAGACTGGCGGGAGTCCCCCCTTTGAAATTGAGCCCCGTGATCGTGATCGACTCACCCACCAGCACCGACGTGCTCGACACCGTCACATCACATGCCGCTTGGGCCCCGGCCGCGGGTAGCACCAAGAACACCGAACCCACCAGCACAACCGACAACAACAGACGCAGCACCCGACGAATCACGACCGCCTCCTCCCCAACACCAAACCTCCGACCAGGCCGAACACGGTTGCCGCCAAGCCAATCAGTAGGGCAAGCGGCACGATTGATATCCCTCCATCGGAATCATTCACAGGTGCCGCCACATCAGAATCGCCGTCGGACTGGGCATCCGAAGCGGTGGTGGCGGTCGTGCCTGCCGTATCGCCGGGAGCGGGGTCGGCTGGGTCATCGGTAGTTACTTGCTGATCGACCGGGGGTTCCACCTGTTGCTGATCCGCGGGGGGCACCGCCGGCTCCAGATCATCCGGCCCGATCGCAAAGCCGTCCCCGAAGGCGCCCTCACTCAATACCAGCGTTGTCGTCGTTAGCACCTGAGCGGCAAAAAGGTTCGCCGCACCATCCGGGGCCTCCCCTGGTCCCTCCCCATCGGCCCCCACCGCGATCGCAGCCATCGGAGACCCGCACCAATCACCATTCGACAACCCCACCATCTGCACCCAGAAGTGACCCTCACTTCCGAACGCATATGAAACTGCCAACAAACCGGCACTCGAGACGGTCCCGCTACCGATCGCCACGTCATCGATAAACAGGTGGGCGACCGACCCGGCATCGAACACCGTGCCGACAAATGTTGCCGCCGCACCGACCTCCGTGATCTCTGGCACATCCAACGTGCATCCGTCTGCGGCCAGCGCCGATTGGGCAGGGATCAGCGACATCAGCAGCAGTGCGCCTAGAACTCGTTTCACCCGAACCCCGGTACCGGTCGCGCGGCGATCTACACCCTCACAAAACCCCCGAACCGCCGAACCCCCTCGAGGTCGAGTGGCGTCACCCTACAGCGCCACGCGCAACGTCGGGATCGATAGTGGCACCAACGAAACCGGACCCAGGTGCGATCGCCTACAGGCCGTATGCCCTCGAATCGCTCTCGGGGTAGGCGACTTTGAAGTTCGGATCGTTGAACGCGATCGGAGCAGGAGCCAGCCGCAACTCCATAAAGGTGCAACCCGGATACGCCGGATCCTCGTAGAGCTCGGCAATCACGTCGTCGGGAAGCATCTCAGCGATACGCAACATCTCAGCCCGGTCGGCGGGGTGGGTTCCGACGAACCTCACCTCGCCCTCAGAATCGACACGCTGGACCAGGCCGGAGGCGACCTCACGGCGCCATGACCTACGGGAACGCCCCTCGCGGAACATTGGTGGCATGTATCACCTCGGTACTACAGCAGGCAGATCGTATGTCGCAGCACCCGAAATGACGGGGATTGTCTGAGAACTCTTGCCAATTCGCCGGAGGCGGCGCCAACCGCCGGCCTCTGCCGATCGGAGTTGATCTGAGCTTCGCTCAGGTCAACTCCTGGGTACTTCGCTCCAAGGCAAATCCTTGTCGGTCCGAGGCTCGCCGGGGAGACCCAGCACTCGTTCGCCGAGGATCGACTTCATGATCTCCGAAGTGCCACCCTCGATCGAGTTGCCGCGCGATCGGAGGAAGCCCTTCCTCGGATCATCGATATCGCGGAACATGTCGGGTCGAGTCATCTCGTAGCTGCCGTACAGCATGCCTTCGGCACCCATGAGTTCGACAGCAAACTCATAGATCTTCTTGTTGATCTCGGCATAGGCCAGCTTGGCGGTCGATCCCTCCGGGCCGGGTGTCCCCGACCTCCTGTTGTCACGAGCTCTGGCGTTGGTGAGCCGGGCCGTCTCGGCATCGATCCACAGGGTCATCAGACGGTCCCGATCAGCCTCGTTCCCACCGCGCTCCTTCCACACGTCCACAGCACTCCCGATCGGGCCCTCGCCGCGAGGGGGAACATTCCCACCGATCGACACCCGCTCGTTCATCAGCGTGGTGAGGGCGACCCGCCAACCATCCCCGACGTCACCTATCAGGTTGCTGTGAGAAACCCTGGCGTCGGTGAAGTAGACCTCGTTGAACTCTGCCTCGCCGGTTATCTGGCGCAATGGACGCACCTCGACACCCTCACTCTCCATGTCTATGACGAAGTACGACATGCCCTGATGCTTGGGAACATCCGGATCCGAACGCACTACCAGCATCCCCCACTTGGATACGTGAGCCAGCGTCGTCCACACCTTCTGTCCGTTTATGACCCACTCATCACCATCGCGAACCGCCTTGCAAGCAAGAGCGGCCACGTCCGACCCGGCCCCGGGCTCGGAGAACATCTGGCACCAGATCTCCTCGGTGTTGAACATCGGGCGGAGCCAGCGCTGCTGCTGCTCCTCGGTGCCGTGAGCGAGCAGCACGTGTGCGCCCATCCCGACGCCAAGGGCGTTGTACAGGGCGGGATTCGGGGCATCGGCTTCCTGCATCCGGGTCTCGACCATCCCCTGAAGACCGCGAGACAACCCCAAGCCACCCAGGCCCTTGGGGAACCAGACCCATGCGAGACCGGCGTCGAACCGGGCGCTGAGAAACCGGACAACGTCACCCCGCGGGTCGTGCTCGGCGAACAGACGATCGAGCGCCTCCTCAATGACGGCGTGCTCCACGGTTTCGGGCTGGGCAGTCATCGGTGCTTCCTCCTGGCTGGGGCGGCACCGATTGTGCCACAGCCCGCCGCAGCCCTACCCGTCGAGCGCGGATCGCAGTCCGTCCGCGACATCAGAGTGAACGAACTCGAAGCCGGATTCCACCAACACGGCCGGCGTGGCGCGCTGACCCTCGAGAACCAGGGCTGCGGCGAGTTCGGAGCCGAGCAGGAGCCTCAGAACGAACCCGGGCAGCGGGACCACCGTGGGACGGCGCAACACCCGGCCCAGCGCCTTGGTGAAGTCTTGATTCGTCACCGAGCCGGGAGCAGCCAGATTGACGGGTCCCGTAATTGGGGAGTCGAGCAGGTGCAGAATGGCTCGCACTTCGTCGTGGAGCGATATCCACGACCACCATTGCCGACCGCCACCGACGCGACCACCCAGACCCCAACGGAACGGACTGATCCAGCTGGGTCCAAACGGCGCCAACAACCTGGCAAGCGCACCCCCGACCGCACTGAGCACGATGCCGGATCGGAGATGCACAACTCTGATGCCGGCGTCACTGGCCGGCTTGGTCGCAGCCTCCCAGGCAACACACAGCTCGGCCAGGAACCCGGTCCCCGCCGGGGCGTCCTCAGAGAGGATCGAGTCGCCACCGTCGCCGTAGTACCCGATCGCCGATGCGTTGACGAGGACCGCCGGCCGGCGATCGCCTGCAGCAAGCGTGGTTGCCAGGAGTCGAGTCGATTCGATCCGGCTGTTCCACAATCGGGCTTTCTCAGCCTTGGTCCACCGCTTCTCCCCAATGCTGCGGCCGGCCAGGTTCACAACGGCATCGACACCCTCCAGCGCCGCGGCATCGATCGTGCCCGCGGCCGGGTCCCAAACGGCGCCATCGCTCGCCGATTGGGGACGGATCAGCCTGACCACCGTATCGCCACGTTCGATCAGAGCCGCGGTCAGCACCGAACCGACAACACCGCTCGACCCAGCAATCGCGACCCTCATCGGACCAGAGCTCGATCGATCCGGGACGCCCACTCGTCGGTCATAGCCCCCACCGGATCAAGCTGATTGTCGAACGCCTGCGGAAGGATCGGCTCGCAGACCTCGACATGCAGTGCCACGCGAGAGATACCCCTTGCTCCCCGCCCCATCGCCAGATCGGTGCCCGAAACCGCGATCGGAACCAGCGGTACTCCGGCGCGGTGCGCCAGCCAGGCGGCTCCCCGCTTGGGGGATTGCTCACCCCACGCCCACACCCGGACACCCTCGGGGAAGAGTCCGATCGTGCCACCAGTGCCCAATTCGGACAACGCCACCTTTAGCGCCCCGAGAGGCACCTTGGTACGGGTCAGCGGAATCGCCCCCACCCATCTGGTAAACCCGTCGAAGATCCGAGAGTTCCCATAGAGCTCATCTACGGCAAGGTATCTCATGGGTCGTCTGACCGCCCCGCCCACAATCACCGGGTCGAGATGAGAGAAGTGATTGGCCGCGACCACTACCGGACCCTCCGGAAGCCGGGGGCCCGATTCGGTCAACGGAAACCAGACCCGAAAGACGAAACGAGCCAGAGGCGCGACGGTTCTCCAGACGAGCTTCCCACTGAACCGGAATCCGGTATCAGTTCGACGGCGCAAGGTCCGAAAAGAGCGCGGCGAGAGCTAGTTCGGCGCGCTGGTTGGCTTCAAGCGAATCGACGGTTGCCAGCACGCGATGAGCACGTTGTACAGCTTCTCGGGCCGAGACATCCGCCAGGTCGGCACCCGAGACATCCCGATTACGAATTGATCCGCCGTGCTGCGCAGCGGCCGCATCCCGGTACCACGATGCGAGGATCTCTAGACCCGCCACGTGGAGTGCCGAAGCGGCTCGCTTCCGCTCCCGCTCGTGGCGCTCCTTGCGACGTCGCGCCGCAGCCCCATCGAGATCGGTAGCCGCCGATTCCGAATCCTGACGGTCTGATAGCCCCTGCAGAAGCGGTTCCACCGCCCCGACGAGGTCGCCGGCCACACGGAAAGCGGTCCCCGGTTCCGTGTCGAGCCTGGTGGGGACTCCGAGCCAGGCGGAACGGAAGGCAGCAACGTCCGGTCGGGTAGCAAGCAGCAACGCGATACCGGGTCTTCCTCCGCTGGTAATGGCTGCGTGATCAGCCTGCGACTGGTCCACGCCGCGATTCAACAGAGCGGCTGCGATCTCCTCCTCAGGCACTCGGGAGAACAAGACGGTCCGCGATCTGCTCGCGACCGTCGACGGAAGGTCATCCGGCGAATCGGTGACGAGAATGAAGACCGTCGAACCCGTCGGTTCCTCGAGGGTCTTCAGCAACGTGTTAGCCGCCTCGTCGTTCATCGCCCCCGCCTCCTCGAACAGGAAGACCTTGTGCTGCGACTCGGTGGGAGCGAGAACGGCTCGCGCCACCGTTGAACGTGCTTGATCGACCGTGAGCGATGTCGCCCCCTCGGGCTCCACGAGGATCAAATCGGGATGTACTCCCGACAGCACCCTGGCGATGCAGGGGGCATCGGCACCGCATAGAAGTGCAGCGGCGAACCGTCTTGCCACCGTCGCCTTGCCGACGCCGGACGGACCGACGAACAGATACGTCTGAGTAGGGCGGGCGGCCTCGGCCGTCAACAGGTCGATCACCGAACCATGCCCGACCACGTCGGCGAAGAGGCTCACCACCGCTCCCCCAATGCCTTCAGGGAGAGTCGAACCACCTCATCCACCCCGAGGTCGGCTTCGACGACGACGAACCGCTCCGGCTCGGCCGCCGCCAACTGGTCGTACGCCGCCGCCACACTCTCCTGAAGCTCGAGACCCTCGATGCTGATCCTGTCCGCTGCGTCCTCGCGAGCCAACCCGCGTTGCGGCGCCACCCGCAGCAACACCACCGTGTCGGGCCACACGCCCAGCAGGCCGGCCTCGTTTACCTTCCGCACATCGTCGATGCCTAGCCCGCGACCGGCTCCCTGGTAGGCGAGAGAGGAGTAGACGCATCTATCCGAGACCACGGTCTTGTCGGCTTCGAGGGCAGGACCGATGATTTCGGCGGCGAGCTGCGACCTTGCCGCGGCAAAGAGCAGCGCCTCGGCCCACAGACCGGGCTGCGATTCCGTGCCCAGCAGGATCTCGCGGACCGCCTCTCCCGTTCTGGTACCCCCCGGTTCCCGCACATGGACCACGTGGTGACCGATCTCCATGAGACGATCGGTGACCAGTCTGGCGATCGTCGACTTGCCGGCCCCGTCGACACCCTCGAAGGCCACGTAGCGAGACATCATCCGTCGTCTTCGCTCAAGTCGATCTCTTCGGTCTCAGGGCCACCTGACGCCCGCTTGCGATACCTGCGGAATGCCTCCGCGGCTGCTTCGACGGATGGGCGTCCGTCCATCTTCCCCATCGCAACCAAGGTCTTACGAACGCTCCACAACGCGGCCAGACCGGCACCGACCATTGTGAGGCCCCCGCCGAACAGCACCACGCGGGATCCATCTGAGAGGATTCCGGGGAGCTTCTCGTCGAACAACTCAACGGCGGGGAGTGTGAGCGCCATCGACGTCAGCAACCCCAATCGCATGAACCCAAAGAGCGCAGCAAAGGTGCGGCCCCGGATCTCGTCGTCCGTCTGCTCGTGGAGATGTGCAAAACCGAGAACGTAGGCCGAACCTGCCCCAAAGCCCATGAGTGCGATCCAGCTCACCGCACCGAAGATCGTCTGTACGAAGCCCGCCGACGCCAGCGCCGTTCCGGTGACAACGAGGGCCATCCCAAACAAGACGTCCTTGTTCTGGAACCGGGGGCCGAAAACCGTCACGGTCACGATGCCGAGGCCGGCCCCCACACCTATACCGGTGAGGAGCGCGGGAAAACCGGTCGAACCGGCCATGAGCACGTCGGCCGCGAACGGCTTACCGAGGACGACCACTATGCCACCGCCGCCTAGAGCAACGGTCATGGCGATGACCACCGGGCGGATCCGGGGGTGTGATGCCACGAAGACCATCCCATCCCTGATATCGCGAAAGGGACCCAGAGGATCACGCCGACCCCGCTCCCTCGGTGAGCGCGGCCGCCTCTGGGATCTAGGCAACCCAATGAGGATGATCCCGGAAACGAGGTAGGTGCCGCAGTCGACCAGGAACGCGAGCCCCTCGTGGGTACCGGGGAGGAAACCCCACAAGGTCACCGTTGCTGCGAACGGTGTCACCAGCAGAAAGATGGCGGCACCGAGCGGGAAGGTCCCATACGCCGCGCTCAGCGACAGGCTGTTGGCCTGAACCAGCTCGTTCTTCTGCACCAGAGTGGGGACCGTGGCCTCTTTTGCAGGCTGGAAGACCAAGGTGAGAGCTTCGAGCAACAGACTCACCACCACCAGATACCGGATCGATTGGGCGAATGCCAGGCTGAGAACGAGCGCGCCACGACCGAACTCGGTGAACAGCATCACGTACTTCCGATTGAGCCGGTCGGCGACAACACCCCCGATCGCAGCGAAGAACAGGCCGGGAAGGATCCGAGACACCAGCGCCAACACAATGCCGCTGCTCCCGGCAATCTCCTCGGCAAGCGAAAGTGTCGCCAGGAGCGACACCCAATCACCGGTGCTGCTCACCAGGCCAGCTCTCCACAAACGAGAAAACGGCCCCGACTTCATCAGGGCCCAAGCCGATCGTGGCGGAGCTTCAGTCACAGAACGAGGCTATCAGCGCCGGGTCGGATGGGCGATTGCCGACCGACTATCCGTTCTGCGCCTTCGGACACGGTTTGACCTTCTTGCCCTGTGCCTCCAGCTTGGCCCGCCGCTCCCGCAAGAGCTGTGCCGCTCGGTCGATGTCGATCCTCTCGACCGAATCCTCCTTGCGCAGCGAGGCGTTTACGCCGCCGTCGGTGACGTAGGGGCCAAAGCGGCCATCCTTGACAACGACGGCGCACCCCGTGTCGGGATCGATGCCTAGCTCGCGCAGCGGGGCCGATGCAGATTGGCCCCTCCGCCTCTTCGGCTGGGTGAACACATGCAGGGCCTCTTCGAGCGTGATCGTGAACAACTGCTCTTCGGTCTCCAAACTGCGGCTGTCGGTGCCCTTCTTGATATACGGACCGTATCTGCCGTTGAGGGCCTGGATCTCCTCACCCGATTCGGGATCATCGCCCACGACCCTGGGCAGCGAAAGGAGCGTGAGCGCGTCCTCGAGAGTGACGGTGTCGAGCTCCATCGACTTGAAGAGCGAGGCGGTCTTTGGCTTGCCCTTTTCGTCCTCCTCCATTGCGAGCTGGACGTAGGGGCCATACCGACCGGTCTTGGCCATCACAGTCCTGCCGGATTCGGGATCGGTTCCCAATTCTCGGTCGCCGGACGGCGCGGCAAACAACTCTTCGGCCACTTCGAGGGTCAGCTCGTCGGGTGGGAGATCCTCGGGAACACTCACCCGTTCCTCGCCGCGTTGTAGATACGGCCCGTATCGGCCGCTACGCAACTCGAGGCCGTCTCCGCCCTCAAAGGGGATGGTGTTCACCGCCCGGGCATCTGCTTTGTCGAGCGCCTCGGCCACCGTGTCGAGCAGGCCGGTGTGACCGTTGCCGAAGTAGAAGGCCGACAGATAGGGAACCATCTCTCCATCGCCACCGGCAATTTCGTCGAGATCCTGCTCCATCCGGGCCGTGAATCCGTAGTCGACCAGGTCGCCAAAATGCTGCTCGAGCAGACGGACCGTGGCAAAGGCGGTAAAGGTCGGGATGAGGGCAGATCCCTTCTTCCAGACGTACCCCCGGTCCTGGATGGTGGAGATGATCGAGGCATAGGTGGAGGGACGACCAATACCGAGTTCCTCGAGACGCTTGACGAGAGAGGCCTCGGTGTAACGGGCAGGTGGTTTGGTGGCATGACCCTTGGGGTCGAGTCGCTCCAACCCGAGCGGGTCTCCTTCGGCCATCGCAGGCAAACGACGTTCCTGATCCTCCAGTTCGGCATCCGGATCATCCGAACCCTCTACGTAGGCGCGCAGGAACCCCGGGAACGAGATGACCTTCCCGGACGTGGCGAACTCGGCGTCCCTATCCGAAGCCGAGACACCGCCGAGGCGAACCTGAACACTCTCGCCCTTGGCGTCCCTCATTTGAGACGCGACGGCTCTCATCCAGATGAGCTCGTACAGACGTGCTTCGTCCGCCTCCACTTGGCGGGCAACGGCCTCAGGAGTCCGGAACTCGTCGCCCGCCGGCCGAATGGCCTCGTGTGCCTCCTGAGCGTTCTTGACCTTGCTGGTGTACACGCGGGGCTTGGATGGCATGTACTCGGCGCCGTACATCTGACTGATCTGGCTGCGAGCGGCGGCGACGGCAGCCTCCGACAGAGCGGTGCTGTCGGTGCGCATGTAGGTGATGTACCCACTCTCGTAGAGGCGCTGGGCGGTCCGCATCGTCCGCTGCGCCGTAAACCTCAGTTTGCGACCCGCCTCCTGTTGCAGAGTCGACGTCCTAAACGGCGCGTACGGCTTGCGGGAATATGGCTTGCGTTCGACGCTTCGAACCGCAAAATCCGAGTCCGCCAGGTCCGCTGCAAGCGCGGCGGCCTCGGCGCCGTCCAGCACCACGTGGCCCGATCCCTTGGCCGCTCCGTCGGCGCCGAAATCCTTTCCGGTCGCCACCCGAACACCATCAAGCGCTGAGAGGGTTGCGACAAAGGCTTCGCCGGCTGCCGAAAAGGTCCCCTCGAGGTCCCAGTACTCGGCAGAGTGGAACTGCATGCGTTCTCGTTCCCGCTCCACAACGATACGGACGGCGGGGCTCTGTACTCTTCCGGCAGAGAGGCGCGGTTGGACCAAACGCCACAGCACGGGCGAGATCTCGTACCCCACCAGTCTGTCGAGTATCCGTCTGGTCTCCTGAGCATCGACAAGGCGCCGATCGAGATCGCGTGGTTCGGAGACAGATTGTCGAATGGCATCGGGAGTGATCTCGTGAAAGACCATTCGCTTCACCGGGACCCGCGGCGACAGAACCTCGTACAGGTGCCACGCGATCGATTCACCCTCGCGGTCCTCATCCGTGGCGAGGTACAGCTCATCCGCCTCTTTGAGCAGCTTCTTGAGTTTGGAGATCTGCTTCTTCTTGTCACCGGGAACGACGTAGAGCGGCTTGAAGTCGTTCTCGGTGTCGACGCCGAGACGCGCCCACGACTCGCCCTTGTACGAGGCCGGGATGTCCGAAGCACTACGGGGCAGATCCCGCACATGACCGATCGAGGACTCCACAACGAAGCCCTCGCCGAGGTATCCGGCGATGGTCCTTGCTTTGGCTGGTGACTCGACGATGACGAGTTTCATTGAAGATCGATCCTGAGAAAGAAAGCGACCGGATGATCCGGTCCCTTCCAGGTTTACGACCAACCGGGTCGGTTTGTCAAGCACATTCGGTCATCACGCGTTTCCGATCGCCCTTTCCACACCCGCGGTGAAGCGCTCGGCGACCGCCGGCCAAGAGTATCTCTGTCCTGCCCGATCGGCACCTGCCGAGCCCATCGATGAGCGGAGTTCAGGGTCCGAAACCAGCCGTCGCAGAGCGTCGACCAGCGAGTCGGGCCGATCGACGACAAAACCCGTCCTACCCGGTTCCACGGTCTCGGGCGCACCTCCCGAACCGCCGGCTACGACCGGTAGACCGGAGGCGGCCGCCTCCAAGAACACGACACCAAAGCCCTCCGCTTCCAACCCAAACCAGCGCGACCGGCACGGCATTGCAAACACATGCATCTGGCGATACAGCGGCGGGAGGTCGGCGAAAGCGACCCCGACCTCGAATCGCGTCGGAACCCCGAGGCGCTTTGCCAACGAACGCAGTCGATTCTCGTCACGACCCTTCCCGACCAAGAACGCCTCCACGTCGAGCCCCTCGGCACGCAGCGAAGCGACTGCCTTGAGCACCCGGGCCTGTCCCTTGCGAGGAACGAACCTGCTCACGCACCCAACGAGGATCGGTGGCCCGGTCGGAGACGGGCCCTGCTCGAAGGCGGGATCGATTCCCGCCCCGATGACTTCAACCGATCGCTTGACAAGCATCTCCACCTGACGCCGAGTGAACTCGGACACTGCAAAGAGGACATCGGCACGCTTGAGCGGATACCTCACCACCTGCCTGGCGATTGGGAAAGCTGCAGGCAGGGTGATCTCGGCACCGTGACAAACGACACCGTACGGAACCCCGGTCGAGCGCCGTAGGTACGGTCCCATGTGCGCCAACGGGTGAGGGGCGCCGAAAAGAATCAGATCCGGCTGGAAATCGACGACATTCGACTCGACCCACCTTCGAACCCTTCGGGTCGGCCACATGAACCGCCGTCGGTCGCGCACGACATCTTCAGCGTGACCATCGTCGCGCGGTGCCAGCACCCGAACCGGACCGTCAAGAGAGCGGATCAGCCCGTCGAGGTACTGCTGGATCCCGCCGGGCCGCGGCGGGAAATCGTTGGTGACCAGTAACACCCGCATCAGGCGGGAAGGTTGTAGTCCATGAGCACCGGAGCACCGCCGTCAAACCGGATGTGGGTGAGACTCGCGTTGCCGGGAACGGAGATCTTGCGCCAATCGGACCAGTCGAGTCCCATCACTCGGGAAGCGAGCGCCCAAATAGCAGCGCCGTGGGTGAACAACGCCAACCGATGCGTCGGATTCTCGCTAGCCAACTCGCGAATCTGGAACTCCATCCGCTCGCCGGCATCGGCAAACGTTTCCCCGGTCCCACCCCGAGGAACGTCGGCACCCTCGCCGAACACGAGCTGCCACTCGGCCGGGAATCGATCACCGATCTCCGCGGTGGTCAACCCCTCCCACGACCCAAAGTCGATCTCGATGAGCCCCTCCGCCACACCAACGTCGAGATCGAATGGCTCGGCGAAAGCGGCCGCGGTCGCCCGAGCTCGCTCGAGCGGCGACGAGAAGATCCGCGAGATCCCGTTGTAGCGTGCTGCCAATTCGGCACCCTGACGCAGTCCCAATTCGGTCAACGGGCCGTCGGTGTGACCGTGCCAACGGCCTTCGACATTGGCCTGGGATTCGCCGTGGCGAACAAGAGCGATAGGAGTGCCGCTTGCGTCCTCGTTGCCCGTCACAACCGGAACATGTCGGGCGTCGTTGAGCACCTGAAGGTGGAATCCGTCTTCACTCGCCACCACTTCGTTGACCGCGGCGTTGAGGATGCGGGAGATCGGCCACGGACGCCGCCCTCGAAAACCGAGCCCCTCCGATAGCGCGGCGTGAATGACCCCCCCGTGTGCCATCACAAGCACACGGCTTCCGGACGGAGTATCGGAGACGAGCCGTTTGATCGCAGCGTCGATGCGGCCGCCGAATTCGCGCCACGACTCGCCGCCACCCATCGCGAGATCCCTGTCTCCCGACCGCAAACGCGCTATCTCCTCGGGAAATTGCCTCTGAACTTCCGTTCGAGTCAGGCCCTCCCATGCACCAATGTCCATCTCTCGCCATGAGGCGTCTCCGGTGGGTTCGAGCCCGGCGAGTTCGGAGGTCTGCGTCGTGCGGCGCAGGTCGCTGGAGTAGACGGAGTCGAACTCCTTGCCCTCGAGGCGTCCTCTGAGAGACGCTGCTTGCTCCCGACCGATCTCGGAGAGCCCCGCGTCGCCCTGACCCTGCCAAATAGACGAAGCATTGGCATCGGTCTCGCCGTGCCGAACGAAGGTGATCTCAATGCTCAATGGACCTCAGGAGAGCGGGGCGCCGTAGGGTATACCCACAATGGGAGCCCTTATCCTTGCAGCGGCACAAGCCAACGACGACGGCCTATTCCTGCCCGAAGACGGTGGTTCGGCGGTCGTATGGGTGATCTTCATCGCTCTGATCGCCGGGCTCTACTGGACGATCTCTCGCACCAGGCGCCGCGCCGAGCAGGAATTCTGGGACCGGAAGAGGAAGGAGCGAGACGATCGAGGTCCTTTCCGCTAGTCCCCGCTCCCGACCGGCCTCGTTTGACGTGCGACGTCGCGTTGCCCCATACTCACTGCTCCCAATGAACACCATCAACGCAGTAGAGATCATCATTCCGTAGGGGCCGGCGCAACGCGCCCGGCCCCTCTTGAGACCTCCGCCCCGGGCGGGGGTTTTTTCTATACCGAGGAACCACATGTCAAAACCAGTCGAGATATACGACACGACACTGCGCGACGGCACCCAGGCCGAGGGACTGTCTCCGACCGTCGGCGAGAAGCTGCGCGTCGCCCGTCTCCTCGATCGCCTCGGCGTCGACTTCATCGAAGGCGGGTGGCCTGGAGCCAACCCCAAGGATGACGAGTTCTTCGAGCGGGCCAAGACCGAACTCGATCTCGGCAGCTCGATCCTGGTCGCCTTCGGATCGACCAGGCGTCCACGCCAAACGCCGGAGAGCGACGATCAGCTCGCTCGGTTGCTCGCCGCCGACACGGAGGTCGTGTGCATCGTCGGGAAGTCCTGGGACCGCCATGTGACCCACGCGCTCAACACATCCCTCGAAGAGGGCGTTGCCATGGTGGCCGAATCGGTCGAGTACCTCCGATCGCACGGAAGGCGGGTCTTCTTCGACGCGGAACACTTCTTCGATGGCTACCGCGACAATCCCGAGTTCGCCGTGTCGATTCTCGAGGCGGCCGCAATCGCCGGAGCCGAGCGTCTCATACTGTGTGACACCAACGGTGGTTCACTTCCCCTCCACGCGTCCGAGACGGTCACCACGCTCCTGTCCCGATTCAACGTTCCTCTGGGCGTCCACTTCCACAACGACGGATCGTGCGCCGTCGCCAACTCACTTGCTGCGGTCGAAGCAGGCGCCTACCAAGTCCAGGGATGCATCAACGGATATGGCGAACGCACCGGGAACGCCGACTTGTGCTCGGTAATCCCCAATCTGGTGCTCAAGATGGGGCGCGATCTCTCGACCGATCATCTGGATCACCTCCACCCGATCGCCCACGAGATCGCAGAGATCATGAACGCCCCGATCGAAACACGCCGTCCCTATGTCGGGTCATCGGCGTTTGCCCACAAGGCCGGACTGCACACGTCAGGTCTGGCGCGGCTCGACGGCGCCTACGAGCACATCGACCCTGCTCTGGTCGGCAACACTCCCAGACAGCTGTTCAGCGAGCTGATGGGACGGGCCACCCTGCTCCAGGTTGCCAAAGAACGGGGCTGGAGCATGGACGCGGAGTTGGCTCAGAGGATCGTCGATCAAGTAAAGGATCTGGAACACCAGGGCTACCAATTCGAAGCAGCCGACGGATCATTCGAGTTGTTGGCGCGCCGAACGGCCGGCTGGGAGGACGAGTACTTCGAACTCAGATCGCTACTGGTGACGATAGACGCCGACGGTGACGGCAATGCATCCGCTACCGCCACTCTGCGCCTCACGGTGGACGGCCAAGACGTCGAATTGGCCCGGTCGGGCGATGGTCCCGTCCACGCCATGGATCAAGCACTCCGTGCCGCCCTGGAGCCCGGATATCCCGAATTGAACAGCGTGCATCTGACCGACTACAAGGTGCGGGATCTCGATTCCTCAGACGGGACCGCAGCGCGGGTCCGGGTGCTCGTCGAGACCTCGGATGGCGATTCGACCTGGGGAACGGCCGGAGTGCACCAGAACATCATCGAGGCTTCCTGGGAGGCTCTGAGCGATGGCGTGCGCGTCGGGCTGCTGCGGGCCAAGGCGTGATCAGCGACCAGCGACCAGCCATCAGTCGCCGCAGGCGACGAAGTCCGGCCGGGAATCTAAACGGCCGCCGTGGGGCAGGGGCCCCACGCTGCGGAGGAGGCCGGACCTACGCCTGTTCGTCGCCGCAGGCGACGAAGTCCGGCCGGGAATCAAACGAACGCCGAGGCGAAGATGAGGCTCACAATCGTCATGACTTTGATGACGATATTCATCGCCGGCCCCGACGTGTCCTTGAATGGATCCCCGATCGTGTCGCCGACAACGGCAGCCTTGTGGGCGTCGGAGCCCTTGCCTCCGTAGGCGCCGGCTTCGATGAACTTCTTGGCGTTGTCCCAAGCGCCCCCAGCGTTGGCCATGAAGATGGCAAGCAGGAACCCGGTGACGAGCGCCCCGGCCAGGAAACCGCCGAGTGCCTGGACGTCGATGAACCCGATGATGAGCGGGAGTGCCACCGCTAGAGCCCCCGGAATGATCATCTCCCGCAGGGCCGAGGCCGTAGAGATATCCACACACTTCGTGTAGTCGGCCTTGGCCGAAGGATCGCCCTCTCGCAAACCGGGGATCTCGCGGAATTGGCGCCGCACTTCCTCAATCATCTCGTTGGCCGCCCGGCCGACGGCCTTGATGGTCAACGCCGCAAACAAGAAAGGGAACATGGCTCCGAGGAAGAGGCCGATCGTGGTCTCGACCTGGAGGATGTCGATACTCGCTAGGTCTACGGCCCGGCTGAATGTGAAGAACAAGGCAAGCGCGGTGACGGCGGCCGAGGCGATGGCAAAGCCCTTGGCGACTGCGGCCGTCGTATTGCCGAGAGAGTCGAGAGCATCGGTGGCCTCACGGACCTCTGGAGGGAGATGCGCCATCTCAGCGATACCGCCCGCGTTGTCGGCAATCGGACCGTATGCGTCGACCGAGATCGTGATGCCCAACGTGGAGAGCACGCCGATGGCAGCCACAGCGATCCCGTAGATACCGCCGTCGGTGAACGCCAGCTCGCCTGCCCAGTAGGCGCCCCCTATGCCGGCGGCAACGACAATCACTGAGAAGGCGGCGGATCGCATGCCGTCGGCGATCCCGGCCAGAACAACAGTCGCCGGGCCGGTTTCGGCTTGCTTGGCTATCTCCTTCACGGGCCGGAAGTGATCACTGGTGAATATCTCCGAAATCCGCCCGATGAGCAGACCGACACCAAGGCCGATGGCTACGGCAAGGAACAGGCCGAGTGCGTTGTCGACCCCTTCGAGGTCACCGAACATCCACAACGAAAGCCCAAAAGAGGCCGCCACAGTCAGGACCGCAGAGGTGTAGGTACCTCGGTTGAGCGCCGCCGCCAGCTTGTTGCCGGTGGGTCGCACGAAGAACGATCCGATGATTGAGGCGAACATCCCTACGGCGGCGATGGCCAGCGGGAACACGATCGCTTCTGCCTGGAACCCGCGACCAATGAACACGATCGCAGCAAAAGCGATCGGGGCAATGAGCGACCCGACGTAGGACTCGAACAAATCTGCACCCATGCCGGCAACGTCACCCACGTTGTCGCCGACGTTGTCGGCTATCACGGCCGGGTTGCGAGGATCGTCCTCGGGGATGCCCGCTTCGACCTTGCCGACGAGGTCTGCCCCGACATCGGCGGCCTTCGTGTAAATCCCACCGCCGACACGAGCAAAGAGGGCTATGGACGAGCCGCCAAGGCCCACGGCGGTGAGAACGCTGAACGCGTCATCGACTTCGAGCCACTTCACGAACACGAGGAACGACAAGCTAAGGCCGGCCAAACCGAGCCCTGCCACTGTGAATCCCATCACCGCACCACCACGGAAGGCCAGCGGGAGTGCCCGACGGACACCACCAACACGGGCCGCCTCGGCGGTGCGGGCGTTGGCGGCGGTGGCGATACGCATCCCGATGAATCCGGCCAGGGCCGACAGCGCTGCGCCGAACACGTAGGCGATGGCACCCCACGGCCGTCCGTAGTCGAGCAGGGCGAAGATGAGAACCGCCATCAGCAGGACAAACGCTGCGACCCATGTGTACTCACGTTTGAGGAACGCCATCGACCCGTCACGGATCGCAGCGGATAGTTCCTTCATGCGGTCGTTGCCCTGCGGAGCCGCCATCACCTGGCGGGCGAATACCACAGAGAGGAGCAAGCCGGCGATACCCGCGCCGACCGCTATGTACAACCAAAGATCGGGATCCACGAGGTCACCTCAGGTCGACTGGAGAACGGCCGGGAGTATAGGAAACATGAGGGCGACGACGCCGAGGCCGCGCCGCGCCGCTCTGCTCTGACCTGAAACCACCGGCTCGACAACCGACGCTCCCGGTATCCAGACGACGGACCTGCCAAATGACGCCTGGACGTCAGATCAATCGGCCGGCGTTCTCGTGCAACGGATTCCCGTCGACAATCCGCTGCGTACCGAGCCGCGAGAGGTCGAGCGCATGGTCTCGCTCAAGGATCAACTCAGCCAGATAGCGGCCGACTGCATGACATTGCTGGAACCCGTGCCCTGAGAACCCGGTACACACGTGGAGTCCACGCACCTCAGGCCATTCACCAAGGATGGCGTTTCCGTCGAACGTGTTGACGGCATAGAGACCGGCCCAGGACCCGACGATGTCGAGTTGATCGAAAGCCGGAAGATGCTCGACCAGCTCAGGCCAGATCATGTCGTAGAACCTGCTGCGCCGCACCGTGAAGTCGAAGCCGACCGGATCATCGGGCTGTGACCATGCGATCAGGAACGTTCCATCCCTCTCCGGGAGCACATAGACGCCCGACGGGACGAAGACACTCGGCAGATCACCCTCCCACTCGAGATGGCTCGCCACGACGAACACGCTGCGCATGATCGGCAGCACCGGAATGTCAACACCAATGGCGCTCAACAGCGTCGGACTCCAGGCACCTGCGCAGTTGACGACGATGGAAGCACTCATCTCCTCGCCGGAAACGAGCCGTACTCCAGCCACGGCGTCACCGTCTCGGATCAGCGCGGCAACGTCGGCTTCTATGAATTCGACGCCCATAGCGCCGGCACGCTGCCGGTAGCCGCGGAGGACCGCACTCGGATCGATGGAGCCATCGCGCGGCCCGAACGTGCCTCCGACGTGGCGAGGGCCATCGAACATCGGCCAGCTGTTCGCAATCTCGGAGGCTTCCAGCCAGCCGACCTCACACCCGAGAGCCTGTTGCAACTCCATCCCCGCCAGAGCGTCTGCTCGATCGACCGCATCGGTGAGGAACAGGTTTCCCTGGTGACGGGCTCCAACCTCGGGGCGGTAGCTGGAAGTCTCCATATCGTCGGCAAAGGTGGCGAGCACCTCCATGGCGAACTGAGAGATCCTTATGTTCTCCTCGAGATTGAACTGGACGCGGACATTGCCGTCGGAGAGGACCGTGGATGATCGGGCGTAGGTCGAGTCCCGTTCCAAAACCGCAACCGAAACAGCCGGGTCCAATCGCTTCAGGTAGTACGCGGTAGCGCTCCCCATGGCTGCGCCACCGACGATCAGGACATCACATCTCATCCGAATGGATTCTCGCGTGCAGCGTGCCCCGCGTGTCGATCACGACCGATTGAATGACGTCCGCCGCCGGCCCACCCGTCCCGGCTAGCGCCTCCACAATTCGCGTGTGAGCAGCAGCAGCACCGGAAAGACCTCGAGACGACCGATGATCATGATGAACGAAAGCAGCCACTTTCCGGCCGCCGGAACGGCCGCAAAGTTCGAGGTCGGTCCCACCTCACCCAAACCGGGACCAATGTTCCCCAACGCCGAGGCGACGGCCGACGCCGAGGTAACGAGGTCGAGATTGGCACCAGCAATCGATTCGAAGACGGCAAACGCCAGCGTCCCCGACATGAACACGAACATGTACAAGAGGAAGAACGATTGGATACTTTCGGCGATTGGATCGGGTACCGGGTCTCTTCCGAGCTTCGTCACGAACAGGCCCCGCGGGTGGATGAGCCTTCTCAGATCGGCCCTCGAGCCCTGATACAGCACTCCGAGCCGGTACACCTTTACGGAACCTCCGGTCGAACCGGCCATGCCGCCGACGAACATCAGGCCCACCACCAGCACCTGGAGAGAAGATGCCCACTGCCCAAAGTCGGCCGTTGCGTACCCAGTCGTGGTGACAAGCGAAACACTCGTGAACACCCCTTCCCTGACGGTGTCCGCGATGTTTCCTCCCCAGGTGCCTATCACGATGAAGGCCGTCGCAGCCGCCAGGATTCCGGCGTACAGCCGGAACTCCGCGTGGCGGAGGTAGGCGAGCGGATCCCGGTAACGCAGTGCCTTGTAGTGAAGGGCGAACGACATTCCGGCGAGCACCATGAACACGATGACGATCCACTGCGCGAAATTGTCGAAGGCGGCCAGTGAAGCTGCCTTCGTTCCAAATCCACCGGTCGACATGGTCGTAAAGGAGTGTGTGATGGCATCGAACAGGCTCATATCGCTGAAAGTGAGCAGGGTCGCCTCGGCGATGGTGAGCCCGAAGTAGACGAGCCAGAGACGCTTTGCCGTTTCGCGAAAACGCGGGGTGAGCCGGTCCGGGGTTGGCCCCGGCGATTCGGCCCGCGCCAACTGCACGCCTCCAGTACCCAACAACGGAAGGATCGCGATCGACAGAACGATGATTCCCATCCCGCCCATCCACTGGGTAAGGGCGCGCCACCACAGGATGCCGTGACTCATCTGAGAGGGATCAGGAATGATTGAGGATCCGGTCGTGGTGAACCCGGCAGCAGTCTCAAAGAAGGCGTCGGTCAGTCCGCTCACCGAACTCGTCACCAAGTACGGCAGGGTCCCAACGAATGCCATCGCAATCCACGACAGGGCCACCGCGGCGAATCCTTCCCGCGTGGTCATCTCGTGCTCCGGTGTGAACGACCGACGAGCAATGTCGGCGGCGATCACCACCGCGATTGCCGCGATCGCAATAGAGCGCGCCTCGGACCACTCGTTGTAGATCCCGGCCACGACGGCGGCCGAGAACATGGCCGCACCCGTGGCTTCCACTACCGCGGCAATGATGAAGCCGAGACGCCGAAACGACATTGGGCTACGCGAAGAGCTTCTCGACGGCGGGGATGGCTTCGGGTAGAGCGATGGCAATGAGCCGATCACCAGCCTGGATCTCAGTCGTACCGTGCGGGATGAAGGCCTTCTTGCCGCGTACAACGCCGCCGATGATCGCCGACTTCGGGAGGCCAATGCTGTGGAGTGTCTTCCCGATGGCTTCCGAGGCATCGCCGACCTGGAGCTCAATGGCCTCCGCGTCTGTGTCTTGGAAAGTGGCGACGCTGAAGATCTGACCCCGCCTGATGTGTCGCAGGATCTCGTTGGCCGCAGCCAGTCGAGTGGACACGCCAGCGTCTATGCCGTGACCGGCGAGCAACGATGCGTATTCGATGCGACGGAACCGAGCAACAGCCATGTCTGCCCCGAGGGCTTTGGCAATGAGACAACCGAGGATGTTCACTTCATCCCAACCGGTGGCACCAATCACGACGTCGGCGTTCTCGATCCCCTCGCTCTTGAGCACCTTGATATCTGTGGGATCACCCTTGACTACCACCAGCCGGTCGTATTTTGCCGACAGTTCGCCGCAGCGATCCGCTTCGGCATCAACCAGCACGGTCGAGATGCCGGCGCGCGCCACATTCTCGGCCGTGAGAACGGCCAGCCTGGTGGCACCGAGGATGAACACCTTCTTCGCTCGATGCTCGTCTACACCCATCAGCTCCAGAGCGTCATGAGCGGATTTGCCACTGGCCACAACCAGGACGTGATCACCCTCGGTGATCGTGCTGTCGCCCCTGGCGATGACTGTGTCGCCGTTTCGCACCACGGCGCCGACGATCCAGTCCCACCCGGTGACCCGGCCCCGGAGTTCACGCAGGGTGATGCCATCCAGGGGAGAGCCCTCGTGGACATACCCACCAAAGAGGCTGATCTTCCCGTCGGCGAACTCCACCACCTCCGATGCCCCTCCCCGACGCACCAGAAGGAGCAGCTCATTGGCGAGGGCTTCGACCGGATCGATGACCACGTCGACACCATGAGCCTCCAGATCCTCACGCAGAGTCGGATCCTGGACACGGGCGACTCGTTTCGGCACACCGAGCCGAGCAGCTGCCTGACAAGCGAGCACATTGACCGCGTCGGACGATGTCACGGCGATCAGGAGCTGGGCGTCCTCCACACGGGCGTCTTCTAGGGCCTGAATCGATGCACCGTTGGCGTGGATGACGAGGCAGTCCACCGATGCCTGAAGTTCTTCAGCGCGTTGCCGGTCGGCTTCGATGACAACAACATCCTGCCCCTCGAACGCGAGGCGTTCGGCAAGGTGTGAACCGACGGCACCGGCTCCCACGATCACAATCTTCATGACCATCCTGAATACGAAAGGAAGGGTGTCAGGTTAGGACGGGTTGATGCCTCTCCCAACCTGCAGACCGGTTGTCCATCCCGCCGGACCGCCGTCATGCGGCACTACCCTCCGCCGACATGGCCGTGCCCGACCAGGAAAACAACCGCGAGCACTTGACGTGGGTGGATTCAGAACGTTGGCTCCCGTCGCGCTTCGTACGACCGCTCATACGGTTCATCCACATCGAGTCTGCCGGCGGTGTCGTGCTGTTGGTAGCGGCCGTGGTCGCCTTGTTGTGGGCCAATGCTCCCTTCGGTGAGTCATACGAGCACTTCTGGGAAACTCACTTCGAATTCTCGTTCTCAGGAATCCACCTCAACGAGAGCCTGCGGGAGCTCGTAAACGATGGGCTGATGGCGATCTTCTTCTTTGTCGTGGGACTCGAAATCAAGCGGGAGCTCGTCACAGGAGATCTACGTGATCCCAAGGCCGCAGCCTTGCCAGTCATCGCCGCCCTTGGCGGCATGGTGGTCCCCGCCCTCCTCTACATCTCTTTCAACGGTGCAGGAGAAGCGAGCCAGGGCTGGGGAATCCCGATGGCGACCGACATCGCCTTCTCCGTGGGAGTCGTCTCACTTCTGGGAAGGCGGGTCCCTGTTGGAGCCAAGCTGTTTCTACTGGCGTTGGCAATAGTCGACGACATCGGGGCCATCGCCGTGATCGCAATCTTCTACACCGACGCACTCCTCCTCGGATACCTCGGTGCTGCGATTGGCGGCCTGGTGGCAGTGTCGGTGGCAAACCGAGTCGGCATCAGATCCATGGTGTTCTACGTGCCGGTGGCCGTCGCGACGTGGTACTGCCTGCTGGAAAGCGGAGTCCACGCCACTCTCGCCGGAGTCGCCCTCGGCATGCTCACACCCGTGAGGTCGATGTACACAGATCGCGACTTCCACCAGCGCACAACGCGAATCCTGCGACGGTACGACTTCGACAGCGCCGCACCCAGGGCGGCCGAGCGGGTGGACCAAGACGCCATGGAGGTGTCGATGATCGCCCGAGAGTCGGTCTCGCCCCTCAGACGACTCGAGACTTCACTCCACCCCTGGTCCTCGTTCGTCATCGTCCCGATTTTCGCCCTCGCCAATGCAGGAGTTCGATTTGCCGGAGTGGATCTCGGTGAGGCAGTCACCCATCCCGTATCCCTCGGCGTGATAGTCGGGCTCTTTGTTGGCAAGTTGGTTGGCATCTCTGTGTTCTCATGGTTCGCCGTAAAGCTCCGACTTGGCGTGCTGCCTCGCTTTACAGGGTGGGTTCACATAGTCGGTCTCGCC
Organism: Acidimicrobiia bacterium; assembly: GCA_029263095.1. Lineage (GTDB taxonomy): Bacteria > Actinomycetota > Acidimicrobiia > Spongiisociales > UBA11373 > JACZWZ01. The sequence continues at coordinate 40,543 of JAJCYA010000047.1, read as the reverse complement.
GCGATCGCCGGAATCGGCTTTACGGTCTCTCTGTTCATCACGGGACTCGCCTTCGACAGCGCCGTCCTCGCCGACAGAGCCAAGATCGGTATCTTTATAGGCTCGTTCGCCTCCGGCGTGGTGGGCTATCTGATCCTCAGATCGATCCATCCGGACGACACGTCAGCACCCGGCTAGCAGATAGCGAGAGAGCACGATGACACGACGACTCCCCCTCATCGTCCTCGCATTCGTCATCACCGCGACAGCGTGCAGCAGCGAGCCAGCCACTACTACCACCACCGTCGCACTCTCTACGACAACGACCACAACCACCCAACCGCCGACGACCACAACTACCACCCAACCGGCAACGACGACCGTCGCCACCATCCCCTATTCGGCTCTCGACGTCGCAGTGGAAGGAGACGAAGCGGCCGAGTCGGCAGTACAAGACCTCTACTACTGGTTTGGTGACCGTATGGCACCTGAGCCGGATGTGCCACAGGACCTCCTCGACCATCTCGCCGAGGTCTACCCGGATGGCAGCGGGTCGTTTTCGGGCGAACTCTTCTCCGAGGAGATCGGAGACATGGGAACAGCGGGGGTCGTCGTCGTCGACGATCAGGACATCATCCTCCTGGTCGACGATGGGGACGGATGGCGGGTGGTCGGCGCCTGGTTTGCCCAATACGACATAGATCCGTGGTTCGGAGACCCGCTCCGTTACGTGTTTGTGATTGGAACCGACGCCCGTCCGGGCCAAGATCAGCAGCACTTTCGGGCCGACAGCCTCCACATCCTTGCCAGCAACGTCGCCAAACGAACCGGTGGTGTTCTCGGAATTCCCCGCGACACCTTCGTCCAGGCGTCATACGGCGGTGACAAGTTCACCAACGTGAACGCTTTGGTCTGGACGCTGTCCAACAACACCGTTCCCGGCCAGGACGAGATGGTCCAACTCGCCAGCGACATGTCGGGGCTTCCCGTTGAGGGTTGGATCATCACTGGCTTCCTGAGCTTCCAGCGTCTCGTGGATGCCTTCGGCGGGGTCGATGTCGATGTTCCCTTTGGTATGGCCGAGCCCAAGTCGGAGGCCTATCTGTCGGCAGGACTCCAGACGCTCTTTGGTGGGAATGCCCTGGCCTTCAGTCGCAACCGCACGATCCCCGGCGGGGATTTCACACGGCAGCTGCATGGGGGCTTGGTGATCATGGCTGCGCTGGACGGAGTTCTGGAGCGAAACATCACATTGCTTCCTTCTCTGTTGTCGATCCTCATGAGCTTCACCTGGACCGACCTCAGTTTGGAGGACCTCCTGACGGTTGCCGCGGGAGGGTTCCTGCTAGATCCGGCCCTCGTCGGCAACGACGTTCTCCCCGGAGTCGTTGTCACCCGCAACGGCGCGTCCGTAGTCAATCTCACCGAGGACGCCGAGGAGATGTTCCGCGACATGGACGATGGGTGGCTCAGCCAGCGCGACGAGGGGTGAGCCGCATCCGGCGTACGTCGGGTTGTCGCAGCCGGGTGGCAGGAGCTGAGTGGGATCAACGACCCCGACGTCCGATCCACCGATCTCCCGCCAGAATCAACATCGTGGCAGCGGCAACCGCTCCGAGCACAGGGATCCAGCCAAGCAGTGGGATCGACACGGTGTCGAAGAGGGTCTGGCCGATCGGGAGGTATACGACCGCGAGCTGGAGCGCCAGTGACACGACCACGGACCACAACAGAAGCCGGTTTCGCCCCGGTCCGTGCCCATCGCCGGATCGGCGGATCGCAAACGAGTAGCCGAGTTGGACCAGGACGAGAGTCGTAAAGACCATGGTACGAACAGCCTCCCACTCGTAGCCGAGCCCGTAGTGGCCGACCATCAGAGCCGCCAGCGCGGCGAGGGCCATCACCGCTCCATGACGGCCGAGCCTGACCAGCCTGCTGCCCCGCAACATGTGCCTGCTGGTGTCGGGCCCAACGGACATCACATCGGTATCGGGCGGGTCGACGCCGAGCGCCAGCGCCGGCAGGCCGTCCGTCACCAGATTGATCCACAGCAGCTGGGTTGCCAAGAGCGGCTCACCGAGCGCGCCAAACACGAGGAAGCCAACGAACATGAGGAGCACCTCGCTGGCGTTGCTCCCGAGCAGGAATGAGACGACCGTGCGGAGGTTCTTGAAGATGCTCCGGCCCTCGCGCACCGCGGCAACGATCGTGGCGAAGTTGTCGTCGGCCAGCACCATCGCCGACGCCTCTCGGGACACATCGGTGCCGCTGCCCATTGCCACCCCAATGTCGGCCGATCGGAGTGCCGGCGCATCGTTCACCCCGTCTCCGGTCATGGCGACGATGTGGCCGCGAGATCGCCACGCTTCGACGATCTTCACCTTGTCCAGAGGATCGATCCGGCTGTAGACGCGGTACCGCTCAACATCCTCTGCCAGATCCTCGACCGTCATCGTCCGCAGCACCGAGCCCGGCATCACATCCATCCCATCGAGAATCCCGACGGTCTCCGCCACCGAGCGAGCCGTGATTTCGTGATCGCCGGTGACCATCACCACGGTGATCCCGGCTGTGGCTGCTTCGGCGACCGCAGGAGCCGCCTCCGGTCTCGTTTCGTCACTCATGCCGACTATGCCGACAAGCACCAGATCTTGCTCGGCCTCGTCCGCCGAATCCGGTGCGACGTTGGTCCCGCGATAGGCGAGGGCGAGTGTTCGCCACCCGCGCTCGGCGAGACCGGCCGCCGCGTCGAGTACGAACCGGCGTCTGTCATCCGATAGAGGCGTCGGCCCCTCCGAGGCCTCGATCGAGCCGCACCTGTCCACGACCTCCTCTGGAGCTCCCTTGACCGCGAGCAGGAAGCCCGCACCGACCGAGTGCACCGTTGTCATCCGCTTTCGACCCGAGTCGAAGGCGAACTCATCGATGCGAGGGGACTCGGCGCGAATCGACTCCGAATCCGATCCGGCGAGTTCGACCGCCATCCCCAACGCCGATTCTGTCGGGTCCCCTATCCAGCCGTCCGCAGTGCCCCGAGCGTCATTGCACAGCGCTGCGATCAGAAGAAGCCGGTGATCACGACCATCGGCCGGATCCAAGTCCGCGGGTCCAATGCGCCTCTCGGCGAGCAGAACCTCCTGCACTCGGATCTCGTTGCGGGTAATCGTCCCCGTCTTGTCGCTGCAGATGACGGTGGCGGCACCGAGAGCCTCGACGGCGGGAAGCCGACGCACAATCGCCTGGCGCTCCGCCATCCGCTGCACCCCCCCGGCCAATGTGATTGTCACGATTGCCGGTAGACCTTCGGGGATCGCAGCAACTGCCAGTGCCACCGCCGTCAGGAACATCGACTCCGCCGGATTGCCTCGCAGCCACCCCACCAAGAACACAAGCGAGGCCGTCGATAGCGCCAGAAGGCCGAGGCGGCGACCAACACTGTCGAGTTCCAGCTGAAGCGGCGTAGGTGGCTCGTCCTGGGCGAGCACGCCGGCTATTCGCCCCACCTCGGTTTCGACGCCTACGGCTACGACGATCGCCCGACCACGGCCGGCCGACACGTGGGTCCCTGCGAACATCAGACACTCGCGATCACCGAGGGCTGCCGATTCATCGACCGGCTCGACGCTCTTGATTTCGGGAAGTGACTCACCAGTGAGTGACGCCTCTTCGACCTCCAAGTGGACCGCATCCACCAACCGAGCATCTGCAGCCACGAGCGATCCCGGCTCGACCACAAGCAGGTCACCCACCACCAGATCGGGGGAGGGAACGGTGCGAAACTCGCCGTCGCGCAGCACCACGGCGTCCGGGGCTGCCAGCTCGCGCAAACGTGCCAACGCCCGTTCGGCGCGGCTTTCCTGTACGAATCCGAGCGTGGCGTTTAGGACGACAATTGCCAGGATCACGCCCGCGTCGATCCACTCGCCGAGTACCGCTCCACTGATTCCGGCGGCAATCAGCAAAATCCAGATCAGCACATCACGAAATTGAGCACCGAGTCGGTTCCACGGCCCCCGAGTGTCGTGGGCGGCGATCTCGTTGGGACCATGACGACGCAACCGATCTGCCGCCTCCATCGAGCTCAGGCCCAATTGGATATCGGTGTCGAGGGCAGCCACCACCTCAGTGATCCCAAGGGCATGCCACGGCCGCGAGTCCATGGAGCAAGTCTGACAGAGAACTCCCGGACCGACTTCGCTCTCCGCGGCGCAACCAGGCATTGGCGCTCGCGACCTAGCCTCAGCGGCCATGCGCCACATCATCGACTCTTGGGACGCGGATCCGGAGACGACCGAGCGGATCATCCACGTCGAGTCATTGCCGGCGCGTACCGCCATCTTCGATCCGCTCAAACTCGATTCGGCTGTGACCGAGGCGCTGGGCGCCCGGGGCATCAAGCAGCTGTACCGGCATCAGGTGGCGGCGATCCAATCGATCCGCCGCGGGAGCCACACGGTCATCGCGGCCGGAACCGCCTCCGGGAAGTCTCTCTGCTACCAAGTTCCGATCGCTGAATCGGTGGTGGAAGACAAGGCCGCCACTTCGTTGCTGATGTTTCCGACCAAAGCACTCACCCGTGATCAGTTTCGCTCACTGCACGATTTCGGGGTGCGCCAGATGGTCCCGGCGGTCTACGACGGCGACACCGACGACGAGACCCGTGCCTGGGTACGGCGACACGCCAACGTACTGCTCACGAATCCCGACATGCTCCACATCGGGATCCTCCCCGGACACGGCCGCTGGTCCGCCTTTCTGAGACGTCTCCAGTACGTGGTCGTGGACGAGGTGCACGTCCTGCGGGGGATCTTCGGCAGCCACGTGGGAAACGTGCTCAGGCGCCTGCGCCGACTAGCCCGGTTCTACGGATCAGACCCGGTCTTCATCGCCTGCTCCGCCACAATCGGCAACCCGGGGGAGCTGACCTCCGACCTGCTCGGTCTCCCTGTGGAGGTGATCGACCAGGACACATCTCCTACCGGGGAGAAGCATGTCGTTCTCTGGAACCCGGAGGTGGAGGAATACGACCTGCGCCGCAGCGCCCTCACCGAGGCGACGAGTGTGTTTAGCGATTTGGTGGCGCGGGATCGACACACGATCGCGTTCACCCGCAGCCGCAAAGGGACAGAACTCATGTACCGGTGGGCCAAGGAGCGGCTCGACGAGGCGCACGCCGATCGGATCGCCCCCTACCGAGGCGGGTATCTACCCGAGGAGCGACGCGAAGTGGAGCGCCGCCTGTTCGAAGGGGAGCTGCTTGGAGTAACGGCCACAAACGCGCTCGAACTCGGAATCGATGTCGGTTCACTCGACGCCGCTGTCGTGACTGGGTTCCCGGGGACGGTCGCCTCCTTTCGTCAGCAGTCGGGAAGGGCGGGACGCTCCACCGACGAGTCCCTGGCGGTGTTGGTGGCCGGTCAGGACGCCCTCGATCAGTGGTTCATGAACCACCCGGAGGCGCTATTCGAGCGACCCTCCGAGGCGGCGGTGATCAATCCACACAATCCAGACATCCTGGCGTCACATCTCGGATGTGCCGCATATGAGATCCCCCTCGAACCCACCGAAGCGCTCGAAATGTTCGGACCGGATGTGGAGGACGTGGCAGCCGATCTGGTGGCAGAAGGATGGCTCCGACCAAGGGCGGGTCGCCTGCTGTGGTCGGGACGCCGATCGCCTGCGGGAACGGTCGACATCCGGACCGCAGGCGGTCCGCCGTACACCATCCTCGACGAGAAGGGCCAAGTCGTCGGCTCGGTCGATGAGAGCCGAGTGTTCTCGCAGACCCATCCCGGCGCCGTCTACCTGCACCAGGGGGAGTCGCTGGTCGTGGAGGATCTAGATCTGGAACATCGGGCGGTTCGGACCCGGCGGGGTGAGGTCGACTACTACACCCAGCCCGAGGTCGATACGTGGGTCGACGTTCGGCAAGTGATCGAGAGCGGAAGCATCGGGCGGATGCCCCATCTCCACGGGTTGGTTCAGGTGGAGAGCCACGTCTCGGGTTACAAGAAGAAGTCGATCCGGAATCGCTCGATGATCTCCTACGAGCCTCTCGACCTCCCCACTCAGACGTATGTCACCCAGGCACTGTGGTTCGAGGTGCCCGATGACCTGATCCACGATGCCGGTATCGAAAAGGCTGATCTGCCTGGAACGCTCCATGCAGCAGAGCACACCTCGATCGGGATGCTGCCGCTGTTCGCCATCTGCGATCGATGGGATGTCGGCGGCCTATCGACCAACTACCACCCGACAGTCGGTGGTGCGGTGTGGTTCATCTACGACGGCTACCCCGGCGGAGCCGGTATCGCTCCCATCGGATGGCGCAATGGAGACCGCCACCTCCGTGCGACCCTCCAGGCGTTGCGGGACTGCCCCTGTGAAACCGGGTGCCCGTCATGCGTCCAATCCCCCAAATGCGGCAACTTCAACGACCCGCTCGACAAGGCAGGTGCGATTCGGCTGCTGGAAGAGGCGCTGCGGTGACTGGAAGCCTGCCGGATCCGCTTCTTGGTATCGACACCCTCTGCCATGGCCTCATCACCGACGGGACTCAACTCCCTGTGAGAGATAGAGCAGATCGCCGGTCGGTGTTCCCCCCTGGTTTGTGACTGTCGTAGGCCGGATCGGGCCAAGTGGGTAGGGGGTTGACCCCTGCCGTGGTCACCATATGCTCTACCATATGGTCGTGGCACGCAAGCAAGTCCTAGTCCAACTCGAGGACGATCTGGTCAGGGAACTCGACTCGATCGCAGCGGACGCTGGAGTCAACCGGTCCGAACTGCTCCGTCGCCTGGTGAGGAACTTGGTTGAGGCAGTCGACGAAGCAGAAGCCGACACCGAGCTAATCGCGGCGTACAAGGCTCAGCCCGAAGACCCCGAGATGCTCGCAGTTTTGAATCGGCTGGCAGCGGAGACAGCCATCGATTGGTAGCCAGTCGCGAGATCTACTGGGCTCGACTCGACGAGCCGGCGGGGCGGCGGCCGGTGTGTGTCTTGACCCGAGACGCAGCCGCGACCGTGCTGACCAGCGTCACGGTTGCCCCTATCACGACAACAGTCCGAGGGATTCGCTCCGAGGTCGCCGTGGGTGAACGCGATGGCCTGAGAGAGGGATCCGTCATCAACTGCGATGGGGTGATCACGATTACCCGAGATCGACTCGATCCCGAGCCGGTCGGTGTGCTCAGCTTCGAGAAGCACCCACAGCTCGACCGGGCGTTGCGCTATTCGCTGGCGATTCGTTCCTAGTCGCCGGCAACGAAGTAGCTCCAGGTCCCGTCAACGATCCCGATCCGGTAGCCAAAATACCCGCCGAAATCGGAGAAACCGGCGAAGTCATCTTCGTCGTACAACGGGCGCAGCGCTTCGCGATCAGCAGAAGACACTGCCGACCACTCGGTGGCAAACGCCGATGGCCACACGTGGTAATCGATGTCGCCTGCTGCTTGGACCGCAAACGGCCGATTGAGCAACCCGGCGAGGTACCGCATTGGCTGTTCGTCAAGAAGCTCGAGTTCCTGCCAGGTCGCGATTGCATCGCCTGGCCCGCCAAAGCTGAACATGAAGCTCTCGTCCTGCAGGGCTCGGAGTGCCTCCCAATCGCAGGACACCGCCGCGGCAAAGATCGCAGCTCTCAAAGTGGCCACCTCCGCTGGAAGCTCTGGCTGCTCCAGCAGCGTCTGCTCCACGGATTCACCCGAGCACACGTATTCGTCAGGTGACAGAGTGGTGGCGGTGGTTTCGACCGGAGAATCACCCAAAGGAGTCAGCCAGACCGGATGCTCCCTCACGTTGATCTGGCTTCCGTCCTGAGCGCTCTCCTCCCAAGCGATGATTGATCCCATCTGTGCCGTTTCCACTGAATACGGGATCTGGACCGCCCATTCGCCACGGCATCCGGTGCCGCAAGTGGCGGTGGTGAATCCCTTCCAGATGATCAAGCCATCCGAGTCGGTGAGTGCAAGACTCACCGAGGCCTCGAAGACGTTGGCGGTTCCGCTGACGTTGAGCGGATTACCGCCTGCAACCGACATGTAGGCAGGGGACTCGATCAGGATCGCAGGGACCAGGTCGTACTCTGTGCGGATGACAGGGTCATCGAGAACGATTCCGTGACCGCCGAATACCTCGACCGGCACGCCATCTATCTTCAGACGAACCCCGTCGATCTCCTCGAAGCGGGTAAGGGTGTAGATCAGCTGATCGAGGCGCGCTATCTCGGAGAAGGACCCGCTTCCGGCTGCGAACTCCGACGACAGATCAATAGTCGCTACCCCGTCCGAAACGCTCAGATCAAGTAAGCGCGTTCCGTCGGGAACGGCGGAGGTGATCGCCGGTATCGACTCGTTCTCTCCAGGAGTCGGACCTAGGAGCAGGAATTCGACGGCAGTTCGCGGCAGGTCGGTGACGATCGTTGAGAGCACCGCAAGCGATCGCGCTACAGGAACCAGAGTTTGCGAGGAACCGGTTGCATTCGGGTCGTCGATGATGAAGTAGGCGATCACCTCGCCTGCATCGACTGGAGTCGGCGGCTCAACGGCTGGCACCGTCACCGAGGGCGCCGTTGTAGCCACAGGCACGGTGGTCAATGGCGTCGAAGCCACCGAGGACGAAGCCACGGCTGGCAACGAGGAAGTCGTGTTAGCTACGACGGTCGTGTCGGCGCGATTCATCAGCAACATCGTCCCGCCACCAATCACAACCACGGCAACGGCGGCTGCCGTGGCGATTACCCAGCCCGGCCATGTGGCGCGTGAGCCGACGATGCGATCCGCCACCCCCATCGGTGCCGAGGGTGCCTCCTCCGGCGCGACCGGGTTGTTGCGCTGCATGTGCTCGAACGGGTCCTGCCTCATGGTCCACCTCCGACGTCGTCCCAGGCTGCGGAGAGGCGGGTACGGGCTCTGTGTAAACGAACGCTTGCCGCGCTCGACGAACAGCCCAACGCCCGGCCCAGATCCTCCGGGCCGAGGCCTTCCCAGGCCACCAGCATGAGCACCTCACGGTCATCGTCACGCAGCGATGCCAATACGGCGTCCAGTCCTCCGGTTTGATCCGTCCAGCCCGGCTCACCGAGTGTCGCCATCCGGGCGTCGAGCCGCCGACGGCGCGCCCGACTCCGCCGATGATTGGCCACGACGTTGCGAGCAACGCCGTATAGCCACGGGAGCGTCTTGGGCTCCCCCGGCACTCTGCGGATCTTGCCCCAGGCCACAGCGAACACTTCGGAAGCCGCATCCGCGGCGTCATCTCGTCCGATACGACGCGCGCAATAGGCGTGAATCGGTCCGTAGTGCTGCGCGAACAGGCCTCGGAAGGTCTCCTCCGGGAAAGCGGAACGCGCACCACTTCGAACGACGGTCATCGCACTCTCCATACTCCCTCTATGTCCGGATCAGACGGGGGATTACAGGACGACAGAAGAAAGACTCAGTCCCGTTGGAGCGTGAACACCTCGAGAGTGGTGGCGCCGTCGGATCGGAAGCCGCCCAGAAGCACCGCACCATGCACACCGGCTGCGAACTCGTAGCGCAACTCCGGCTCGGGAAGGTCGAGGGTGCTGAAGGTGAGTCCATCTCGGGTGCTCAACAGATGAGCCATGCCGGTGTCGTCGACGTTCATGAGCACAAAGCCGCCTGCGACGCCGACAACGGCGCGGATGTCACCGCTGCCGTCGAGTTCGACTCCGGACCACGACTCACCATCTAAAGACAGCCAGACCATCGGCACTCGGCTGTTATCGCGAAGACTCACCCCACCGCCGACAAGAAGGGTGCCATCGACCAGTGCCGCGTCCGATACGAACGATCCAGAGATGGCGAGGGCGTCGGTTGGATCGGTAGCCGAGCGCCACAACATTCCATCATCACTCAGCCAAGCACCCGCTTGGAAGGGACCCTCACCCACGGCGACGAGTGTTCCGCCGAGATCGAATACCCGGTTGAGCCTCTGGAGACCGCCTCCCTCCCAATCGCCGGGATCGGCCACGCGTCCCCAATCCCGCCCATCGGCGGAGAACCAAACGGCGGCATCGACATCGAACCTGAGGTTCGCCCGATCGTCCATTTCGCTGTCTCCGACCGCCACGTAGCCACCTTCGAAGGAAACAACATCGTTTATCGAATCCCCGCGCTCACCACCCAGGTCGGGATCATCTATGAATTCCCAAGTCTCGCCATCGGCGGACAGCCAGACTGCGGCATCCGTGGGATCGGTCGCAAAGAAGACGAAGTCGCCGGTATCGACGAGGGTGGATCCCGAGTCGCGCCAGTGCCCGGCGGCCAGCAACCCGTCCTCGTGCTCAACGACCGCATTCACGGCCTCGTCGGACGACCCGGTGGCGGCCGGGCCGGCGCGACCTTCCCAGATGACACCATCGATCGATGACCACACCCGAGAGTTCTCGAAGAAGTCACGGGTCTCGAAGCCACCCGCGTCGTAGTAGGCGCCTGCTGTGTTCGTAGTCCCAAACAACAAATACGAAGTTCCGAATGAACCTGCCCCGGTGAGTTCGGCGGACGTGATCTCACCGACTGGGTTCAAGGCGTGGAAGGAATCGACACCGTCGCTCACCTCCAAAACGGTTCGTCCGCGTTCAACGAGAGTCGGAGGCGGGAGCACTTCCGTCGTTGACGTGGTAGTGGTAGTGGCGACGGAAGAAGAGGTGGTCGTCGATAGCGACGATGTCGTGGTCGGCGACATCGACGTCGGCGTCGCCGACGCGATCGTCTCAGATGTATCGGATGTGCCGCCAGAGCATGCGGCGGCCACAAGCACCACAACGATGGGGATCAATCTGCGACCCATGGCTGCAGCCTACGCGTCAGATTCAGGTCCGCCGAACAGACGCGCTGGTACAAACTCGGCCCGACCAGTCGCCTCGATCCGGGTAGACCCCAACACCGGAAGATCGATACGCCTACCCACACGCACCTCGACCGTGCGCGCTGCAAACGACCTATCGACGCCGCAAACGCACCAGAGCAATTCGGCCCCGTTGAGTCGTGCGAAGAGGGCCGCCTCGTCCGCCGCCGACCCCGCCGCACCGAATGGAAGGAAGGTGACGGGCGCCGCAGCAAGCGCTGCCGCGTCCGCCGCAGTGGTGACGTCCAAGCGGGTTCTCATCGCCACGCCCAATACCGCGAGCCAAAGAACCAACACGAGCAAGAGCCCGGTGGCCCCGATGACGGCCAATGACGCCGAGCCTGCCTCATCGTTCGACACGCATCACCGCCGATGAGGTCAACATCACAGCGAACCCACCGAGCAAAGGGGCAGCCACCGAGTGACGAAGAGTGACGGTAACCCTGGCTGTTCCCCCCACGTGCTGCTGCCGATCGACCGATACCCGAACTCGCGCTGCAGAGCCATCGTCGAGTGATCTGTGGACCGCAGCGATCGCTCGTTCCAGATCCGGAGTCGTCGCCGCCTCCCGAGCGCCTTCTCTGGCGGCATGCCCCAGCTGGAGCTGAGTTCGGGCGACCACTACCACCTCAACTGAAGCGAGCAATACGAACAACAGCAGCGGCAGCACGAGTGCGAACTCCACGGTCGCACTCCCCGACTCACGCACCCGCCATCCCTCTGACCCTGTTGATCACGGCTGAGAAGAAGTCGGGCAGCACGTCGGAGCCCGAAGCCCATGAAATGAGTGCGACGGCTACTACGGCGGCGGCAACTATGACGAGGGCGTACTCCGCGGTGGCCTGGCCAGTTTCTGACGACATTGCTTCCTTTCATCAGGGATTGAGTCGCGCCAGCGAGCCGACGACGGTCGGACCCACCGTCAACAGGACGAATCCGGGTAGGACCAGGAGCGTCAGGGGAAGCAAGAGCCGAACCGGGAGCTTCCGGGCTGCTTCGACGCTCCGGGTGTGGCGGCGATGTGCCTCTACTTCCAGATATCCCTCCAGCGCCGGGAGGGCAGGTGCACCTGAGACGACCGCAGCCGCCAGCACCTGCGATGCCGGGGCCAGCGGGCCATCATCTCCGATCAATGCCGCCCGAGCGCCTCGGGTACGCATCGATCCAAGGAGCAGACCCAGAGCCGTGCGCGCCTCCGGCGCCGAGTGCGTGAGCGCGACCTGGTGTGCAGCCGCGACACTGAGGCCGCCGGCGAGTCCCAGCGCGATCAACTCGGACGCCTCAAAACAAGCCTCTAGCTCGGCGGAACGCATTCGCGAAGTCCGTGCAGCCGATCGGAATCGAGTCACGGCAATCACGAGGAACGCGATCGCCGCGGTGGGCATCGGAGCGAGGAGGACCGCCGCCACTCCAAGCCCAGGTATCCACGACCGCTGGACAGCAAGTCGCCGGAGCACCGTCTGTGATGCAATCCCGATTGCGACTGGAGCGATCAAGGGCGCGCCCGAAGCATCAGTACGACCACTCCGACGCCAATCGCCTGAAGGCCCACACCTGCGACCGCAACTGGGAGCGAAGGGCCAATCTCGACCTTCCCGGCTAGAACAAGCACGCCGAACAGCCCAAGAGGCACTCCCGCGACGAGCCAGGCGGTGGCGCGCGCTTGGGCGGTCAGCGCCCTCCGCTCGCGAAGCAGCCGGCCCCGCTCGGAGGCGCGATGAGCCAGGAGCTGCATCACCGGTCCAAAAGGTGCACCAGCATCGGTGGATATCGCCCAAGCTGCCCCCGCGAGCCGACCGTTGATAGGCAGGGCTCCGGCGAGCCCTGCCGCGAGGCGAGGCGACTCAAGCCCCAGAATGGCGGCGCGGGTCGCCAGACGGGCGTCGATTGTCTCCGTCCGTGCCGCCGAGTTGATGACCGCGGCCCTAGGCGAAGCGCCCCCATGCAATTCCGTGACGATGCCTCCGAGAAAGCGTGCCTCATCATCCGGAGAGGGCCCTCGATGACGCAGTCTTGCGATCCCGATCCACAGGCCGGCCGCGGCGAGCGCGGGAACTGGGTACCTGAAGGAGGCGACAGCCATCAACACCGGCAGCGGTGAGGCTCCGATCCAGAGGACTAGGCCGACGATGGCCGCAGCGCTCACCATTGCCATGTAGTGAGGACCTCATCGGCCGCGACCTGAGAGATCGACCGGATTCGACGACGGCTCCCCGATCTCTCCACATGGATGATGGCCTCCACCGCGGCCCAAAGCATCCGTCGCAGTGCGCCGTGAGGAACCTCCCCGGCGCTCGCGGCGAGCGTCTCGAGCCGCCACATCGCCCCCGCCGCGTCGGAGGCATGGACCGTTCCCATAGAGCCGCTGTGCCCGGTGCTCATGGCCTGGATCAGATCGAGCGCCTCTGGACCGCGGACTTCTCCGACGATGATTCGGTCCGGCCTCATGCGGAGCGCTTGACGTACGAGGTTTCGTACGGTGATCTCGCCGACGCCCTCGGCGTTTGGTGTACGCGCCTCGAGTCTCACCACGTGGCCATCGAGACGCAGCTCGGCTGCCTCCTCCACAGTGACGATTCGATCCCCCGACGGGATCAACCCGGAGAGAAGGTTCAGCAGAGTTGTCTTTCCGGATCCGGTCGCTCCGCTCACAATGAGGTTGGTTCCGTCGAGCACGAGCTGCTCTATGAGTCTCGCTCCCGCGGCGTCGACTGCTTCGGCAGCGACCAGACCGTCGAGATCGAGGACCGCCGCCGTAAACCGCCGAATAGCCACCACAGGGCCATCGACCGCAGCCGGGGGTACGACAGCGTGGAGACGGGAACCATCGGGCAACCGAGCGTCGACAGCAGGTGAAGTTCGATCGAGACGGAGCCCAAGAGGGAGGAGTGCTCGCTCGATCGCGGCGACCACCGCCTCCGGATTGGGAAACTCGATCGATGTCCGCTCGAGGACGCCGGCCCTCTCGACCCAGATCTCGTCGTATGCGTTCACAAGAACGTCGGTCACTACCGGATCTGCCAGCAAGTCGTCGAGCGGTCCCATGCCAATGAGCGAATCGGCCACCGCACGCGCCACGCTTCCCGAATTGATCGGAGCCTCGCTACCGGCAGCGTCTCCGATCGCGCGTTCAACATCATCTTGGCGCAACGACGCCGGGCCACCGAGAACCCGATCGATAACGCGAGTCAATGCGCCCATCCAACCTTCCAAACTGATCGCCAAGCGTTGACCCACCGCGAACGGGCCGGACGTCGGCCCACCAGCAAGGCACTCACGGTGGACCGACCGGGAACGGGAAGCCGAACCCCCGGCGCCGGCAACTGCGTCCACTCAGGAGTTGCCTGCCAGACGGACGGCTCGGCTGGTCCTCTGAGCCAACCGGGTACAAGAAGCCGCACCGGGACCACTGGAATATCCGTCTGCGGCGTCGGGCGGGGCGGAAGGCGCAGCACGATCCGTTCCCAACGTGCGAGCAGCGCCCCAACGACCTCGGCCGCGTCCGAGGGTGCGATTCCACCGTTGCGGAGAACCACCACCCCGGGACGCGGCTTTAGATCGTCATCCGTTGGATCGTCCCGTGCCAGATCGGCAAGCGACCGTTCACCGGGGTACGCCGGTCCACCTGGGTCGAGATCGATCACCAGCGCCGGCGAAGCAGCGAGGGCCGCACCGAGCGGAGCGAGCGCGCCGAGTAGTCCGTCCTCCGGCGTCCACAGGGCGATCGCCGGCAATTGGGCTCCTCGGCTCGGTGCGGCGGCACCGTCTCACAGAGAATCCGCAGTCTCAAGAGGGTTGTTTCGCTCAACGCACCTCACCCGTAGAATCAGCATCGGTATGACCGAGGCAGCGTTCTTCGACCTCGACAAGACGGTCATCGCCAAGTCGTCCACTCTCGCCTTTACGGGCAAGCTCTACAAGGCGGGGATGCTCGGCAGGCGGACGCTGATGCGCGCCGCGATAGGCCAACTGATGTACGTCACATTTGGCGCGGACGAAGACCAACTCGCCAAGACGCGCGACGCCATGCTCCAGCTCACCAAGGGCTGGGACAAGGTGGAGGTCGAGCAGATCGTCAAAGAGGCACTCGAGGAAGTGGTCGCCCCCCTGGTCTACGCCGAAGCACTGTTCCTGATCGACGAACACATGAGAGAGGGCCGCGACGTCTACATCGTTTCGGCAAGCCCTGAAGAGGTTGTACGCCCCCTGGCGCGCTACATCGGGGTCGACAACGTCATCGCCACCAAGGCCAAGGTCGACGAGAACGGGTGCTATACGGGCGAGGTCGACGTCTACGCGTACGGGTCCGAGAAGGCGGTGGCGGTTCAGGCCGTCGCCGATGCCGAGGGAATCTCGCTCGAAGGATCGTTTGCCTACTCGGACAGCGCCACAGACCAACCGCTGCTGGAACTCGTCGGTCACCCTGTCGCGGTCAACCCCGAAAAGGAGTTACGCGAAGTCGCCGAGGAGCGAGGATGGCCGATCCTCGACTTCAAACGCCAGGTCAGCCTCGCCAAGCGGCTTACCCGGCCGGTGCCACTCATCAGCGGAGCGACGGTGGCAAGCGTGATCGGTGCCGGAATCGCCTGGGCGATGCTACGGAAGAAGAAGTAGCGCTCGTTGGATCCGCCCCTACAAGAGTGGTGGGTTGCGCGAGGGGGAGTGATACTTCTTTGGGGAACACCTTGCGGAGTGGCGTCGTTTGCTGAGCAGAGGAGGAACCATGTTTGGCAAGAGCAAGATGATCAGTGTCGAAGACGCGCTCGCCGGGCGCGCCGACGAGATGCCGGTACCGGCTACCCACTTCGTCAACGGCAACCCGCTACAGCTCCCGTTCCCCACAGGGATCGAGACTGCGGTGTTTGGGATGGGTTGCTTCTGGGGAGCTGAGAAGGAGTTCTGGGAGACAGCCGGGGTGTTTTCGACGGCGGTCGGATACGCCGGTGGTCACACTGCCAACCCCACCTACGAAGAAGTGTGCTCAGCCATGACCGGACACTCCGAGGTAGTGCTCGTGGCGTACGACCCGGCTCAAATCACGTACGAGGCTCTCCTCACGGTCTTCTGGGAGCGGCACGATCCCACTCAGGGAATGCGCCAGGGAAACGACCTCGGCACCCAGTACAGATCTGCGATCTACACCACCACCGACGCACAACTGGGCACCGCCAAGAGGAGCCGCGACCACTTCCAGGAGCGACTCATCGAAGCCAAGATGGAGACCATCACCACCGAGATTCGTCCGCTCGAGACCTTCTACTACGCCGAGGACTACCACCAGCAGTACCTGGCAAAGACCCCCGGTGGCTACTGCCCCGACCATTCGTGCGGGGTCAAGTACTGAAGAGGCCTTCGGGAAGAACGATCGTGGACTGCCCGGAGGCTAGGGACGCTCCAGCGCAACTGCTCCGGCGGTGGCCCCGGCTCCACGCACGCTGACCAGCCCGTACCGGGAACCGCGGCGGACCAGCGCATCCCCGTTGAAACTGTCCTTCTCGGCGTGAATCGGTCGCAGAGTCGGCATCACACCATCTCCGGGATCAGAATCGGCAGCTGCTCAATGGCCGCGGCGCGGGCTCTGTCGAATACCACCCGCGCCTCGTCCCCTGACATGTCGAAGTCCAGATCATTGCGAACCGGGACCTGCACCACCGAGACACAGGGCGCTGGCGGTCGTGGCAAGGAATACCGGGCTCGGATTCCGGCGGTGACGACCGATCTGGCAAGGGTGAGTGGTCCCCTCACCTTCTGATGCTCCGCCTCGTGATCGGTGTCGTCGAGCATGAGACGAAAGCCGAGGACTGGACGATCCTTGCGTACGACGCCGACCGGGTAGTTGGCGGCCATCGCGCCATCGGCCATCACGACCGTGTCGCCGTTGACCTTGTCCCGAAGCCGAACCGGGGTGAACAGGAAGGGAACGGCTGTCGACATCCGCAGCGCTCGCGCCACAGGGAACCGAGCAGGGTCGTATCCATAAGCCCCCAACCCGTCCGGGAGAAGCACGCCACGAGAGTGGGAAAGATCAGTGACCACGATCCCCAGAGAACCAGGTCGCAGATCCCCAAACGTGCGGACACCCCACTCCGCGAGCAACCTCCCCCACACCTCTTCGAGTCGGCGGCTGTCGTACATACCACGTCGAGCGAGGAGCGCTAGATGGCGGCCGAGAAGCGGGATGCGAGTGCCTCGCACGGGCTTGAGAAGCTCCGGCCACTGGATCCTGCAGATCGATCGACTCAAGTCATCGGGCCCGTACTCAGCGGCGAGTAAGGCAGACACGAGTGCCCCGGCCGAGGTTCCCACCGATTGATCGAATTGCACACCGAGGTCCATTGCTCCTGCCGCGGCGCCGGCGAGGGCGACCCCCCGCACTCCGCCACCTTCGAACACTGCATTGACCTTCATGTGAGAAGAACAAGATGTCGAGGCTCCTACAGCCTCAGATTGTCGACAGCGCGACACTCCGCTCGCTTCGTGCAGCTATCCGGTCCAAGCCGTCGAGGATCTTCTCTCTCCGTCCAACCAGAGCGACCCGCGTGGGTCGTCCAAACCCACGACTACCGTCTCATGGGAAGCCTGAGGTGATCAATGACGGAGTTCTGGAGACGATGGCTACTGGCAGCCGCAGGAATCAGTGCGGCAGTGGGATTGGGGTTTGCAGCCGTGGCGACGGCAGGTGCAACCGGCGTCCACGACACCTTGTTCGACCTCGTATACCTACCAGGGGATCTGGACGCACCGGCCGGTGACGTCGCTTCGTTTGCGATGGGAGTCACGGGCGCAGTGATCGTGGGCTGGTCGATGACGATGCTCATGCTGGTCCGCAACCAGAGTGCCAGCACGTTGCCCTCGACGTGGCGGGCTTTGGTCGTCGGGCTGCTGACTTGGTTCGTCGTCGATGGCATCGTTTCGATCGCTGCCGGTGCCACCGGCAATCTCGTACTGAACGCCGTCTTTCTCTCGCTGTTCGCTCCGCCTCTCATTGCCACACGCCCCAACCGGGCTCCTGTTGGCACAACCAGCTGATCGCCGAACACAGCCACGCGAGCAACTCGCGGCGCAGCGGAGACCGCTGTGGGGCTCCCCCGAGGAGGCCGTGGGACCGTGAGCCAAACACCGGGTTCACCCATCATGCAGGCGAGCGTGATTCACCATCGTCTGGTCCGACGCCACCCAGACCTGCTTCAGCAATGGCATCGCGAGCATCCTCGGCGTCGAACGCTTCCTTGGCCGCGATCCCTTCAGCACGAGTCGCCTCGAGTTTGGCGGTGCTGAGGCGAGGCAGGGCGTAGAAAAAGACACCGATGTAGACGATCCCGGCGACAAAGAACGGCCAACGCAAAGCAGTGGATCGGTCGACCCAGATACCAGCGATCGCTACGACTGCCCCGCCCAGCAGCGATCCGATCGGCATCATCCCCCAGCCAAAGAACCGATACACGCTGTTGACTCGTCCCAGTAGAGCGTCGGGAATGATCGTCTGTCGGTACGAGACGGTGATGATGTTCCACAGGATCATGAACACGGTGTTGAAGGCGAACCACAGAGCCACCACCCACCACCGCGTGGCGACGCCGATCACGAAACTCGTAATCGTCCAGATGGCGATCGAGAAGTAGAGCGAGGTTCCGCTGCCGAGCTTGGTGCTGATCTTGGCTGCCAGGATGCTGCCGACCACCCCGCCGACCGCCCCGGCCATCATCAGAATCGAGAAGATGAAGGCCGCCACGTTGTCGGCACCAAAGAACTCGGCAACCGGTTGAAGTGCCCCTGTGAACAAACCCGTTTCCAGATCGAGATTCTCCTGAGCGAAGAGGATGAATGTGGCGAAGGTCATCATCGCCAGTCCATTGAGAAGGCCGAGGATGATTGCCATTGGCCGCAGAACCGGATGCCTCCACAACCAACCGAATCCTTCCTTGATCTCCCCAGACCAATCGATCTTTACCCCAGACTGGGCTTGGGTCTTTTGTCGATTCCTGAAGTCGCCGGTTATCACGAAGACGAGCGCCGCCGCCACCGCGAATGTCCCTGCATCCAGAAAGAACGGAAGGGCAAACCCGATCCCAAGCAGCAGAGAACCGAGCGGCGGACCGACGAACGAGTTGGCCACCATCTCGGCACCCCACAGGTTGCCGTTCGCCCTTTCGAGACCTTCTGGCTCGACGATCGCCGGCAGGAAAGTCTGCGCCGCGTTGTCTCGGAGCACTTCCGCCATTCCGAACAGCAAGGAAGCCCCAAGCAGTACGAAGTAGACCGTGAGGTTGCTCCCGCCCACAACACCGCTCGCAACCGCGGCGGGTGACGGCAGGCTGTCGATCGAACCCACCACCGTCGCTGCCACAACCACGGTGATCAGAGTTCGGATCACGTCCATTGAAACCATCAGCTTGCGGCGATCGACCCGGTCGGTGATGACGCCGGCCGGCAGAGTGAAGACGAGCCACGGCAGTCGTTGTGCCACTGCGATGAGGGCGATGAGAAGCGGATCCCGAGTAACAGCCGATGCCAGCCACGGGTATGCGATGGCGGCGATGCCGTCACCCAAATTGCTGATCACGCTCGAAGTCCAGAGGCGCCAGTAGTTGGCGCCGAGGCGTACCTTGCCGGTCGTTTCCTGTTCGGCAGCTGTGGTCATTCGTCGTCCTCCCTCAATGACGGACGGTCGGTTGGGTATACGCCGGCCAAAAACCCGTAAACCGTGTCGCCGCCGCGCTCCGCAGAAGCGAATTCCTCGGCAATCCGGATGAGTACTTCGATGAATTCGTCGGCTCGCTCCACAGGTACGCGGGCCCGCCGGAGAGTGAACATCCCCGTCTCCCCCTCATGGGGATAGCGCGCCTCCTGAAGTGTCTCAGCGAGGAACCCATGGTCCTTGGTGCCGCCCTCATCGAGGTGGGGGAACATATAGGTGCGGGCGAGCCGGCCGTAGTACTTCTCGGTGATGGCCCGCACCTGTCGGGTGCGTACCACAGCAATGAGACCGGCCTCTTCGAGAGCCTTGAGGTGGTGGCCGACCGTTCCTTTCGGCTTTTCGAGAGCCTCGGCCAGCTGCTTGGTGGTCGCGGGGCGCGCCGCAAGCATCATCATGATGTCGGTGCGGGTCGGCTCATTGAAGACGGCAGCCTGCTCGGCAGTCATCAAGAGCAAGCCCTCGGGGGGCTGGTAGCGCTGCTCACTGGAGGTCGGGTCGGTCATATGGTCGGCTGAACTCGTATGGTCGGGAATAGCAGACCATAGGTTGAGCCCCGTTCTCTGTCAAGCACAGATGCTCAGCAGGGACACGCTCGCGCCCTCCTCACACCCCGGGTGCCGTCAGGAACTGAAGACGGAGCGAGCCGGGCACCGTGCTCGCCGCCGGATTCAGGGGAAGCGAACCGATACGCGATCTCCCACCCGAAGGGTCACTGCATCCGTCAGGTGATCGACGGCAAGGATGAACCCACGCATCCCGTCGTCGAGGAAAGCCACGTCATCGGCTTGATCCCGCTTGGACACGACTTCGTCCAACCCCTTGATCCACGACGTGAACTCGGCGCAGGGGGCAGCAACCCGGGCGCCGTGCAGCACGACCTCCCCATCGGCGGTGTGGATCACCACCTCTCCGGTGAGATCGTCTGCGGTGAGGCGGCCCGGGGTGTCGACGATGATGTTCTCACCACCACAACCGATCTCCAGCTCACCGAACCGCTCGGCCATCAACTCGTAGTGGCCGGTGAACCCGATCGACAGCGCCCGGCGTCCGCCGCCGCGGGCCCGTGGATGCGCCGGGTGGTGAGCATCGACGACCCAGGCCTCGTCGTGGCGGCCGACCATGCCGCCTGCACTCAGCGAGGCCTCCTCGGCGAGGAGAATCGCAGCCGGGTCGTAGCCCTCCCCCTTGGCCTTGAGCGGATCGCGCTGGACCTGGAGACGGACGATGATGCCGAGTTCGCGTTCGGTCATAGCAAGCCGTTCGGTCATAGCAAACATTGTCGCAGCCGTTCGCCGGTCGCCGGTCGTCGGTTACCGGCGACCAGACACGACCTTATTCAACACATCCGGACGATCTGTGATGATGCCGTCCACGCCGAAGTCGAGTAGTCGCTGCATATCGGCAGCGACGTTCGCGGTCCACACGTGGACCTGCTTGTCGGCGGCGTGAGCGCGTTCGATAAAGCGCTTCGTGACAATTCGCAGGCCCGCTCCCCGCTCCGGCACTTGATAGGCGTCGGCGCCGACCCCGGAACGGGGACGGCGCGAGAGGGCTCTGGCTACCTCGGCGGGCCCGGCAGATGTCGCCACGCCTGAAGCCGCCCTACGAAACGCTCGGATGCGGCGGTCGTGGAACGATCCGATGAGCACCCGATCCTCTATCCCCAGCCGACGCACCTCCGCTGCCACCCGTTCAGCGGTGCCGGGCTGCTTCAGATCGATGTTGAACAGCTGCTCGGGAAACGCCGCAACCGCTTCCTCGAGGAGCGGGATCCCTACCCCGGTCCCCCGCAAAGGAAAGCCCGATTCAGGATCGAACCGAAAGGCAGCGTCGAGGTGCCGCAGGTCACCCCAATCCTGCTCGTGGAACTTCCCGGCTCCGTCGGTGAGCCGCTCCAGGGTGTGATCGTGGAAGATGACCACCCGATCGTCACGCGACACGTGAACATCGGTTTCGAGATAGCGATACCCGAGGTCGACTGCCCCCTGGAAGGCAACCATCGTGTTCTCAGGCCACAGCACCCGGCTGCCGCGATGGGCGAAGCGAATCGGATGCTCGTGAGTCAGGAACGCTCTCATCGCCCACTCACTGAACGACCTCGCCCGATTTGATCACCTTCCACGCCAGATCGCTCCCCGGGCGATAGGGGAGGTGACGATGAGAGGGGGCGTCGAGGATCACAAGATCGGCAACGGCTCCCGGTCGAACTACACCGAGGTCGTCCCTTCTGAGAGACCGCGCCCCACCCCGAGTCGCCGCCCATACCGCCTCGTCTGGAGTGAGGCCCATCTCAAGGATCGCCAAAGCGATCACGAACTGCATGCTCTCTACGTAGGAAGTGCCGGGGTTGCAGTCGGTGGCGAGGGCGAGAACGACACCCGCATCCCACAACATCCGAGCCGGCGCCTGGGGGGTCCGCATGGAGAAGCCAGCGCCGGGAAGCACGACAGCGACCACTCCGGCGGCCGCCAGGGCGATCGCATCGTTGGGAGTGGCGTTGTCGAGATGATCCGCCGAGGCAGCCCCCACTTCAGCTGCAAGCGCTGCCGCCCCTGTATGGGTCAGCTGTTCTGCGTGGAGACGCGCTGTGAGCCCATGATCAGCGGCGGCCCGGAAGATCCTCCGAGCCGATTCGACCGAAAAGGCACCCCGGTCGACAAAGACATCACAAAAGTCGGCGTGAGGAGCAGCTGAGGGGAGCATCTCTTCGACAACGGCATCGACGTACTCCTCCTCTGACATGCCCCGATCCGGCACGTGCGCCCCCAAAAAGGTCCGCATCACACCGATTCCGGTTTGCTTGCCGACACGACCTGCGATCTCGAGCATCCGGATCTCGTCGGTGACGTTCAGCCCATACCCAGACTTGATCTCGACGGTCGTTGTACCGGACCGCAGCATCCGGTGGGCACGCTCGGAGCTCTGTGCCACAAGATCATCGGTGGAAGCCCCCCTCGTCGCCGCCACCGTCGAGTGGATGCCTCCGCCTGACGCGAGGATCTCCTCGTATGAGGCGCCGCCGAGCCGCGCAGAAAACTCATCGGCCCGGTCGCCGCCGAAGACGAGATGGGTGTGAGAGTCCACGAACCCAGGCACGACTGCTCGTCCGTCGACCTCGATGGAGGCACCGCGCAGCAACGCCACCGGAATCTCGTCATCTGGTCCGGCCCAAACAATGACTCCATCACGAATGGAAACCGCTGCGTTCTCGAGCAAGCCGAGGTCGCCGGGGCAGTCGGGAGCATTGGTGACGAGCGACCCGATATTGCGCAGGAGGAGAGACGTCATGGCTGTCCGTTGTCTGCGATCGGTTCCAACTGAAGGTTGGGGATCGAGGACTGGACACTCATTGTTCAAGCATCGGAATCCGCACACCCCGCTCACGGGCCACGTCGAGGGCGATGTCGTATCCCGCGTCGGCGTGGCGCATCACTCCGGTCCCGGGATCATTGGTCAGCACCCTTTCGACCCTCAGGGCTCCGTCATCGGTCCCGTCGGCCACGACCTGGGCACCGGCATGGATCGACTTGCCCATCCCTACCCCGCCTCCGTGGTGGACCGCCACCCAGGCCGCTCCCGAAGCCGTATTGAGCAACGCATTGAGGATGGGCCAGTCGGCGATTGCGTCCGATCCATCGAGCATCGCCTCCGTCTCTCGATACGGTGAAGCCACCGAGCCGGAATCAAGGTGATCGCGCCCGATCACGATTGGCGTGCTCACATCACTGGAGGCGACGAGATCATTGAAGGCAAGACCCGCCTTGGCCCGCTCGCCGTACCCCAACCAGCAGATCCGAGCCGGCAATCCCTGAAACTCAACCCTTTCCTTCGCCATCTCGAGCCAGCGATGCAACCCACGATCATCTGGGAACAGGTCGGCTACAGCTCGGTCCGTGGCCACAATGTCCGCCGGATCACCCGACAGCGCCACCCACCTGAAGGGTCCCCTGCCTTGCGCGAAGAGCGGCCTGATGTAGGCAGGGACGAATCCGGGATACTCGAAGGCGTCGGCGAATCCGCCATCGCGCGCCTCGCCCCGCAGATTGTTGCCGTAGTCGAACACCTCGGCTCCACTCCGCGCAAAGCCAACCATCGCCTCGCAATGCTTTGCCATCGAGATTCGAGCGTCCTCGACGTATTTGCCCGGATCCTTTTCCCGCAGCTCGGGAGCTTCGTCGGGGTCCACCCCCTCAGGGATGTAACCGTTGAGAGGATCGTGAGCCGACGTCTGGTCGGTGACGATGTCGATCTCCACACCGCGCCGTAGCAACTCTGGGAACACGGAAGCCGCGTTTCCGACCACACCAACCGAGAGCGGGCGCCCCTCACTCTTGGCGGCGAGCACCCTGACGATCGCATCGTCGAGGCCATCGGCCTGCTCGTCGAGGTACCGGGTCTCGATGCGGCGCGCTATCCGAGAGGGATCCACATCGACACATAGCGCGACACCATCATTCATTGTGATCGCCAGCGGCTGAGCCCCGCCCATGCCGCCGAGACCGGCCGTGAGTGTGAGGGTGCCCTGCAGAGTGCCTCCGAAGCGCTGCTCGGCAATGGCGACAAATGTCTGATAGGTGCCCTGGAGGATCCCCTGGGTACCGATATAGATCCAGGAACCCGCCGTCATCTGTCCGTACATGGTGAGTCCGGCCGCTTCCAGCTCCCAGAACGACTCCCAATCACCCCAGTCCGGCACCAGCAGACTGTTGGCGATCAGAACCCGGGGAGCCATCTCATGAGTACGAAACACACCCACCGGTTTGCCGGATTGAATCAGCAGGGTCTCGTCGGACTCGAGACGCTCCAGGGTGCGGACAATGGCGTCGAACGCCTCCCAGGATCGGGCCGCCCGGCCGGTCCCGCCGTACACGACCAGGTCGTCCGGACGTTCCGCAACCGCCGGGTCGAGATTGTTCATCAAACAGCGAAGGGCCGCTTCCTGCAGCCATCCCTTCGTGGTCAGATCCGGGCCACGGGAGGCCCGGACCAGTCGCGGTCCACTCATCGTCACCCTCCAGGTCGTCGCGCCAGGCTACCGAACAGTACGATCGGACCATGAACGAATTCACGCTGCAGTACCGCCACAACACCGATCCGGACCGCGGCCTGGCGACCGCCGGAATCTTCTTCCTGAAGTTCTTGCTCGCCCTCCCCCACCTGATCGTCACTTCGATTCTCACTCAGCTCGCTTCGATCCTCGTCTACATCGGCTACTGGGTCGTCGCCATCACAGGAACGATGCCGCAGGCGGTCCATCGACTGGCGGAGATCAGCTTCAATTGGAACACGCGCATGTGGGCCTGGATCGCCGGGATTGTGGACGTGTATCCACCGTTCGAGACCGACCCCGACTACCCCGCCTCCTTCCCGCTACAAAAGCCGGAGAACCCGAGCAAGGGGTGGGCGGTGACCGGGATCTTCTTCATCAAGTTCCTCGTCGCGATCCCGCACTTCGTGGTCATGGTGTTCTTGATGATCGGCGCGATGTTCGCGATGTGGTTCGGCTATATCGTCGCCGCCTTCACCGGACGACTGCCCATAGGAATCCAGGACTACCTCGCCGGGACGCTCCAATGGATCCTGCGGGTGTATTGCTGGCTCGCCGGGTTCACCGACGAGTATCCCCCATTCAGCCTCGAGGCACGTCCAAGCGACGGCTAGACCACGTCGGCAAATGCCCCGGCTTCGATGAGGCCGGTGATCGCCTCGATGTCGGGCGAGGGGGTTCGATCACGCTCTAGTGGTGCGACGACCTCTCGAATGATCGAAAGCGCCGCCCCGGTACCGGCCCCAGGCTTTAGCGGGGCGCGGTGGTTGACGCCCTCAGCCGCGCACAAGAGTTCAATGGCAACGACGTAGCCCACGTTGTCGAGGACGGTTCCCAGCTTTCGTCCGGCACCCCAGCCCATCGACACATGGTCTTCTTGTAGCCCCGAAGTCGGCACGCTGTCGACGCTCGCTGGATGGCTCAGCACTCGGTTCTCGGCCACCAGCGCCGCCGCCGTGTACTGCGCGATCATGAACCCCGAATTGAGACCCGGATGGGTCGACAAGAACGGCGGGAGGCCAGACGATCGATCCGGATCGAGGATCCGGTCGGTACGCCGCTCCGAAATGCTGGCGATCTCCGAAACGGCAATCGCCATGAAGTCGAGTGCGAACGCCAGCGGCTGACCATGGAAATTCCCGCCCGAAATGACATCACCGGTCTTGGGGAACACGATCGGGTTGTCCACCACCGATCCCAGCTCACGCTCAAACACCCCGTCTGCATGACCGAGCACGTCCCGAATCGCCCCGTGGACCTGCGGAGCGCAGCGAAGGCTGTAGGCATCCTGAACCGCGTGCACGAAGTCGTTCCGATGGCTGGCCACGATCTCGCTTCCCGCCAAGGCAGCCCTGATCCGTTCGGCCGAACGCATCTGGCCGGGATGCGGGCGGAGGGCATGAATCTCATCCGCGAACGGTCGGGCGCTTCCGAGCAGAGCCTCGACCGACAGCGCGCAGGCAATATCGGCCGCTTCGACAATGCGATGAGCACGCTCTGAGCCAAGCACGCCGAAGGAAAGCATCCCCTCGGTCCCATTGAGCAGGCTGAGGCCTTCCTTGGGCTCCAGCACGATCGGATCCAAGTCATGTCGGGCCAACACGTCCGCCGCAGGAGCGACGACTCCCCCCTTGAAGAAGGACCCCTCTCCGATAAGAGGGAGCGCCAGGTGAGCGAAGGGCGCCAGATCACCAGACGCGCCAACGGATCCTCGGTCGGGCACCAGCGGCAGGAGGTCGAGGCGGAGCATCTCCAGCAATCGTTCGACGATCATCGGCCGAACCCCGCTGTGACCCTGGGCCAATGTTCTTGCCCTCAGCAGCAGCATCGCCCGAACCATCTCGGCGGGGAGCGGGTCACCGACTCCGGCAGCGTGCGAGCGAAGTAGCGCCGTCTGCATCTCGCCGGACAGTGCACCCTCCACTCTGGTCGTCGCCAGGGCCCCAAACCCAGTTGTGACGCCATAGACAACTTCATCGCCTTCCACTGCCGCTTCGACGACGCGTCGGGCACCTGCCATCCGAGCGGGCACATCGTCGCCCATGACGGGCTCGGCGCGGCGGTGAGCCACCGCCAACACGTCGGCGGCGGCAAGCGCATCTCCCGTTACGACAACACGATCCATCAGCAAGCGAGGCTACTGCTCCACGCACCGGCAGTGAGCAGGACGACGGTATACATGCCCATCGAGAGGCCCCGGAACCTGCCAATTGTCGCCCGTCCTTGGGTACCGTCCTCCCATGCCTCGCGACAAAGGCCTGCGCTTCCGCGGCTTTGTGATCCCCGAGTCCGAGCTGGTGTGGTCGTTTGATACTTCAGGCGGCCCCGGCGGTCAGCACGCCAATCGAACCTCGAGCCGAGCGACTCTCACCCTGGACGTCGCCCGATCCACTGCCTTCCCGGAACCAACCCGTCACCACATACTGATGAGGCTCGACCGCAAGGCACGAGACGGTGTCGTGACCGTGGTCTGCGACGACACCCGATCGCAATGGCGCAATCGGGCCATCGCCCGGCAACGGCTCATCGACATCCTCGAGAGCGCCATGGCGCCGGAGCAATCAAGGCGTAGAACCAAGCCATCGCGATCCGCGAGGCGTCGCCGGCTGCAAAACAAACGACACCGCGGCGAAACCAAGCGCCTACGACGCCAGCCAGAATCAGAGGAGTAGGAGCAGCGACCGGCGACCGGCGAAAACCAACACCACCCTTCCTGCCGATCGCAGGAGACGGCGCAGCCGACGACCTAATCCAACCCAACCAGAGTGTCGGCGATTAGGTGGTCGACGACGGCTCTCAGCGCCTCGTCTTCGGAGGCTCCGGCGTCGATGGCGGTTCGGTAGGCAATGATCTGGCGATCGGCGCTGGTGCCGTCCCGTACCAAGTCCCGGGCGTGCTCCACCTCAGCCAGACAGCCGAATGCCACGGCATCCGGCCGCACCAATTCGATGATCTCGTCCGTCAGCTCTGCAAAGGGGACGAGCGTTCCCTTGCCGAAGTCTGCCAGCGACTCCTCCACTCCATAGCGCTGCGCGCGCCAGGTGTTCTCCGATACGAGCATCCTCGAATAGGAACGCCACCTCTGGTTCTCCAGGCGGCGGCGAAACAACATCCCGAGAAGGGATAGGAACAGGGCAGCGACGGTGACACCATCGTCGACGCGGGTCGAGATGTCGGCGATCCGCACCTCAATCGTCGGGTAGCGCGCCGACGGCCTGATGTCCCACCAGAGGCGAGTGGCGTCCTCGATGAGGCCGGCACCCACCAGAGCGTCCACGTGGCGCTGGTATTCGCCCCACGACGAGAACTGCTCCGGCGCACCGGTCCGTGGAAGTGAATAGAAGACGCTCATCCGGTAGGACTTGAGGCCCGTTTCGACACCGTGCCAGAACGGCGACGAAGTGCTGAGCGCAAGGATGTGCGGCAGAAAATACGTCACCTGGTTCATGAGGTCCAGCCGCATTTCAGGATCCTCGATCCCGACGTGCACGTGCATACCGCATATCACCAACCGGCGGGCAACGGCCTGAAGATCCTGAGCCAACATCCGATATCGAGCCTTCTCGGTGATCTGTTGGTCGGCCCAATCGGCAAATGGATGGGTCGAGGCAGCGATGTAGGCAATCCCGTTGCGCTCGGCGACGTCACGCAAACCACGCCGAAGCAACACCAGGTCCCGCCGGGCTTCAGCCACGGTGGCCGACACCTTGGTCCCAACCTCCACCTGGGCTTTGAGGAATTCGTGGCCGACTTGAGGTCCGAGTACCTCCTCACATTCCTTCATGAGACGGTCGGGCGGATCCCGCAGTAGATCCCTGGATTCGGGGTCGACGAGCAGGTACTCCTCCTCTATCCCTATGGTGAATGCTGGACGCTCGACGACCATGCAGCTCCTCCTCGCAGTCGGATCACCATACTCGGCAGGCCTCATCGGTCACCGGCGACGAGTAGCGTTCCCGGTATGGCCGAAAAGAAACCCCCAGAAGCACTCACGAATATCACCGGCTGGCTCGAAGACGAGAACGGATTCACCATCGATGACGCCGGCGACGTCACGATCGCAGGTGACCCTCCGCTCGATATCCAATTGACGATTGACGATCAGCGAGTGACGATCACGCACGTCACGACCGAGGCCGGTGCAGGTGCCGGACGAGTTGACGCCATCATCTCAGCATTCCCGGACCGGGGAACAACACTGCATGCCGCGGCAGCAGTGGACCGCTCGGGAGTAACCATCACCGTAACCAATCACGTCTACGTCGACGGATTGAGCCGACAGTCGTTCATGACCGCCCTGAACGATCTCGTGGCCTCAATCGACACGATCGGCGCGGTGCCATCCGTGGTCGCCACAGCCACCGAGCCTGCCGCCGAGACCAGGGTCCAGGATCCCGTGACGACCGACGTGGTTGAAGTCGTTGAGTCGGCGGTCACGTCGGAAGTCGCCGTTGAAAGTGTTGGGGGATGGGTACCAACCCATCGGGTGCCCGCGGCCGGAATGCGAGCATGGGCCGAGCCGGACCCATCGCAGCAGCCGGTGACGCGGCTCGAAGCCGGTGTCGAGCTGGTCATCGCCGAGCAGCGCGGGGATTGGGCACGCGTCGTCGGCTCCAACAGCTGGACGGGGTGGGTTGATGCCCGCCGGATTCAGGAGATCGGAGCCGCATCTGCGGTAGGCGGAGGCTCATCCATCAACCTGGGCGGTCTCGAACTCCGCCCGCTCCCCCTCGTCGGAGCAGCCGCTCTCTTGCTGTCTGCATTCCTGCCCTGGGTGAGTGGCTTCGCCTCGGTGAACTCACTCGATGTTGCTCTCTCGTTCCTATGGGATCTCAACGCGGCCGGTGCGCCGTACTTGGGCTGGGTCATCATCGGGCTGGCTGCGGTGACTCTCGCCCTTTCCGCGGCAAAGACACCCAACCCACAGCTGATGCAACTCGTCGGCGTACTCGCCGTGGCGACAACCGGCGCATTCCTGGTTCAGATGTATCGCGGGATCACGGACTCGGGTGGAGCATTCGGAGACGTCTTCGATTTCCTCGGGATCGCACCATGGGTCTCGCTTGGAGCCGGCGTGGTGATCATCGCGGGAGCCAACAAGCTGAGGGCCACGGCCCGCTGAGCAACCGCATAGGGCCACGGGCCTTTCGCTATCAGCGTGCCACCCAACAGGTCTAGGTTGTCCCGATGACTTGGGATCCGGGCCAGTACCTCCGATTCGACGACCTCCGAGCACGTCCGGCGATCGATCTCATCAACCGGATTCCAGAGGTCGAGCCGTCCGAGGTGTGGGATGTTGGCTGTGGCACAGGAGCCATCACCTACTCACTCTCCCGGCGCTGGCCCGCCGCAGCAGTCCACGGACTCGATTCGTCGCCGGAGATGCTCGACAGCGCCCGGGAGCACACCGGGATCGATTGGGTCCTCGGGGCAATCGAAGACTGGACGCCGGAAGCCCCGGTCGACGTCCTCTTTAGCAACGCGGCTCTGCACTGGGTGGACAGCCACGCGACGTTGTTCCCTTACCTCTTCGATCAGGTCGCTCCACGGGGTGTGTTCGCAGTACAGATGCCCCGCAACCATCAGGAGCCGAGCCACCGGGTGTTGTACGACCTGGCGCGATCAGAACGGTGGGTTGATCAAGTCGGCGACCTCGTCGTCGAAACACCCGTCTCTGCGCCCTCGGACTACCACGAGATGCTCGACACCGAGGCGGACGGCCTTGATGTCTGGGAGTCCATCTACCAGCAGACGCTCCGCGGCCCCGACGCCGTATCCCAGTGGACCAAGGGATCGGTCATGCGCCCGTACCTCGAGGCTCTCGACTCCGCTGCCGATGACTTCTTCGCAGAATACGTCGCCGACCTTCGGCCCCACTACCCGCAGCAGGCCAATGGAACGACGCTGTTCTCCTTCCGGAGGCTGTTCATCGTCGCGCACCGGAGATAGACGGTCCTCCGACTAGAGCAACCAGCAGGCGCCCGGTACCCATCTGTGGCCGTACCATCGTCTCGGATGCGTCTAGTCCTGGCCGCCTTCGTTCTCATCGTGTCTGCCTGCGCGGCAGGCACCGGTATCGATCCCGATACCGATACGACCACGACTGTGGCTGCGACCTCTTCGACAATCGCCGTCGACGAGGCGACGCGGCTGGGAGCAATCGACGTAGCGGGGCAGTTCTTCGACGCGGTCCTTGGCAGGGACGGATTCACGGTGGCCTCGCTGGGGACGGACCCTCCGGCGACCGTCCAAGCAGACATCGACGAGTGGGCCAGCGCGATCGGGCTCGCCGGAGGATCGTTCGTAGTCATCCGCAACCTCTTTACAGAGACGACGGCGGAGATCACGGTTCGGCTCACGCTCGACCTCATCGAGGTTGGGCCGTGGTCGTACGAGACAACCGTCTCACTCGTGGGGGGCTCGCCGTGGACGACCATTTGGTCGACCACCGCCCTGTACCCGTCGCTCGAACCGGGTGATGTGCTCAGAGTTGATCGATCATGGATGCCGCGAGCGTCCGTCCTCGCAGCCGATGGAGGACCCCTCGCCGGTGCCGAGGCGATAAAGGTGATCGGAGTCGTCCCTTCCCGCATCGACGATCTGGATGGTTTGAAGTCAGAGCTCGCCAGACTTGCCGGCATCGATCCGGCCGTCGTCACCGAAGAGCTTGGCCGCCCAGCCGTGCAGCCGGATTGGTTCATCCCCGTGGGCAATGTCAAGCTTGTCGTGTACGCGGCCGTCGGTGATGAGCTCGAAGCACTCCCCGGCGTCCTCATCAGAGATGGCTCGGATCGGTTGCCGTTTCGCGACGACTTCGCCAGCCACCTCGTAGGGTCGGTGGGGCCGATCACGGCCGACCAATTGGGCAGACTCGGATTCCCATACGGCCCAACCGATCTGATAGGGCAAACGGGGATCGAAGCGGCGTACGAGTCGCAACTGGCGGGTCGGCCCCGAACCTCCATCGTGCGAGTCAACAAGTTCGGTCGAATTATCGAGGATCTGTTCGTCATAGAGGGCAGCGCCCCGCAGGCTGTGGCCACGACGATCGACATCGAAGTCCAGACCGCCGTCGAACAAGCACTGCGCGACGTCGCCTTCCCGACGGCAGTCGTCGTGATCGAGTCGGCAACGGGGCAGGTGCGAGGAATCGCCACTCGACCCCTATCCGATCAGTTCAATCGGGCCGTGCTCGGTACCTATCCGCCCGGCTCGACCTTCAAGGTGATCACCGCGACCGGTCTCCTCGAGAACGGCTTTTCGACGGCGACGGAAGTCGAGTGCCCGTCTGGGGTCACACTGGGAGGTCGCTCCATCCGCAACGCAGGGGATCTCGACCTGGGGACCATCAACTTCACTGAGGCTTTCGCTGCCTCCTGCAACACGACGTTCGCCCCGGCGGCGGTCGATGTCCTCTCGGCCGCGATGCTCGAAGATGTGGCGGCGATGTACGGATTCGGCACGGAACCAAACCTTGGTGTGCCGTCGGCGGCGAGTTCCTTCCCACGTCCGGCCGACATCGCAGAACTTGCTACTGCATCGATCGGCCAAGGCCGAGTCCTCGCAACGCCCGTCCACATGGCATCGGTCGCCGGTGCTGTCGCTGCCGGAACGTGGCGACCTCCCACCGTGATCTCCCAGGCAACACGCCCGGAGGGAATCGAACTGGAGCGATCAGCGGTCTCTTCCCTCGGCGACATGATGCTCGCCGTGGTGACATCGGGTACCGGCACCAATGCGGCGGTCAACGGAGTAGAAGTGCGCGGCAAGACCGGATCTGCAGAATTCGGAAGTGGAGATGATCCCGAAACTCATGCGTGGTTCATCGGGTACTGGGACGATCTCGCCATCGCCGTTCTAGTCGAGGGCGGTGGCGGAGGCGGGTCGGTTGCGGCGCCAATAGCGCGCAGGATCATCTCCGATCTGGCGGGGTGAGCAACACCCAGCCGACATGAGCCGGGGCAGTGAGCGATCAACACTCGGAAGCAGTGAGGCGCCCCCAGTGTTCATATGGCCATGCAAACCATCATTCGACCGTCCTTGTACGGCCTGGGACTGACAGTTCTATGGGTCGTTCTGGCATCCATCAACTCGGCTACCACCTATCACCTGGCTCCGCTACTGGTGGCGGTCGCCGTGCCGGCCGGGTCAGCGCTTACAGGCCCTATGAGTCTCCAGACCGCAGGGACGGCCGCGACCATCGGAATCGCCCTCACCTATGGCGCCACGTTGATACTCGGTACTACGGACCACCTCACCGGACCGTCGCTCCTCCCCACCGGAGGAGCCGTACTAGAGGCAATCGTCTTCGGAGCCGTAGGAGCGATAGGAGGGTTCGCCTACGCGGCTTGGCGCCCCCGGTAGGGTGCCCATATGAGCCTCGTTCTCCCATCACCCGAGACCTACAACCGCGTGCTCGGACTCCGAGTCGTGCGGGCCTACACCGACGAACCCATCCCGCCGACAGAGATGGACGCCATCCTGGAGGCAGCGCGCTGGACGGGGTCTTCCAAGAACACTCAGGGCTGGGAGTTCATCGTCGTCGAAGGAGACCACCTAGACACCTTGGCCACTGCCGGAAGCTTTACAGACCCGATTCGTAACTCGACGACCGCAATCGCTCTCGTTCAGACTCCCGAAGGCAACCCCTTCGACATCGGTCGCGCCGCGCAGAACATCATGCTGGCCGCGGCAGCGCTTGGAATCGGTTCGTGTCCGATCACGCTGCATGACACAGACCGGGCAAGCGAAGTGCTCGAGCTCCCCAACGGGTTCTCGTGTCGTTATGCAGTTGCTCTCGGCTTCCCGTTCAATGAAGACGAGAAGGAATCGCGACAGACAAGACGCATCAGCGGAATGGGCGGTCGTAAACCCGTCGAGGATCTGATCCACCGTCAACGCTACGGCGGTTGATCAGCCGGGCGCTCCTCGTCGCCTCTGATTCACGGCACCGCAACTACTGCCCTGATCTCCAGCAGTATTCCCGGGATTGGAAACGCCAGCCCAGCTGCGAGGAACGCGGCCGGCCCGTCGTATGGGAAGTACTCCGCCCGTATGGGCGCGACCCTTCAAGAACCTCGACATCGGTGAGAAACACATCCATCGAGATCACCTCATCGAGCGAGGCTCCCGCCGCCTTCACCGTCACAGTCCAGATTGCCAGCGGTATCAAACGGCGCCTCCGCCGATGTGAACAGCAACGCGCCCTGATCGACCCGCACCGCCTGCGAGCAATACGACCGGATGGGCGGATAGTGACCAACAGGGTTGATGACACGACGACGACTCAAGACAGACACTTCCTCGGTGGTCGAGAGAGTATTGGGCGCAGCCCGACGTCTCAGCTGTGACCTCGACCGACGGCAACGACCTCGGCCAACACCGCCACGGCCATCTCCTGCGGGGTCCGAGATCCGATACGCAACCCAATGGGTGCATGGAGCCGCGCCACAAGGCTCGGCTCGACACCGGCAGCCTCCAGTCGTTCTCGCTTGGCTGCCGAGCTCCTTCCCGATCCCATCGAACCCACATAGCGGGCCAAGCTCTGCAGAGACGCGACGAGGACCGGATCCTCCAAGCGGGCCTCATGCAGGAAGGAGACGACGGAGGTGGCGGAATCGATATCGACCTCACGCAACATGTCGATCGGATTCCCGCAGCGCACCGAGGTGGCCGCGGGGAACCGTCTCTCCTCGGCGAGCCACTCGCGAGTGTCGATCACGTGCACCGCAAAACCGGCGGATGCCGCCATTGGAACGAGGGCATCCGCGGCGGCGATGGCACCCAGCACGATGAGCTTCGGAGCGGGCAGCACCGGCTCTACAAACCAGGACACCCCTTCAGCCATAAGGGTCAGCGGGACGCCGGCCTCGAGAACGGATGGCACCGTGGACACGACGATGGCCGGAGGCTCCCGACCGTCAGTCGCCGGCCGACCGGAGGAGTCGAGCAGGACCATTCTCCCGGCTTCGGGTCCGTCGATCGCCGTGGCCATCACCCCTCGATCACCCGCCACGACGAGGGAGCTCACGGCCTCCAGGACTTCGCTCACCATGGTTGGACGAAGACCTCGATGGTTCCCCCGCAGGCGAGACCGACCTGGAACGCATCCTCGTTGGAAATGCCGTAGGAGACCATCTCCGGCGAACCGGTCTCGAGCACACGAAGCGCTCTCAGCCGGAGATCCTCCTCCACGCATCCGCCACTCACCGAGCCGTGGGTCTCCCCATCACTCGAGACGAGGAATCGTGATCCTGCAGGCCACGGGGAGGATCCCCAGGTTCGGATCACCGTTGCAGCCACTACGGCCTTGCCGGCAGTGATCCACGCCTCGCGAGCGACAATTGCCTCGTTCAGCATCTATGCGAGTCTATGAGGCCGCACCCGGTCTGTATACCCCACCCATCCGCTCGACCGTTCCCGGAGCGACCGCGCTGTCGACGAGACTCAATGCCGCCTCGATCACCTCGCGCTGTCTGCCGTCGGACCCCGGGGGTCCAAGTGGTCGCCCCATCGGATGGTGGGTCACAAGGGTACGTGGCAGATGCATCGCCTCCGCGTAGTGGGAGAAGGCCTCGATGTACACGGCAACGGTCGCCATACCGGCGGCCTCGAGTTCCCGCGCTACGTGTCCGACCGACACGTGACACACCGGTCAGACGGGTATCAGGAGCACGACATCGGATCCCGTGGATTTGAGTCGGGCCACCCACTCAGGTCCCGTCTGTTTGATCAGACGGGTCTGGGCGCAGGCACCCACAAACGAGTAGGCCGTCTCGTGCAAGGTTCCGATGACGCCATCGGTCGCGAGTTCCCGCATCCGGTCGATCGGGAACGAAACGTTGTGGTCGGCACGCGAGCCGCGCGTGTCGTAGCCACCGTGGCGGACTTCGAGCAGATCCCCCGAGGTGGCGATCGGAACCTCCGAGAGGGTCGGGGCCTCCTTGAGGAAGTCGGTGATGCGCTCCTCGGCCTCGGCCTGTGTCATCGACTCGACCCCCAACGGCTTGGGATCATCGTCGGCGGCAAAGTGCCCGCTGGAGGTGAGCAGGGCAACGCGGGAATCTGCCACCGGTCGATCCGGACGAGTAAAGGGGCCGTCGTCATACCGGTATCGCTCGGTCAACGGCCGCGACTGGTAGCCGTCGGCCTGAAGCCCGATCGCGAGATCAATGAGCTCGGATGGATCCCCTGTGTCAAATACCGATCCGACCTCACGCAGCACCGAGGCGAGAGCATCGCCAACATCGGGTCCGAGGCGTGGCAAGAACTTGAATGAGAGATCTGAGCGCTTCCCATATGAAAGGCTCTGTGCGAATTCCTCGAGAGACTCGGTGTGGGCATCGCTCATCGTCAGCACGCTAGTGCAGCGCCGCCATGACGAACACAAGGGAGCTCTCCTGCCTAACCTCGCATCGCGTCCATCCACACAGGGCATCACAGAGCCATGGTCAGCAGGCGACCCAATCCGGGTCTCGACATCTTCAGTGGCAGGGGGCGTCACGGCGCCGGCTACCGGGTGCGCCGCGCCCGTTTCATCAGGAATGTGTTCAAGATGCTCCTGGTTCCCACGGTGATCATCGGACTCATCCTCGGGATACGGATGGTCGTCGACATGATCAACCCCGAAGCCAATCACCTCACGATCCTCGGATATGAGAGCCAGCCGCTGGTAGGTGCTGTGATCACGGCTGCCACTGGTGATCAGGCAACCAGCGTCGAGGGCGGGAGCGCCTTTGTCGTCTTCGACGCACCCTCATCACTGAGAGTCGAGGCCGCCGGCTACAACACGGCCATCTACGAAGTCACGGCCCTCCCCACCGAGGGGCCGCTCCAATTGCAGATGGAACCGCTGGTTCTCAGCGGTCGGGTCAGATCAGGCTATGACGTCGGGGTAGTTGGGGCCACGGTGAGGATCGGGGAGCATGAGACGGTCACCGGCGCGTTCGGCTCGTTCGAGGTGATCGCGGCGGCCCCTGGAATGGTCGATATCACCAAGCCGACATGGGAGGCAACGTCCGAGGAGTGGGATGGGAGTACCGCGCGCCTCGAAGTCGAGATGAGCCCGTTTGTCGTCAAGGGTCTTCGGATCTTCGGGTACGACACCACCAATCCCGAGTACCGCGAGTTGCTACGGATTGCAGATGAGACCGTGGTCAACGCGTTCGCCTTCGACACGAAGAACGAGTTTGGCGAGGTGATGTACCTATCGGAGGACTACGAGGCGTTCCCGATGGAGGCCATCATCAACAAGTACGACGTCCACGAGCGCCTAGCCCTCGCCAAGGAACATGGTCTCTACACGATCACACGAATCGTGACATTCCAAGACGAGTTTTCCGCAAGGCACCACCCAGACCGCGCCATCCTCAACAGCGAGACCGGTGAACCGTGGCGAAACTGGCAAGGCATCGGTTGGATGGATCCGACCAATCCAGAAGCCTGGGAGTACCCGATCCGGATGGGCATCGAGGCGTGCCAATTCGGGTTCGACGAGGTCCAGTTCGACTACGTGCGGTTCCCGACGGATGGGGACACCTCGCTCACGGTCTTCGCCGACCCTGAGGCAGCCAACAGCCAGGAAGGCCGCGTAGCGACGATCGCGGCCTTCCTCACCGAAGCACGGAGGCGGATCAATGATGAGGGGTGCGCCGTGTCTGCGGATGTGTTCTCGATCATTCTCTCAGTCGACGACGATCAAGGTATCGGTCAGAAAGTCGAAGAGCTGTCAGCAGCTGTCGATGTGCTGAGCCCGATGATCTACCCGAGCCACTACGCCAACGGATGGCTCAACCTGGACGTCCCCAACAACTACCCCGAGGAAGTCATCGACGAGGCTCTCGCCTACAGCACTGGTCGACTCCAGGGCGGTGCCCATATGCGCCCGTGGCTCCAGGCATTCTCGTGGTCGGCCGACCAGGTGTTGGAGGCCATCGAGACAGCCGACCAGTACAAGTCGGGGTGGCTGCTGTGGAACTCGCAGAGCGAATTCGAACAGAGCTGGATTCCGGCCGACTAGACGACCGGATCGACCCCAAACTCCCGCACTCGGCCTGGAAGGCGTTCCTCTAGACCGGTGACCACTGATCGAATGTACTTCTCGGAGGGACCCATCACGATCCCTGCCAACGACAGGACGCTTTCCTCGATACCGATCCAAACGAGGAGCGACGCTGGCTTACCGGCGAGCCACTTTGTCTCTGCGTCCGCCCACTTCACCTCATCGATGCGGCTATGTGGGACCGACAGCAGCACATCCTTCGGCTTGCCCATCGCAGAGATCCTCCAGGCGACAACCCGTTTCGTGGTCACCGCCAGTAGCGCTCCGTTGGTCGGCACCTCCGGTTCGAACGCCGCCCTTGCTGCCACGGCGGGAAGCGCCTGGGTGGCTTGCTCATCATCACCCTTACGGCTTTGGCGTGAATCCAATGAGGCGCCGACAGCAGCTCCGACCACGCCTCCTGCGATGCCTCCACCGATCATCCCTGCGTTCGACACCGCAAACGGAGAGGGAGTGACGTTGGCAGCGCCGATCACCTCTTCGTCGGGTTCGAGGTCACCGGTCTTGCGAGCACGCTTCAAGAAATCGACCATCCACCCTCCTATAACGGAATCGTCATTCCCTCGTACGCAGCATCCGTTTGCGGAAATGCCGCACGGGCCATCGATCTGAGCTGATCGACTCCCTCGTCCCCCCGCCCAGGGTCGTGACTGGTGAGCACAAGGCGACCGACCGCTGCTTCCTGGGCCACCCTGACCGCAGATTCGTACGAGCTGTGACCCCAACCCCGGCGAGTCGTTCGGTGCTCCTCCGGCGTGTACTGGGCGTCGTGTATCAGCACGTCGGCAGCCGACGCCAACTGCACCAGCCTGGCATCGGCTTGGGCGTCTCCTGCCTCGTGGTCGGTGGCTATGACGATCGATCTGTCGGACCCGTCGAGCCGCAGAAGGACGACGCCCTGGGGGTGATTCCCCTCGGCATGGCGAACCACGATCGATCCGACTGATAGCGCATCCTCCAAGTCACGAAACGACACATCGGCATCGATCTCGTCGAGTGTCACCGGCCACCATGGCGGACGTATCGCGGCCCCGAGTATCTCCCCGACTCCCCGACCGTCGAACCCAGGACCGTAGAAGGTCATCTGACTACCAGACTCGAAGAGTGCCAGGAAGACAGGGAGACCCTGGATGTGGTCCCAGTGGTAGTGAGTCAGGATGACCGTGTAGCGGCGCGGCGGTCCGCCGGCGGCCTCCTGCTGGAGGCTTCTCAGGCCGGTCCCGCAGTCGATCACGAGATGGTGCCCCGGTTCCACTTCCACCTCGAAACAGGTGGTGTCTCCTCCGTACCTGCGATAGGCATCACCGGTGACCGTCATGGATCCGCGACATCCCCGCACTCGCAAGGTTCGACTCACCAGCTCACCGCTCCGGCGTCACGGGGCACACCGATCGTCAGCTCAGTCGGAGAGGGTCGCGTCGGTGTCACGCAGCCGCCGAGCGAGTTCGGACATCATCTTCACGCCGATCTCTGGATGTACCTTGATGAGCGCCCCAAGATCCCATTGCGTGATGACCACACACGAGGTCTCCACAGTTGCGACGATATCGGCTGTGCGAGGTGTGTCCTCGAGCAGCAGCGCCATCTCGCCGAAGTAGTCGCCGGGTCCGAATTGCGCCAATACCGTCTCACCCCGACGTGCCTCTGCCGACCCCGTCAGCACCAAATAGAAGCCGCGTCCACCCTCCTGACCTTCGGTGATGATCGAATCCCCGGCCGCGAACCCGCGCTCCTTGGCCGTGCCGAGCACGCTCTCGATCTCTCTATCGCTGAATCCGGAAAACAGCGGCGTCTGCTTTAGGAAACGTGCCCGATCCATGTTCTCCACCTGCGTACTGGGAGGCTCCACGATATCCCATGAGGACAGGGCTTGCGGTCGATCCTTTCCGTTAGGGCCATTCGCCCCTTGCGAACTCATCGGGAGGCAGACAACCTCCCTGGGTGAGGTTGGCAGGCGGGTGGCGCTTTCCGGCGTGCACAGCGCCCCCTCCTGTGAGTGCTCGGACACCCACCCGCCGCCGCCTCTGATTCCTGCTCCGATTCCTACCATGGCTGCATGACCGAGATCCTCGGCGCCATCCTCACTGGAGGCGCATCCAGCCGGATGGGGGAGAACAAAGCGAGCGTCGAGATCGCCTGCCGCCCAATGAGCGCCTGGGTATCTGAGGCACTCGCCGCCGCCGTATCCGACTCGTCGCACATGGTGGTGCTGGGAGACACTCCGATCGGTGGAATCCGCAGCATTGATGATCGCCAGGGAACCGGGCCGCTCAGGGGCCTTGCCGCCGTAGCGGATGCGACCGAGCACCTCGATGCCGTTCCACGCGCCGTACTCCTCATAGCAGTCGATCACCCGTGGGTCCGTCCTGAGACGCTCCGTGCTCTCATCAGCCGCTTCGACGACAGAGCAGTCGTCCCGGTCCATCACGGCGTCCGCCAGGTGACATGCGCGATCTACCCGATGAGCCTTGTCACCGCCGCCGCGGAGGGAGCAACGGCCGCCCAGGGGTTTCAGGCCCTGCTCGACAATGTGGATGTCGACGAGGTGGCCCCCGAAACCTGGACGGGGTGGGGCGAAGACGGCCGCTCTTGGTTCAGTGTCGACACTCCGGAAGACGTCGGAGCGGGCCTGAGCAGGTACGGACCGCCGGGGGAGGCCAATGAGGACCGCCGCTGACTACAAGGCGATCTGGCATCACAAGCTGGCAGATCACAAGTGGATCGTGTGCGCCGACGTCGCTGCCGGACTCACACCGTTCATGGCCGTGCTCCAAGAAGCCGAGGCGCCGCGGCCACTTCTGCTCGCCGGCAGTGAGGGCACCGGGGAACTTCCCGACCCCGACGCGTGCGAGCTGGTAATCCTCGGCACTAGCGGCAAGACGATCATGGA
>JAJCYA010000046.1 GCA_029263095.1 Acidimicrobiia bacterium | reverse complement strand
GGTCTACTGGGGCTTCGTAGTGCTGTTTGTGGGGACCGTGATCCTCGAGATCGACCACCTCTTGCCCAACAGCCTCAAGTTCTTGGATGGGTTGTTCTATCAGGGCTATTCGGCCGTGCTCGACGGGTTTGCAGTTGTGTTCCTCGTCGGTCTGGCGTGGGCGGCGGTACGACGCTACGTCGCCCGTCCGTGGCGGACCCGGAGCAAGACCCGTCCTGAGGACGGTGTCATCCTCGTTCTGTTGGCTCTCATCGGTTTGACTGGTCTGGCGGTGGAAGCTGCACGGATCGCGGTCGAGGGGCGTCCCGACTTCGAGGTCTGGTCGTTTATCGGGTATCCACTGGCATCACTCGTACCCGAGGCGAGTGCCGCCGGGATCCACCAGAGCCTCTGGATCAGCCACGTAGCAGTGTTCCTCGGCTTCTTGGTGGTATTGCCCACCACCAAGCTCCGCCACGTCGTCACCTCTCCGCTCAACATGGCCCTGTCACCGCGGGAGCGCCCCCGCGGCGCCATGCGGGAGATGCCCAACCTGATGGAGGCAACCGACATCGAGACTATTGGGGCCTCGGTCGTCGCCGAGTTCACCTGGAAGCAACTGCTCGACACCGATGCCTGCACGATCTGCGGCAGATGCACCTCGGTGTGTCCGGCCAATCACACCGGCAAGCCGCTCGATCCGCGCGAGATCGTCCTCAAGTTGGGTGAGGTGGCGTCCCGGACCGCCAGCCCGGTGGTCTCGCCCCCGGTGGGAGTGGATGCCGCCATCACCGTCACTTCCGATTCGGTATTCGAGCGGATCACCGCCGAAGAGCTGTGGGCCTGTACGTCTTGTCGGGCATGCGACCAGATCTGTCCGGTGGATATCGAGATCCTCGACAA
Organism: Acidimicrobiia bacterium; assembly: GCA_029263095.1. GTDB lineage: Bacteria > Actinomycetota > Acidimicrobiia > Spongiisociales > UBA11373 > JACZWZ01. The sequence continues at coordinate 3,957 of JAJCYA010000046.1, read as the reverse complement.
GATCCTCGACATGCGTCGCTACCTGGCGCTGATGGAGGGTGATTTCCCCAAAGAGCTGGGCGCCACCTTTATCAGCCTGGAGAACTCGAGCAACCCGTACGGGATGAGCCAGAACGACCGGGCCAATTGGACGGAGGAGCTCGACTTCGAGGTGAAGAGGCTCGGTGAGCCGGGCGTCACCGCGGAGTACCTGTACTGGGTGGGTTGCGCCGGATCATTCGACGATCGCAATCGCAAGGTCACGCTGTCGACGGCCCGACTGCTCCATGAGGCCGGTGTCGATTTCGCCATCTTGGGTCCGATGGAGATGTGCACCGGTGACCCGGCGCGCCGGGCCGGCAACGAGTACGTGTTCCAGCAGTTGGCCCTGCAAAACATCGAGACGCTCAACGATCTGGGGGTCACCAAGGTGATCACGCAGTGTCCTCATTGCTTCAACACGCTCGGCAACGAGTACCCCCAGCTGGGAGGGGAGTACCAGATGGTGCATCACAGTCAGCTGCTGATGGATCTTGTGGCCGAGGGTCGGATCACCCCGAAGAACAAGACAGATCAGCGGGTCACGTTCCACGATCCGTGTTACCTGGGCCGCCACAACGAAGTGTTCGATTCCCCCCGCAAGCTGCTCGACGTCGTGTCCTCGGATGTTGTCGAAATGCCGCGCAACCAGGCCGATTCGTTCTGTTGCGGGGCGGGCGGGTCACGGATGTGGATGGAGGAGCAGATCGGCAAGAAGATCAACATCGAACGGACCGAGGAGGCAGTGGCCACCGGTTCCGATGTGATCGCCACCGGCTGCCCGTTCTGCTTCGTCATGCTGGACGACGGCGTCAAGGAGATCGGCGACGACGAACAGGTTCAGGTAAAGGACCTCTCCATGCTGCTGGCAGAACAGAGTCTGGACTGATCTACGGCTGTGCCGCCGCGGGGTAGAGCAGCGTCACCCCAGAGTTGAAGCGATCCACGGCGTCGGGGTACCCGCGCTCGAATTCCAATACGGCACTCTCGGAGTAGAAGACCCACTCGGTAGGCAGCAGTATCACCTCGACGCCTGCGGTAGCGGCATCGGTCAGTGCCTCTGGATTGGGGAACGGGGGAGCGAACAGATGGTTGGCAAGCGTCGCTCGATCGATCTCGTCATCGAATGCCAGCCAGCGCAGCGGTGCCGCGTAGATGGTGGGCCGTTGCGCGATCGCTTCCACCCACCATCCAAGGGGGGCATCGTGCAGCGACGTCGTGGCGATGGTGGAGTCCGAGGTGGTGGTATCGGCTACGTGCTCGATGGCGGTGACGAGGTCCGGGCTGAGTACGCCGTAGAAGTTTCGTTGGTCGCGAAAGAAGCTCAAGCCACCGGCGATCTGCGCCAGCAGGATCGCAGCTGTTACCGCCAGCCCGACGGCGACTCTCATGTCGCGGACATTTGGCAGACGACTGGTGAGACCCAGCTCGTACCTGTCGGAGAGGTAGGTCAGCCAGAGACCGACATCGAGCCCTGCGATCACTGTGAATACGTACAGGTAGCGCCCTTCACGGGTGACTGCCGTCAGAGCGATGGTCGAGATGAGCGTCGCTGTGGACAGTCGCCACAACGTGAGTTGTCGCCGCCGAATGAGCAGGACCGGTGTCGCGAGAACGAGGGCGAATACCGGCCACCACAACCACGTCATGTCTCGGAACAGGAATTCGATTCGTCCGACGAGATCGCCCCACTCCAGCTGCGTCAGATACCGGAACTCGGTCGCGTTGCCGATGATCTGGGTGGACAGCGATACATAGAGAGGAATCAGCCACACAGAGGGAAGGGCGGTCAAAGCAAGCAGCGACACCGTTCTACCGGGACTCGGCCGTTCGCGGGCCGAACCGACCACACCTGTGAGAAGGATCAGCCCGCTCGCCACGATCACTACGGAAGCCACCAGATGGGAGGTCGCCAGGATGAGCGTCAGCGCGATCCCGGCCCGCAGCGCATCCGACGGAGTCCAGGTCCGCGCCAGGCGGTCGAAGAACCACAGGGCCACCGGCGTCAGACCCAGGGCTATCAACTGTGGGAATCCGCCCCACGCCGCCGCCTCTCCAACCGCAGTGGCGCCGAGCACGAGCAGTCCCGGGATGAGCGCTCCGAGCCCGAGAGCGCATCGGCGCAAGGTCCAGTAGAGACCGACCGCCGGTGCGGCCGAACTGACCGCCGCCAGGGCCGAGACTCCGTTGACGAGGCCGATCGTTTCGACCGAGACCGTGCTTAGGAGCGGCACCACGGGTGGGTAAACGATGGTTGTGGATCGGGCGCCACCTCCAAGCAGACCGTCGCCGAATGCCAGCCAGTTACCGGCGTCGATGGTCGGCGGGGCTCCTCCCGCTCGCAGGATGCGGAACCGGAGCACAACGACCCCCAGAACCAGGAGGCCGAGCAGGAGGTCACCTGGGCTGGAGGATCCAAGACGGCCGCGCAAGGCAAGCAGACGTGAAGAGTCTCTCTGTGGAGTGGGTGGCGGCGTTGCCGGTTCCGGGTGGCTAGTGGGCATCGAGGGCAGCGAGGATATCGTCGGTCAACGCAACGACACCGACTGCGTCGTCGATAGTCACGGGAGACCTTCCTCCGGTGGCGACAGCATCGAGGAAGCGCGCGATGAGCACGTCGTGACCCCAGAAGAGACGCTTTCCGGCCAGTCGAGTCCCGGAACCGACGAACCCCCCGAGATGACCCAGCACGGCACGTGCGCTCGTCTTGAGGATGTCGGCTGCCCGGTGGGGTCCGTCGCTGGGGATACGCACGGCGATGTCTCTGAACAGGTCGAGATCGACCACGCCTTCCGGGGCAATCAGGGTCACGTGCCACTCCGACACCGGAGCCCCCGATGTCACGGTGATGTGCCCCGGGCCGTGCTCGCCCTGCAACTGGAGTTCGGTGATGGTGATCCCCTTCTTGCGGGCGACTCGCACCGCCTCGAGTTGCAGAGCGCCGAGGTAGTGCTGAGCGATGTACAGCAGGTGGGGGATCTCATCGAACAACAGCCCCCCCGGCAACTGCTCGTGCCAGGTGGGCAGTCGGCGGCGATCACTGCTCAGTTGATTGCCGACGACGTACAGCGGAGTACCGGTGCGTTGCAGGGCCCTGTCGGCCTTGCGAACCGCTCGCGAGAAGAGGAAGTTGTGCGAGACGCACAGCAGTCTCCCGGAGGATCGGGCGGCCTGTGCCATCAGGTCTGCCTCGGCTGAGTCCATGGCCATCGGCTTCTCGGTCAGCACGTGACACCCGCTTTCGAACGCCCTGACCGCTAGATCGGAGTGTGACCACGGCGAGGTGCAAATGAAAACCACATCCGGGTGCTGGTCGAATACAGCATCAAGGTCGTCGCTCGAGTGTGGGACGCCGAATGCCTTGGCGGCTTGTGCGGCCCGCTCCTGATTCCGATCGAAGACGGAGACGATCTCGATGCCTTTGAGCCGGCGAAGGACCGGCAAGTAGCGGGCATTGGCAACCCAGCCGGCTCCGAGCACCGCGGCGCGGATCATGGCTCGGTCCTGGCGGTCCTGGCGGCAGTCGTCAGGACTGCCCCGGTTCGGGCTCCGCATCGCTCCCACGAAAAGGCGAGAGAATGCTGATGTCCGGCGTCCGCCAGGCGATCTCGGAGTTGCTCGTCCTCCACTACCCGTCTCAGCTTGTCGGCCAGGTCCTCGACATCGCCGTGCCGGGCCAACAGCCCCGTCGCATCATGTTGCACCATGTCGGCATTGGCCGGAATGTCGGAGGCGACTACGCAGACCCCGGCGGCCATCGCTTCGAGTAGCGCCAGAGATTGGCCCTCGGTGAGTGAAGGTCGAATCAGTACGTCGGATGATGCGAGGGTGGTGGCAACGTCTGCGACTCGACCGAGAAACGTGACGGATTGCCCGACACCGAGGCGAGCGGCTTCCTTGTCGAGACGTCCCCTCATTGGGCCATCACCGGCAAAGGTC
>JAJCYA010000045.1 GCA_029263095.1 Acidimicrobiia bacterium | reverse complement strand
GTGACGAAAGTGGTTCAGTACGTGGCCTCAGGGGTTCCGGCAGTGTGTACGCCTCTTCCTGGGACTATGGGTCTCCTCCCTGAGGGCGAAGGAGTGGTGTACAGAGGCGTGGGCTCGCGGTTTGTCGATGAGGTCTTGGAGATGCAGCGCACCCCGGCCCGTAGGGAGACGGTGGCCAAGTCAGGGCTCGCTGCCCTTCACATGAGATGTGAATGGGCGGCGAGCATCGGTGGGATCGAGTCCTTGATCGCTGCTCTGAGGTAGGTGTCAGCGCCTTTTGCCATTCGCCTAGCATCGGTCTCTTGTGGATATGCCGACGTCACGTGAGCGAGTCAGGGAGTGGATTCGGCTTCACACGACCGACGCGTTCTACGTGCGTCTGATCTACTACTACACATTCCTGAGAGGCCGGCGGGTTCCTGAACTGTTGAATCTCCGAAACCCCAAGACGTGGAACGAGAAGATCAACTTCATCAAGCTTCACATAGATCGCGTAGTACCCGACGCCCACCTATACGCCGACAAGCTGAGAGTCAGGGACTATGTGGTTGAGGCGATCGGCGAGGATCATGTGGTCCCCCTGTTGGGTTCGTGGGAGCATCCCGAGCAGATTGTGTGGGCCAACATGCCTGACAGCTTCGTGCTCAAGGCGAATCACGGATCAGGGTTCAACCTGATCGTTCAGGATCGATCCACTCTCGATGTTGTGTCAGTGACTGAGCAGATGAACATCTGGCTCGAGACCGACTACTCATCTATGGCTGGTGAAAAGCACTACCGGCGGATTCCTCGACGTCTGCTCGCCGAGGAACTCATGGTCTCGGCGAGCGGGGACCTTCCCGACTATCGGTGTTACTGCTTCGACGGGGCTGTCGGCTTCATCAGTATCAACGTCGACAGAGCGACCGATCACCGCCGTTCGTACGTCGATAGCGACTGGAACCCGATGCCCTTTGAGATGGACAAACCACGTCCCGACCGGGAGCTCGAAAGGCCGGCAGTGCTCAATCAGGTCGTATCGGTCGCCGAATCGCTGGCCGCACCGTTCTTCTTTGTCCGGGTTGATCTGTATGAAGCCAGAGGGTCGGTTTTCTTCAGTGAACTCACCTTCGTCCCCGCCGGCGGTATGCACATGGTGTCCCCTCGCGTGTGGAATCGGAAGCTGGGGGAACTGATACGACTCCCAGAGGGGTGACAGCGGACTAGATGTCGCTCAACTCGCGTGCCGCGCCCTCGGCCGTGCGTGTGCAGCTTCATCGAGCGCGCTGCATCGATCTGATCATGGGCTCGCTCGTTGCGGGGGGCTGAAGTGTCGGGGCGGTCACAGTGTCGACCTGACCGAGAGGAAGCCATGCCACGCGGGAACTCGGGGCGGCGAGGCGATGCAGTCGTGCTGTATGGGGTGCGATCAACGGGCGCCGACCGTGCGGACCGCCAGGCACTTCGGGGTTCCGATGCTGTTCCGTACGGTGGACTCACCATGTCGGTAGGTGTGGTGCGGGCTTCTGGGTGTTTGGTTGACCTTCCCCCGGTTTCCCGGATCGGTCTGGTATGTCTGATCATGCCACCGGCTGTTTTGGGTATACCGCGCTCGTGATCGACGCCTACGCCGACACCATCGTCGGTTGGGAATGTTCGACGTCGAAAGAGACCGCGTTTGCCGAGTCCGCCATCCGTTAAGCCGCCGCCATGCGGGCTCGGGAAGGGACGTCACTCGACGGCGACACCATCCACCAGTTGAATCCGCCCAATAAAGGTCGGTGCGGTTCGGTGAGTCGCTGGTGCTTTCTGGGATGGTCGGGTCGGTCGGTGACGCCTACGACAACGCGCTCGCCGAAACGATCAGGGTCTCTACAAGACCGAATGCATCCCGGCGGACTCACCGTTCCGTGCCGGTCCGCTCAACCGGCTCGCCGATCTCGAGGCAGCCACCGCCGCCTGGGTCGACTGGTTCAATAACCGTCGTCTCGTGCATCGACTCGGCCGCAGGCCGCCCGCCGAACACGAAGCCGAATACCATGCCAGAATCCGTGACAGTCAACCGACCGATCACACATAACCGAGAGAGCACGAAACCCGGGACGATTCACCGGTTCGCCAGGAAACCAGACGCCCCCAAAGGACCGAAGTGAGTCAGCCCTTGCGCCAGAATCTGCCGGTCCAGTCTGTCTGGTGCATCTCGTCGACGATTCCTTGCTGGCGTCTGAAGTCGTCAACCGCTCTTTGGCATGCGCTCAACGCGTAGTCGTCGATGATGCAAAACCCGCCGCTCGACAGCTTCGGGTACAGCGTATTGAGCACCTCGATAGTCGAGCCGTACATGTCCCCGTCAAGTCGGAGAACCGACAACTTGTCGATCGGAGCGATAGGGAGCGTATCCTTGAACCATCCATCGAGGAACACAACCTTGTCGTCCAACAACGCATACTTGCGGAAATTGTCCTCGACCTCCTCCCTTGAGACTTTCAAGTAGGAATAGAGGTGGTGAGTGTCGCCTTTGTCGGCGATGTGTGCGGGGTCAGGTTCCGGGAGACCGTCGAATGAGTCCGCGACGAAGACTCTGCGATCGTTCACGCCATGAGCCTTGAGTACCGCACGCATGAAGATGGTCGCTCCTCCGCGCCAGACGCCAGTCTCGATCAGGTCCCCTTCGATGCCTTCTTCGATGACGGTTTCAATGGCGTGCTGGATGTTGTCAAGCCGTGGCACGCCAATCATTGTGTGGGCGTAGACAGCCCAAACCCTTCCGTTGTATCGATCTTCTTCACTCTGATGAGCATCTCGCGCTAGTACATAATCGAATCGCCGCAACGCGCGCGACACGACAGAGGCCACGAATCGGAAGTAGGGAGGCTTCACCGCGAGGTTCCTATCGATCGGAACTGGAGGTTCGGGATAGAGGGTGTAAGTCACCGCCTTCTTCATCAAAGCGATGTACATCTCCCCAACATCTCTTCTCGTATCCAACCGTTCACCTTCCTCTGATAGGTGAGAACCTTGCGCCTGAAGATGCGGGGTGTCGCGATACCCCCTCCCAGCCGAACAACCAGCCCCGAAAGTGGCAGCCTCAGCCATCGAGAACCGTTACGGGTGAACAGAATCACGCGGCATATGAGCGTACCGCACCTTCACCAATTTGGGTGGGCCGCCTCACGACTTGGAGCCTAGGTGTTGACAGGGGGTGCGTCCCGGTGCTTTCGTCACGCGGAGTCGACAGGCGTAGTCTTCCCGTCCTGTGGCTACCCTGTGTCGCCTCGGAATGACTCCGGTCTTGCGTTGATGCTCGCGACGGGGGTCCTGTGCATGCTGGGAGCCGGTCGCGGTCTCCTTTGTCGCTCGGTATGCCGCTCCTCGAAGCAGGCAAGTGAGGGTCGAGGTTGGTAGCCTCGGCGCTCCTTCCCGTCGCGGGCGTGGATACGGGTCCGACCAATTCGACTGGTTTTCTAGGCTTCGGATTCGCCGCCCGTGCAGACGGCAGCCGCTGGGTGACCGTTCGCTAATTCGCGCCCTCTACTCTGGATGGGAACAAGGGAGGATGAAGACGAGTGCTGCGTAGGATCACCTATCGGTTGTACGGCCACGTACGTCGGCTGGCGGCAGTCGTCCGACGGCGCCGGAGTGGTCATGTCCCCTTCGATAAGGCCGCTAGACCTGATGTCTATTGGGACTTGCGGTACCGACTGGGTGGGACGAGTGGGAAGGGCTCGATAGGCGCAACTCGTCAATGGAAGTGGGCCCAGATCGATGGCTGTGTGGATGTCCTTAATCGGTCGGTCCTCGACATCGGGTGTGGCGATTTGAGCTTTTGGAGAGGCCGGGCCTGTGAGGACTACACAGGCCTTGATTTCTCGGACACCGTCGTGAAAAGGAATCGGCGAGCGAGGCGTAGCTGGACCTTCATTCAGGGCGACGCCTCCCAGTCGCAGGATCTGAGCGGAGAGATTGTCCTTTGTCTCGACATGCTCTTCCACGTGATGTCAGACGACGTCTATGAGGCGATTCTCCGAAACCTCGCACGGTGGACACAGGATTGGCTGTTCATCTACACCTGGCGCCGCAGCCCTCTCGGTGATCAGACAAGCGATGGCAAATACCAGAGCTACCGGCCGCTACTCGATTCAGCATCCCTCCTCCAACCACTCATGCACGTGAAGACTCATGCGTACTCCGACTACGGGGCGCTTTACGTGTTCAGGCGATAACGATCCATCGACGCCTACCTCGCGTTTATCTACCTCTACACTCGCACCACGCTCACGCGCTCGGATGGGCAACACCCACCAGCATCTTCGGGGACCAGCCCCCCGCGATGCACAGCTAGGTCGCGAAGGATCGGGGATTAGCCGTTGAAGATTGGGTTCGTGATTCCTTATTGGACGACCTGGGGAGGTTCGGCGACGGTGGTGCGGGAGGTTACCGCGCGGCTCGCCGACGCAGGCCATGAGATCACGGTGTTCGCGACTGACGTGGGTGACGAGCGCACGCGGGTATCGGCAGCACATCCCGACCCTCGTGTTGTGGTGCATTCGTTCCGCAACGCCAGCCAGACCCTTGCCCGCAAGAGCAGGGCGTTTCTTCCTTTCGGTATGCGACGGGCGATAAGGCGAGCGATGGCAACCCTTGATGTCGTACATGTTGTCGATTACCGCCATCTGCCAGGAACTTGGGCGATTCGTTCTGCGGCGCGATCCGGTGTGCCGTCGGTGCTTGCTCCCCACGGGAGCCTTCCGAATCAGGAAGAGCGGCGCGGGTTCAAGAAGTTGTACGACCGATTGCTTGGTCGACGTGACCTCGATCTGGTTGCTGCATTCCAGGTATTGAACGATCAGGAGGCGGAATCGCTCGAGACGTTGGGCGTCGCCGATTCGCGCATTCACAGGATTCCCAACGGCGTGACGATTCCACCCCCGGTGAGGCGTGAGGAGAGGAGCGACGCTCGACGAAGCCTGGGAATCCATGATGGGGCCGTGGTTGCTCTGTATATGGGCCGTCTCGTTCGACGCAAAGGCTTGATCCCACTCATCAGAGCGGTGAGTGCGGTGCGCGAGAATGGGACTCGCTTGATCCTGCTTGTTGCCGGTTCGGATGATGGGCTCCTCGCTGAAGCGCGGGCACTTGTCGGCGAACTCGCCCTGCACGACCAGGTGATGTTCATGGGGTTCATCGAGGGCGGAGACAAACGAGCGGCGTTCGCTGCATCGGATCTCTTTGCACTGTGGTCTGAGTACGAAGGACAGCCGATGGCTGTGCTCGAAGCTCTCGCTTATGCGCTGCCGGTGGTAGTCACTGAAGCGGCCGCTGTGCCTGGCTTGGCCGGGGCGGGCCTGGTCATCCGCCATCAGGGTGGGGGCGAGGGCGTCAACGCTCTTGAATCACTGGCTGTCGCCCCATCGGTGCGCGCCGAGATGGGAGCGAGGGGTCGAGAGATGGTTTCAGAGCACCATGGGTGGGAGAGCGTCGTTCATCAGTACGAGAGCCTGTACTCGTCGCTTTGCCCCGACGTCGAAGAGAATTTGCATCCTTCCTGAATGCTGGGAAGCCGGGCGATGCGATACCCTCGAACCGGAGCGTCAGGTAGGTCTTTCACCGGCCTAGATCACCACACGCGTCAAGCCGCGGGTGGATGTGACCGCCAGTCGTTCAATCCTGACTCTGACACCACGAGGATCCGGCGCGCGGTCTTGACCCGGAGGCCGAAGCTCTGGCCGATACCTACACGCACACAGGCCCTCACTCATGGTTCCAGACCTCTCGGTCAAGGATTCGAGTCCGACCGAACCCGCGGGAGTACCAACAGTCCGAGGAGGGGCAGGAACATCACCCTGGCCTATGCTGGCGCGTATGAGCGGCTTCGTCCGTGACCTTGGTCAACGGTTCCTTAATGCACGCGAAGATGATTATGCAGAGCACCTTCGGCAGCTGATCCTTCCGGACTGCTCGAGTGTCCTCGACCTTGGGTGTGGCATGGAGGGCGCATTGCTGCACCGGGTGGCAGGAATCCCACACTCGGTGGGAGTCGACCTTCACACCCCAGCCCCGTACAACGGTAAACCCGAACCGCGACGCCACGATGAGTATCACCGGCTTGATGTCCGAACGATCGCCGACCACTTCCCTGCCGACAGCTACGACTGTGTCGTTGCCTCGGACCTGATCGAGCACCTCGAGAAGACTGAAGGGTCGGATCTCCTAGACGCGATGGAACGGATCGCCTCGAAGCGAGTGATCGTCTTCACGCCGAATGGCTACCTGTATCAGCCAGCGACACCGGACAATCCGTTTCAGGAGCACCTCTCTGGCTGGAGAGTGGGCGAGTTCGTCGAGCGCGGGTATCGGGTCATCGGCATCAACGGGTGGAAGCCGCTTCGGACCACCTACGCACAGATCCGATGGAGGCCAAGCAACTTCTGGGAGCTCGCAAGTCTCTTGACTCAGGGCATCACGGAATCGCGACCTCGTTTCGCATTTCAGCTCCTCTGCTCGCTAGATGTCTGAGGCAGTATTCTCTTGCACCATCCCGCGGCGCCATCATTCGGACAAGAACACAACTGTACAGCCTGAGTATGCAAGATAATCTCGTGTCGAACACTGCCGATCTTCCTCTGATAACGGTCATCACCCCTTCATACAATTACGACCAGTATCTTCGAGAGACCATCGAGAGTGTTCTCAGTCAAGGCTATCCGAACCTGGAGTACATCGTTCTGGATGATGGGTCCACCGACGATTCGCTCGAGATCGTGAAGGAGTATGCCGGTCACATCTCTTGGGGCTCCCACCCGAACATGGGTGAACCGGCCACAGTCAACAAGGCCTTCGCGATGGCGCGAGGGGACATTATCGGAGTCGTTAACTCAGACGATGTCTTGCTTCCGGGCGCGTTGGCGCGAGTCGCCGAGGAACTTGCCTTGAGAACAGATGTGGTTGGTGTGTACGGCAGCTGGCATATGATTGATGAGGGAAGCATCACCCTCCGGGAAGTGACGCCACGAGACTTTGACCGTCAATTCATGTACGAGAATCTTGACTGCTTTCCCGCTGTCGGTACCTTCTTCCGACGAGCCATTCTCGACCAAATACAAGGTAGGGACCCTCGATTGCCCTACGTCAGCGATCTTGACTTTTGGCTTAGGGCTGTCCTGCTAGGTCCATTCGGCCGGATAGACCAGGCGCTGGGTGCTTTTAGGGTCCACGACACATCGATAACGGCAAGTCGAAGGGGTAAGGAATCTTCCGCTCAGTGTCTCGCTCTGTTCGAGAAGATAAGCCTATTGCCGAATCTTCCTGGCACCCTTAAGAGCAGAAAGACGCGTCGCCGGATGAAGAGTAGCGCCTATATGCTTGCCGGCAGAGCATACGGTCAACAGAGTTCGCTTGCCCGCATGATTGTGTACACCAAAGCCTTCTTGCTGGACTCTCCGGGCTATTTCGGTAGAAACCGCTCTAGATGGATTACCACGGCGTCGGCGTTCTTAGGACCTGTATACCCTCCGTTGAGAAGGGCAGTCAAGGCGATCCTACGAGACTCGGGTTCAGAGCTCGAGCAGCCCGGCACGCGGGATTGACCGTTCTGCGTGTCACTTACCAGCGGAAGAGGAGGTCGGGTTCAGATCCGCGACGCTAGCGAGCGGAGCCGGCTTCTGATCTTGCAGAGATGGGGCTTTGACTGAGCGAGCGAGGCCGGGGGAACGTAGCCGGTGTGACCGGACGGCTGGGACGGCCTTGGAGTGTGAGCAGCAGTGTGATCCGCAGTGGCAGACATCCTGGTAGCTGTGAGCGATCCGGATCTCCATAGCCTGAGGCAGGCGATTTGGGGGTTGAACCGAGCCGGTGCCAGCACCATTTGTCAGCCACTCTGGAATCGGTCGACCGCTTCGATCACCGACAGCTCCTTCACGAGCTGGGACGGATTCCACCGCGAGGTCGAAGATCACCGCGACCGTCGCGAGGGCTCAGTCACCGGGGGGGCGCTCGCACAATCCTCCTGCACTCCGCGGCGGCGTGATGACTGTGGTGAGCGGTGACCACCGTCATCGGATCCACAGTGGCGGTCTCTTCGTGGATCACAGCTTCAGTGGTACGGTGTCTCGATTGGGTCCGCGTCTTCGGGCCGTCGGTTAGAAGGAGCCAGCGCTGGAGTGACTGGGAGTCGCTGTCTCGATTGATTGCGTTTTCGTACACGGAAATGCCGCCTATGGGATCATTGCCCTTCGCAGGGACGAGGCGTTGGCTGCCGCTCTTGGAACGGTCACTGTGTTTGCCGGCGCCAATCTCGGCTTTCAGAGCGATAGGTGAGTGATGTGAGGCGCCTCGTCGTCCAAGTGGGCGATATTGCCCGTGTTGCGGAGGTGCTCAGCGTGGCCATGCAACGCCACACTGACTGGGCGGTAGCGAACCTCGACGTCTCCAAGCTTGGACTCGGTCGCTCCAGCCTCGCTGCTGCTCTCACGAAGCCGATCCGCGTGGCAGACATGGCAACGCGTGTCAGTCGTAGTGCGCGTGTCCGGCGCCCTGACGTTATCCACGCCCATTGGGCCCTGTACGCGTCGTCCATCGTTGCGCGGCGGATTCCGCTGGTGGTCCATGCCCACGGCTCGGATGTGAGGGGCTGGAAGGCAGGTTGGAATACAGGATTGGAGGCAAGGGTGGTCCGACGTACATTCGGGAAGGCCGCTGCCGTGATTGTGTCGACACCGGACCTACTCGCGGATGTGCCGCCTGGGGCGCGCTATGTCCCGAATCCGATTGACTGCGACTTCTGGACACCGGGATCCCCAGCGGAACGAGAGAACCGGAATCCGACCGTGATGCTGCACGCACGACTCACGCGCGTCAAAGGTGCCGCTGATTTGCTGTACATTGCACGGTCGCTGAAGTCCGAGCGCCCCGGCCTGAGGATCGTGGCGTTGGGAGGTACGGACCTCGATCAATCTGCCGTCGATACCGGCGTTGACGTCCTTCCCCTCGGGACCGGCGTTGACGTGAGAGAGGCTCTCCGCTGCGCGGATGTCGTCATCGGTCAGCAGCTGCTGCGAACGGTAGGTCTGTCGGAGCTCGAAGCGCTTGCGTGTGGGAAACCTGTCGTGATGCCCCTCGATGTCTCTCTTTACGGCGACGATCTGCCCATCGCAGACGCGGGTGATGCCGACGGAGTTGTCGCATCATGTCTCGAACTTCTGGACGACCCTTCGAGGCGACGGGACCTGGGATTGGCTGGCAGGGACTACGTGGCGGCGGTTCACGGGCTAGAGCGGTTCGCGTCGTTGATTGCCGCGGTTTACGAGGACATCATCTGAAGGTAGGCGGTCGTTGGAACCGCTGTGGTGGTCTCTTCGTGGATGGCAGCATCACTGGTACGGTGACTCGAATTGGCCCGCGTCTTCGGGCCGTTAGCCAGAAGGAGCCAGCGCTGAAGAGACAGCGAGTCGCGGTCTGGACCGATTCCGTTTTCGCACACGAAATGGGTGCCCATGCCATCATGACCCTTCGCATGGCCGAGGCCTTTGCTGTCGCTTGTGGAACGGCCACCGTGTTCGCCGGAGCCAACCCGGGTTTCCAGAGCGACACGCTGGCCACGACACTGCGATCAGACTTCGCTTTAGACGATTCGGTGGAGTTTCGGTTCCGCGTTTCGGGCCGCACACTCATCGGACGGGTCGTAGGCGAGCTTGCAACGGTCTTTAGAGTGGCGCGTGCCCGACCCTCGCTGCTCTATGCCTCGTCCTTGGGTCTGGCTCCTGTTCTGGCTCCGATGTTGAGAATCCCAACGATCCTCGATCTTCACGGGACGCTTGGGGGTAGTTGGGGTCCTCGTCTGCTGACGTTTCTGCTCAAATTCGGCCGCCGGCGAACTCTGGTGGTCGCAAACTCCGAGGGACTAGCTGCGGTCTTGGAGTCCTCATTCCCGGCGCTGGGCGGAGATGTCGTGGTCGCCGGCAACGGCGTTGCCGCGGGTTTTCTGGTACCGCTGGATTCAGCCGATCCCCGCCGCCCCATCGGGTCGGAGTCGACCGCAATCGTGGTTGGATACGTTGGGAGTGTTCGTGCCGGGAGGGGCATCGACCTGATCGCCTCATTGGCAGCAGCGAATGAGGATCTCGGGTTCCTGATTGCGGGCCAGGATCACGTTTCAGCGGAAACGGAGCAGCTTCGTGGACTGACGAATGTCACGATGCTGGGTCAGGTTCCTCATGCTGACGTTCCCAGCATTCTGCGATCCTGCGATATCTTGCTGATGCCCTATGAGGCCTCGGTGCCGATCAAGGGCGTGGAGTTCGTCGATGTCATGAGTCCGATGAAGGCCGTTGAGTACATGGCTTCAGGGCGGGCCATCATCGCAAGCGACCTGTCGGCCATTCGCCGCGTTATGGACCCGGAGACTGCCCTGTTTTGCTCACCCGACGACTTCGATGAATGGCAGGCAGCACTCGATCAACTTCGAGCCGATGCCGGGAGGCGCCGGCAGCTTGGCGACGCAGCGAGGGCAAGTGTCAGTGACCGCACTTGGACGGCGCGTGCTCGTCGCTTGGTGGACACGATCGAAGAACGTCTGACGGTTCGATGACGAATAGGGCCGCCGTCGCCCTCGCTCACAACGAGGCCTAGCTAGCACCGCGGTCGAGGACGGCGTTGAGTGCCTGTCCGTACCCGGTGAGCATCTGCCCCGTGGAGAGCCTCTCCTTCGCCCGTTCTCGCGCCAACGCAGATACGGCGCCCCGGTCGTGGGCGAGCTGCTCGATGGCGACAACCAGCCCTTCGATATCGGGCCTCTGTAGTTTCCATGGATCTGATCCGTAGGGCACCAGAATCCCGGCGGAATCTCCGACGAGCTCGCGTGCTGCACCTGTATCGAACGACGCCACGGGAAGTCCTGACGCCAGGGCTTCCACGACGGAGTTGGGACAGGGTGGGTGTACTTCGAGGTTGAGAAAGAGCTGCGCATCCCGGTAGTGGTCCGGCATCTCCTTGCGAGGCACCTCCCCCATTACGTCGACTCCCTCGATGCATTCGAGTCGAGCCTTGTCGTCCTCGTCCATCCTGCCGATGAGCCTGATCGTCGAAAGGACCGACGGGATAAGTCGATCAGCGATCTCTGAGATGGTCTCTGGCACCCACGTTCCCGGCTGAAACGAACCTTCGACGCACAACAGGATCGTCCCTCCGTGAGTTGTGCCTTCGGCCGGTTTGAACCGCCGCAGATCGGTGCCGTTCAGAACCACGGTGGTCGGAGTACTGACCCTCCCGTGTGCTCGGTCCCAATGGTCGCGAACAAACTCACTCTGATAGACGATGTGGTCGGCGAGATGCCGTCGAATGAAGGCCACGAGCCTGCTGCCGAGGTACGCCCTCAGTTTGCTCCTGAGACCAATTGGCTGCAGGTAGTCCCGCCAATTGACTCCGTCCAATCTCTGGACCACTCGCACTCCGCGGCGACGCAAGCGCCAAAGCCACCAAAGCCGACGGGTCCCTGCGGTCACCAGCACACAGTCAGGCAACCGGTGTGACTCATCGACGGTGCGTATTCCATATTTGGAGCCCTTGTCGATCACATGCTGCTGGAACGTGCCCGGGCCGCCACTCGGATCGGGAGGATGGGGCCAGACGATCGTGATCTCTCGCTCACTCATGAATCGGTGGCCCGTGGGTGCTCGCGTCGAAGTTGGCTCTCGGATCAGGCGTGCTCATGACGCGGCACATGAAGATCTGATCAATAGTCATTGCTCGTTGTTCGTCCTAAGCGCGGTTGACCCTACGGGAGGCCCGGGTGCCGCAGGGCTCTTGATATCTGCAAGAGTATCAGCAGCCAACTCTCGGCCTGTTCGCTTGCGCAACGGGCGCGATGAGGACGGCGCGTATCCTATCGACCCGTCTCCGAGTGAGAGTACGGGTTGTGAGTGCGGCGGATCACCCCAGACTTAGTGCCGCCTCGGATCGGCGTGGCATGATTGCGTGTGGCAGATCCGCCGCCCGCGCCCCCACCTGAACGGTAGGTCAAGGTTGACTTGAGAGTCCTTCACATTTGCCAGTATTACCAGCCGGGTCTTGGCTACGAGGAGAATCACCTACCGTTTGCTCAAGCTGAGCTCGGGGCGGAAGTGACGATCCTCACCTCAGATCGACCACCACATTCCTGGACGCATATTGATGGTGGGGAGGTGCCGAATCGGTTTGAACCTGGTTTGTCACAAAAGAATGGCGTGACTCTCCACAGGTTGCCTGCCTACTTCGAGATAACGAGCCCGGCACAGATCGCGCTCCGCCATTTGAGGAGGAGTGTCGAGCGGGCCAAGCCAGACATCATCCATCTTCACGGCGCCACCGGTGCCCTGGCGGTGCAGGGCCTGAGAGCCGCTAGTCGTAGCGATACCCCCATAGTCGTTGATTCTCACCAGAGCTACGCCGACTTGCTGCCCATGTCGGTACCAAAGCACCTGTATTACAGGTCCTTTCGACACTTGGTTCATCCGATCGTGGCGCGGCGCGTAGAGGCCTGGTTGGCGATTAGCCCCGATGCGGAGAACCTGCTCCAACGTGAGTTGGGTGTCCCGCGTGCGTCGATCCTCCAGATGTTCCTCGGTACAACGATCGAGGAGCCGCCCCCTAGAAAGAGCCTGCTGAGGTTCAGGTCGGATCATGGGATCGGCTCGGAGAGCCTCGTTGCGATCTTCGCTGGACGGATCACTCCCAGCAAACGACTCGAATTGCTATTCGCAGCGCTGGGGGACGAACGACTGGAGAATGAGTGGATCGTTGTGCTTGTGGGACCGATTCATGATGAATACAAAGAGCGTCTTGTCGCACCACTGTCTCCTTCGGCCGCCAGGAGGGTGCTCTTTGCCGGGGACGTGGATCAGAGCCAGCTCAGGATGTGGCTCCGAGCCTCTGATGTCGGCGTGTGGCCAGGAGCCCCGGGTGTAACCATCCTCCAGGGAATGGCTGCGGGTCTCCCTCTGCTCCTGCAGGAGAGCGACGCCACGAGGCCCTACCTAGATGGTAACGGTTTCTCATTCGGTGGCCAGGGGCCCGAGATTGCGACGCTGCTGCATCGCCTTGGAACGGAGACAGACCTGAGAGAGTCGATGGGTCGGGCATCGAGTGCACGCGCCCGTGCGGTCTTCAGCTGGATGAACCTCGCCGACCGATCTCTTCGGATCTACCGCAGGATCCTGAACGACGGAGGTCCTGAAATCCCCCGGCTCTGGTAGCAGGGACAGGCGAGGGTTCTTGACAGTTGTCATGAGGCCACTCGCTTTTCTCGTGAGATTTGTGTCTCGAAGCGTCCTCCCGGCGGCCGTGTCGGCTGAAGAGGTCGCGATGGGAATGGGGTATGACCAGCACGGTGAGCGCACTGTTTGGCATGGGAGATGTCGGGTCTGACATCTCTTGCCGTGCCGGTTGCATAGTCCGGCCTCACGTTGTGGCGCGGCGGCCGCGCCCGATGGAGCGAAACTCAACCCCGGTCCATCGCGAGGAGTCGAGCACATTGCGGCCGTCGATGATGGCCCGGCATCCCGGGAGATCCGCAGGTCCAAGTTCTCGGTATTGCGGATGGTCAGATTGAACGATTGCGGCATCGACCGCGGTACCAAGGTGGAGAGGGGAGAGCCCAAGATCTCTGAGTTCGTCATCGCCGAAGAGGGGATCGTGGACGACAGGGATTGCGTGACGTTCGGCGAGTTTCTCCACCAACGGGAAGACCCCCGAGAATGCTGTCTCCTTTACTGCACCTCGATAGGCGGCACCGAGTACCGCGACGGTCAGGCCGGAGAGGTCTCCGATGGCTTCAGCGAGCATATCCACTGCGTGGTCTGGCATCGCCAGGTTCGTCGCCCTGGCAGCTCGCGGAATCGAGGCCGTCGGGTCTCCGGCGAGGTAGAACATCGGATAGACGGGGATGCAGTGACCTCCGACCGCTATCCCGGGACGGTGGATGTGTGAGAAAGGTTGGGAATTGGCGGCATCGATCACGTCGTAGAGGTCGATACCGACTAGTTCTGCGTAGACGGCGAACTCGTTGGCAAGCGCGATGTTGACATCGCGGTACGTGGTCTCTGCCAACTTGGCGAATTCAGTCGCTTCTGATGTACCCAGATCCCAGACCCCGTTGGGTCGCTCCAAATCGGGACGGTCGTCGAATTCGAGCGCGCTCTCGTAGAAGGCCACGGCTGCTTTGCCACACTCCTTG
>JAJCYA010000044.1 GCA_029263095.1 Acidimicrobiia bacterium | reverse complement strand
ATCCAGAGGCTCTGGTGGATCCCGGCGGCACTCGCCTCGGGTACGAGTGATGCCAGTGGATACCCGATAAACGACCAGACCTCGAAGTCGGGACGCCCCTCGACCGCGATCCGGGCAGCTTCCACCGCCAGACCAGTCAGACCGATGAGAGCCAGCAGAACGAGGATGACACCGTCCTCAGGGCGGGTCTTGCTCCGGGTCCGCCACGGCCGCGCCACGTAGCGCCGCACCGCCGCCCACCCCAGACCGACGAGAAACACAACCGCGAAGGCGTCGAGCACGGCCGAATAGCCCTGATAGAACAACCCATCCAAGAACTTGAGGCTGTTGGGCAAGAGGTGGTCGATCTCGAGGATCACGGTCCCCACAAACAGCACTACGAAGCCCCAGTAGACCATCGCATGCATCACCCCGGCGGCGCCACCCTCCAGAACCGATCGCATGCTGAGCCCCCGCTCCAGCTCGCGCAGCCGGCGCCACCACATCCCCGACCTGGACTCCTCCACCCCCCGCGACCAGTTCTTGGCCCGAATGGCGAACAGATAGGCGGCAAGGCCGAGGAACGCGGCTGCAGAGATGTAGAACAGAGCGATCAGAGCGTCGGGGACGTTGCCGAAGACCAGCCGCCCCACCTCGGGCTCGTGTTCGTCGGGGAGTGTTCCCAGCCACCACAGCAGGAGCGTTCCAAATGGGGCCGCCACCACCAACACCCACAGAGCCCGCACGATCCACCGTTGCAGCATGGCCTTCCCTCTTCCTACGGTTCGCCGCAGTCTACGAAGCCATCACCTCGCCGAGCGACAGCCGTTGGACCCCTTCTTCATCCATATTCGACGGGGCCAGCCATGCCTCGAATCGCGCCCTGAGCGTGGGCCACTCCGAATCGACGACCGAATACCAGGCCGTGTCCCGATTACGGCCCTTGTACACCAATGCCTGGCGGAACACTCCCTCGAACGTAAACCCGAGCCGGTCGGCGGCGCGGCGCGACGGTTCGTTCAGCGCATCGCATTTCCACTCGTATCGTCGGTAGCCGAGTTCATCGAAGGCGCGTCGCATCAGCAGATACATCGTCTCGGTGGCGGCCGCGGTCCGCTGTAGGAGTGGCGAGTATGCGATATGGCCGACTTCGATCACACCCATGGTCGGTTCGATCCTGAGATAGGTGGCGACACCCACCGCTCGATTCGATCCCCTATCGACAATGGCGTAGATGAGCGGATCATCCGAGGCCGCCATCTCACGACACCAGGTCTCGTACGCCTCGCCGGATTCGAACGGCCCGTACGGCATGTACGTCCACATACCGCCGGACTCGTCGAGCAGATTGGCCGCATGAAGGTCGGCGGCGTGCCGGGCAGGGTCAAGCGCTTCGACCCGACAAAACCGCCCCTCGATTGGCGTACGCGGCGGAGGCTGAGCGGGCACCCATTCGACTGGATATCCGACCGGCTGACCGAGATCGTTGACCGGACTCATCGTTTGACTCCTACGACAACCCCACGGCCGATCCCGGAAACGCCCTCCCTGTCCAGAAACTCCGCCTCGAGTCCCGCCCGCTCCGCTGATTCGAAATACTGCTCTGCAGTAAACACACCCATCGTGTGCTGTTCCGTGAAGCACTCAGAACCGTCGACCGTCGTTACGAGATAAGTCATCTCCAGATCGCTCACACCCCCCGACTCGTCACCGTCGTACCGATGTCGACTGCTACGCAGCACTACGATCCCCTCGCCTTCGGCAACATGAGTTCGTAGCGAGGGCGGCCGGATCATGTGTGGCTGCAACCACGGCTCGACTGCCAGCACGCCACCAACCTCCAGGTGACTCGCCATGTTCGCAAGGGCAGCATCCAACAACTCCCTGGTGTAGGCGTAGCCGATGGCCGAGAACATGCACGTGATCGCGTCATAGGTGCGATTCAGGTCGAAGTCGGTGTAGTCGGCCAGGTGAAGTGGAACAGCCGGTAGGCGCCTCGCCGCCACATCCAGCATCGCCGAATCCACGTCGGCCCCTTCGACTTCGGCAAAGCGCTCCCGCCATTGCTCGAGATGCAGTCCGGTCCCACACCCCATATCCAGCAGTGAGCGGGCCAGCGGATTCCGCTCACGGATGATCGCCTCGACGATCTCGGCGCTGCGGGAATAGTCGAGATGCGAATAGACGAGGTCGTAGATCTCGGCACTCGGCCGAAAGGGAGTTTCGCTCATGGTTGGAGCACCCCCCCGAGGTGACCTGTGGCTCCTGCCCGCAAGACCCCCCACCAAATGCCAAAGGCATTTGACTCCCCCCAGAGGGGAGAGTGGTCCAGCCGCATGAGTCGGCTCCCCCTCAATGAGGGAGCTATCGGAAGGGCGTTCCTCATTCCATCTCCTCCATGCAGCAGAGCGCCGCGGGTGCGGCGCTCTGCTCAACCATCTACCAGCGTTGGATCAGATCCCGAGCTCTGCCTTCAACTCCTCGAGCTTGGCGTCCGCTTGTGCCATCGACACCGCCTCACGCAGTTCCATCTCGGCGCCGTCGGGCGTCGCCTCACGCAGTTCGGCTTTGGCCATCGCCTCGGCCTTGCGCTTCTCGATCTTCTCCTCGACCTTGGAGAGACTCACCTGATCGTCGTCCATCGTCGATGAGATCGACTCGACTGCCTCGTTGACCGACTCCTGCATCTTCGCCTGCTGGAGATCTCCGACCAGCTCCATCCGCTTGGCGGCCAGCTCCTGGAGGCGCAGGGCGTTCTGCTGGGTGGCCTTCTTGGCGTCGTCGGCCTGGTCAACAGCCGACTCGTACTGGCCCTTCAGCGAGTTGAGGTTGTTCTCGGATGCCTGGAGCTTCATGGCGAGCCCCGTCGCGACCTTGGTCCACTTGTCGGCACCCGCGGCGTCACCGGCGTTTGTCGACTCCTGAGCCTTTAGCAGCGATTGCTTGGCGAGCTCACGAGCCTCGCCGACGTCGTCGGCGGCTCTTTCGATCTTGCTCTCGAGCTGAACGCGATGCGCTACCACCTTTGCGGCCTGGTTGCGCAGGTCCTGATCCCGCTTCTTGGCCTCGTGGATTGCCTGCTCGATTTCGATCTCCGGGTCCATGGCCGCTTCCGTCTTCACGCGGAACAGCGTCTTGATGTAACCCCAGAGCCGCTTGAAGAAGCCCATGGTTGATCCTCTCTCGCCGATTCAGGTGCCAATAGTAGGAGCCGATGCGTCCCGCTACCGAACAGCTCAGCGGCGGCGGCGGCGTACCCGACCCGCTCGAGCCCTACCCGCCTTGGGGGCGGCTGGTGTGGCGCGCGAGGCGCGGGCGGAGCCGCCGGCCGTCCGCCGGGTAGTGCGACCGGCACGGGAGCGGCCCCAGTTGTAGGAGGCGGCCTGACCGGCACCTCCTGCCATCATCGAAAACGTCTCCAGCCAGTCCATCCCACCGCCGCCGTGGGAACGTGGCGCCATGGGTGCCGGAACCCGACGACCACCGACATTGATCATGCGCGGCTCGGGCTGCGCACCCCTGCGAAGACGCTCGGCATCGGCGCGGCACACCCTGACTGTGCGCTTGCCGGATGACGTCTCGATGTCAGCCATCTCGATCGCGTCGCGATGGGTTGGATCGAAGAAGCAGACCGGCCGCTCCTTCTCTTGCGGCTTCTCGGGAATGGAACGCCCCTCGGAAATGGCCGTCGCAGCATCGAGTTGCCAGCGGGCCTCGTCGAGCCGATCCGAAAGGTCCTCCAGCGCCGTCAAGTCGTTTGCCGCGGTATACGATTCGAGCGCCGCCGAGTAGGTGACTCCGGCTGTTTCGAGAAACCTGTTGTCCTCGGTCGAGGACGAAGCCGAGACGAGATCGGATATCTCGAGAATGGTGTTGGCCATCGCATCCAATTGCTCTTTGATCTCTCTGCGAGCCTCCCCAATCAGGTCGCCGCGCCGCTTCTCCGAGGCCTTGCTCGACCTCCTGATCGCCCACCACACCAACAGCACCAAGCCACCGACGATCACCAGCACGACGACGAAGCCGGCACCACCACCCGAATCGGAGCCACCCGACGACGACGGCGTCCCGATGATCGAATCAACAACAGCATTGACGTATCCCACGTCGCCGCCGCCGGCCTCGAATGCCCTGTCGAGCGCCGCCTCGATCGCCGTCTGATCGATCTCGCTGCTGGTCATCCCCTCATTTGAGGCTGAGAGCACCAACACCGTCCCCGACCCGAGCTGATTGAGCACCGAGTCGGCGAACGCGGTCGCACCGCTGGAGGGATCCTCATCAAGGAGCACCACATACAGGCCGAAGCCGGCATTCCTGGCGCGGTTGATCGCATCCTGGAGATCGCCTTCATCCGCCGAGAGTCCGTCGGCCACAAAGACACCGTCGTCCAGATCTGACGCAACCTCCGACACGGTCTGAGCCCCCGCCGTGATGGGAAGCAACACAAGAGCGATCGTGCCGAGAAGGACTGCCAGGCGTTTCACCGGGGGGATTCTAAGAGTCTGGTCGGTCTCCGGTCACCATGGCGACAAGCTACCCCCCACCAAACGCCTACGGCGTTTGACTCCCCCCAAAGGGGAGAGTTGTCAGATCCGAACCACTCCCCCTTGGAGGGGGAGTCAGCGAGCAAAGCGAGCTGATGGAGGGGAGCCTGAACACAGACCCCCCACCAAACGCCTACGGCGTTTGACTCCCCCCAAAGGGGAGAGTTGTCAGATCCGAACC
>JAJCYA010000043.1 GCA_029263095.1 Acidimicrobiia bacterium | reverse complement strand
GGCCTGGTGATCTGGTGCAGTTCGACTGTTTCCATATCGGTGCACTCAAAGAAGCCCGCCTGGGTGCGGCTAAGAAACCAGGTGTGGTGTGGCAATACACCGCCATCGATGTCGCCTCATCATTCACCTGGGCGCAGCTGTTTACTACCGCGCATAACCCCTCAGCGACCCACACCACCGCCCTGGCCCTGCGGGTGGCTACCGATCTCGCAGCGTGGGGCTGGCACTGGGAACAGTGTTCTACTGATCGGGGTAACGAGTTCGTCGACCACCGCTTTGGTGACACCCTCAATGGGCTTGGTGTCGAACATCGGTTCATCGCCCCCGGACGACCCCAATCCAACGGCAAAGTCGAACAAGTACAGAACACCACCCTGCAGGAATGCTGGAAACCAGCGTTCGTCAACTACACCCAGCCCTCAATCACAGGGCTACGCCAAGACCTCACCGAATACCTCGACCACTACAACAATGACCGGCCCCACGGAGGCAAATGGAACCAAGGCAAACCACCCGCAGACATCATCACCCCCAACTCCGGAAACACCCCATGAACCGTCGCCCCCCTCGCGCAACCCGACACACAAAGGGGGGAGTGATACGTCTTCTAGGTGTCGCCGAAGAGGCGGCCTTTCTCGGTTGCCAGGATCACCACGAGCGTCGCCACGCTAGCCAGGAAGAACCCCGCGATCATCGGAGTGACGGTGCCGTCGAAGGCTCGGTCGATCACCGCTCCGAGGACTGCTCCACCCAGAATGGAGAAGGCACCAATGATTGCCGAGGCGGTACCGGCCACTTCACCGAGGGGCGCCATCGCAATCGAGTTGGCATTCGGAATCAGGAGCCCGTGTGACGCCAGCGGCAACGCTAGAAGGGCTACGAACAGCCAGAAGTTCGGTGCCCCGTCGCCGAGAATCGCCACTGTCAGCGCCACTCCGGCCGTCACCACATATGCAAACAACGAGCCGTGGATGATCCGGCGGGATCCCACCCGGTTGACGATGACGCCGTTCGTCAGAATGGCGACGCCGATGACGAGGGCGAGCCCGCCAAAGATCAGCGGAAACTGGTCACCGCGCCCGTACACGTCCTCCCACACCAGTTCAGAACTAGCGAGGTACGAGATAAACGCCCCGAACACGAATGTCATCCCGACGGTGTAGCCAACGGCCTGGCGGTTCGTCACCACGATACGGGCGGCCCTTGCGATCGAGCGCACCTCCAGCCTTTCAATCCGGTGCCGAGGATCCAGGGTTTCGGGAAGGCGCCGAAGCCATACCGCGACGACCCCGGCGAGCCCGGCACAAACCCAGAAGAGCAGACGCCAGTCGCCCACCTCGAGCAAGAGGGCCCCAAGGCTGGGAGCCACAATCGGCACGAAGATGAAGACGGCCGTGATGAACGACATGGCGCGGGCCATGCGGTCGCCCTCGTAGATGTCGCGGATGACGCTGAGAGCGACCACCCGAGGTCCGGCCGAGCCGAGGCCCCATACAAAACGGAAAGCCAACATCGCGCTGAGCGATCCGGCCAGGGCGGATCCGATCGCCCCCAGCACGAAGATGGCCAGACCCCAGTAGAGGACCGGTTTGCGACCAAACCGATCAGCCAGAGGCCCGTAGGCGAGTTGGGCGACCGCCAACCCGATGAAGAAGATGGTGATGATCGCAGCCGTCTCCGTCGAGTCGGCGGCCAGCCCGAAATCCGCCCGGATTTCGTCGAATGCGGGAAGCATCAGGTCGATCGACAACGCGGTGAGCGCCATGGTCATCGCCATCAGCACGATGAACTCGGTGCGGCCTACCCGCCCGAGGCGCGTATCGGTGCCTGTGGTGATGATCTCTCCTCGCGAACGGCCGTGGACCGGAACCCACGATCACGTTATTACCGATCACAGCGCACCCATCCAGGACCCGACCTCATGTCAGGGTCTAATCGACTTCGTGTCGGTCGACTCGCCCTATACGTTTCCGACAACACCTACCAGAGGAATGTCATGAAGAAGCTCGTAGCGTTGCTCCTGGGGCTGACCCTCGTTGCTGCCGCCTGCGGGGACGACGATGCCTCGGACCCAGCAAGCATCGGCACGTGCGACGGTCTCGCCGACGCCACCATCGATCTCGTTCAGGATGTGATCGACGAGCTGGAGGCCATGAGTCCGTCCGACGTTGGAGCACTCACTCAGGGTGAGGAATTCGCAGCGTTCGTAGCGTTCGAAGAACGCGGCGCCGTGCTCGGACTCCGGGGCGAGGAACTGGCGTGCACTGAGATCGACGCCCTGGTTCAGGCCCGGGCCGATCAGCTCACCGCCGACCCGGCCAACGGGTTTACCCAGCTCATCGTCGACGGGACCAAGCAAGGTCAGGACGTATTCGCCCGCCTGTTCCGTTAGGTGAAGGGCCGTAGTCCACGGCGGGAGCGATAGAAGAACGGCGGCGCATCCTCCCGGACGGCCGAGGGTCGGTGCGCGGTCGGCGCGTCCGTGGGCGCTACGTAGGATCTGCCAATGTCGTATCTACTTGCCACAGCCGCCATCCTCACCGTGGGGGTCGCCCTGGCTCATTCGTACTACGGCGAGCGGCTAATCATCACGCGCCTGCTCCGCCGAGAGGACCTGCCGACGCTCGGCGGGTCTGACGTTCTCACCAAGCAAACACTTCGCTTTGCATGGCATCTGACGTCGATCGCCTGGTTCGGGCTGGCCGGGGTCCTGCTCGTCCTCGGCTCCGAAGTCGAGCCGACCTCAGAAGCGGGCTTGCTGATCTCTGATGCTGGCTCGTCGGAGCAGACGATCGGGCTGATCATCACGCTGGTGTTCGCCGTGAGCGCGGTGGTGGACGCCGCGCTCTCTCGTCTGCGCCACCCGGCCTGGCCGATCTTCGCTGCGATCGCGGTCCTCACGTGGATCGGCGTCTGACTCCTCAGCAGGGGGAGAATCCCTAGAGGACCTTGCGGCCCACTATCTCGCCGTGGTCCACCTCGCCGGTCGGCTCGAAACCACGCCCCAGGTAGAAGGCTTCAGGGCTGCCACGGCCCGGCACCCAGCTGGTCAGGAGGATCGGGTGGCCGAAAACCCTCATCTCGGCTTCGACCAGGTCCAAGGCAATGGAGGCGATCCCGCGCCGCTGATGCAGTCGATCTACCAGCAGCCGCCACAGAAACGGCTCTGGATCCTTTGGCGTCGGCATCGCGACCATCACGAAACCCACAGCGACTCCATCCGCTTCGATTGCGCGGTACCACGGGATCGCCGGATTCTCAGGATCCGTAGGGGCCACCAGGGCCTGTGACAGCGACTTGGGCATCGGAGCGACGAATGACCGTTGCGAGTGGTGGGTCTGCAAGGCGTAGACGGCGGCGAAGTTGGCGTTGGTCACCTCGACCAGACCAACCTCATCGGGGGCCGCCGACTTCCGGTCCCGCCATGCCTCCCAGTCCTCTCGCGTCAGCCCGTAGATCAGATCGTCGGTGTTCTCGTCACCGGTCCAATACGAGAGTCGGGTGCGGCCCTCGAAGAGGAAGCCGTTGCGTTCCAGCACCATTGCCGACGGTCGATTGTCGGGATGGAGCATTGCCGAGACGCGGGTGACTCCGAACACCTCGAACAGTTGGGCCACCAGTGCCTCAACCGCCTCAACCGCGTAGCCGCTTCCCCAGTGGTTGGAGCCGAACGTGTATCCGATTTCGGCGGAGCGCCCGTCGTTGGACAGGTAGAGAGCCAGGTCACCGAGAACCTCATCGGTATTCGGGTTGGCGACCGCCAGCATCCACCACTCGCCGTCGGCAGGTCCGCCCATCGCCGAGATCTCGGTGACCATCGCTTGGGCACGCTCCATCGGAAAAGGAACTGCCCAGCTCTGGTGCTCAGCAACGGTGGGATCGTTGCGCCGTTCGAACAGCGACCCGGCGTCGTCGGGTCGTAGCGGACGCAATAGGAGTCGGTCGGTGCGGATAGATCCGAACACGGCGGAGAGGATACCGGGAGGTCACCAGACATCACCCCTCCCCCTTGGTGGGGGAGTCAGCGCACAATGCGAGCTGGTGGGGGGAAAGCTCAAGAACCCCCCATCCCCCTCGTCGCTTCGCTCCTCACGGACTTCCCCCACAAGGGGTGAAGGATCGACCCACTCCTCGCTTCGAGCCGTCGGGCACTAACCGCGACAGATCAAACAAGATCAACAGCCGCACCCCCCACCAACGGCCTCTGGCCGTTGACACCCCCACAAGGGTGGTGCGGAAGAGTGTGTATTGACGGGTGTCTATATATACGATAACGTATCGATCGTCATCAATGTGTCGACGGGAGAAGACATGGTCGGCTCAATTGCGGATCTACTGCTGCGAGTCCTCGGGGATGTGAGCACCACGTTCGCCCACGTCTGGCCGTTCCTACTCATTTCCATCGTGGCGGCAGCCGCGGTCACCACATATGTCGGGACCGATCGGCTCTCGGCAATGCTGGGCCGACGCGTCGTCTTCGCCACCGTGGCTGCGGTACTGGTGGCCGCGCTCACCCCCTTCTGCTCGTGTGGCACCACCGCAGTCGTTCTAGGGATGATGGCCACCTCGGCACCGTGGGCACCGCTCGTTGCCTTCATGGTCTCGTCGCCACTGACCAGCCCATCCGAATTGGTTCTCTCGGCCGGCCTGTTCGGGTGGGGGTTCGCCTGGATCTTCTTCATCGGGACCATCGCGCTCGGTCTCGGCGCAGGTGTAGTCGCTCACTTCATCGAGAAGACCGGGTGGCTGAAGGGTCAGGCCCGCATCGAACCGGCAGACGATGGCTGTGGTGACGATTGCGAGACAGAACCGGTCGCCGTCGGCGTCGGACCCGGCACCGCTTCGGTCACCGAGTATCAAACGACCCGTCAGCGGCTCCGACTGGCGGAATTCCGAACCGAGTTCCTCGACACAGGGCGACGGTTGCTGGTCTTCTTCCTCGCCTTCACGGCCATCGGCTATCTCGTCATCGAAGCGATCCCCACCGGCTGGCTGGTCGATTACCTCGGTGGCAGCTCCCCCGCGGCAGTACCGCTGGCGGCGATCCTGGGAGTTCCGGCCTATCTGAACACTGAGGCATCACTCCCCTTGCTGGCGGGTCTGATGGACGGCGGCATGGGTCCCGGACCCGCAATGGCGTTCCTCGTGACGGGAGCCGGCACCAGCGTCGGCGCCATCACAGGCCTGTTCGTCATCGCCCGAGCCAGGGTGGTCTGGCTGGTTGTGAGCCTCCTGTTCGCAGGAGCGCTGGTCCTGGGCTGGATAGTCGGAGCCCTGTTGTGACGTTGTTTGCCCTCGCCACATGTAAGGATCATGGGTGTGCAACCCATCGTTGAATGTTGTGCGCCGCTCGCAGAGGAGCCGATCGCCCAGGTAGACGCCGACCAGTTGGCAGGCTGGTTCCGTGTTCTGGGTGATCCGGCCCGGCTCCGCCTGCTCAGCCTCATTGCCTCCAAGGGCGAGGCCTGCGCCGCATGTGACCTGGTCGAACCCGTAGGGATCTCTCAGCCCACGGTGAGCCACCATCTCAAGGTGCTGTACGAGGCCGGCCTCGTGGAGCGAGAAAAGCGAGGTCGGTGGGTCTACTACAGGCCGGTCCCGGAGCGACTCGCCATCCTGAGCCGAGCAATCGGGTCGCCGGGCGCCTGAGTACAGATATCTCCATGGGCCGGTCGACGCCTACCGGTGCTCGTCGAGCCACTGGTTGAGGTGATCCCACAGCGCGCCGGCGGCCGGCGCTATCGCGTGATCACTCCGCCGGGTCAAGGCGACCGATCGGGTCAGATCGGCAGGTTCGACGGCAAGTTGCGCCACCGGTTGGCCCGGCATCTCGGCAAGCGAACGGGGCATGAGAGCAATACCCAATCCTTCGGCCACGAGTGAGCGAATCGTGACCAGGTCTGAACTCTCGAGCGCTATCCGAGGTGACAACCCAAGGACCGCAAACGCTTGATCCGTGATGTCTCTAAAGGCCGCGCCACGCCGAAACGCGACGATGCGGCGATTCGCCATCTCCTCGAGGGTGATGGAGCGCCGACCGGCCATCTCTGCTGTCTCGGCTGCAATCACGACCAGCTCCTCGGTAAACATCACCCGCTGCTCGAAATCGACTCTCTCGGTCGCGGCCGAGATATTGTGAAGGACCAGATCGAGCTGTCCGTCGCCGAGCATGTCGAGCATCCTTGTGGCGTCTTCCTCGCGCAGCGTGATGTCGATACCGGGGTGACGTGAAGTGAATTCACTCAACGCGGCGGCAAGGTCGAAGGGTGCCAGCCAGTGGATCGCACCAACGCGAACGGTTCCTCGCTCGAGGCCTCCGAGTTGCTCCAGTTCGGCCCGTGCCGCTTCGAGTTCGCTGAGTGCCCGGCTCGCTCGGGTCGCAAGGATCTCCCCGGCGGCGGTCAGTGACCGGTTCGTCCGGTCGATCAATTCAAACCCAACATCGCGTTCCAGACGGCGTAGCTGCTGCGAAACGGCAGGCTGTGCCACATGGAGCTCCTCAGCGGCACGCGTGAAGTGGCCATGCCTGGCAACGGCCAGTAGGTACTCGAGCTGGCGCAACTCCATGAGTCAATAGTAATCCCTTATAGGTTCTGAAAGATCCATCTATTGGACTTATCGACGCCGGTGTCTGATGATCGACGGCACCCGGTACTCCGGACCGACACCAAAGGAACACCCATGACCACATTCGCCGAAACCATCGTCATCGACGCCGACCCCGACACCGTCTGGGGGGTCGCCGGTGATGTCAACATCGCCCGATGGCTCCCCTTCATCGCAGAAGCCCGCAGCGAAGGAGACGCCCGCTACTGCGTCGCGATCAACGGAGCCGACCTCGCCGAGCGTATCGTCAATCACGACCCGGCCGCCCGGCGCTACCAATACACGATCGAGAAGTCGCCAATGCCCATCGAGAAGATCCTGGCGACGATCAGTGTGGAACCCGCGGGGCAAGGCTCCAAAGTCGTCTGGCAAACCGAGGTGGAGCCCGCCGAGCTCGCCGAGATGTTTGCTCCCATCTACCGAGAAGGACTCGAGAACCTCAAGCAGATTGTCGAGACCGGCCAGGAAGCTCCCGCCGCCTAACCAGTCGCGCGGGAATCACCCGCCGCAGACGCCAACGACCCGAGAGGATTGGAAGGGAGGGGGCGGTCCCCCTCCCTTGGTCCTCCGGCGCGCCGCCGGACGGGTTCACCCCTCATCTGTAGGGGCGGCGATTCGCTACTAGGTTCCGACCATGACACCGGCACTCTCCTCTCGAGGGCAGGGCCTCCTCGATAGCGCCCCGATGCCCGAATACCTCCATGCCCACTTCGATCGGCTCGACGGTGGGTACGACCCCGATGACAATCAGGACGGCTACATCGGCCTGTGCGTCGCCGAGAACAAGCAGGTGTGGGATCTTCTCCGCCCACGCCTGACCGCGGAGCGCCCCAACCTCCCCCACGAAGCGGTGTGCTACGACGAGATGATCGGCTCGCGCCACTTTCGGGAGCAGCTGGGCGAATTCATGGGGCGGACGTTCCTCGGCCGCCAGTTTGATCCGACCCAGATAGCAGTACTGGCAGGGGCCGGCAGCGTTCTCGAAATCCTCTTCCACAACCTGGCCGATCCGGGTGATGCCGTGCTGGTACCGACGCCCTCTTACGCAGGCTTCTGGGCTGATCTCGAGACCCGCGACGAGCTGCGGATCATCCCGGTCCACACCAAGAGCGACAATGGCTTTGCTCTCACCGAGGAGCTGCTCGACCAGGCATTCGAGTCGTCTGACCGTCCGGTAAAGGCACTGCTCTACACCAACCCCAGCAACCCGACGGGGGGGATCGCCGCACCCGAAGAGATCCAGATGGTGATGAGGTGGACCGAGCGACGCGGTATCCACCTGGTGCTCGACGAGGTGTACGCCCTCTCCATCCACGGCGAAGTTCCGTTCGTGAGCGGTGCAGCGCTGCGGCCATCGCTCGGGAACCACATCCACGTGCTGTGGGCCTTTAGCAAGGACTTTGGATCGAGCGGTCTTCGATGCGGCGTGCTGATCACCGAAAACGCGGACCTAATGCGGAGCATGGACGCCCTGGGCTACTGGGCCGTGGTGTCGGGGGACACCCAGCATGTGCTCGGCGAGATGATCAGCGATCAGCACTGGGTGGACGGCTACATCGAAACGATGCGGACCCGGCTGCGTGAGTCGTACGTCGCCATCACAGGGGCCCTCGACGAGGCGGGTATCAAGCACCTGGATGCAGCCGGTGGATTCTTCTTCTTGTGTGATCTACGCGAGTTCATGGCCGACCAGACCTGGGAGGCAGAGGACTCCCTGTGGCACCGCATCCTGGAGAACGCCAACGTCAACCTCACCCCCGGATCGGCGTGCCGCAACGGTGAGCCAGGATTCTTCCGGCTGTGTTTTGCCACCGAGCCAACCGATGTCGTGGTGGCCGCGGTGCAGCGGTTGGGAAAGGTGCTCAGTTGAGGTGAGCATCCCGCAGCTCCCGGTGACCCGGCAGGGCTCGGCACTCGCCACCTCCTCGGCAGCCCTGGTCCGGCTGTTCCCCGATGGCAGGGACCTCCTTCCTCTGTGGATAGCCGAGCCATACGTCCCCATATCGCCCGCCGTCGCCGACGCCGTCCGGGCGAGAGCCGCCGAACCCTGGTTTGGGTACGAGGAGCGCCCTACTGCGCTGGCGGACTCCTTTGCCGCCTGGATGGCACAGCGGCACGGGTGGGATACCGGCGGTTTGACGATACTGACCAGTCCCAGCATCGGCACTTCGATCGGCGTTCTGCTCGAGCTGCTGACAGAACCAGGAGACGGGGTAATCCTCCAACCTCCCGTATTCACCGACTTCAAGCGCCTGGTACAGCGCTCCTCCCGTGAAGTGGCCCGCAACCCGTTGGCGCTGGGCGATGGCCGGTACACGATGGACGTTGTCGGCCTGACGGCCGTGGCCAAGGAGCCGAACGTCACAGCGATGATCCTCTGCAATCCCCACAATCCGGTCGGTCGAAGCTGGTCGGCAGAGGAACTCGCCCAAGTGGCAACGATCTGCGCCGAGCAGGACGTATTCGTCATCGCCGACGAGATCCACGCGGATCTGACTCTCCCGCCCCGACGGTTTACGCCCTTTGCGGAGGCAGCGGCCGGATCGCAGGTCCGCTGGGCCGCCCTGCACGGCCCGCTCAAGACGTTCGGCGTAGCGGGAATGTCCGACTCGCTTCTCATCACCGGCGACGACGAGGCTGCCGCGGGGTTCAAGGCGATCAATGGGGCGCTCCACCTCAACCGCAACAACGTGCTGGGAATGGCGGCGTTCCGGGCGGGCTACGAGGCCGGGGGACCCTGGCTGGACGAGCTGCTCGGTCTGGTGAGTAGCAACGCCGAGATGCTCCGGCGGCGTCTCCCCGACCCGATCGCTCTCATCGAGCCCGAAGCCACCTACCTCGCTTGGATCGACTTTCGTGGACTCGGCATGGAGGTACCCGAGCTGGCGACCTGGCTCGCCTCACGGGCAGGACTGGCGCTCAGCCAGGGGCACTGGTTTGGCCGTGAAGGCGCCGGTTTCGCCCGGATGTCGATCGCGGTCGAGTCCGATGTGATCGTCGAAGCGATCGATCGGCTCACGGCGGCTGTTGGCTGATCCCGGCTGGCTCGCTGGTGACCCCCCACCAAACACCTCCGGTGTTTGACTCCCCCCAAAGGGGAGAGTTGTCAGAAACACTAACTATTCCCCTTGGAGGGGGAGTCAGCGAGCAAAGCGAGCTGGTGGGGGGATCTGATCAGCAACTCCCCCACAGGGCGGTTCAGCGGCACCCCCCACCAAACACCTCCGGTGTTTGACTCCCCCCAAAGGGGAGAGTTGTCAGAAACACTGACTCTCCCTCGGAGGGGGAGTCAAAGAGCGATGCGAGCTGGTGGGGAGGATCTGATCAGCAACTCCCCACAAGGGGGCTCAGCGGCACCTCAGAGGACTTGCTTGATTCGTTCTACTGCCATTGGGACGTACTCGTCGGGGTCGAAATCCATCCGCAGCACGTAGTTGACAAACATCACCGTTCGCGCCGCCATCAGTATCTCCAATTGCCCCTCAGATTCGACGGGCCACTCCCGCAGCCCTGTGTACCCGTGCTCGAATGCGGCGCACAACCCTGGGTAGTCCTCATGCTTGCGGTTGTAGAACAGAGTGATGGCGATGTCCTGCACTGGGGCGCCGACCATCAGATCCTCGAAGTCGAAGACAAACAGTCGATGGTTCCTCCGCATCACGTTCCACGGGTGCAGATCCCCGTGGAGAATCGACAGAGGAGCTTCACGATGGATGCGGGAGAGTTCTGCACCACACCTGGATTCCACGGCGCGTACCACCGCAGTCCGTTCCGGAGTCATCAGATGGCGAAAGGGCTCGTCGTACAGCACGACGGGCTCAGTTGGGTAGTAGAAGACGCGATTCCACACGAGAGGATTCAGCCGTGCCGGTCGCTGCCACCGCTCGCCGTGATCGTGGAGTCTGGCCGCCAACTCGCCGAGCATTCGGTAATCATCGCGATCTGCCCCGTCGCCGATCGGAGTGCCGGACAGCCAATCGAACAGCACGCACTTCCTTTCGCCGGGGACACCGGGGTGCTCGACGAGCGTCACCAGCTCGCCCGCCCGGTTGCGATGAGGACAAACCGAATCGATCGCAGGCTCATCGGTCAGGGCGTCAAGCCAGGCGAGTTCGGTGGCAGTATCCACTTCGGTGTCGATCCGGGGCGCCCCCACCCGCAGAGCGAAGGTGGTCCGGACCGTCGTGTCCACCCGGAAGGTCGTGTTGGTATCGCGAGCGACACACCGCAATCGGGCAACCCCGAGGTCATAGTGTTCGAGAGCGGCACGAGCGATCCCGTGCATCCTCTTGATCTTCCCCTCCTCCGTCAGCTGGTGGTAGGGCTTCACGCTTACCTCTCTCGCAGAAGACCGCCGATCAAGGCCAGAATTCCTCCAAAGAAGACCGTGCCGATCCCGGCGCCGATGAGGTTCTCGGGCAAGCCTTCGCGAAGGCGGGTGTTGTCCACGGCGGCGATGGCAACTGAGAAGAGGGCTCCGACCATCACCAGGACGCGGGGAAGTCGCGATGGTGACGTTCGCGAGGCCAAGGCCAGGATGAGGATGAGCAATCCCAGTACCGCGGTAATGCGACCGTCGCCCTCCAATCCCGAAACCGAGATCGGACCAAGCCGAACCCACGGCATCACCGAGCCGACGATCACAAGCACGGCCCCAAGAACCATCACGAAGACGCCCGCTGGGGCCGGATAACGCCGCGGACGACGAGCGACACGGGCTCCGGGTCGCGGCTGGACACCCAGCACCTCGCCGGTCACGTAGTCGACCATGGTGCGACGCGAGTCGATGGGCAATCCACAGTGGGGACAGGCGCGAGCCTCACTCGAGATGTTCTGGCCGCACTCTGGACAGGCGATGAGGGCCACGCCAGAAAGGTAGCGGGTGCGCGTTCCGCGGTACCAGTTCGACCGCACCGCAGTTCGCCAGCCTTGCCTCGGCCCGGCGTTCGAACGATCATCCTCCGTGGTGTGGACGACAACAGACATCCCCGACCTGTCCAACAGAACTGCGGTGGTCACCGGCGGCAATGGTGGGCTTGGATTCGAAACGGCGAAGGCTCTCGCTGCTGCAGGCGCCCGGGTAGTCGTCGCAGCCAGGAACCACACCAAGGCCGACGAGGCGATCCAATCGATCCTCGCAGCGTCCCCCGGTGCCCTACTCGAGATTCAGGAGCTGGATCTCGCCTCGCTCGACTCGGTCCGGAATGCAGCGGTGGCCATCCTGCAGCACAACGACTCCATCGACATCCTCGTCAACAACGCCGGCGTCATGGGCATACCTGAGGGGAAGACTTCCGACGGCTTCGAGACGCAGTTCGGGACCAACCACCTCGGACACTTCGCCCTCACTGCGCTGTTGTGGCCATCTCTCGTCGCCGGCGACGGAGCCCGCCTCGTAGCGATCACCAGCTTCGGAAGGCATTACCGAGGCAGGTTCGATCCCGACAATCCGCCCTTGCGGGGTGCATATGAACCGTGGAGGGCTTACGGCCAGTCGAAGATGGCCAACCTCCGATTTGCCCTCGAGCTGGACCGGCGGGTGCGCCGGGCAGGGTTGCCCATCCAGAGCCTCATTGTCCATCCCGGTCTCACCCATACCGATCTGCAAGCCAACAGCGCCCGCCAGTCGCCCGATGGAAGGATGCAGCGCTTCTGGGCGAAGTGGGTGCAACGCATCGGGATGAAGGCATCCCGGGGAGCTCTCTCGCAAATCCGCGCCGTCACTGATCCCAACACAGTCGGCGGTGAGTTCTACACGCCGCGGTTCGTCACCGCAGGAGCGACCGTCCGCCGCCCTCTCATGCCGTGGACCCGGCGCAGCGGGCAACTCGGGGTGCTGTGGGAAACGTCGGAGCGGATGACCGGTATCGAGTTCGAGATCTAGCGTTCGGCCGGATTACCGATATCAGCCGATGACCACCATGTCGAAGGTGAAGACCTCGGCACCCACTGTCACCGTCACGGTGAAGACCTCGTTGAGTGGCGCCCCTGCAAAGAACACCTGCTTGCTCCAGTTGCCTGAACCATCAGCGGTTGTAGCCCCAGAACCGTAAGCGCTCGCGATATCGACATTCGTGCCTGCAGGTGCGGTGCCGTAGTACACGTCGTATGGCGGATCCTCCGAACACGAGCCGTATGTGCTGTTCGCCGTCTTGGCGATCGGCGCCGGCTCCTCGTACCACGAGGTGAATGCGTAGGTGCCCCACACCTCACCATCGATCTTGACCGTCACCGGGAACTCAACACCCGCCGGAGGCAACGACGAGAACCACAACTTCACGTACTCATTGGTACCCGTCATCGTCCGACTCACCGACCCATACGAACTCGAAATATCAACAACAGTCCCCACCGGACCATCAACAATGAACTTCACCCACGGACTCGAGGAGTCGGAGGTGCTGTTGGCCTGAGAAACCGATATCGGCAGCGGCGGTGGTTCGTAGACAGACACGAAACCAAAGGTGAAGACTTCATCTGCGATGCGAACAATCACGTCGAATGGCTCACCTATCGGGAGATCGTCAAACCACAGCTTGAGGTTCCATTTGCCGGAATCCCCTGATGTGGTCGTTGCGGAGCCATAGGGCGACTCGGCGCTGATCACGAGCCCCGGAGGTGCAGTGCCAAAGAACTTCTCGTATGCCTCTATGTCGTCACTGATCCCGTACAACTGATGAGCAGTGATGTCGACGTTGCCGGGATCCCACAGAGACGTGAAGTGGAACTCGTAGGCCGCGCTGCCGACGGTCAGCAGAATCGGGAACTCGAGGCCGGCCGGGGGGAGCGGTTCGAACTCGAGCTTGAGCGAGAACTCTCCTCGTTCATCGACCACCAGATCGGCGCTTCCCCAATCGGACACCGCGATCACCGTGGTTCCGGGCAAGGCATCTCCGTAGAACTTGGTCCACGGAGAGGGAAGATCGGACTCGGAGACCATCTGCCGCACCGGAACGACGTCGAAGTTCTGTTCCATCTCCACGAGCTCGCCGTTCGATTCCTGATCGTCCGGTTCGATGACTGTGGGACTCCCGTCCGGCTCAGGGAGCGAGGGATCGGTGGCGGCCACCTGCTCGGGTTCAAAGAAGCTCGGCATCGCCGAGGCGATGCCGGCAAAGACAAGCACCATGGCGGCAGCTGCAGCAAGGCTCGCGAACGTCGAGAGACGCTGACGACGGACCACGGCAGGCATTCCGACGGGTGCGAGATCGGAGACGGTCCGTCGTAGGGATCGTGATGCTCTAGCAGCGCGCGATTCGAGGCTCATGACCGTTCCTCCCTCTCATCCAGTTTGCGCGCCAGCCGCTGGCGCCCCTTATGGAGATGCACTTTCACCGTGTTCTCGGCACAGCCGAGGATGAGGGCGATGTCGGCTACTGGCCGATCCTCCAGATAGTGAAGAGCGATCACCTGAGCCTGCCGTCTGGGGAGACCACGAACCGCCTTCCAGAAGTGAGCATCCTCCTCGGGCATCACCGGCAGGTAGGCATCACGCGATTTGAGCCGAATGATGGCTCCTGCCTCGCGCGTCTTGGTCCTCATGAAGGACACGGACAGATTCGACACCACCCGCCGTACCCACGCCTCGGGTCTGTCGTAGGAGGCAACCCGGTCCCACTCCTTGTGGGCAGCGAGGAATGCGTCCTGGGTGATGTCCTCGGCTGCGATCCGACTACCAGAGAGGGCATAAGCCAAGCCGACAACGGCGCGGTACTCACCTCTATAGAACGACTCGAAATCAGGCACGGCCCGAACCGGCCGAGGACCCCTGGCCCTCTCCGTGTCGCTCCGCACCATCGATCTGCGTTCCCTCTTGGGTTGAAGGGTCATCTCGAAGGTAACTCGCTCGAAGCCAATGAAAGGTTTATCGGTTTCTTCGGAATCTTGCGACTCGAACCTGAAGTCCACAGCCCGTAGCTCCCGGCGTTGGAGCTACGGATCCGGATCAGCCGGCCGCGGGCTCACCGTCTCGCGTCATGATCACCAACACCGAAGGCAGCACCAGCAACGACGCCGTAAGCGCCATCGCGATCATCACGGCCGTGAGAAGCCCGTACGAGGCAAACAGCGGCATCGGCGCCAGCGCCAAGATGGCGAATCCAACGATCGACGAGGCCGCCGACGCCACCAGCGCCACGCCGGTGCCTTCACCGGCGGCACGAACGGCTGCATCTCTACTCCCGGTTCGGGCGAGTTCCTCCCGGTATCGCATCGCGAAGTGGATGGCGAAGTCGATTCCGATGCCAATCGAGATCGCGCCAATCGTTGCCGTCACCATGTTGATCGCGTATCCGAACAGATACATGAAGGCGTACAGCCACGAGACAACGATCAGGATCGGAATGATCGACGCCAACCCATACCGGAACGATCTCATGAACAGACCGGCAATGAGCAGACAAAGCAGAACAGAGATCGGGAGGCTGATCTGGAGCGTTCTCTGAATCGCGTCGAGTGACTCCTGGCGGGCAATCGGACCGCCCGTGAGCGTCACAGCGGCATCGGGAGCAACGTCTCGTAGCTCCGCCACGAGGTCGTCGATCAGTGGCTGGAGGTCCTCGCGGGCGGCCACGATGTTGTCGACCTCGCGAGAACCGGGGATCCCGAGCTGCATCCTGGTGTCGAACTGCTCCGACAACCGACCATGAACGTCGTCCGGGGTGAGCACCAGGTTCTGCAAGTCGAAGGGGACACCTGCCTCCAACACGAACCCGTAGAGAGCATCGAGTTGCTCTGAATCGTCAGGCAGACCATCGCCATCGGTATCGGTGAGTGTCAGACCCGTCACCTGAGCAACCGCTCCTTGAGCAACAGGACTGGCCCACACCTCATCGATCACTTCGAGGACCCCCGGGCGTAGGTTGATTTCGCCGTCGTCGGTTCGGCCGAATCGTCGTGTATCGAGACTGCGTACCTCCTCAGCGAATCGATCGACGGCCGCCAAGGCCGTGGGATCGGACATATCGGCCTCGATCAGGATGTCCGCACGTTCGCCGGCCTGTTCCCCCCCATGCTCATCGAGCTTGTCGAGGCTCACAACAAAGTCGGTGTCGGCCGCAAAGAAGTCCTTCACGTCGAATTCGCTGGGCACCCGAACCATCAGGGTCATGGCAAGGATTGTCACAACCGCAATCACGGGAAGCACGAAGCGACGGACCGAAACGATCCTCGTGATGATTCTGCCGATCAGGAGGGTCGGTCGTCCCGGCTCCCGGCCGGCGGTGGCCCTATTGCCAACTCCCGGCTTGGCGAGGCGGTACGGAAGCGCCAGGAACAGAACGATGTAGACGGCCAATGCCACAACACCGCCAGCGGGGAGGATGAACACACTGAGCAGGACCGACGTCATCGCAAAGCCTGCGGCGAAACCGGCGCCATTGAGCGACAGGATCCGTCGTCCGCGGCTCTTCACAGGCGAGCCCACCTTCTCCTCGATTCTCATGACCACCAGTGGAGTCACAATCCCGAGCAGGAGAAACGCAGCCACGAGAGCAATTGCGGCCCCAATCCCGAACTGGACGATTGACTCGATACCGGCAGAAGTATTCGACAGGAATGCGGCGCTGTCGGACGCCAACGCCAGGGTGAGGGCGCCCAGCACGGCCGCGATGCCAACTGTGAACGACGCACGCGGTGGCCTGCCCTCCATTCTGGATTCCCGGTATCTCCCCAGGGCGTGAAACGCGAAGTCCACCCCGAACGAAATCATCGCGATCGGGACTATGAGCGACAGGATCAAGCTGTCCTTCAATCCGAGGAGGTTCGTGATTCCCTGGAGCCAGATGATGAGCGCCGACAGGGCGGCACCAGTGACTGCCAGAACCCAATAGCTGCGGAACGTGAGTCCGACGATGAGCAGAACGGCGAGGATTGTGAACCCGATGAAGGGTCCCGCCACCTCACCCTGCTCGGAGGAAGTGAGATTGACGTCGATCGCCACCCCCCAGGCCCGGTACTCGGTTTCACCGGTGCGGATCACCTCGAGCACATCGCGGCTGTACTCCTCGGAGGCGGTGTCGGTCCCGAGACGCACCCCTCCTCCCCCGAATCCGAGAATCGTGTCGTCCGATATCACGGGCACGAGGGCCGCCGGGGAGACCAGCATTCCGTCGGGATCGGTCGTCGTTTGAGCTGACAGGCCTAATTCGGTCGGCCCGCGTTCGGCGACTAGTTGGGCCGCCACCCGTTTCACATCAGCATCGGAGGCAGCGACCAAACCGCCGGGAACCCGGGCATCAATCAGGTCTGCAATCGACTGGATCCCAACGACATCGGTGCGCTCATCGTTGTCGAAATACGTGAACAGGGTCGGTCCGACCTCCGGATCGACCCGTAGGTCTGCCTCGGCCGCAAGCAGCGCCCGCAACGGGCCCGCTCGCAAGAGATCGCCTTGACGATCCTCAACAATGAGGAATGTCGTGAAGACGGATGAGCCGAATTCGTCTTCGATCTTGTCGCGGGCCTCAAAGACCACGCCACTCGGCTCCTGCGAGGCCGCATCATCGGGCTCCATCGCCAGAAAGGGGATCGCAAACAGTCCGGTGATGACGATGCTCATGCCGATGACGAGAGTCGAACGCTGTGCGATCCATCCCGTCAGTCGTCCCGCTCGATCCGTGGTGTCCATTGAAGCTCCAGTCTTGACACTGACTAGTTGACAGTGACAAGATGATGCCCGGCAATGTTGACGTTGTCAAGTTATGATGGTCTGTATGTCTTCAAGCGACACGTATCACCACGGAGACCTGAGGAACGCCCTACTCGATGCGGTCGGCGCCATCATCGACGAAAAGGGCGTGGGGGCGGTGAGCCTCCGGGAAGCCGCTCGACGGGCGGGAGTGTCACACAGCGCACCGGGACACCACTTCGGAGACAAGCTCGGTCTACTCACCGCCTTCGCCGAGCGGGGTTTCGAACTGTTCGGCAGCGGCATGCAAACCGCACTCGACGAGGCGGGACAAGGGCGTCCAGGGTTCGACGCCATCGGCATCGAATACCTCCGCTTCGCCCTAGAACACCGGGCTTACTTCGAAGTGATGTTCCGAGCCGAACTCCACGACAGCACCGATCCCGAACTGCACGAAACAAGCCATGGAGCGTTCGGTGTGCTCATGAGAGCGGTCGATGATATGGACCTGTCTGCGTATGAGAACCCGGATCCGTTGCACCTCGCCATTGGCGCTTGGGCGACGGTCCACGGGTTGGCAACATTGTGGCTCGATGGGGCGATCAGCCAGTTCACCGACGAGGACCTCTTCACCGTGGCACTTAATGTGTTTGCGCTCCAGGCGAGCAGCGAGGAGTAGCCGATCCGGTGGTCAAACTCTGGACAGTGCCGACCGATTCGTCCATCCAACTGAATCAGGCGAGGCTCGCATCGTGATCCGGTTCATCGTCTTCACATGGGGGCTCGCCGCAGGATGGGCGTGGTGGCTCTTTGCACAAAAGGGTCCTGCAACCACCGTCGTGAGCGGGTTCATCCTCGGCGCGATCACACTCGGAGTCCTTGTCCACATGGTGAAGCGATCGAACCGTCTCCATTCGGGGCACGAGTTCGTCAACGCCCGGCTCGAGTACCACCAGGGTTTTAGCAAGGGCCGCTGGAAGCGGTCGCAGCCGGCACGAGGCGACGACGGCGGAAGTGAGTTGACCCTTGGAAAAGGGCTCTAACGATGCTTCAAGTTCGGACCTTCGATGAAGCCGACCGTCACGAAGTTGTCGCGCTGTGGCAGGCGTGCGATCTGCTGCGACCTTGGAACGATCCCGACCGCGACATCGACCGTAAGGCTTCCCACGATCCAGACGGGTTCCTGATCGGAGAGGTCGATGGTCGGATCGTGGCTGTGGCAATGGCCGGGTATGACGGCCACCGAGGGTGGGT
This sequence comes from Acidimicrobiia bacterium, assembly GCA_029263095.1. Classification (GTDB taxonomy): domain Bacteria; phylum Actinomycetota; class Acidimicrobiia; order Spongiisociales; family UBA11373; genus JACZWZ01. The sequence goes on along the minus strand of JAJCYA010000043.1, from coordinate 60,844 downwards.
CAACTACCTGGCCGTCCACCCCGATCTCCGGGGAGACGGAATCGGCCGGACAATGATGCAGGCAGCCGAGGAGCGCCTAGCTCGGCTCGGATGCCCCAAGATCAATACTCAGGTGAGGGGTTCCAACGAGGATGCCATAGCCTTCTACGAGCAGGTCGGGTTCTCCCGCGACGACGTCGTGAGCCTCGGCAGGCGCCTTGTTCCAGACGAGTGAGCCCGATCTCTCGCCTGGGAGCGTCGCAAGGGCCTCCGGGGTAATCTCCCCCACCAATGAGCACTGCCGTTGCCATAGAGGGTGTCGCCAAGATCTTCAATGAGGGCTCCTCCGATCAGGTCGATGCGCTGCAAGGGATCGACCTTCACATCGAACCCGGCGAGTTCCTCTCACTCATCGGCCCGTCCGGATGTGGCAAGAGCACGCTGCTGCGTCTCATCGGTGATCTCCTCGAACCGTCCGGTGGCAAGGTGACGGTCGCCGACAAGCCGGCCCACCAGGCCAGACTCGATCGCGAGTACGGGATGGTGTTCCAACAGGCCACGCTGTACGAGTGGCGCTCCGTAGCCAAGAACGTCCAGCTTCCGCTCGAGGTCATGGGTCGCAGCAAGACGGAGAGGGAGGATCGAGCTGACGCCATGCTCGATCTGGTTGGCCTCTCCGAATTCAAGAGCCACTATCCGTGGCAGTTGTCCGGAGGAATGCAGCAACGGGTTGCCATCGCGCGGGCGCTTTCGTTCGAGCCTTCGATCCTGCTCATGGATGAGCCCTTTGGCGCGCTCGATGAGATGACCCGGGAGCGAATGCAGGCCGAGGTGCTCGACATCTGGTCGCAGACCGGTACCACGATCGTATTCGTCACCCACTCGATCCCCGAGGCCGTGTTTATCAGCACAAGAGTCGTGGTCATGTCACCGCGACCGGGGCGAATCGCCGACGTCATCGATATCGATCTCCCCCAACCCCGTGATGAGGACACAAGGGAATCGGACCGCTTCTACGAGAAGCTCACCGAAGTGCGCGAGGCGTTGCGCGGGGTCGAAGGGCAATGACAACTGCGGCTGCAAGGCCGCCGAGCGCCCTGAGGATCGCAGCCCGTCGCTACCTCCCCGCCACGCTCATCTTCCTCGGCGGAATCGCTCTGTGGGAGCTGATCGTGATCGTCTTCGACATCCAGGGTTTCCTGCTGCCCAAGCCGAGTCGGATCGCATCTACATTCGTAGAGGAGTTCTCGGTGGTGGTCCCCGCCGGATGGTTCACCATGAAGGAAGCGGTGGGTGGGTTCGTCATCGGTGCAGTCGCCGGAGTGCTCATCGCCCTAACCACCGCCCGCTGGACCGTCGTCAAGGACGGCCTCATGCCCTTCGCCATTGCCGTGAATGCGACGCCGATCATCGCCTTGGCGCCAATCATGAACAACTGGTTCGGTATCACCAACCCGATGGCGAAGATGGCCATCGTGGCCGTCATCGTGTTCTTCCCTGTGATGATCAACATGGTGCGCGGGCTCACAGAGATCGACACCCGGCAGCTGGAGTTGATGCGGTCGTATGCATCGACCCCCCGCGAGCTGTTGCTCAAAGTGAGAGTTCCCAACGCTCTGCCGTATCTGTTTAGTGCGCTAAAGGTTGGAACCAGCCTGAGCGTGATCGCCGCCATCGTGAGCGAGTATTTCGGGGGATCGCGCGACGCGCTGGGGATCTACATATCGCAGCAGGCGGCGCTGTTTCACTTTGCCGAAGCTTGGGCGGCGATCCTGGTTGCCTCCTTCAGCGGGATCATCTTCTATCTCATCGTCACTCTCATCGAGCGGGCGGTAATGCCCTGGCATTCATCGATCCGTAACGTCGCAGGCACCTAGGCCCCCACTCAGCACGGTTCCTCTCGGTCCTTTACTCTCCCTGCTCACAAGCCGGACCGGCTCGACAGAGAGGGAGAGCAAATCGTGAAGGGAACGCGTTTTAGGACGCTGGTAGCAATGTTGGCCGCTCTGGCGCTCGTAGCTACTGCATGTGGTGACGATGACGCTGGAGGGGGAGAACTCACGCCCATAAACCTGCAGCTGCAGTGGGTGACACAGTCCCAGTTCGCTGGGTACTTTGCAGCCGTCGATCAGGGCTTCTACGAGGATGAGGGACTGGATGTCACGATTCTCGAAGGCGCCGTTGACATCGTGCCACAGCAGGTGGTCGCCTCCGGTCAGGCCCAATTCGGCCTTGCCTGGGTACCAAAGGCACTCGTGTCGAACGAGGAAGGCGCCGGCCTGGTGAACATCGGCCAGGTGTTCCAGCGATCGGGCACGCTCGAGGTCTCATGGGCCGATTCGGGCATCTCGGCACCGGGTGATTGGGCCGGCAAGACCGTAGGAACTTGGGGCTTTGGCAACGAGTTCGAGCTCACGGCTGCCATCAATCGATTCGATGTCGCAGACGTGAACCTCATCCAGCAGCCATTCGACATGTCGCTGCTGCTCAACCGTGAGGTCGATGCAGCGCAGGCGATGACGTACAACGAGTACGCCCAGGTGCTCGAGGCGGTAAACCCGGACACGGGTGCGCTGTACCAGCCGAGTGATCTCAACGTCATCGACTTCAACGACGTCGGCACGGCAATGCTTCAGGACGCCATATGGGTCAGTGCCGTCTGGCTGGCCGAGGACGGCAATGAGGACACAGCCAGGGCATTCCTCCGCGCGTCGTTCCGTGGCTGGATCTTCTGTCGTGACAACTTCCAGGAGTGCGTGGACATCGTCCTCGCCAACGGTCCCGCTTTGGGAGCCAGCCATCAGGCGTGGCAGCTCAACGAGATCAACAAGCTGATCTGGCCATCGCCGGCCGGTATTGGTGTGGTCGATCAGGATCTGTGGGATCAGACGGTCGACGTTGCCACCAGTGAGGGAGTGATCACAGCAGATCCGGGAAGCGGGGCGTTTCGCACCGACCTCGCCGGACGGGCGGTGAACACGCTCAACGATGAGGGCCTCGACACCACGGGCAACAGTTACGTACCGACGGCGATCACCCTCAACGAGGGCGGCAACTAGCCAACACAAATCGCGCAATGATTCGGGGCGCCCCATGAGGGGGCGCCCCGAACGCGTTCGGACTCAGAACCAAAGGCTCAAGCCAGAGCTTGCGCCACCGCTTTGGCAGGTGTGCCCTCGAAGGGGTGCCCGTGGCCGGGGAGTACCAGATCGGCTCGGAGCGAGGTGAGTCGACCGAGCGACTCCCGATTGCGGGCGGGGTCATTGTGGAATGCGTCCGGCATGACCTGAAGCTCCAGGCGGCTCTTGCCAAGCAAATCGCGAGTGGCGAGGGCATCACCGGTGAAGACCACCCGGGCCTCCGGGAAGAAGAACGCACTGTGTCCCTCGGTGTGACCCGGTGTGTGGACCACACGCGGCTTGCCCGGCAGATCCAGCACCTCTCCATCCCCGAATGTTTCTACCGATTTGAGCCGTGGCTGCTTGGCAACGCCGACCCTCATGAGAGCGATGAGGAAACTCCAGGTGCCCGGCCTCCACAGTGGTAGTTCGGTGGGGCTGATCGCGGCCTTGCCCTCGTAGGTGCCGAGAGCGCGCGACTCTTCGTCGCCGTGGACTTCGACTCTCACACCGTTCTTCTGAGCTTGGCGGCCAAACCCGATGTGGTCGGCATGAGCGTGGGTGACCAAGATCGCTTCGACGTCCTCCGAGCCGAGTCCGATCGACGCCAGTCCTGCGATCAGCTTGGGCCACTCCTTCGAGCACCCGGCATCTATCACGGTCGCCTTCCCCCCTTCGACAAAGATGTAGAAGTTGTGGTGGCTCGTTCCGAGTCGATGAATGCGCGGTGTGATCTCGATCATGACCAAGAGCGTAGGCCGCGGTCTCGACGACCCTCACACATGAGAAGATGATCGAATGACGGACCGACTCCTGGGAGGAGTGGAAGGCGGCGGAACGAAGTTCTTGGCAGCAGTGGCGCGCTGCTCAGGCAGTGGAGCGCCCCAGATTCTCGACCGGTTCCGCGTCGCCACCACCGGCAGTCCAGCCGAAGCGCTGCAACCGATCGCTGAGTGGCTTGCACAACACGAGTTGGAGGGTTTGGGGATTGCCACCTTTGGACCACTCGACCTCGCTGCCGGGTCGATCAGAGACACCCCCAAGCCGGGTTGGAGCGGTATTGATATCCGCGGGGACCTAACGGCCCAGTTCGACGCACCCCCTCCGACCGCCTTCGACACCGATGTAAACGGCGCGGCTCTCGGCGAGTGGCGCTGGGGTGCCGGTCGTGGGGCGCGGGTCTCTCTCTATGTGACGGTGGGCACCGGGATCGGAGGCGGAGTGATCATCGACGGTGCCCCACTTCACGGCCTAGGTCACCCCGAGATGGGCCATATCTCGGTACCGCGTCATCCCGATGACGATCTCCGCAGCACCTGCCCCCATCACGCAGACTGTCTCGAAGGACTGGCGTCGGGGCCGGCGATCAGTAGCCGGGCAGGCAAGCCTGCGGACCAATTGGGTGACGACGACCCCGCTTGGGATCTCGAGACCCACTACCTCGCCCACGGACTCGCCGAAATCACGACGGTCCTCTCGCCGGAGGTAATCGCCATCGGCGGCGGCGTCCTGGAACGGACCGGCCTCTTTGATCGAGTCGCAGCCCGCCTCGACGAGGTGCTCGGTGGCTACGTGGAGACCCCCGCGGTGGTTCTCCCCCGTTTCGGCCAGGAGGCGGGACTCATGGGTGCGGTGGCGTTGGCCGACCGGGCGGCCAGCGGCGCGTAACCAGGTGCCATTCGGCCACGCCGAGCGTCGACCCACGGCCAGTCGTCCGCTGGAGAAATAGGCAGCCCCCGCCGGGTGCGTGGCGGGGGCTGCTGTAGTCCGGATGACCGCCGTAGGAGGAGTAGGAGGAAGGGGTGCCTCCAGTTCCAGTGGAGTGGGACGTGCGGTCGCCCTAACTGAAATCGTTATCGGCAACAGGAACGACCACCTTGAGTGGCTACTTCAGCCACTCAAGGTGGCTTAGGTAGCCACTCAGCCCCGGCTACTGCCGGAGACGATCGAGTGCCCGTCCGATGTCGGCCGGCTTGTCGCCCCAGGCTTGGATCCAGAACCGGTCCATTCCGGCTCGTTCCATGCCCGCGAGTATCTCGCGCACCTCCGTCCAGGTCCCCCGGGGTGAATTGCGCAACCGAAGCCCCTCCTCCACCTCCTCCATCGGCGACCCGATCGACTCGGCAAAACGCTCCAGGCGTTCCCGGTACTCCTCATCTGTATCACCGGCAATGAGCACCCCCGATGATGAGATGAGAAGAGCGTCGGGGTCGCGACCTGCATCCGCCGCCGCGTCCCGGGCGATTTGCACCTTCGCTGCGTAGTCCTCTTCGGATGCCGGATAGGCGTTGAGTTCGTTGCAGTAGCGCCCGGCGAGAGTGGGTGTCCTCACTGCTCCGGTTCCTCCCACCAGGATCTTGAGGTCGGGACGCGGATTCATGTCGAATGCCTCGAAGGCGTAGTGCTCACCGTGGAACGACTGAGGCGGATCGGAGAAGGCGGCGCGGAGATACTGGAGTGCCTCCTCGAGCATCGCGAACCTCGTCCCGGTCTCAGGGAATGGGAGACCAAACAGCCGGTGCTCCCTCTCGAGCCAGCCGGTCCCCACTCCAAGCGTGAACCGCCCACCGGACATGTCGTCGATGGTGGCATAGGTTTTGGCGAGAACGGCCGGATGGCGCCAAGTAACAGGGGAAACCAACAAGAAGAGTTCTATCGACTCGGTGTCGCGAGCCAAGCCGGACATGACGGCGAGGGCGTCCAGCGCGGACTCCTCACTGTCGAGGTTGTAGGCGCCACCGCGAACGTAGTGGTCCGGGATGGCGAAACCCGACAGACCGTGGGCCTCGGCCAATCTGGCCCAGTCGAGTATCTCGGCGTACGTTCCGCCGCCGGCCTGAAGCGCAAATCGCATCGGATGAACCTAGACCACGGGGAGAACCAACAGAGACCGGGCCACCTACACGATCAGGGCGGTTCTGCGATACTCGTCGAACCTGTCAACCATCTGGACGTGCTCATGCATCGACCGGGTGAATCGACATGAGAGGGAACAAGTGAGTGAACGCGGTGCCGCGGCGAACCTCATCGCCACCCTGCTGGGAGGCTCCGTCATCGCCGGACTGATCGTCGGCGCACTTCTCGGTCTCACCGGGGCGGCGAGCCTGGTCGGTGAGCCCGCCGTTCTCGCCGACGCGGCGGTCGCCTCCTATTTCGACTGCCCCGACGGGGACGCTCTAGGAACGGTTACCCGGGGTGATCGCGTTTTCATCACCGGGCGCGATGCATCGGGGGATTGGGCCGAGATCCGATCGCCGAACGCTCCCAATACTCGGGTGTGGATGCGAGCGCACCAGGTGCTCCCCGACGGCGACACCACCGATCTGCCGGTCTTCGCCTGCAACGTTCCGGTCGAAGCCGTCGCCGCCGCAGTGACAACCGTCACCACCGCGACACCCGAGACGACCGCTACCACCGAAGCGCCCGAGACAACGGTGACCACTGAAGCACCGACCACGACCGAGACCACAGCCACCACCCAGGCTCCGCCACCCACCAATACCACGGTCGCCGCCGACACCACCCCGCCCTCGATCGGGCAACAGCAGGCCAGTCCGGGGACGATCTGGGAGTTGGACGGTGGAGCCTTCAACATCACTTGCTCGCCGCCCGAGCCGCGCCAGTCGACCGTCTTGGCCGTCGTCACAGACGACGGTGGCATCGCCAGCGTCACCGCCAGTTGGACCGACGCCCTCGGAACCCACAACGTGGGAATGGCTGCCGGCGGCAACACCTACACGGCCACGGTGGGCCCCTACCCGGCAGATACTTGGGAAGCGGTTTCGGTGGCGCCGTTCGATCACACCTTCACGGTGACCATGACGGCCCGTGACACCTCGGGCAACGAGTCGTCGGTGGCGGTCAACGTCACGGCCATCGAGATCGGAGAGTGTTTCGGATGAACCGCAACACGCTCCTCGGTTTTACCTCCGGTCTGGTGTTTGTCGCCAGTCTGGTGATCGGGCTCGTCGCCGCCGACTCCTTTACCGATCAGGGCGGAGGAGAGCCACGGCTTCCCGGAGCCCTGGGGGACCCCATTGAGGTCTTCGCCGCCAGTCCGATCACCGATACCGACTCAGATGCACCGGTCGATCTCGTGCAGCCACCCGAGTCCGCTCAGGCCGGGTACGTGCCGGTCGACTCCGGCAGCTTTGTCGCCAGCGGTGCTGCCAGAGGTAGTAGCGGTGGCGGAACCACGGAGGGCGGTGATGGCACCACTGATGCCAGCTCTGGCGACAGCACCGAACTGACGGTCGCTCCGCTGCGCGAGGACCCGTTTGCGCCGGTCGAGATCGATCCCCTATTCGAGGGACTCTTTACCGGAGATCTCTTCTTCGAGTTCCTCGAATTCCCCCAATTTCGGTTCCTCGACTTCTGCGCCGACGACACAGGTCTACCCGGCTGTCCGGCCGGGGTCGGAGGTACGGTGCTGGCCCCGCTCGGCGGCGGCCTCGAATCGCTCGGCGATTTCCGGCTGGGCGCAACACTGAAGGACGCCTCCGGGACTGGATCGGCCTGCGGAACGCCAGGTGAGGGCGATCGACCGCTGTTCCTGTGGGCAAACCACCCGGCCGAGTTCGAGATCACGTACCACCCGGTTCCGAGCCGGGCCGGCCCTCCCACCACCCTGACCGTCTCCAACGCCGACTTCGACCACCCCGAGTTCCTCCGGTTCGCCGACAACGCGGCCGAGAGCCGGCTCGCCACCAGTCCGTGGCCACGAGAGTGCTTCATCCTGGTGCCCTCCGATGGCCCCTGGACTCAATATGCCGTCGAAGTGGATGCCACCAGCTTCGCCGGTGTCACTGCCTCGAAGACCTACAACGTCGACATCAGAGAAGGGCCGCGGCCACCGGTGGTGTTGAACCCGCTCGACGACAACGCCATCCGAGCATTCATCCCGGTAAAGGCCACCCAGGCAGCGACTCTCAGCCTCGTCCACCACAGCGACCCCACGACGTGTGCCGAGGTTGAAGCGGACGGCCGCTTCGGAGAGGTGCTCCCCGCCGAAGAGAGCGGGATTCTGCTCGACTGGGGTTCCGAGACCGCCTACGACGAGGCGAGTCCGTCGTGGCCATACGATCCGGCGTACAACCGGCAACGGATCATCAACGTCATCGACCTGGAGGAGGGTTCGACCTACCTCGTATGCATCTGGTGGCTCGAATCTGCCGACCGGTCGTTCGACGGGTCGGTCGTGGTGGAGCGCGAGCGCCGGTGGATCACCACGCCAAACCGCCTTACTGCAATCGTCACCGCCAAAGCCGTCCAGAATCTCTCCGGCAGAGCCCTCGCGGCGGATTCCTACACGGTCCGACTGTCATGTGCATCGGAGTTGCGCAGCCTGACCATCCCGCCCAGCGACATGACCATTCGGGAGTTTCTAGCCGTGCCTGGCGACCCCACCCTGTGCGACTACGGCGGCAGACAGATTCGGATTCCCACCACCGGATCCTTCGTCACCCCTGGAGGCGACCGAGGTGAGTTCGCTCTTTCCCTTGATCCAACCTCGCCTCGTGGCTTTCAGACCTTCGAGGTGAATCTCTCCACGGAAGCCGAGCAGGGACCGCTGCTGATAGTCCATGCCTTCTTCGTGGAAGGCTCGGACAGGGGCGGCGACCGGTGGCAAACCGGAACCCCCATCGTGTTTGAGCCGCTCCCTGAGGAGGCCGAAGGACTTCCGTCGCAGATCAGGATCGACACTCTCACCAGTGGCGTTGACGCCGACGGGCAAGATGGGCTCCGAGTCACAGCCGAATTCGACCGACCCGTCCGCCTGGCCGCGTCCCTGCTGGGAGAGCCGTGCCTCTCTGGCGCTGATCCGAGTTTTGCCTCGGGAGGATTCAGGCAGACCTACTCCTTCCGGCTGGACGGGTTGTGCCTGCTGACTCGGTACTCGGTGGTCCTCGAAGTCGAGGACGAAGCGGGCAATAGCGCCGCCTTCGCCGACGTGGCGCCGGGACTCCCCGAGCACCCCGGCGCCACCTACTTCCGTGGCACCGGGTGGACCGATGGACACGACGTGGCCTACACAGTGTGGACGGCAGGTGGCTTGGGCTCCTCGGTGGATCGGTATACCGTCGGGATCAACGGTGTGGACTTCGAGATGCAGGAGAGGACACGCTGCCTCCCAGACACCATCGGGCCCGGACCGGGAGCGCACACTCGGACCGCAACGGACATGTGGGGTGAGGAGGTCACCGTGACCGTCTCCTTCCATGCCAGGCAGAGGGACAGGTCGGCGAGTCCGGGGTGCATCGCGTACGACGATCACCGGTACGACTCCTGGAGTGCCAATGTGACGACGACCTTCACGATTGCCGAATTCGAGGCTGGTGACATCACCATCGAGTTCCACCCAACCGATCCAAGGGGTGGAACGCCGCTTGAGGTCGTCCTGGTCATCAGGGGTAGGATCCGCGACTAACCCTTGACGTCGATCCGCCGGGCCGTGTGACACCGCTTGGCGATGGCAGCACCAAGTAGTGCCATTCTCACCAGAGCTGTCACCGTCTGGGTCGACGACGGAATAGTCCACGCTCGTGCCAACACTGGCACCGGGACAAAGGCAGCCACCACCTACTTCCTCCGCCTGGTGGGGACCTCAATGATGGGGCGACCCGGCCGTTGCTCTTCGACGCTCGTGGTTGGCCCACGTTCGATCACCAGATGTGGGCAACAGCCATCGACAACCTGTGGGGCACCTTCAACGCGATAGCGATGGTCATCGACCGCCTCCTGATTCCCTTCCGTACCACCGCCGACTGGAACGATGCTTTGGCATTCCTGCGAGTCGCCACCGAGCATCACCAGGTGTCGGACAGGGTGCCGAATCTCTCTCCGGCGCCAATTGGACACACTATGGGTAGCAACCCCTGCGAGCGCCGTCCGCCACATCTAGCATCCCCGCCGTGACGGTCGCCGCCCCCATCCTCCTCCCACCGCGCCGACTACCCCGCTGGATTATCAAATCGCTCGTCTTCGGCGGAATCCTGTTTGGTCTCGTTCTGCTGTGGGAGGCCTACAAGGCAATCGGCGAGGCAACCGGAGGAACGATCCCGTTTACCGACTTCGGACTCCCGGTACGGACCGATGACACCTCGATGCCTCACGTCGCCGACATCGTGTCGTCGCTCTTCCGTCCGGTGAGCACCGCCCGCAACGCAGACCTGCTGGTCGTGCTGCTGCTCAAGAACGCGCTCATCACCTGGCATCGCGCCGCAGTCGGCTTCCTTCTCGGCTCGACGGCCGGCTTCGGATTAGGAGCACTGTTTGCCCGATCCCGCCTGGTGGAGCGCGGGTTGATGCCTTTCGTAGTGGCTTCGCAAACGATTCCTCTGATCGCGTTGGCGCCGATGATCGTCATCTGGGGCGGATCGGGAGCATGGCCTCCTTTCCTGGTGAATGCCTTCTTCCTGGACAACATCGGGTTCTCGGTGGCGGTCATTTCGGCGTACCTGACCTTCTTCCCGGTCACAATCAACTCGCTGCGAGGACTTCGCTCACCCGACCCGAAGGCGGTCGAGTTGATGCGGTCGTACGCGGCGAGCGAGACTCAGATCCTCACCAAACTCCGAATCCCTGCCTCTCTGCCGTACGTATTCACTGCACTCAAGATCTCAGCGACGGCCAGCGTCATCGGCGCCATCATCGGAGAGCTGCCCGCCGGACTCGGAGACGGCCTGGGTCGTTCGCTGCTCACGTTCTCCTACTACTACGTCAGCGGACCCGAGAAGTTGTACGCATCGATCATCATCTCTGCTCTGCTCGGGATCGTCTTCGTGGGCCTGGTCACCCTGGCCGAGAAGTTGGTGATGGAGCGCGGCTACCGATCCCGGGCCGACAACGACGTCGGCCGCGCCTCCCAGGATGCGGTCGAGGAGCTGGCCGCTCGGATCAGCCTCGTTCAATAGTCGGTTCCGGCCGTTTCGGGTTCAGATGCCGGTCTCGATCCGCAGAACCGTCACGTTCTCATCGCCGGCGAACACGGTTCCGACTATCCGCCAACCCCTCAGGACGTACGACGCAGGGTCCACCCGAACCGAGATGTGGACATCGGCATGCCCTTCACCGGCCGCCTCGGCAATGGCCGCTTCCACGAGAGCCATTCCTATGCCCGCACCGCGATGTTGCGGAACGACGTACAAGCCCCCAATCCAGGGCGGCGGGATGTCGGGAACGACCTCCCATGGCCCGCGCAGGGCGACCGTGCCGACGACCTCCCCGTCGATCTCAGCGATGAGCGTCTGTTGTACATCGGGTACGAGTCGAAAGCGCGAGGCAACATCGGGTAGCGACCTACCGCGGTGGTAGTCGGGCCACTCAGCCACGAACCATTCAGCCAGCCTCCCCGCCGCGTCGGGGCGCTCTTCGAGGGACCGAATGGCCATGGCTCGGGTCGTCATGTTGCGACAGTACGGATCGGACCGGGTTCGAGGCAGGGGCCAAACGGCCCCTAACGAGATACGTAGTCCCCCGAACGACGTCTACTTGGCTCTGGTGCAGCTGCGAGCGGGTCCCCAGAAGAATCCCATCCCCAAATAGGCCGACTCTCTAGATCGGGTCCGAACGGGTGAAGTTGCGGAACCGGGTGAACTCCGCCGCAAACGTCATCATGACGGTCCCGGTGGCTCCGGCGCGGTGCTTGGCGACACTGACCTCGGCAATACCGCGGGTCTCTGGATTCTCCGCGTTGTAGTACTCATCTCGGTAGATGAACATCACAATGTCGGCGTCCTGCTCGATGGCGCCCGATTCCCTCAGGTCGCCGAGCCGGGGACGCTTGTTCTCCCTCTGCTCCAACTGCCTGTTCAACTGTGACACGGCAATCACCGGCACATGAAGCTCGCGAGCGAGGTTCTTCAGGGAACGGCTGATCTCAGCAATCTCCTGCTGACGGTTATCGCTGCGGGTCGGACCCTGCATGAGCTGCAGGTAGTCAACGACCACGAGACCGAGATCCGACTTGCGCTTCAACCGACGGCACTTGGCGCGAATCGCAGTGACCGTCAGATCCGGTGAGTCATCCACGTAGAAAGGCATCTCATAAAGGCGAGAGGATTCCCTGGCAAGCTTCTGCCACATCTCGGGTCCGAGTTGACCGGTCCGGAGTTTGTGCGAGTCAACTGAGGCCATCGAAGACAGCAGCCTCTGGACCACCTCCTCGCGGCTCATTTCCAATGTGAAGACGGCAATGGGCTTGCCGATCTCAGCGACGTTTTGGGCGATATTGAGCGCCAGCGCGCTCTTCCCCATCGAGGGTCGAGCCGCGATCACCACCAGGTTGGCGGGATGCAGCCCTGCGAGCTTCTTGTCGAGATCCTTGAAGCCGGTGGGGACGCCGGTGATGTCTCCCCCACGGGTGCCGATCTCCTCGATCTTCTCGAGGGTGTCCTGCAGGATCGGGCCGAGGCGAGAGAGACCCTCTCCGACATGACGGTCTGCAACGGCAAAGACTTCCGCTTCAGCCGAATCGAGTACCTCATCGATCGCACGCTCGCTCTGCATTGCGATCTGCGCCACCGTCGAACCTGCTCTCATCAGCCGGCGACGCGACGCCGTCTCGTCCACGATGTCCACGTAGTAGCCGACGTTCGACGTGGCGGGCACCGTGTCCATGAGGTGGTTGAGGAAGGAAATCCCGCCCACCCGCTCGAGGTCGTCGTTGCGCCGCAGCCAATCACTAACAGTGATCGCATCGATCGCCTGATTGCCGTCAAAGAGTGCCGTGATCGCCTCGAAGACCGACTGGTGCGGCGGTCGGTAGAAGTCCTCTGGGCGAAGCTGCTCGAGAGCTACGGCTGCCGCGTCGGCAGACAACATGACCGCGCCGAGAACGCTCTCCTCGGCCTCCACGTTGTGTGGTGGCACCCCAGAGGGGATGGTCCTCGGGCCCTCGAGTTGAGTTGTCATGTCCTCCTAGGAGTCAATAATCCAGCAGGCTCCCTCAGCCAGGAATCACGTCCAGCGTGAGCTGGAACTCGACTTCCGGATGCGGTTTGAGCGTTACCTGGTGCAGCCCAATCTCTTTGATCGGACCCGTCAGTAGGACGACCTGTGGCTCGACCTGTACGCCCGTATATGAGGCAATCGCCTCGGCGACGTTGCGGGCACCAATCGATCCAAAGAGCTTGCCCTCGTCAGCGGAACGAGCTGCCACCACTACGCGGCTGTCGGCGAGTGCTTCGGCGATCTGACTGGCGGCGGCCTTTGCCACCCGCTCGGCTTCCTCACGGGACCGGCGCATGGCCTCCGCCTCCTTGAGCGCGCCGCGCGTCGCCTTGATCGCCTTCGAATGCGGAACCAGGTAGTTGCGGGCGTAGCCGTCGGCGACTTCGACGACATCACCCTTGTGACCCAGCCCGTCGACATCGGTGGTAAGGATGATCTTCATCGTTTGATGTACGGCAGGAGCGCCATCTCGCGGGCGTTCTTGATGGCCGTCGCCACCTTTCGCTGGCACTGCGGGCAATTGCCCGTGACCCGCGAAGAGCGGATCTTGGCGCGATCCGACATGAACTTCCGAAGCTGGCCCACGTCCTTGTAGTCGACATAGTTCTGATTCTGATCGCAGAAGTAGCAGGTCTTCTTCTTGGGTCTCCGCCGGCCGCGCTCGGGAGCGCGCCGTCGGGTCCCTGCCCTTGGCTTCTTGTTCTTGCGTCTTGGAGACATTTGACAGTCCTCTCGGGGAAGTCGGGAAAGTATCTAGAAGGGTGCCTCGTCGGGACCGAAGTCATCGCGCGCCACCGGGGCGGCGGGCGTGCTCGGCTGCGAACCTCCACCAAACGAATCGCCGGAGCGGGGCGAGCGAGTCACGGCCGCTGTTGCCCATCGCAGCGAGGGGCCAATCTCATCGATCGCCACCTCGACCACCGAGCGCTTGTCGCCATCCTGGGTCTCCCAGGAACGCTGCTCGAGGCGCCCGGTCACGATCACGCGAGTGCCCTTTGTAAGCGACTCGGCACAGTTCTCAGCGGCATCACGCCACAACGTGCCGCCGAAGAAGCTGGTGTCCTCTTGCCATTCGCCGCTGCGATCCTGATACCGCCGGTTGACGGCGAAACGGACCTTGGCCAGGGCAACACCCGACGGCGTAAACCGAAGCTCGGGGTCGTCGACCAGATTGCCGATGAGGGTCACTGAATTGGCAGGCATCGCTCAATCACTTCTTTCGGTTGATGACACACATGTTGAGGGTGGGGTGTGACACGGATCTACTCGGGCCGAACGAACTTGTGGCGGATCACCTGGTCGGACAGGCCCAAGGCCCGGTCGACGTCGGTGAGAGCCTCGGGCTCGGCGTTGAATTGGGTTACGGCGTAGTAGCCCTCGTTGAGATGGTTGATCTCATAGGCAAAACGACGCTTGCCCCAGAAGTCGGACAGGGTGATCTCGGCGCCGCGATCGGTGAGGGCCTTCTCGACCCGGTCCACCTCTTTCTTCACGTCCGCCTCGGCCATCTCAGGCCGAAAGATCGTCATCAGTTCGTAGGCGCGCATAAGGCGCTCCACCTCCTTTGGACACTCGCATCTGGCGAGAGGCCCCGTGGGGGGCAGTCGGGGAAGGACGGAAGTGTATCGCGAAGAGTGCGAGTCGCGGAAGTCGGGCTTAGAGATGACTACCCGAGGACCTCAGTCCTCGAATCCGTAGAAGTCCATCTCGACCACACCGGTCGGATCGATCCTCCCTACTTCGGTCTCCAGGGCGTAATGGAAGGGATCGCTCGCCAGATAGGTCGGGCACGGAATCTCCTCGCACGGCTCCATCGTGAGCATATCTACCAATTTGCCGTCGTAGTCGAAGTACCAGATGTCGAGTGGGATGAGCGTGTCTTGCATGTGGAACGCAACGTGCACCGGATCGGTGACTGACTCGCCGACGAAGACGAAGAGCATTCCATCCACAGCGCCGAGATCGGTTACTCCCATGAGGCCCCGCGATCGAAGCAGAGGCGTATCGGCAACGGCGACCGTCCACGGTTGGCCGGCCACAAGCATGTCGAAGCGTGGAAAGTCCGCCAAACCATTCGGCGACTCTGGCGCCGCCGTGGAACCCCTAGGGGTCGTAGTGGGCGAAGTCGTCTGGCCTTCGGTCACCGACGTCTCGCCACCACACGCCGCGAGCACCACGATCGCCAGAACGATCAGCCCTCGGACAGCAATGCGCGCACGGCCTCCTCCGGCATGTGATAGGTCTCGTCGTCCGATGGGAAGTCACCCTTCTGTACGTCGCCGAACCAGGCGGCAACGGCCTCGGTCGCCACCTTGTTGAGGTCCGCATATTGGCGCACGAATTTGGCAACGTGGCCACTGGTGAGTCCCAGCAGGTCGTGAAAGACGATCACTTGCCCGTCACACTTCGGTCCGGCCCCGATTCCGATGGTCGGTGCCGAGACCTCTTTGGTGATGAGTTCAGCAAGCACGTCGGGCACTCCCTCCAGAACAATGGAGAACACACCCGCCTCGTCCAGCGCCTTGGCGTCGTCCAGCAACTCGCGGGCTGCATCGACCTGCTTGCCCTGCACCTGATATCCACCCATCGCGTGGACGGATTGCGGGGTCAATCCGAGGTGCCCCATGACCGGGATTTCGGCATCGATCACGGCGTCGATCATCGGGAGGCGCTTGCGGCCCCCCTCCAACTTGACCGAACCCGCTCCACCCTCTCGAATGAATCTCCCGGCGTTGCGCACCGTGTCCTCGATGGTCACGTGATACGAGAGCCACGGCATATCTCCGACGACAAAGGCACTGGGATTGGTGGCGGCAACGGCCTTGGTGTGGTGAACCATCTCATCCATGCCCACGTCGAGAGTGGTCTCTCGACCCAGCACCACATTGGAGAGGGAATCCCCCACCAGGATGATGTCGGCCCCGGCGGCATCGACGATCCGAGCCGAAGGGGCGTCGTAGGCGGTGATCATCCGGAGCTTGGGACCACCCTTGGCAGCGCGCACCTTGGGGGCAGTCATCTGATCGCGCATGTGAATCTCTCTTTCTCCCCACCACGATGGGTTGGGGGACTTCATACATATGCGACACATATGCGTTGCTTCTACGACCCGCATGTGGGATCCGCCGCATAGTCGGCGGTCCGACGAGTTGTCCACGAGTCTAGGGCGGCCTGAACGGACTGCTCGGGCCGTCAGCTGATCCGTTCGTACACGTAGAAACGCTCGAAGGCGTACACCCACAGGGTGTCGTAATCGCGAATCTCGAATCCGACCGTCTCACCGCCCTCAGCGATCGGAGTATGAACCCCGCTCGCCGCAACGCCACCGAGCAGGCAGTCGTTGGTGAACGTCTCCCCCGCACTGGGACCGACAACAGTGATCGTGCCGCTCACGTTGCCCAATTCGGGAGCGCCGTACTCCGGGTCGGCGCCGATCGAGTACTCACCCGCAAGGGTGCACTCCCAACCCGTCTCGGCGTTGGCAAGCGACCAATCACTGGTGGTTTCGGTCATCAGCCGCGCCGTCTCGTCGAATCCGAGCTCGGTTCCAATCACCCAGAACGGGGAGGTGCCGACCGTAGAGATCGGCCCCTGCACCCTCACCCAAGTTCCGGTCAAGTGCGGGTTGAAGGTGTGCCACGGGATAGAGAAGGTCTCAACGCCGTTGTCGACGTTGGTGGCGATCAGAACTATTCGGGCAAAGGTGTGCACCGTCGTCGGTTCGACATCACTACAGGCACCTATCGCCGCCCAGCAAAACTCCCATTCGGCGCCGGTCAGCAGAACCGGATCCAACCAGCCTTCAGCGGTCTCGGCGATCGCCGACACCTTTACATCACTCGGCACTCGCGACAGGTCGAGCCACAGACGGGTCAGATCTGCGGCTTCCATATCGGCTGGGCTCAAGAATTCGAATGCCTGAGTGTCACGGCTGTAGAGCGGTAGCGAGAACTTCATCTCTCCCTGGATCTCGGGCGCGATCGGCGCAGAATCGAGGTCGCCGACGGTCGCGGTGAGCGCAGCACCGCCATCATCGACCAACGCGCCCACCGGACCCTGATTCCACGCCGCGACCGATATCTCATGCCAGAACTCCTCGAATCCCGCATCGAGTCGGGCGATCGCGTTGCCCTCGAGAACTTCCGCCACCGCACCTTCTCCGTCCCCCATGAGATCGGCATATAGGAAGACGAACGACGCGTCATACAGGCGATCAGAGAACGCCGTATCGGGATCCGAAATCCAGGTTTCCATCCAGGGAAGCTCAGTGTTGGATGTCGGGTAGATGTGGTGCTCGGCCCAAACCGCGGTCCCCTCCCACAGAGCCGTGTCGAAGTCGGCCAGGGCTACCCGTTGGAAGCAGTGGAACAACTGGTGAGCGACTGCCGCATGCACCTGGGCACGGAGGGGAACACCATCGGGGATGTTCGAATCACCCGCGTGTACCAGGCCGTCGTCGGTCGCCTCGAGAGCCAACACATCCACGTATAGATGACACACGCCGGTCTCCGCCCCAAAGGTGTACCCACCCGTCGCCGTCAGATCGGACAGAAAGACCTCGACCACTTGGGGCTCAGCTCCGAACAATGACTCGAACATGGGCCAGGAATCCTCCATCGCCTCCCGCACCCAGGGACGAACGATCGCCGCAGCATCTCCCAGCGGAAGATCCAAGGCTTGGTCGTGCGAGATGCTTTCTCCCACGCAGATCACCGCATCCACTGATGTGATTGGGATACAACCCTGAGCGTCGCCTTCGATCAGGTCGGCCAACCCATCAACCGCATCCAACAGCTCCTCCTGACTACCGCTGTCGAGTTCGTCCCATCGCTCGATGAGCCGCGTCGTCGCCGAGTGATCCCACTGCGCCGCGCCCGCCTCTGCGATAGGTACCAGATACTCAAAGGGAATCGCGTCTGGGACCGAGAACATGGCCAGCGACAGGTACAGGTCGGCCTCGAATTGGGTGATCTCACGAGCGGCGGCAGCACTGCGGACGAGGTCGGGTGCCGGAACCATCCCCTGGCGCGAAGGCGTGGGAATGGTCGATGTCGTTGTCGTCTCCGGCGGCGCCACAGTGGTGGTGGTCGAGACCGACTCTGCGCCGGTGCAAGCGCTCACAACCACAACAAGAACGCCAAAGAGCAGAAGCCGAGGCATCCGCGGAGGCTACCCGTCGGGGTGGCCCACCGAGGTGGCGTGGGTCAGGCGTCAACCGGCGACAAGGCTGCGATCGACCTGACGAGAGTCGGGCCCTGATACACAAAGCCGGTGTAGATCTGAACCAGGGCAGCTCCGGCTTCGAGTCGCACTCGGGCATCGGTCATCGACATGATCCCGCCGGATGCGATGAGAGGGAGGGCCGTCAGATCCCTGACTTCTTGGAGTACACGCAGGCTGAGCGGCGTCAGCGGTGCACCGCTCAGCCCACCGCTCTCCGTAGTCGTCACACCAGGCCGATCCGTCGTCGTGTTGGTGACGACGATCCCATCGATTCCCGCCGACTCTATCGAGTCGATCGTGGTGGTCAGATCGTCGGAACCGATGTCGGGTGACAGCTTGACCACCAGAGGGGTAGGCGCACCGGTTGCCGCAGCCTGCCTATCTCTTCTCGCCACGATTCGTTGCAGCAGCTCCTTCAGATCGGCACCCGTTTCGAGCGTGCGTAGGCCGGGAGTATTGGGCGAACTCACATTGATCGCCAGGTAGTCGGCAAGTGGCGCGAATCGGTCGATCAACTGCTCGTAGTCCCGAGCCGCCTGCTCCGCTTCACCAAACCCGTTGGGACCGATCGAGACGCCGAGCACCAGACCGCCGGGGCGCCGACCGGCGAGCCTTGCCGCCACCGCTTCTGCCCCCTCGCTGGGAAAGCCCATCCGGTTGATGAGGGCCCTGTCGGCCGGTAAACGGAAGATACGGGGACGCGGGTTGCCCGCCTGCGGCTGCAGGGTGACCGTGCCCACCTCGATGTGGCCGAAGCCGAGCGCCGCCAGCCCCCGCCATGCGCGGGCATCCTTGTCGTAGCCAGCCGCCAGACCGACCACGTTGGGGAACTCGAGTCCCATCAGCACCTGAGAGTGGCCGGGCGATCGTCTCTGCCATGGTCGAGGCAAGCGATAGGACTGGATCGCGGCCGTGTGAACCCGCTCGGGATCAAAGCGGAACGCGATGCTGCGCAGGGTTCGGTACACCCTCAGGCCCCAAGGAACTCGTACACCCGGGCAGCTTCGGAGTCGCTGATGCGATCTGCCTCCAACAGCAATCCCACCATATCGATCAGGCTCATCACCGCTCGCAGCTCGATGCCCTCCTTCTCCAATGCAGCTCCGGCACCGCCCTGGCGGTCGATGAGCACCACCGCTGCTTCGAGAACGAGCCCGGCGTCGCGCAATTGTGCTGCCGCCTCGAGAACGCTTACTCCACTGGTAGCAACATCGTCCACGGCCACCACGCTGTCACCGGTACTGAAGGGTCCCTCCACTGTCGAACGGGTGCCGTGGGCCTTCGCCTCGGGGCGGGGGTACACCAGCGGGATCTCCGACTCCAGCGATACTGCGGTCGCTATCGGCAGTCCGGCGAGCGGGACACCTGCGATGCGGTCCGACTCGCCGAGCAGAGGGATGTAACAAGCGGCAATCCTCCGCAACAGGCGGGGATGACCCGCCAGCGTCCGCAGGTCGAGGTAGATCGGCGACCGTGTTCCAGACTTCAACTCGAAGTCGCCAAGACGGACACATCCGGCATCGAACAGTTCTACTGCAAGGCTCGTCTCCGGCGCGGCCCCGGTACGACTCACGGTCCTGCCGGCTTGCCCGACGGCGGCGTTCAGATCTGCCACCGCGACCGCCGGATCTGAGGCGGCGGCGACAGAGCGCGACACCGGCAACAGCAGGCCTGCCCCATCTTCCCGCAACCCAGCGGCCACGGTTTCCTCCAGTGAACCGCCCTGGGCACCGACGCCCGGGGCCAGAATCCAGTGGTCGGGAGCAACACTGCGGACCCGGGCAACGGCATCGGGGACAGTGGCACCGACCACCAATCCCAGGCGGTCCGCCCCCGCCCATCCGGCGGCGATTCGGGCTACCTCCACATATACGGGTTCGCCCGATCCGAGTTCCTTCTCTTGTAGATCGCGGCCGCCCGGATTCGAGGTCCGACACAACACGAACACCCCGCGGCCCTCATGCTCCAGAAACGGCTCGATCGAGTCCCTGCCGAGATAAGGGCTCACCGTCACCGCGCCGGCGCCGAGACGATCAAACACCGCCGTGGCATAGGCGGCTGCGGTCGAGGAGATGTCGCCCCGCTTGGCATCGAGCAGCACCGGAATCTCTTCGGGCACGGCGGCGATGACCTCCACCAGTGCCTCGATTCCGGGCGACCCCAAGGCTTCGAAGAAGGCGCTGTTGGGCTTGAAGACGGCGATCTGTGGCGCCGTCGCCGCGATGATGGCTTTGCAGTGGTCGAGTGCCTGACGAGGCGTCTCAACCCTAGGATCGAGACCAACGCACAGCAGCGATCCGGTCGCCGTCACCCGCTCCGCGAGCTGATGGAAGAAGGGTGTGGTCACGCCTTGCCGAGCACCAACGCCAGCAGTGCCATCCGGACATACATGCCGTACTCCATCTGACGAAAGTAGGCGGCACGAGGATCGTCGTCTACGTCAATGCTGATCTCATTGACTCGCGGCAAGGGGTGTAGGAGCGCCATCCGATCCTTGGCCACCTTCATGGTCTCGGGTGTGATGACGTAGGCGCCGGAAACGGCGTCGTAGTCGGCCGGATTCTCGAACCGCTCCTTTTGGACCCTCGTCACGTACACCACGTCGCTGTCGGCAATGACGTCGTCGAGGTTGGTGTGGACGATCTGTGGGGTTCCGCCGTTCTCGATCTCGGCCACGATCGACTCCGGCATTCTGAGAATGTCGGGTGAGACGTAGTTGAGAGTCACGTCGTAGCGCGACAGGAGGCGCGCCAGTGAGTGCACCGTCCGGCCGTATTTGAGATCCCCGACCATGGTGACGGTGAGGCCGTCTACTTCACCCAACTCCTCGAGGATCGTGAAGAGGTCGAGCAATGCCTGCGTCGGATGCTCGCCCACTCCGTCGCCGGCATTGATGATCGGCTTCTTCGTGTACTGAGCGGCGAGGGCGGTGGCTCCCTTCTCGGGATGACGCAACACGATGACGTCGGCATATGCCTCTAGTGACCGAACAGTGTCTGGAAGTGATTCGCCCTTCGACACAGAGGAGTACGTCACCTCATTGATCGGTATCACACTGCCACCAAGCCGTTCCATGGCAGCGGTAAACGACGAGGACGTCCGCGTCGAGGGTTCGTAGAAGAGGTTTGCGAGCAGCTTGCCCTTGAGAAGGTCGAATGCGCCGATCCGCGCCACCATCTGTTGCATCTCATGGGCGACATCGAAGATGTAGGTCAAGTCGTCGTCGGTGAATTGCCGCACCGAGACGATGTCCCTCCCGTAGAAGGGCGCATCCCGCTGATCCCCGAAGGGTATGTGTGTCGCCCTCACCTTCTCCTCCTCCTGCGTCATCGTCATTCGGTCCTTCTCTCTTCCGATCGTAGATCACGGCCCGTTCCGGCAGCCGCGACAGTCAGGTCCTTCTCGTATGCAGTCGCCCCACGGATCACCACGGTGTTGACCATCCCCCGCACCGGGGCGCCTGCGAACGGCGTCCACCCACAACGGCTCATCCCGGAGGCGGCAATCTCGAACTCCTCGTCGACATCGACCTCGACCCACGTGTCGGGATCCACCGGCAGTCCGAAGATCTCGATCGGACGTAGGTGCAGGCGTTCGATCACATCGTCAAGGGTGAGTTGCCCTTCGTGAACCGCGGTGAGCAGCAGTGGGAGCGCCGTCTCCAGGCCGGGGAATCCGGGGGGAGGATTGGCTCCGTCCTTCTCGGCGAGTGTGTGAGGTGCGTGGTCCGTCGCAAAGCAGTCGATCACATCGAGGTGATCCCACAGTGCTCGTCGGTCCTCGGGGGTGCCCAGACGGGGTCGCACCTCGGCACGCCCGAACGAGAGATCTGAGGTCCGATCGAGGAACAGGTGATGCGGACTGGCTTCACATGTGACGGCAACGCCTCGCTCCTTGGCGCCGGCAATCAGAGAGATGTCGGCGGCGCCGGCCACGTGGCAGACATGAATGGCCCGCTCCATCGATTCCGCAAGGCCAACAACGGTTTCCAGGGACGGCCCCTCGGCGTGAACCGCCACCACGCCGTCATCCGGCCACCGCTCCAAGTGAGCCGCCCAGAGCCCGGGATCGTCCAGACGGAGATCACCAAAGGTCTCACCGAGGTACATCTTGAGGCCGGCAGCACGGCCGGCCGACTTGGCGACAGAATCGACGTTGCCGAGACCGGCTCCGAGGAAATGGGCGTAGTCGCAGCGCGCTCCGCTACTTGCGGTCTCGAGCGCCAGATCGAGTGTTCTCTCGTCTACGACGGCGGGCGAGGTATTGGGCATGGCGAACACCGTCGCAAAGCCACCCGCGAGAGCGGCAGCCGTGCCCGTCTCCCACGTCTCCTTGTGTTCCGCCCCCGGCTGACGCATGTGGACGTGGATGTCGACAAGTCCGGGGAGGCGAATAGTCGTCATGAGGCAAAAAGAAGGGCCCCCACGAGGGGGGCCAAGAGGCAACGAGCAACGGGGCGCTCAACGGGTCTCAAGCCGTCGATCCTTGCCTGCGCTCATGAGTGTCTTTCCGGGTTGCGCAGAGTGTAGAGCGGGTCGGCTCGATCTCGCGAACGTCCTGATGGCTACTGTCGACGGCGCCCGGAAGGAGCCCAGTGGCCCGCAAAGACATCTCATTCACATCCGAGGAGATGGATTCATTCCTCGCCGAGGAGATGACCCTCATCATCACCACGATCGGCAGTGACGGCCATCCTCACACCGCACCTATGTGGTACGTGATGGAGGACGGCAAGATCGTCTTCCGCTCGTTCACCAAGAGTCAAAAGATCGTCAATCTGGCGCGTGACCCCCGCATCACCGTGCTCGTCGAACGGGGTGTCGCCTACGCCCAACTGCAAGCGGTGATGATCAGGGGCACCGCACGGCTCATCGACGGTGACGACGACCCCGAGTACCTACTCGCCCTCTACGGCAGGCTGGCGGGCAGATACCCGATGGTCGGCCCCGCACCGATCGAGATGGACCCCGACGCACTCGAACAGGCCTTTGGTCGGTTTGCCCCCAAGAACACCGCCGTGGTCGTCGAGCCGGAACGCATCACCTCCTGGGACCACACCAAGTTGGGCGGGGCGTACTGAGGCACCAGACGCTCGGCACCTTGTAGGCAACTCCCCTGATACCAAGACTGGGGGGATGGTGGGAAGCTGAAGAGACCCCCCATCCCCCTCGTCGCTGCGCTCCTCACGGACTTCCCCCACAAGGGGGGAAGGATCGGATAGGAATATCACTCCCCCACAACACGTGCCACCCGGCTACGCCGCGCCTGTCTCACCCCCCACCAATCGGCTCCGCCGATTGACTAACCCACAAGGGGGGAGTGAGACAGAACGCGAAAGAAATGCTGGCTTCTACTTGCGTTTCGATATATCGATCCGCTATAACGAACCTTCATATGCTCGACATGGCCATTCTTGGACTGCTCCGCGAAGGACCGATGCACGGATACGAGTTGCGACAGCGACTCCTCGACTTCGGTTTCTGGCGTATCTCGTTCGGGTCGGTGTACCCGGCGCTGCGCCGCTTGGAGAAAGCAGGTCACATCGAGGTACGGCCCGGTTCGGGTCGACGCAAGGAGTACATGATCACCGCGGAGGGCAAGGAGTACTTCCAGGAGATCCTTGAAGACGAGTCATCGGAAGTCGAGAACACCACCGCCTTCCGAGTCCGACTCGCGTTCTTCAAGTACATGGAGCCGAACACTCGGATCGGCTTCCTGGAACGGCGTAAGGCGGTCCTCAGGGAACGGATCACCAACACCCGTAGCTCGATCCGCAAGACCGCCGATCGGGTCGACCGGTACACCTCGTCGCTCATGCAGCACGGGGTCCGCTCCGCCGAGGCCGATGTGGCCTGGTTGGACGAACTCATCGAGTCCGAGCGGGACGACGCCAACGGCGCCAAGGCTTCATAGAGAGGGAAGACAATGAGCAAAGTACGAGTAGCAATCGCCGGGGTCGGCAACTGCGCCAACTCACTCATCCAAGGCATCCACTACTACGACGACGCCGAGCCGGGCACCTCAGTACCTGGCCTCATGCACGTGGATCTCGGCGGCTACCACATCCGTGATATCGAGTTCGTCGCTGCCTTCGACGTGGATGCGGCCAAGGTCGGCCAAGACCTCAGCAAGGCCATGTGGGCCGGCGTCAACAACACCTACGAGTTTTGTGACGTGCCCGACCTCGGAGTCCAAGTGTTGCGAGGTCCGACACACGATGGGCTCGGCAAGTACTACCGACTCACCGTCGAGGAATCTGCCGCCGAACCGGTAGACGTCGTCGCCACCCTCAAGGAGAGCAAGGCCGATGTTCTCGTCGCCTACCTCCCCGTGGGTTCTGAAGATGCAATTCGCTTCTACGCCGAGGCAGCGCTCGAAGCCGGTGTCGGCTTCATCAATGCCATCCCGGTGTTTATCGCCTCCAACCCCGAATGGGCTCGTCGGTTCTATGACGCCGGGGTGCCGATCGTCGGTGATGACATCAAGTCACAGGTGGGTGCCACGATTATCCATCGGCTGCTGGCGCGGCTCTTTGAGGACCGCGGAGTCGAGTTGGAGCGCACCTATCAGCTCAACGTCGGCGGAAACATGGACTTCAAGAACATGCTCGAACGGGAGCGTCTCGAGTCCAAGAAGATCTCGAAAACGCAGTCGGTCACCTCACAGCTCGATAATGGCATCGGTGAGGATGACGTCCACATCGGCCCCTCGGACTACGTAGCGTGGCTGACCGACCGCAAATGGGCCTACATCCGTCTCGAGGGCAAGTCGTTCGGCGATGTGCCGCTGAACGCCGAACTCAAGCTCGAGGTGTGGGATTCCCCCAACTCGGCGGGAGTGGTCATCGATGCGGTTCGCTGCGTGAAGATCGCACTCGACAACGGGATCGGCGGCCCGCTGCTGGCCCCCTCGTCATACTTCATGAAGAGCCCACCGGTCCAATTCCGTGACGGCGACGCTCACGAGTTCGTCGAGGCGTTCGCAGCCGGCGAGGATCGCACCGATGAAGCCCTTGCGGAGTATCTCGGCCTGTAGCCAGAGACTCACTCACCCTCTGTCGTCTCAGGTGAGATCGGTCTCAAGCCGGTCGCCGGCCCTGCCAGCGCCGGGAAGGGCCTGATACGCTTCTCGCTCCTTCCGATAGGGGGTACTGACACGATGTATCGCTTCTGGATCCTGCTGGCTCTCCTATTGGTGATCGGCGCCTGCGGAGATGACAACACGACCGACTTGGTTCCTCCCACCCTCGAAACACCTGGGGACTCGACCGCTCAGAGCGGAGGCAACACCACAGTCCCGACCAGTCCGACGACCAGCTCGACCGTCCCTGCAACCTCAGCCGCCGGACCGACCGATTGCTTGGAAATATGGCCCGAGGCCGCGGTTCAGGCCATTGCGGGGAATGCGTATACCTTCCTTGCGGCAAACAACGACCGCAGCGCTTGCACCTACTTCGGCACGACCAACGGAATAGCCCTCGCCTGGCGTACCGGTGACCGGACCGGCTTCGAGGCGAGCATGAGCGGAGCTGGTGTCGTCAGCGGGTCTACCGACATCGCGCTGTGCGATGCCGGGTTCTACACCGAGATCCAAGACGCGGTCCTCATCATGGAGGCACATTCCGACGCTCAGGGTCGGACCTACACCGCGACCATGTCCGGCCTCGACAGCGACGATGCCAGAGAGTGGGCGGCAGCCCTGCTGAGCGGCGTGTGTTGAGAAGCCCGCAGACCCCTATGACCCGTTAGTGATCCCTGCCGGTCGCTGATCGCCGGTCGCTATTTGCTCGTCGCCAGCCGTTGTCGTAGTAGTGCGATGTCGGCGGTCTGGTCTTCGACACCTCCGGGTGTCTCGACAACGACCGGGGCACCGGCAGAGCGAACGAGATCGACCAACAGATCGAGCGGAATCTCACCAGCCCCCAGGTTGGCGTGCCGGTCGCGGTTGCTCCCGAGCGGATCACGTGAGTCGTTGCAGTGGACCAGGTCGATACCACCGGTCATCTCCGTGATCCGTTCGACAACGGTGGCCAGGTCCTCGTCGGCCGCCCAAGCGTGGCATGTGTCCAAACAGACCCCAACCCCGTACTCGCCGATCCTCTCCCAGAGCCGTCCGTAGTTGTCGAGTTGGCGGACGATGGCATTGCCACCGCCAGCCGTGTTCTCGATGAGAAGAGGAACGACCAGATCCACGCTGTCAAGCGCCTTACGCCAGCGTTCGAACCCGACCTCCAGGTCCTCATCGTCATCGACGTGACCACCGTGAACAATCACCCCGGCAGCCCCCACCGCCGCCGCTGCCGTAAGGGTGTCCCCGATGATCTTGCGGCTCGGGATCCGAATTCGATTGTTGGACGAGCCGACGTTCACCAGGTACGACGCATGGACGTAGATTGGCGTATCGGCTTCGATCAGCTGGTCTGCGTCGTCACGAGGTAGTGGCTTCTTCCACGATTGTGGGCTCGACAGAAAGATCTGAATCAGATCTGCTTGGCGCGCCGCTGCCTCTTCAAGAGGCGCCTCACTCGAAACGTGAGCGCCAATCCTCACTCCGGCTCCCCGACAGGTTGGCCCTTTCCGACCTGGTGCTCCAGCAGCGCAGCGACACGATGAGCCGGCTTGTCCCATTCGTCGGAGAACAGATGCAGCCAAGGCGGGTCGGAGAGACCTCCTGCCGGGAGGCGGGGAACCGCTTCAGGATCGACGAGGCGAATCGACAGAACGGGTGTCTCGACACCGTCGTCCTCGATCAGGCCAGACCGTACTTCCGCGATACCGGACCAGGCAATGCGGCGCGGCGCGCGGCGAACCCCATCGACCTTGATGAGCAGCCCATCATCATCCGCGATCAGGAATCTCGTCGGCCGTGCGAGTTCCTTGAGAGCCCAAGCCATCGCTGCCGCGCCACCAACGAACAGAGCACCGCCGAAGAGGAGGTCACGGCGACGTTCGGCCCGTCCAACGTCGGTGAGTACGTCCTTGGTCAGGTCGACCATCTCCCCCGATTCGTCCGACGTCTGCCCGACAACGACCTCCGACGACTCAGGGGCGCGGATCCACCGGTGCGAGACCGTCATATCCACCGCAAGCAGAACCGCCGGTACCGCGAGCAGTGCAAATGTCAACAGACGCAACGGAGATCGGGACACAGTGATGTTCACGGAAAGACACTGTATTGCAGAAGCCGGACCAGGAGGCGAACTGATCCGTCGGCGGCACTCCAGAAACGCTCAAGCGATCTCGCCAGATGACGATGTTCGTAGTGTCGTCGAAGACGGCGTTTCCTCCCTCGAGACGGGCGGCCAACCTGCGGGCTGGCCGCTCGCTCGTGCGCGGACCTCTACGATTGTTTCCATAATCCGCCGTATCGAGTCGATTGGCTGACATGGAGATCATTCTTGTTCGGCACGGTGAGCCCGCATGGATCGATGACGGGAGAACCCTTCCTGATCCGAGCCTGACACCTCTGGGCGTTGCACAAGCGCGCGCGGTGGCGGCGAGGTTGGCGGCGCTCGACGGTATCGACGACATTCTGGTTTCTCCGGCACGGCGCGCGGTGGAAACGGCCGAGCCACTGGA
The DNA here is from genome assembly GCA_029263095.1 of Acidimicrobiia bacterium. Lineage (GTDB taxonomy): Bacteria > Actinomycetota > Acidimicrobiia > Spongiisociales > UBA11373 > JACZWZ01. The sequence continues at coordinate 32,994 of JAJCYA010000043.1, read as the reverse complement.
GCACTCCATCGGCAAGACCGCCATCACCATTGCCGATCTCGTCGAGATCCGGGTTCCCTTTGACGACACACCGAGCCACGTTGTGGAGCGCACCTTTCGCGAGGCACGAGACCGTCCGCTCAGCGAGTGGTGGGATGGGATCGCAGGTGGGGAGTCATTCCGCGACTTCCACGTGCGTGTGACTGAGGCAATCGAAGCCCTACTTCGCCACCGCGGAGTGCAGCGGCTCTCCACCCAGCACCTTTGGCACGACGTCGGAACCCACCACCGGATTGTCATCGTCGCTCACGGCGGGACCAACGCTGTCATCCTGGGACATATGCTCGGTCTTGACCCAACCCCGTGGGAATGGGAACGGTTCGTGTCCAATCATGGGGGGATCATCCGACTCCAAACGACACCTCTCGCGGGCGAGCACGTCATGAGTCTGTGGGAAGCAAACAGCGTCGCCCATCTGGCGCCGGCCTACCTGACGAGATAGGTAGTGGCAGCCATCCGACCCCTCTCGCCATTGCGGAGGAGATGCCTGCCTATTCCCTAGTCTCCCAACATGGGTTTCAAAGACATCAGCTTCTTCGCCAACTGGCGCCAATCCGAGGATCCAACCGTCACCAAGGTCACCAAGTCGGTCAAGAACAATTGGAGAAAGCTCCGGACCGGTTCGACCTGCTGCGGCAACCACGGTGAACCCGGCTGTTGACGGGGAGCTAACGATGGCCCGGGTCCGGGCCACCACCACCACGAATAGCGTCGGTGACGCGACTCCGCCGCACGGGTCGCACCCCCCACCAAACACCTGCGGTGTTTGACTCCCCCCAAAGGGGAGAGTTGTCCGATCTGAACTACTCCCCATTGGTGTCAAGACCGGGGGGAGTGATACTTCTTTAGCGGCCGAAGCGGCGTTCGCGCAGGGTGTATTCGCGTAGTGCCCGCAGGAAGTCGACCCGACGGAACTCGGGCCAAAAGACATCGACGAACGAGTATTCGGCATACGCCGCCTGCCACAGCAGGAACCCCGACAACCGGCTCTCGCCGCTGGTTCGGATTACCAGATCCGGATCCGGCAGGTCTGCGGTGTAGAGGTGAGCCGAGAGAGTATCGGCATCGATTCCCGAAGTGAGGTCGGCACCGTCCAGCCCTTCCGCCCGCAGCTTGCCGACCAGATCGCGTACCGCATCCACAATCTCTTGGCGTCCACCGTATGCGAGCGCGATCGTGATCCGCCGTGAACCCGACCCGCATCGCTCGACGAGCTGCTCCGCCGATTGGCGAAGATCCTCCGGTAGTAGGTGGAGGCTTCCAACGACGCGGATTCGGGCGTCGGGAACATCGCCGGGCAGCCGGTCGAAGAGCTCCATGAGTACCCGGTAGTACGGCTTGAGCTCGTCATCCGGTCGGTTGAGGTTCTCCTGCGACAAGAGCCAGCAAGTCACGGCCGGGATCTCGAAGTCCTTGCACCAGCCGAGGAACTCCACGAACTTGTCCATCCCCGCCCGATAGGAGGCTTCATAGTCGGGAAGCCCGGATTCTCTCGCAAACCGACGATGCCCATCATGAATCACCCCGATGTGGTGGGGCATTCGATCCAGAGATCGAAGGAGACGCTGCTCATACACCCGATACAGCGGCCGGCGGATGAGGTCACGAGCATTCATCAGAGTTCACACGCGTCTGTGCCGAGGAAGAAGCCTTCCTTGAACGATTCAAAGCGGTCGAACGCCGACACGTAGCCACCCTCGCCCGGATTCGCCGGCAGGGTCAGGAAGCCGGCGATTCCCTCCTCCAGATCACCCGCCGACAAGCGGATGGCTGTGGGGTTGTCGTCTGGGATGAGCGCGGCAGTCCACACCCCTGTGAGGCAGTCCACCTGGAGCTGGGCGGCCACGGTTTCGATCGGGAGCCCTGCTCGGTTTTGGACGGCCCGACCCCACTCGTTGGCGAGCACCAACCCGATGGCAAAGTCACCGATCTCGCCGTAGAGATCGGGGAACAGCCCCTCGTCATCCCAAGCCACGTAGTCGTCGGCCGAGCAGTAGAAGGCATTGCCCTCATAGAACGCCTGGTCGAAGGTGGATCCTCCACACGACGGAAACGCTCCCGCCGACGGCCTATACGGAATCGTGTCGGACACGGGAATCCAAGGGGAGCTGAAGACCTCGGGATAGACGATCGCCCAAAACACCTCGAGAGCCTCAACAAGCTGCGGCGCCACAGTGGCGAGCGGAAGATCGAGGAGGTTCTCGTTCGGGTCCTCGCTGATCAGGACTGGGATGAACACGATGTCCGGAGGCGAATCCTCATAAGTTGCACACTCGGGGGTGCCCTCGTTGAAACCCTCGAAGAACGCGTTGAGACGATCGAATGAACCACCGTGGGCGTTGGCCCCTCCGGGGGCGGTACCGATCTCGTCACCTATCAGCAGGAAGCCGGCCATCGCCTCCTCAAGATCGCCGGTCTCCAGGCGTAGAAGGTCACTCTCCTCGCGAGCGATCCGGCCGGTCCATGAGCCGGCCAAGCAGTCCGCCTGGAGTTCACTCACGATCGTCGGCTGGTTGACGTCGTCAAAACCGAACCTGGCCTGGACGGCATGCCCCCACTCGTGGGCGAGTACGAGAGCGACGGTAAAATCGCCAAATTCCTGAAACAGTGGCGCCATGAGGCCCTCGGCGTCCCACTGCACCGTGTCGTCGATCCAGCAGTAGAACGCGTTGCCCTCGAACTGGTCTCGCTTGAGCGGACCGCCGCAGAATGGAATATCACCCTGCGAGATGAAGTAGGGGCCGAATTCGCTCACCGATTCGTACTCAGTGCCAAACACCGTCGGCAGCTCGGCCGACCACCACTGTTCCAGGTCGTCAATCGTCAGGCGGGTGATCGTCTCGATGTCGGTGATCGCTTCAAACTCGGGAGCGGTCGTTGTGGTCGAGGCAGCGACGACCATGGTGGTGGTCGAGGCGGCGACGACCGTGGTGGTCGTCGAATCGCTGAATCCATCTGTGAGGCAAAGCTGTATCACGTCCTGCACTACGGGGCTGGTATCGAGATCGGTATCGACCAATTCGAGGAACTCGATCAAGGTAAGTCGCTGCTGGAACTCGGCGATAGTGCAGCGACACAGACCCTCGTCGGCTTCTCCGGCGCATCCAGTCACGTACTCTTCAACAACGGGAGCGGGATAGGGCTCAATATCGCCCGTCGTCGCGAAAGAGCTGGACCCGTTCGAAGTCGAGGTGAAGATCGACACCGCGTCGTCGTCACCACATGCCGCGATCACCAGACTCAGCACCACAGCGATCAGTGCCAACCGCCGCATCAGCGCCACCCTCGCCAAGGGCCGGGTCGCGGAGCCGAGTCGAACACGACTTCGGTGTCCATCGGCTCGTCGTGGAGTTCGACCATTTGCTCCCGGTACCAGGCGTCGAAAGGATCATTGGACTCGACCAACCGGTCGGCAGCCGCCTCCACATCGCCAGCTTCCGTATAGACGACGGCCAGCGCCGGATCGCCCTCGGCCAGTGTGATCACCTGACGAGTTATCCCGCGGCGGCGCTGCGACTGTGCCCACTCGATCCGTCGGGCTCCGGCGAGATCGGAGACAAAGGCACGCCATTCATCGACCTTGCCGTTTCCTATGGGTGCGATCGTGACGTTGGCGGCCACCAGTCCTCGCCGGTTGACTGCATTCGACGTTAGCCCTCGTCACCTCTGATTGGGCAACTCCCGGTAGAGGGAGCGGAGCCGCTGGGCCCACATCGTCGCTGAGAACTCCTCGTCATACTGCCGGCGAGCCATCTCGCCCATCCGGCTGCGGCCGTCGTCGTCGGCAGCGAGGCGATCGATGGCGGCCGCTAATGCAGCTGGATCTCCTGGGTCCACCAGCTGGCCCACGTCAGGTGGGACCATCTCGGGGATCCCACCCACCGCCGAAGCGATGATCGGCCGACCCGCGGCCAAGGCTTGCGCCAATGCCGTGGGGAGCGCATCGCCGAGGCTGGGATGCACGACTAGATCGGCCGCGGCAAGTATCCGACCGACATCGTCGCGGAACCCGGCGAACACCACGCGATGGGTTTCGCTCGCACGTTCCCGCAGACGCGGGTAGTCGATTCCGTCCCCAACCAGCAGGAACACGACGCGATGATCCTCCAGATGTTGCAGGGCATCGAGCAGCACGTCGTGGCCCTTACCGGGGCGCATCACCGCAACCATGACCGCCAGTACTGCGTCCGGAGCGATGCCGAACTCGGACCGCACAGCAGCCAATTCGTTCGAGTCAAAGCTGCCCGGGTCGGGTACCCCGTTGCGAATGGTCACGACGGTGTTCGGATCTGCACCCGAAACATCCAGGTACCAATCGCGTAGGGCATCGGACACGGCGACCGTCCGCCCGGCAGTTCGGAGACGAGACCTCGTGGCAAGGTTCCGCTTGCGAGCCGCCAGTAGGCCCACCGAGTCCTCGATCACATGAAGGGTTGAGACATGGGGAATCGATGCGGCAACCGCTACTCGTCCGCCGACAACGTCGGCATGCTTGAGGTGTGAGTGGAGCACCTCGGGTCGCAGGTCGGGGAGCATCCGACGCAACCGCCGGGCACCGCGGGGATCCCACCAGGCGGTGAGACAGAGGCTCTCGACTCGCACCCCTGCGTCGCGCAGTCGGCCGACGTATCCAGACGAGGTCAACGGGAGCATCGAGACCACCGACATTGCGATCCCGGCATCTGCGGCGACGCTCGCCAAGTCCATCAGGACATGTTCCGCCCCTCCGGGTCCAAGATCGTGGATGAGGTGGGTTACCCGAATGGGGCTCTGGTCACTGCTCACGGAGCGATCATCGGCACTTGTACCTGAGCGCTGAAGGTCGGTCGTAGGAAGGCAGTAGGCGAGAACACCAATGTCCTCCTGTTCCGGCAGACGGCGCCGACCCGTAACAATCATTCCCGGCCTAGCCTCGCGCCACGCATGCGAATCCTCGTCACCGGGGCTACCGGTTACATCGGAGGTCGGCTTGTACCCCGTCTGCTGGAGGCCAGGCACGAGGTCCGATGCTTGGCGCGCTCACCCGAGAACCTCGATCTTCAGCCGTGGCGTCACCAGGTCGAAGTCACCACGGGCGATGTGCTCGACGCGGCATCGGTCAAGGAAGCTGCTGCTGGTTGTGACGCTGCCTATTACCTCGTCCACTCGATGGCAAGCGGCAAGGATTACGACGAGCGTGATCGGGCGGCTGCAGCCATCTTCAGCGAAGCCGCCTCAGACGGAGGTGCCGCAAGGATTGTCTATCTGGGCACGCTCGGAGAGCCGGCATCGGCGCGGTCCAAGCATCTCGCCAGCCGACACGAAGTTGGTCGGATCCTCGCATCGGGCCTAACTCCGGTAACTGAATTGCGAGCGGGCATCATCATCGGGTCCGGCTCTCTCTCTTTCGAGATGCTGCGTGGCCTCACCGAGGCCCTACCGGTGATGACCACACCCAAGTGGGTACGCACCGCCTGTCAGCCGGTCGCCGTAACCGATGTCCTCGACGCTCTCGTTGACGCCCTCGAGCACGACGGTGGCCGCATCATCGATCTCGGCGGTCCCGATATCTACTCCTACGAAGAGATGATGCATATCTACGCCGAGGAGGCGGGTCTGAGGCGGAGGCGGGTCGTCGGCGTCCCCTTCCTGACTCCGCGACTCTCCTCGACGTGGATCGGGCTGGTCACACCTCTTCCCACGTCCGCGGTACGACCGCTGGTCGAGGGCCTCCGAAACGAGATCGTCGTCCGGTCCCCCGATCAGCGGGTCGGACCGACACCATTTCGGGTCGCCGTGCGCAAGGCGCTCGAACGACTCCCGGCCGGCGTCACAACGAGGTGGTCGGATGCCGGAGCTCCGAGTACCGAACCTCCCGTCACCGACCCACGCCAGAACGGAAGGACCACCTATCTGGATCGGCAGGTCATTCCTACCGAAGCCGACGCCTCCCACCTCTTCTGGGCGTTCAGCCGGATTGGTGGCAACAACGGCTACTACTGGCTCGATTGGGCGTGGCGAATTCGCGGCTTCACCGACCAACTCGTCGGAGGTGTTGGACTACGTCGCGGGCGGCGCCACCCGACGGACGTACGGGCCGGTGAGGCGATCGACTTCTGGCGAGTCGAATCGGTAGAGCCCGGCAAGGTTCTCCGCCTCCGGGCCGAAATCAAGCTCCCAGGCGAGGCCTGGATCGAGTGGGAGGCACTACAGACCGGCGACGGTTCCGATCTCGTGCAGTCGGCATGGTTCCGTCCCCGCGGGTTGTCGGGTCGCCTCTACTGGTGGGTCATGCTCCCGGTACACCGAGCCATCTTCCCCCGCATGGCCTGTCGGATAGCCGCCACTGCTGAGGAGCGCGACTACACCTGCTCCTAGCGACCAGCGAGGATCGCTCGGCAGGGTGTCGTCTCGTTGGTGACTTATCCACAGGCTTAGATTTCGCGTTCTTGGAGTGTCACCACATCTACGTTTTCTGGGTCCAATACATGTAAGGGAACGACCACGCAACCAATAGGAGGTTGGGCACTTTGGAACTCGCATTCGTAATTCTCGGAGCGATCCTCGTGACGTACGGCTGGTATTGGGGCGGCGTGACCGAAGCACGCACCTCGGCGTACGCAATGGGGACCGGCTCGATCATTCTCGGCCTTTGGGCCGCATTCAATCCGGCGGCAGTGCCGGCATGGTCGCTGTTTGCTATCGGAGCCATGTTCGGAGTCCTGGCAACGGCAAATGCGTGGAACGAGGCGACGGAGGACCGTACCTACGGCCTGTTCTCTCTGTTCTTCTCGGTGTCCGCACTTTTGGGCGTCGCCGCCGACAACGAGGCCTTTGGTGAACTGACGGACTATGGCCTAGGCGCACTCGTCCTCGCGGTCGTGCTCTTCGCACACTTCATCTCCGCGGCCTTGGTGCCCTCGAACAAGGGCTTCCGGGCTCTGGTGGGATGGGTAACGCTCATCGGAGGCGCCTTTATCGCATACCTCGGCTTTGCCGAGAGCATTGGCGGTTCAATCCTCCCCATCTAGCCACTGGACACCGAAGCGAAGTAGATGGGAGGCCGGGTAGCCGGCCTCCCATCTCATCCAGAGCAACACGATCGAACCCCTATCTACGCTTAGACAAACCACCGGGAGCACCATGGACCCGAAAGACCTCCTCGCACGGATCAAGTCGCGCCGAGGTGAGGTGTCGGAAGAGACGACGTTTGCCGATTACCTCGGAATGGTCCAGGAGGACCCCTCTCTCGCTCGCCTCTCGCACGCGCTCATCTCCGACACGATCGAAGCGGCCGGGACATCCACCGGCCCGGACGGGGAGGAAATCTTCGACCTGTTTGCGGGTGAACTCTTCGGACACGACCACGTCATCAAGCAGGTCGCCGACTACTTCCGCGCCGCCGGGCGCAGACTCGATGTCCGCAAGCGAGTCCTGTTGCTGGTCGGACCGCCGGGAACCGGCAAATCGACCCTGGTGAACACCCTCAAACAGGGACTCCAGGACTACACCCACACCGACGCCGGCCGGGTCTTTGCCATAAAGGGCACACAGATGCACGAGGACCCGCTCCGCATGATTCCCGAGGACATGCGAGGTGAACTCGGTGTTCACATCGAAGGCGACCTCAACCCCGAAGCACGCTGGCTCCTGGAGCACGTCTACAAGGACGATGTTGCGAGCGTCCCCGTCGAGCGAATCTTCTACAGCGTCGCCGAGGGCCGCGGATTCGGCACCTTCGTCGCCACCGATCCTCGCTCTGAAGACCTACGGCGGCTGGTGGGAGATGTCGATGTCAGCGCCCTAGACGCCGACGATCCCGGTTCCGCCCGACGGGGTTTTCGATTCGACGGAGAACTCAACGCAGCACACCGCGGTATGTCTGATCTTCTGGAAATCTTCAAGATGGACGAACGGTTCCTTGCTGTACTGCTCAGCCTCAGCCAGGAGCAAATGGTAAAGACAAGCGGCCCAGGGACCATGTACTCGGATCAGGCGATCGTTGCCCAGAGCAACCTGGCCGAGTACGAGGAACTCATCGAGAATCCCAAGGCGGTGGCGATGGCCGACCGGCTGGTCGTCATCAAGGTCCCCTTCGTGTTGTCGGTACGCGACGAGGTTCGCATCTACGAGAAGATGCTGTCAGGAGCCGATCTCGGGCGACGCGATGTCTCCCAACTAGCACTCAAGACCGCAGCAACCTTCGCCGTCCTCACCCGCCTGATCCACCCGGGTGGCGGACAAAAGGGCCTGCTCCGCAAGCTCCACCTCTATGACCGACGCTACGGCACCCACGGCGGGGTGGAGGATGCCGAGAAAACCCGCAACGAGAACCCCGATGAGGGCATGACGGGACTCAGCCCGCGATACGTGATCAACCGCCTCTCACAGGTGGCGGGCACGACCAAGGGCTGCCTGGACGGACTGGCGGTAATGCAGGCGCTTTGGGATGGTCTGCCACAACGGGCAGGATTCGACGAGGACGAACGTGAGAGGTGGAGCGAGCTACTGGCCGCTACCGAGGCCGAGTATCAGGAGATGGTCAAGATCGAACTCCAGAAGGCCACGGTCCTCGACTACAAGACCTCGGCCACCAACATGGCGAAGGCGATCAAGACTGAGGTGACCGATTGGTCCACCTCACCCGATGAGGCCACACCAGCGCTGCGTCGGATTGAGCGGCTGCTCGACGTCCCCCAGTACCGCAGGGAGGCGTTCCGCACCGGCTTGCTCGCTTCATTCGGTCTCAAGGGCCAGCGAGGCCGCCCGCTACACACGCGCCATCCCCTGCTCGAGGAAGGTATCAATCGTGCGCTCTTGCCCTCCTGGAACGAGGTCGTGCGCGGCTTTGCCGATCACTCGGAGAGCATGGTCGTCTCTCTCCAGAGCGCCGGATGGCGCAAATCCTGCGCCCGCAATCTGGTCGAGTACGGCGAGACCGAGCTGACGAACCGCAAGGGTGGAGCCGAGTCAGACTGGAGCTGAGACCGGCTCCTCGTCGGCGCAGCCGAGAAGGATCACAGGAGGACACAAGCCGCTTCTGATCACCGGGATGGTCACGATTGCTCGGACCCGCCGGCTAGGGCCGCCCCCGTAGCTCCTCACGCAAATGCGCGATCTGTTCATTCGTACTCTCAAACGATCCCCCACCTGGGGAGCGTCGGGCCCGGACCGATTCCACCGGGTCTGTCAGCGACTCATCGCCTGCTTGGAAGGCATCGTGAACCGCAGTGAGATCATCCAAATCGACTCCCAGCAGGGTGGCGCCTTGACCATGGCGCGCCGCCACCAGCCGGCCGACCGCCTCGTGGGCCTCGCGGAATGGGACTCCTCTCTCCACCAGCACCTCTGCCAGATCCAAGGCGGTGACATTCCCCGCCGGCGCCATCGGATGGAACTCGGCACCCTCGACCAAGGCCGACATCGCACCCAATGCTCCCTCCAGGTCGTCGCCGAGTGAGAACAGATGCTCCTTGTCCTCCTGCATGTCGCGGTTGTAGGACAGGGGCAGCCCCTTCATCATCGAAAGCAGTGCAGCAAGTCTGCCAACCGCAGAAGCCGCCTTGCCCCGAGTCAGTTCTGCCGGATCCGGGTTCTTCTTGTGGGGAAGAGCCGACGATCCAGTGGAGTGCCTGTCGGCGAGCGTGATCCAACCGAACTCCGACGACGACCACAGGACGATCTCCTCAGCCAGCCGCGAGAGGTCCACAAACGTCTGGGTGCAACACCAGGCGTACTCGGTCGCCTGATCTCGCGACGACACCGCGTCGAGCGAGTTGACAAAGACGGCCTGCAACCCCAATTCCGCTGCCGCAGCGGCCGGTTGCAGCGGCAACCGGGATCCGCCGCCAGCGCTGGCCCCCAGCGGCGACACCGCGAGCCGAGTGCGCAGGTCTCCGAATCGCTGGAGGTCGCGCAACACGGTCCAAGCGTGAGCCAGTAGGTGGTGCGCAAACGGGACCGCCTGGGCTTGTTGGAGGTGGGTGTACGACGGAACGATCATCTCGCCCACCCGTTCGGCGACATCTACCAGTACACCGGCGAAGCCAGTGATTCCGGCCTCCAATCGGGCGACCGATTCGAGGAGGTACAACCGAATATCCAGAGCGATCTGATCGTTGCGGGACCGGCCCGTATGTAGCTTGCCGGCGACAGGCCCGATCAGCTCACCGAGCCTGCGCTCCACTGCCGTGTGGACATCCTCGTCGGTCTCGTTGAAATCGAATTCACCCGACTGGACCTCGGTGACAATCGAATCCAACCCCGCCAGGATCTCACCGACCTCGTCGGGTGGAAGAATCCCTGCCGAGCCCAACGCCGTTGCGTGGGCGATCGAACCGGCCACATCGACCGCCAGCAAACGGCGATCCGTAGGAGAGGCCGTAAAGGCCCACACGGAAGCATCCGGATCGTCGCCAAATCGTCCACCCCAGAGTGTCACTCGCCCTCTCCCAGTCGCTTCTCCGCCAGCATCCGCAACCTGAGCGCCTGCAACCGGATAAACCCGGCAGCATCGGCCTGGTCGTAGACATCGTCGGCCTCAAAGGTGACGGTCGCCTGGTCGTAGAGGGCATGACCGTCACTCCGTCTGCCGACAACCGTCGACGAGCCCTTGTACAGCATGATCCTGGCCTCACCGTTGACCCTGCGCTGCACATCGTCCATGAATGCCTGGAGTGCTTCGCGCTCGGGTGAGAACCAGAACCCGTTGTAGACCATCTCGGCGTAACGCGGCACCAACTCGTCGCGCAGATGCTGTACCTCGCGATCGAGGGTTATCGACTCGACCGCCCGGTGAGCGTGATAGAGCAGCGTGCCACCTGGGGTCTCGTAGACGCCTCGGCTCTTCATCCCGATGAACCGATTCTCCACTATGTCGACGCGGCCCACTCCGTGGACCCCCGCGATCTGGTTGGCCTTGGTCAGCAGGGCGACCGGATCGAGGTGTTCTCCGTTGATCGCCACCGGGGTACCCGACTCAAAGGAGACCGTCACCTCCTCGGCCTGGTCGGGGGCGGCCTGCGGATCGGTGGTCATCCGAAACATCCCGGCGGGCGGTGCCTCCCACGGATCCTCCAACACGCCTCCCTCGTACGAGATGTGGAGCAGATTGGCGTCCGTCGAATATGGGAATTCGGTAGTTACCGGAACGTCTATTCCGTGCTGCTCGGCGTAGGTCAGGAGATCGGCCCGACCCTTGAACTCCCACTCTCTCCAGGGAGCTATCACCTCGATGTCGGGCTTGAGCGCATAGGCAGACAGTTCGAATCGAACCTGGTCGTTGCCCTTGCCGGTCGCTCCATGGGCGATGGCGTCGGCACCGGTCTCCTCTGCTACTCGGACCAAACCCTTTGAGATGACCGGACGTGCCAGCGACGTCCCCAGCAGGTAGTAGCCCTCATAGATCGCATTCGCTCGCAATGCGGGAAACACGTAATCGGCGACAAACTCGGGGGTGAGGTCCTCGGCAATCGCCTCCACCGCTCCGGTCTCGAGCGCCTTGACCCGCGCCTCCTCCACCTCCTCCCCCTGTCCGACATCGGCCGTGTATGCGATCACCTCGGCGTCGTACTCGTCCTTTATCCACTTGAGGATGATGGATGTGTCGAGACCGCCCGAGTAGGCGAGTACGACCTTCTTCATACTGTGCCTCCTGTGAGCATCTCAGCCACCTCCCGACCGGTATGACCCGGAGCGGCAACCACGAGCAATGTGTCGTCTCCGGCGACGGTACCGGCTATCTCGGGAAGTCCGGCTCCATCCAACGTGCTTGCCACATAGTGAGCGGCGGCGGGCGGTGTCTTCACCACAACGAGATTGTCCGACGGCACCACATCGAGGACGAACTGATCAAGAGTCGGTCCGAGCTCCCCTGGCGGTGCACTGCTGATGCGGTACACGTTCCCCAGCTCGTCGCGACTCTTCGTCGCACCGATGGCGGCAAGGTCGCGCGACACCGTTGCCTGCGTCACCGGGTAGCCAGCGGCAGTCAGCAGCGACGCTGCCTGAATCTGACTCACTACGCGGTTCTGTTCAATGATTCGATGCAGGGCGGACCTACGTCCCGCCGCCGTCATGTTCTAGAAGTTATGCGCATATGCGAGTAGAGCGTAGCTGTCCCTCGTCCGTGTTCGGCCGTCAGTGCGAGACGAGGAAGAAGACGAATCCGAGTACCGGGGCTACTGGTCCTCGGCCCACTCTCGTAGCAGCACCTCCGCCTCCTCTTCGCTGTAAGGGCCGTGGTCGAGCCGGTGTTCGAGCAGGAAGTCCATCGCTTCGCCGATCTTGGGCCCCGGTGCAAGGTCGAGAAGCTCCATGACGCGATTACCGTCGATCGGGGGGCGAATCGCGTCGAGTTCCTCTCGCTGGCGTAGATCCACAATCCGCTCCTCGAGTTCGTCGATGCGGCGCTGAATCTGCCGGGCTCTCTTCTCGTTGCGGGTTGTGACGTCACTCCGCACCAGGTCGTTGAGGCGCTGGAGGAGATCACCGGCATCCCTGACATAGCGACGGACGGCACGATCGGTCCATCCCATCTTGAAGGTATGGGGTCGCATATGGAGAAACACGAGCCGGGACACCGCCGCCACATCATCCTTGGAGTAGCGCAGCTCGCGCATCCTCGTCTTGGTCATCCGCGACCCGACGACCTCGTGATGATGGAAGGACACACCGTCTGAGCCGAACTCACGGGTGGCTGGCTTGCCGACATCATGAAAGAGGGCTGCCAATCGGGTGATTCTGTCCCTGGGGCATTGCGCCACAACTGCAAACGTGTGGGCGAGTACATCCTTGTGGCGATGGATTGGATCCTGCTCGACCGCCAATCTCGGTAGCTCGGGAAGGAAGACTTCGGCGAGTCCGGATGAGACGATTCCTTCGAGAGCCGCCGCAACCCCTTCCCCCACCAGCAACCGGTCTAGTTCGTCTCGGATCCGCTCGGCACTGATGATCGCCAGGCGGTCACTCATCAACGCCGCGGCCTTTAGGGCGCCGGCGTCCAGAGAGAAGCCGAGTGTGGAAGCAAACCGGAAGAGTCGAAGCATTCGCAATGGGTCGTCACCGAACGAGACCTCTGCAGCAAGCGGGGTCCGCAGCACTCCGGCCCCCAGGTCGACGAGGCCGCCGTATGGATCGATGATCTCGGGCTCCGGTAGGAGCCGCAGTGCCATGGCGTTGACCGAGAAATCGCGACGTGACAGATCCTCCTCGAGGCTCGTAGAGAACTCCACCGCAGGCTTGCGACTCTCATCGCGATACACCTCGCTGCGGAACGTTGTGATCTCGACCGGAACGCCCTCCACCAAACAGCCGATCGTCCCGAACTCCTTGCCGATTGTGACGACCGATGTGGCAATGCCACCCAGAGTCGATTCGATCTCATCGGGCGACGCTGCAGTCGCAAAGTCGTAATCGGGGGTATCCCTCTCCCAGTCCATGAGAGCGTCCCGAACACTCCCCCCGACGAGGAACACATCGTGACCGGCATCGGCGAAGGCGACAGCGACCCGCATCGGGACGCCGTCCGCATCAAGCAGCCGTTCAAGGCGAGGAGGGATCATGCCCAGATGGTAAGTCGCCTATCACCAGCCGCCAGTCACCAACGGAAACGGCTGAGCATTCGTAACTGGGAGACGGAGAGTGAAGGCTGAGGACTTCGTCGCTACGTGGTAGCCACGACTCCCAACTGCTGGGCTCGCAGTTTGAGATCCGACGGCTTGGTGGCATGGCGCATCGCCTCTGCGAATGTCACCACGCCGGCTCCCGCCAGTCGAAGAAGTGATTGATCGAAGGTCTCCATGCCGTAGTAGGCACCCTCGGAGATGACCTCATTCAGTTCATGAGTCAACGTCGGGTCGGCGATCCTTTCCGATATTCGATCCGTGTTGACGAGAACCTCAACCGCAGGAACCCGACCGGTCCCGGTGGCACGAGGCAGCAACCGCTGGCTGACTATCCCCCGCAACGTACCGGCAAGCATCCGCCTGACCTGTGCTTGGCGTGACCCCGAGAAGAATTCGAGGACACGATTGACCGTCTCGGCGGCGTCGAGCGTGTGTAGCGTCGAGAGCACAAGATGACCCGTCTCTGCCGCCTTGAGAGCGGCATCAATGGTTTCAGCGTCCCGCATCTCCCCCACCAAGATCACATCGGGATCCTGGCGTAGAACACGTCGCATCGCTTCGCCGAAACCTGCGGTATCGACCCCGACTTCGCGCTGGCTCACAAGAGCGAGGTTGTCCTCGTGGACGAACTCGACTGGATCCTCGATCGTCATGATGTTCACCCGGCGAGACCTGTTGATCAGATCGATGATCGCCGCCAGGGTCGTCGACTTGCCCGAGCCGGTTGGTCCGGTCACGAGGAGCAATCCGCGCATCTCGCTGGCAAGGCGTTCTACTACAGGAGGCAGACCGAGCAAGTCCATGTCTCCATCGGGCTTTTGAAGTGCCCGGATCGCAATCGTGACTCGTCCCCGCTGCTGGAAGGCGTTGATCCGAAACCTCTCACCTGAGTGAAGACCATATGCAAAGTCTGCCTCGTGGTGCTCCTTGAACTCCACTCGGAGCCGGTCAGGGATGATCTCTTCGAGGTAGCGCTCGACGTCGGTGTCGTCGAGAGCTGGTTCATCGATGGGAAGAAGGTTCCCGTCGATGCGCAGCATCGGAGCCGCCCCCGGCTTCAGATGTAGATCGGATGCTCCCTTGGTCACAACGTCACCAAGAAGCGCTTCAAAGGTTGGAGGGTTGGAGGTCACGGGGTCCCTTGTCGACTCCGGACCTATCGGCAGTGTTGTCAGCCCCCTTGAACCCCCATCCAATGCCTCGAGGCGCTCTCTGCTGCCATTTGAATCATCCGCGTCGAACCCGCAGAACGCGATCCGGACGACGGGGCAAAGATCTCGCCGCCACAACCGCGCAATGTGGCCTGAACCGAATCCTCAATGGCGTCGGTGTTGTAGCCGCCCTCCAAGAACAGGATGGACCGACCGGGGTACTGCGAGACGATCCGCTGTCCCAGCCACCCAAAATCGCCAGCCTCATATTGCAGTTCAGCCAACGGGTCCGCCGCATGCCCGTCGTAGCCGGCACTCACCAGGAGCCAGCCGGGTGCGAACTCCCGGAGCACGGGTTCGACGATGGACTCGACGGCGAGTCGGATCTCATCGCCGCCACTCCCAGCCGGTAGGGGAATATTCACGGTGTGTCCCACCCCGGCGCCGGTACCTGCTTCGTCGACCCAGCCGGTACCGGGATAGAACGGGAACTGATGAAGAGAGACATAGAGAACGTCCTCGCGGGCGTAGAAGGCCTCCTGAGTTCCGTTGCCGTGGTGGACGTCCCAGTCGAGAACGGCCACCGATTCTCCACTCGCCGTCAGCACCTCGGCCGCGATAGCGATGTTGTTGAAGAGACAGAATCCCATGGCCCGAGAGTGGAGAGCATGATGCCCAGGCGGGCGAACGGCCAGGAAGGCGAAATCGGCCTCGCCAGCCCGAAGGGCCTCAACTGCCGCGATACCTGCCCCAGCCGACCGAAGAGCGGCCTCCCAGGAGGCCTCGACCACCGCGGTGTCAGCGTCGAGAGACTGCGCCCCCAAAGCGCAGGCCTGCTCGATCGAGTTGACGTAGGCAGGGTCGTGCACCGAGTAGATCGATTCGGTGTCGATGACCGGTGCCTCGCGTCTCTCGATTTCGGCACCGCAACCAAGAACGCCGGCGATGGCGGCAGGGATCCGCTCCGCCCGCTCGGGGTGTCCAGCGCCGTTGTCATGAAGCAGACAGGCGTCGTGGCTGTAGAGCAAGGCGCGCATTGGAACCACTTTGGCAGGAGGCGCCGGATGATGGGTGCCGACCGGTCCCGGACGGCAACAGCTCTCCAAAAGTGGCCGGCGGCTGGCGCCTTCCAAGACACCGATACCATCGCCGCCATGGCAAAGGTTCGATTGGATGGGTCGTGGCCCGGGCAGGTGGTACTCCGCCGCGGCTGGGCCCGCGCCGAATCTCGACCGTGGAACGACGTCGTCCCGATGGCCCATCTCCGCCTCTTGCGAGGCGGCGGGTCCTCATTCATCGGCGACTGCTCCGAAACTCTCCTAGATCTGGGCATCTCAGCCGTGCTGTCGCCTCCTCTGCCCCGGTCGGCGCGCATCGCCTGGGAGGCAGCCGGGTTCGACCTGTGTGCAGATCTCACCCTGATGCGTCGTTCTCTCCACCGGATCCCACCTCCCAGCCATCTGGTGCTCACAGGTGATTCGAGCGACATCCCAGAGGCGCTCCGGATCGATTCGGCTGCCTTCGACGAGTTCTGGCGGTTCGATGGTCGGGCACTCGATGAGGCGATGGCCGCCACGGCGTCGTCTGTCCTCCACGTTGTCAGAAACCCCGAAGGGGGACTGGCTGGGTTCGCAGTAACTGGCGCAGGCCAGACGGTCGCCTATCTGCAGCGATTGGCAGTCGACCCCCGGTGGCAGGCTCAAGGGATTGGGCGCTCATTGGTGCGCACATCAGGGCGCTGGGCCAAGAAGGCGGGGGCGGGTGCCCTCATGCTCAACACCCAGGCCGACAATGCTTCGGCCATCGGCCTCTATGAGTCGGAAGGCTTCGGCCTACTCGAGGAGCCGCTCGCCGTTCTCAGCCGGGCTTCCTGACCAGAGACGGTCTGTACCACGGTGAGCCGAGGTGGCTCGGCCCCGATGCTGGATCGGAGCCTGCCGCGGACCCATGAGAGTCGACCGGTAGGCTCCCTGCCGGGAGGGAATCCATGATCCGCATCGTCACCGATTCATCGTGTGATCTGCCCGACGAGATCCTCGAGAGTCACCGCATCACCGTTGTGCCTCTGACCATCCGTTTCGGTGACGACGATTTCGTCGACAGGCAAGAGTTGTCCGTCGACGATTTCTGGGCCCGCCTCACCACTTCGGAGGAACTCCCCGAGACGGCAGCCCCGTCGGTCGGACGCTTCCAGAGGGCCTACCGCGACCTGTCCAATGCGGGAGCCGACGGCATCGTGGCAGTCATGATCTCAGCCGGTATCAGCGCAACACACCAGTCCGCCACGCTGGCCGCGGAGCAACTGACATCGGGAATCCCAGTCCGGGTGATCGATAGTGGCCTCGTCTCGGCGGCACTCGGGCTCTGCGTCCTGGCAGCTGCCAGGGCTGCCCAGGCGGGAGGCACGATCGATGAGGTAGAGGAAGCAGCGCGCCGAGCCGTCGACTCATCCAATCTGTTCGCCTCTCTCGACACTCTCGAATTCCTCAAGCGCGGCGGTCGAATCGGAGGGGCTGCAGCCTTCTTCGGCAACCTTCTCGACGTAAAGCCCCTCATTACATTCGCAGACGGGATCGTGAGCGCCGGCGGCCGGGTGAGGACACGACGCAAAGCGATCAGAGCCGTGCTCGATCATCTCGACTCCCTCGAATCTCTCACTGAAGTTGGAGTGGTCCACAGCGATGCTCCCGATCTCGACGAATTCCTCGAGGCGCTCAACGAACGGGGTCACAGCGATCCAATCGTCGCCAGACTTGGACCGGTGGTCGGCACGCACGCCGGCCCCGGTGTAATCGGAGTGGTGTACAGAGAAGGCAATTAGCAATTGGCAATTGGCAATTGGCAGGAGACCTCAACGCGTACTGCTGTGCATCTTGCGAATTGCGGGAGACGGCGACAGCCGACGACCCTTGCAGCCGAGCGACAGCGAGGCCATCGCAGGAGACGACGCAGCCGACGGCCCTCTTACCAATCGCAGCCGAGAGACAGCGAGGCCAACGACCTCGCCGACCCCTCTCCAAGCCGGTACCGTCCCTTCGGTGACCGACCGTGCCGCCGACGATGCGGCCCTCATCGAGCAGTACCTTGCCGGCGATGTCGATGCATTCGACTCCCTCATGCGAGCCCACGAGGATCGAGTGTTCTCAATCTGTCTCAGGATGTTGCGTGACCGCGAGGCCGCGCTCGACGCGACGCAGGAGACATTCATCGCCGTATTCCGCAAGGCCGATCGGTTCGCCGGAAGGTCGGCGTTTAGTACTTGGCTGTACCGAGTTGCGGTGAACACTTGCTATGACGTTGCTCGCCGTACGCAGCGCAGGAAGACAGATCCGCTGCCGGAGGGAATCGATCCGACTGATCCCACTGCCGGCGACGAATTCGAGTCCGCAGAGGTCCGACCAGAGATTGAGGAAGCACTCGATTCTCTGCCGGCGGAGTTCAAAGCGGCGGTGATCTTGTCCGACCTCGAGGGCCTGTCACTGGAAACGGTTTCGGACGCTCTCGGGGTCCCGATCGGCACCGTCAAGTCCAGGGTGTTCAGGGGGAGACGTCTCCTGGCCGACAGTCTCGGGAACCTGAGAGGTGACCACAAGAGTCAGAGTGAAGAGACAAATGCCTAGACACGACCGTGACGCAATCGCAGCGCTGGCCGAGGGACGACTCGATCCCGATGAAGCCGCAGCGCTCGAACGCGAAATCGCAGCAGACCCAATCGCTGCCGCTGAACTCGCCGCACATCGAATCGCTCTCGATGCATTGTCGGGGGCTCCCCGGCCAGAGCTTTCGGTTGAGGAACGTTCCACACTTCGAGCCGCGGTGGCTGACGCGCTCGGAGTCGCGGCTCCTGAGCCGGGCACAGCCCAGCCCGTTCGCCGTGTCCCGTGGGGCTCTCTCGGTATTGCCGCCGCAGCCTTGCTGGGTCTAGTTGCCATTGTCCCGGTCGTCGGCCTCCTGTCTACCGATGGAGACAACGCCACAGCGGCCATCGAACTGCCGGCCGAAGCGACGACCACTGCAGCCGCCGCGGCCGTCGAGCAACGGGCCGCAACAGCTGATGAGGCTCCTGAAGTCGAATCCATGGCAGTCGCCGGCGCGGATGCGGACGACGCCCTCATCCCAGGTGGAGATGGTTCCGACCAAGCAGCTGCCTTTGGTTCCTCTACGACACTACGTCCCACCACAACGACCGCACCGGCGGCGGCCCCCACGACAACGCAGGCAGCTGCGGAGGACTCGACCACAACATCGATTGCCTCGGCAACAGGCGAGGAGCAGGTTGCGCAACTGTCTGCCGAACTTTCTGTGATCAGGAGCGACGCCGCAGCCGTGAATGCGAGGGCCGCGGATGCGATCGAAGAGACCTCTTGTTGGATCGAGGACACCGAGATCCGCTCCGATCCCCCACCACAGCGCTTCTTCTTCGAGTACGAGAACGGCGAGCTCACCGTAGTTGTGTACTTCGAGTTGACCGGGGGCGAGGTCGGTCCATTCCAGGTCTGGGGTGTTCCAGACTGCGCAGATCTGATCGTGATTCCATGATGAGGGAAGGTCCGGCGAGCGCTCGCTAACCTCAGGTCGTGGAAGAATTCCCGACACGCGTCGCCGACTTCCTGGAGTCGGTGGCAACTCGGATCCGAGCGCTGACCGTCGATCGCGTCGCTCGGGTCATCATGTTCGTGGCCCTCGGCCTGGTATCGGCGGTGCTGGTAGTTGTTGCCTTCATTTTCCTCATGCTCGGGCTGTTCCGGATCCTCGAGGAACTGGTGTTCAAGGCATGTGACTGTTCCCAAGCGATGGAGATCTCCTACGGAGCCGTCGGGGGATTATTCGTGCTGGTAGGGGCGTTGCTCTGGTCGCGACGTACCCGCACCAAGACCGAGGACAAAGCATGACAGAACGAGTAATCATCGTCGGATCAGGACCCGCGGGGCTCACCGCAGCCATCTACGCGGCGCGGGCAGGGCTCGAGCCGCTGATGATCGAAGGAATGGAGGCTGGTGGGCAGTTGATGCTCACCACCGATGTCGAGAACTTTCCAGGATTCCCGGACGGGATCATGGGTCCCGAAATGATGGGCCTATTCCGCAAGCAGGCCGAACGTTTCGGAACCCGCATCGTTCGTTCGGACGTGAGCAAGGTCGACCTCTCCGAGCGGCCGTTCAAGGTCTGGGTGGGAGACGAGCTTCACGAAGCCGAAGCGGTCATCGTGTCCACAGGCGCCTCGGCACGTTGGCTCGGTGTGCCCGGCGAGGAGAACCTGCGCGGACACGGCGTGTCGGCGTGTGCCACTTGTGATGGGTTCTTCTTCCGTGATCGCGAGATCGTGGTGGTCGGTGGAGGTGACTCCGCCCTCGAAGAAGCACTGTTCCTCACCAGGTTTGCGTCCAAGGTGACTCTCATCCACCGTCGTGACGAATTCCGAGCCTCGAAGATCATGGCCGAACGCGCTCTGGCCCACGACAAGATCGAGGTCCGCTGGAATAGCGTCGTCGCAGAAGTGCTCGGCGATGACGCGGTTACCGGTGTGCTGCTGCGAAACGTCGAAACCGATGAGACCGAGGAGCTTGCCGCCGAGGGTGTGTTCATCGCCATCGGACACACTCCCAATACCGCCATCTTCGATGGTCAACTCGCCCTCAATGACAAGGGCTACCTCGAGACCTACGAGAACACTTCTACATCGATCACCGGCGTCTTTGGGGCCGGCGATGTTGTGGACTTCACCTATCGCCAGGCGATAACCGCTGCGGGGATGGGATGCCAGGCGGCGTTGGATGCCGAGCGCTGGCTCGAATCGCAGGAATGAAGGACGACCCCAGTGGGTTCATACCGGTTGGAATTGAGTACTGAGGAGGTGAAGGCCGCTAGGCGGCCGGACCACAATGGCTGAGAACACCGTCACCGCAACGGATGCGGCATTCAACGACCTCATCAACGGCGACAAGCCCGTATTGGTCGACTTCTGGGCCGAATGGTGCGGACCGTGCCGCATGGTCGAGCCCATCGTCGACGAGATAGCCGGCGAGTACGCCTCAAAGATGAGCGTCGCAAAGCTCAACGTCGACGAGAATCCGCAGACGGCTATGGAGTACGACGTCATGAGTATTCCGACGCTGATCGTCTACAAGGACGGCGTCGAAAAGAAGCGCATCGTCGGGGCACGCCCCAAGCACGCACTTCTCGCAGAGATCGACGAGTTCATCAACTGAGTCGAGCTGTGCGACGATAGACGCCGATCATGGCGCTCTATCGACGTGGAGATCAGGGAGAGCCGGTCCGGGACATCCAGGACCGGCTCTCAGCGTTGGGTTTTGGCACCGACCCCGACGCATCCGGCGAGTTCGGACCGGCCACCGAGGCGGCGGTGAGGCAGTTTCAAGAGGCTCAGCGGCTCGCCTCCGATGGACTCATCGGACGGGAGACCTGGAGGACCCTCGTAGATGCCGGCTTCGTGCTCGGAGACCGTCAGCTCTACTACCGAATGCCGATGCTTCACGGCGACGATGTTGCTGAGCTGCAACGGAATCTGAATGCCATCGGATTCGATGCCGGTGACGTCGACGGGATCTTCGGACCCGATACTCTCCGTGCGCTGCTCGACTTCCAGCACAACCGCCAGATGGCTGAGGACGGTATCTCAGGACCAGCGGTAATCGGCGAGTTGAGCCTCATGTCTCGCGAGACCTCGAAGATGGGACGTCACGAGATTAGAGAACGTGCCTGGTTGGCCTCCCTTCCCTCCACGCTGGCCGGTCATCGCATCTTCATCGACCCCTTCTGCCGATCTGTCGACGAAGCCCAGACGGCGTGGATAGCCGGGGTGGCCGCCGCCTCCCGTCTACGCGACCTTGGAGCCCATCCGATCACATCACGATCATCGGACACCCGTCCTGCCGAGCGGCTTCGAGCCCTCCATGCCAACGAAAGCGCTGTTGACATCGTCGTTGCCCTCGCATCCCCTGCCACGGACACGCCGGGGATCTATTCGTTTTCATCTCCCCTAAGCCACAGCGCTGCCGGGCTGGCTATTGCCAGAGGTCTCTCCTCCGCCCTTGGTCTCGAACCGCAGGGGAGGGTCATGCCGATCCTGCGCGAGACGCGAGCACCGGCCGTCGTCATCGCCACCACCCCTCTGGACGCCGAATTGGGCAGACTCGCCATCGACTCGCTGGAACGCTGGTTGGGCTCCCAAGCCGCCGAAAGAGCACGACGTTAGGCGATCAACTCACCTCGTCTTGCCATTTGTTGGGAGATCGCGCAGTCGCCGACCCCTACTCCCCCATCAAGCCGCGGTAGATACGTTCGAGATCATCGAGTGATCCGAACCTGATGACCATCTTGCCGCCGCCGCGAGATCCGTATCTGATCTGGACATTGGTCCCCAATGTTTCTGCCATACGCTCCTCGAGGGCGATGATCTGCGCCGGCCTCTCCTTTTCGGAGCGCCGCTCTTTCGACGCTGCCTCAGGAGCCTCCCGCGCGTCGCGCCTTTCCCGCACGGCTTCTTCTACCTGGCGCACCGACCATTCCTCGGCTGCTGCCCTCTCCGCCACTGCCACCGCATAGGAGACGTCCTCCAGCCCGAGTAGCGCTCTGCCCGCTCCGGCAGAGAGCAGACCCTCGGCAAGGAGTCCTTGTATTTGACCCGGCAGGTTGAGCAACCTGACCGCATTGGTGATTGCCGATCTGCTCTTGCCTACTCGCTGGGCGACGTCCTCATGCCTCATGTCAAAATCTTCCATAAGGGCACTAAAGGCTTCGGCCTCTTCCAGCGGACCAAGATCCTCACGCTGAATGTTCTCGATGAGTGCTTCTGCGAGCTGAGTTGCCTCGTCGCTCTCACGAACGACGGCCGGGATCTCGTCGAGCCCGGCGAGCCTGCTCGCTCGGAGTCGCCGCTCACCGGCGACCAACATGTGGCGTCCGTCCGGGTCGGCGGGTCCGACGACAATCGGCTGCAACACCCCCACCTCGCGAATCGATGCCGCAAGAGCCTCGAGGGCCTCCTCGTCAAAGCGGGAACGAGGCTGACGGGGATTCGGATCGATGTGGTCGACCGGGATTGTCCCGACGCCGCCTTCGGTCTTCTGAACCGCCAGCAGAGCGTCGAGTCCGCGGCCCAAGCCGGACTTACGTGCTGCGGCCATGTCTCTTCCTCCATTCGGTAGCGAGCGATCTATAGGCAACCGCTCCTCTGCTCTTAGGATCGAATGACTCGATCGGTTCTCCATAGGAGGGCGCCTCGGCGAGTCGTACCGTCCGTGGGATGACCGTTCGATATGTGACATCCCCGAAGTGCTCCCGAACCTGCGCGCTCACCTCAGCGGCCAGCGTGGTACGCCGATCGTACATCGTGAGCACCGCTCCTTCGATTCGTAGTCGAGGGTTTAGGTGTGATTGGATCGCTTCGATCGACCGCAACAGCTGCGTCAGCCCCTCCAATGCGTAGTATTCGGTCTGAATCGGAATGAGTACCTCGTCGGCAGCGGTCAACGCATTGACCGTGATTAGACCGAGGCTGGGGGGACAGTCGACCAACACGACATCAAAGTCGGTCTCCATCGAGTCGACTGCCTGCCGCAGCAGGTGCTCGCGCGACATCCTGGCGACGAGTTCTATCTCAGCGGCCGCAAGATCAATCGACGAGGCCACGACGAACAGGTCCTTTACACTGGTCGGCTCAATCCCATCGTCTATGTCTCCCTGGCCAAGGATGAGGTCGTAGGTGTTGACCGCCACATCGTGCCGGTCCACCCCCAGCCCCGAGGTGGCGTTGGACTGGGGGTCTCCATCCACGATGAGTACCCGCTCACCCATCGCGGCCAGCGCGGCACCCATGTTGATTGTGGTCGTGGACTTGCCCACGCCACCCTTTTGGTTGGCGACCGCGACAACTACGCGGTCTGAAGACTTACTCACCAGCGCGCATGATAAGTAACCAGGCGGGTGCGTCAAGGATTGTCGATGGGACCCCCACTATTTCGGTGTCGAGACCCATCGCTTGGGCGACCGAAACGAGGTCACGAGTTCGGTCGGGAGGCTGCGACTTCCTACTGAGGCCAAGGACCGCTGTTCCGGGGGTATCTAGCAAGCGAGCACTCAAACCGACCGATTCCGGAGGCTTTACCGAACCCCTATAGACCACCCCGGACCACTCGTCTGCTACATCGAAGGCGTCTCCTTGGAAGACATGGACGTTGCTGAGCCCCAGTACCCGGACAATCCGTTGCAGTAGGCGTATCCGGCGTCCGCCGCGATCGAGGAGCGTGATCTCTGCGTCTGGCCACAAGACTCCCAGCGGGATTCCGGGGAGCCCCACTCCGCTTCCCACATCGAGAACCTCCTTGGGAGCACCATCGGGCCAACCAGCGGCAAACAGGATGCTGTCGGCTACGTGCCTAGACCAGATCCGATCTCCTTCCCTCGGTCCCAGGCCGCCGGCAGGGATGGCTTCGGCCTCCAACCACAGGGCGTATATCTCCAATACCTCTGCGGCTCCTTCGGTGAGGGGGTAGCCCGCCCAATCGGCTGCTCGTCGTGCCATGTCGACCGAATCCATGAGCCGATTATGCCTCAGGTGTGTTCTATCGAGCGGGATTGAGATACGTTGGGCGAATAGCACCCCCCTCTCCTATACGAGGGGAGCGGGTGTGGCGATGGAGGTGATAGGCACCGGAGTAGCCGCAACCCGCCACCGTTCCAGACCGATCCGGCCGCCCCTATCCGGTTTGCTCCTCTCGTAGACCCTGTCGTGTTTCACGTGAAACACGACGAAGGGGCCCTTGCGGGCCCCTTCGACTTGCGAAAGTTTGTGCCTTCGGTGCTAGGAGTCGAGGCGGGCGATCACAACAGATCGGCGCGGTTCCTCTCCCTCTGAGAAGGTCCGTACTCCCCCCAGATCGGCAGCAGCGTCGTGAACAACCTTGCGATCGGCCGCGTTCATCGGTTCCAGCATTACCTCGCCGCCCTCCGCGGTGACCTTCTCGACCAATCGGCCGGTATAGATCCGGAGAGCCTCCCGGCGCCGTTCGGTATAGCCACCGATATCGAGCCTGATGCGGGCACCAGCCTGGGACTTGCGTTGCACAATGGTTCGAGACAACTCCAGAGTGGCCTGGAGGATGGCTCCCTTTGGTCCCACCAGGGCTTCGGTCTGTTCTCCAGTCACATTGGCCAGAACGATGTCGTCCTCGACCGTGCACTCCACATTGCCCTCGAGACCGAATGCGTCGAGGAGTCCCGTGAGGAAGTCCTTGACCATCTCGGCCTGTTCGCCCCGATCGACTTCGACTTCCACCTTCTGCTCCTTCTGTTTCCCTGCTTCGGTGTTGCGGTGCCTCGGCTGTCGCGGAGGACGCTGCTGTTGGCGTGGCTGCTCCTTCTGGGCCTTCTGAGCCTTCTGGCCCTTCTGAGCCGCCTTCCTCGCTCCAGCACCTGCCGCGGGCGGGGTCTTCTTCGGTTCCCCCTTGGAACCGGAGCCTCCTCCGTTGCTACGCCCCCGACCGCCTCGCCGACGTCTCTTGCCGGCCGTCTTCCTCGGCTTGACCCTGACGATTGCGTCCCTGCCACCCATTCCGAGGAATCCCTTCTCAGGCTCCTGCAGCACCTCCACTTCGGCGGCCTCGGCATTGGCCAACCCAAGCTCCTCCAGCGCAGCGGCAACGGCAACCTCGATGTCCTTGCCCCTAACCTCAACCCATTCGACTGGCGACACTTACCTTCTCCTCCGCTTCTTGCCGCGCTTCTTCTTCGACCCTTGGGGGCGTCGCTTGGGACCGGAACCCGCGGTGGATCCTCCGGCAACGTCATCTCCCTCTTTGATCGGTTCAGCTGCTGGCTTGACCTTCTTGGCTTCCTTTGCCTCGACGACCGCCTCTGCGGCGTGTTTCTCGTCGAGGCTGATAATCAGGGCCTGTTGTCCAATCCGGAAGATCTGGCTGGCTGCGAAGTACATCACCAGACCGGCCGGCATGTTGAAGGAGATAAAGCCGAAGAAGAATGGAAAAATCTTCATTACGGCTTGCCCCGGCTGTGGTGCTTGATTCTGGCTGTTACTGCGGGACATCGTCTGCTTCTGCTGGTAGTAGGCCGTACCCATCACGATGAGAATCGTTATGAAGTAGGGGATTGCCGCCACAAAGTCGCCGGCGATCTGTGCGCCATCGACCGTCTCGCCGAAACCGACGGCGCTCGGTGTTCGGGTGAGATCCATTCCGAGGAAGTCCAACGTGGGGGTCGTCGCGCTGTGGGCACGGACGGCCGCCTCGAGTTCACTTCCCGATGTCACCCACTTCAGGCGCTCCGCCAATTGAGAGTTCCCAAAGGACCTCAACACGCTGAACAAGGCGAACCAGATGGGCATCTGCATCAGGAGCGGCAGGCACCCGGCAGCCGGGTTAACGCCCTTCTCCTTGTAGAGCTCCATCATCGCGGCCTGCTGGGCCTGCTTATCCTGTTTGAGTTCGCGTTGGATCCGCTTGATCTCAGGCTGAATCTCCTGCATCGCCTTCATCGAACGGGTCTGTTTGAGAGTGAGCCGAAAGAGCAACAGCCCAATCGTCACAGTCAACAGAATGATTGCTATACCAAAATTTGGTATGAGCCCATAGAAGAACGACAGGATTCCGCCGAGAACCTCCTGGATCCCATTCCAGATCGCAGACATCAGTGTGCCTCCACCTCGACGTTCGTGGCTTCACCGGTGCGTTTGGGTACCGGATCTAGTCCACCTTCCCTTAGCGGATTGCATCGGCCGACCCGCTTTACGGCCATCCACGTGCCACGAGGTGCCCCCCATTCCCCTATGGCGTCGAATGCATACTCCGAACAGGTCGGCAAGTAGATACAACGACGACCCAAGATGGGGGAGACCAAAGTCCGGTAGGCGAGGATGAGCCGCTGCAGCCACCAACCCGGTTGGTAGGGCCTCAGGGTCCTCTTCTCCTCTGCCACGCTCACTCCTCCTCGGTCACGGCTCGAGTCAGCCAACCGACGAGATCCCCAAAGGGAGCCTCTGTGACCGCCGAAGTGGCGATCACCAAATAGTCTCGGCCGACCCGGGTGGGAACACAGGCGAGTGCCTCACGCAGGCGACGCTTAGCGCGATTGCGCTGCACCGCCGGCCCCACCGCCCGTCCTGCGACGAAAGCGGCGCGACACCTCCCCGACACACCGGCTGCGGCGAAAACGGTGATACCGCCAACCCGATGTCGGATTCCAACCCGGCGCACCCTCCCGATGTCGGACCGACTCCGCAGGGACGCGTAGGGGCGACCCCTACGCCGAGACGCGGCGACGGCCTTTGCGACGACGACGTTTGAGCAGGTCGCGACCGGCTCGGGTCCGCATTCGGGCCCGAAAGCCGTGCTTGCGCTTGCGGCGTCGAACATTCGGCTGATACGTGCGTTTCATGAAGAGACGTCCCGAAGAGAGGGGGAGTGCGTCGGAGCGGGAGGTTACGGAGGGTCGTGGGGCTTGTCAAAGGAAGAAGCCCTCGTTACGGCTAATCGCGAGAAAAGGATTTGAGTCGCGAAAGATAGGTCAAGGCCAACCGCACACAAATCTGCCTCTCCAGCACCGCATCCGCTCTGGTCGAGACCCGAGATAGCCCTTACTTCTTAAGGGTTCCATAGCTCTGATCCGTCAATGTGAGTCGGAGCTAAGTCCGGATTTGCCGTACTTGAAGGCCGCGGCAGGCGCTCCATATACTCGTCTGCTACCGGGTTGATCCGCTGTCTACTTCCCACATCGAGCGGACGGGGATCTGGTTGGCCCAACTGAGGGTCCCGATGGGGAACGTGGGGTTTTTCCACAGGTGTGGATACCCCTGTGGAGAAGAGAAGTAGTAGTTCGAGGGCACTGCGAGGCAAGACGTGGAAGCGAATCCGGCTGCCGAGAGCTGGGAACAGTTCCGGCAAACGCTCCGTGGACGGGTCACGCCGGTCACCTGGAGGACATGGCTTGATGGGCTCCGTCCGGAATCGATAGCCGACGACGTCATCCACATAACCGCACCGAGTGAGTTCCATCTACGTTGGGTCAACGAAAAGTTCCGTCCCCTCGTCGAAGATGCCGTCGGAATAGCCTTTGGTTCCGGCCTCTCCGTCGAGCTATCGGCTCCGGATGAGCCGGCCTATGAGCCCCTCATCGAGGAGGACTCGGAGCCAGAACCGATCGGTTCGGCGCCGCAGCAGGTAGAAAGCTCCCCGACCGAACAGCGGTTCGTCCCCAAGTACTCGTTCGAAAACTTTGTCGTGGGTCCCTCCAATCGCTTTGCCCATGCTGCTGCCATGGCCATTGCCGAACAGCCCGGCGGGAACTACAACCCTTTGTTCGTATACGGTGGCTCGGGTCTAGGAAAGACCCATCTCCTCCACGCCGTAGCCCAGCATTCGGCACTGCTCCACCCTCACCTCGAGATCTCCTACGTGTCATCCGAGGAGTTCTTCAACAACTTCATCGACTCCATCCGCAAGAAGAGGATGGACGAGTTCAAGGCTCACTATCGGACCGTTGACCTCTTCCTTCTCGACGATGTTCAATTCCTCGAGGGGAAGGAACAGATCCTGGAGGAATTCTTCCACACGTTCAACTCTCTCTACGAGGCAGGTAAGCAGCTCGTCTTTTCGGCAGACCGCCCGCCAAAGAGTCTTACCAACCTCGAAGCGCGGATCCGTAGCCGTTTCGAGTGGGGACTCACAACCGATATCCAGCCGCCCGACGTCGAGACCCGTCTTGCGATCCTCCGCCGCAATGCAGCATTTGCGCCCCAGCCAATACCCGAGCCCGTTCTCGAATTCATCGCCACCCGAGTCGTGGACAACATCCGGGAACTGGAGGGTGCTCTCACTCGGGTGACGGCATACGCAGCACTAACTCATCAGCCCATCGATCTCGAGATGGCCGAGGACGTGCTTCAGGATCTCGGTCCGGCTCACAGCATGGCGCCGGTGAGCCCCGGGCGGATTCTGGCCGCGACCGCGGAGGCTTTCAGTCTCTCCATTTCTGACCTTGAGGGACCGCGGCGCCACCAGCCCCTGGCTCGTGCCCGCCAGATCGCCATGTACATCGTGAGGGAGATGACCGACCTTTCATTGCCCAAGATTGGAACGATCTTTGGAGGCCGCGATCACACAACTGTTCTCCACGGTATCAACACGGTCGGCCGCCTCATGACCGAGGACGAAATGCTGTTCGATCGTGTCACAGCCCTCATGCAGGGTCTGAGGAGAACCCCGTGAACAACTCCATCACTTCTCCCCACTTCCCCCAACTCTCCTCTCCCCATGTGGAGAACCGGGTTGTTCCCTCCACAGGGTGTGAATCCTCCACCCCCCCTCTGACCAGGGGGTTTGCTGAGTACTCCACAATCCACAACCCCTACTACCACTACTCAATCTATTTCAATTACAGAGCAGTTAGAAGAGAAGGGACCATCTGTGCGTATCCGAGCTGAGCGAGACGATCTCGCCGATGTCTTGAGCCGAGCAGGCCGCGCAGTAGGGACCCGGTCACCGCTGCCGATCCTCCAAGGCGTCTTGCTGGAAGTGGCGGGCAAGACGATGAGAGTGACCGGGACCGATCTCGAGGTGACGGTGAGAACCGATCTCGAGGTCGAAACGATCGAGGAAGGCAAGACGGTCGTGCCCTCGCGGTTGGCCACCGAAGCCGTGCGAAAACTCCCCCCGGGCGCTGTGGTCCTCGAGGCAAAGGAAGGAGAGATCGAGATCACAGGTGGCGGTCCCCGCTTCCGTTTCCGAGAGCTCTCGATCGACGAGTTTCCGAAGCTCGATGAGCCTGACCTGAGCGAGGCTGTGGGTGTCGATGGAGATGCCTTTGCGGCTGCCCTCGGTCAGGTGATGGTCGCTGCGAGCACCGACGACGCTCGTCCGATTCTCACGGGAGTCTTCTTCGAGCATGAAGAGGGCAAGCTTCGCCTGGTTGCGACCGACTCCTATCGCCTGGCCGTTCGTGATGTACCGGCGGTCGACGCCGACCTCTCGGGTCTCGTTCCGGTCAGGGCACTCAAGGAATTGGGTCGCAGTGTTGGTGCGTCAGAGCTACAAGTTGCGGTGGGGGGCCGTGAGGCAGCATTCGCGTCGAGTCGCGGCACTCTGGCGGCGCGGGTCATCGAGGGATCGTTCCCCAACTACCGCCAGCTCATCCCCGAGTCCTATCCGAGCCGACTACTGGTTGGGCGTGATTCGCTGCTGGAGGCTATAGATCGCGCTTCTCTCGTCGCCGAGGATCACATACCGATCCGTATGACCCTCTCTTCGGGAGGAGTCGAGTTGAGCGTGTCACGCCAGGACGTCGGGGGTGAGACCGAGCACGTGCAGGGTGAATACAACGGCGAAGAGATGACAATCGCCTTCAACAGCCGGTACCTCAACGATGGCGTCAACGCAGTTGAAGAGGAGAAGGTCGTTCTCGATGTCCTCGATCCACTGAAGCCGGGTGTCATTCGCGGCGGTGAGGGAGAGGACTTCCTCTATCTGCTGATGCCCGTGCGCCTGTAGAAGAGACATGAGACTGCTCTGGCTCGAACTGGGAGCGTTCCGCGCGTACGGATCTCTCCGCTTCGAACCGGGGAGAGGAGTCAACGTTCTCATTGGAGACAACGGCACCGGTAAGACCTCGGTCCTTGAGGCAATCGGCTACCTGGCTTCGCTCAAGTCTTTTAGGGGTGCACCAGATGCTTCTCTGGTTGCCGAGGGAGAGGAGGAGGCGATCGTACGGGGCGAGTTCTCGGCAGATGACCGTTCCTCGTTGGTGGAGGTCTCGATACCTGCGCAGGGTCGTCGGACCATCCTTCTGGATGGGAAGAGGCCGAAGGGGAGGGCAGAGGTGGCTCAACGAGTGGCTCTCGTCGCCTTTCTTCCGGACGATCTCGACCTGGTGAAGAGGGGGCCGGCGTACCGCCGTGACTACCTGGATGATGCCGCTTCGCAGGTTTGGCCTATGGCGGCGTCGGAATTCGTCGAATACGAGCGAGCCGTCCGCCAACGCAATGCTCTGCTGAGGAGAGAGGGCCGCCAGGCAGATGTCACGACGCTCGATGTTCTCGATGAGCGTCTGGCCTCACTCGGCTCGATCGTCCTTGCCCGGCGACTCTCAGTGGTGGCGCTTCTCGAACCGGTCGTAGCCGGTCTCTACGGTGATCTATCTGAACGACCGGGACATGTGGAATGGAGATACCAAGCTGCCGGATTGGGCGAACCCGAGAGGCGAAGTGGAGCGGAGGAGTTGCAGCCGCTTCTTGCAGAAGCACTGGCCGCGGCCCGGCCCGGAGATTTGGAGCGGCGGATCACGACCGTCGGACCACATCGAGATGAGATCGTGATACTCATCGACGGCCGCGATGCTCGGACCCGGGCGAGTCAAGGGGAGCAACGCTCGATTGCCCTCGGGCTAAGAGTGGCCGCCTACCGGGTGCTGCTCGATCGCCGCGGGACTCCTCCCGTTCTGCTGCTAGACGACGTGTTCTCGGAGCTGGATCCGGGTCGGGGACGGCGACTAGTCGAGCAGCTCCCATCGGGACAGGTGTTCGTCACGTCGGCCCGGGAGGAAGAGGTCCCGTTCGTGGGTGATAGATGGACAGTGAGTGGAAGTGGTGTGGAGAGGACATGAGAGGTAGCCGAGACCTGGAACCGATCGGAAGAGATGTGGATGAGATGCTCGCCCGGCTGGGAATGCCGACTGCGGTGGACCTTGCACAGCTCGTCGCGGATTGGGATGACGTGGCCGGAGAGCCCTTCGCCGCAATGGCCGAACCCGTCGGTTTGAAGGGCGGAGAGCTCGTGGTAGAGGTGCCTGACGGTGCCGCCGCGAGTCTCCTGAGGTACCGAGTCGGTCCGCTGCTCGACCGACTCAGAGACCACTTTGGGGAGGGTGTTGTGGAAAGTGTCCGAGTCAACGTAGGAAATAGGAAAAAGTAGCTCTGACCAGGGGTTTTATGGACTGAGAGACCTGCTGAAGGGTCTGGCTTCGAGCCCTGGACCGACTATACTTACACCCGTGTCAGCCGGCACCGGAGAGGGGTTGTGACACACCTGTTCGCCACCCGGAGGCACCACGGCCCGGGGGTGGGTGATGAGGTGACTCGTACTCGCCGCTAGCGACATCGGACGATCAGAGGAAGCACAGTGGCAGGGAAGAACGCGGCCTCGTACAAGGCGAAGGACATCACGGTTCTGGAAGGTCTCGAGGCCGTTCGGAAGCGTCCGGCCATGTACATCGGGTCGACCGGTCCCCGTGGCCTTCACCACCTGATATGGGAGGTGGTCGACAACGCGGTAGACGAGGCGATGGCCGGTTTTTGCACCCGGATCGACGTCACAATCCATCCCGAGGGCAAGGTTACGGTCAAGGACAACGGACGGGGTATCCCGGTCGACAAACACGCCAAAACCGGTCTGCCGGCTGTGACGACTGTCCTTACGACACTGCACGCCGGAGGCAAGTTCGAGAGTGGTGCCTACACCGTCTCGGGAGGGCTCCACGGAGTAGGAGTATCCGTCGTCAATGCACTGTCGGACACCTTGTCGGTTGAGGTGGTGCGTGACGGGTTCCGATGGACTCAGGAATTCTCGTTTGGAGCCCCCAAGGCGAAGCTCAAGAAGGGTGCGGCGGCCAAGCGCTCGGGGACGACGGTTGCTTTCCATCCGTCTCCTGAGATATTCAAAGAGACGACCGACTTCGATTATCTGACGGTCGTCTCTCGCCTGCGGGAGATGGCGTTTCTCAACAAGGGTCTCGAGATCAGACTCGTAGATGAGAGAAACTCACCCGAGACTAAGGAAACCTTCCGGTACACCGGGGGACTGGTCGATTTCGTAAAGCATCTCAATGCGAAGCGCGAGCCACTTCATGCCCAGGTGGTGACATTTGATGAGACCGGTGGTGATGCCGAAATAGATGTAGCTCTCCAGTGGACCTCCGGCTACACCGAGAACGTCCTCACCTTCGCCAACAACATCAATACTGTCGAAGGTGGTACCCATGAAGAGGGGTTCCGGAAGGCGCTGACCCGTGCGATCAACGAGTTCGCCAGGGACCGTGGCATTCTCAAGGAGAAGGACCCGAACCTAGTGGGAGAAGACGTCCGGGAGGGGATGACGGCCGTCATTTCAGCCAAGGTGCGCCAACCCCAGTTCGAGGGCCAGACGAAGACCAAGCTGGGCAATACGGAGATCCGCTCC
>JAJCYA010000042.1 GCA_029263095.1 Acidimicrobiia bacterium | reverse complement strand
CTTGACATCTCGACTCGGTATGACGCGACAATGGGATCTGTGCGAGCTCTGCTTGAACACCGGGTCCTACAGCTCGTGGATCGCGTCTGCCGAGATCACCTTCGAATCGAAGATGATCTTGTTGAATGCAAGTCCACATGGCCTGCCGCCGACAAGGCAGCGCGGCAGCTCGCCGCCCACGCCAACACCGCTGGCGGTGAGTCGATCCTGTGGATTGTCGGACTCGACGAGGATGCCTTCACTGCGCCTGGGGCAGCCGACAAGGACTTGGCAGCATGGTGGCCAACAGTTCGCAGCGGCTTCGATCAGATTCCACCTGAACTCACAACGCACCTATCAGTTCCCGTCGGGCGTGGGCGATCCGTCGTGGCCCTCGAGTTCGCGACCGACAGAGTCCCTTTCGTCGTCACGAAGGGAAACGCGCCAGGCCGCTTCGAGCGAGACGTCCCGTGGCGGGATGGCACCACGACTCGAAGTGCCCATCGACAGGAGTTGCTCAGAATCCTCGTGCCTGCGGCGAGAATCCCGGCTGTAGCGCTCGTCGCGGCAACCATCACCTTTCAACACGAGAAGGCGAAAGAGTCGGGTTCCGGATACGGAACTGAGGGACATCGCGAGCATCTTCGGCTATCGCTCAATGGACAGATCTACTTCGAGAGCGCCGCCCTCGGTAGCACCGTCGTACTCCCGGATCACACCATGGCCGGCCGCTTGGATTTCGACACGCGTGGAAAGCGTCTGGATCCTCCCCCCGCTGCACCCCTTGCTGTTGTGAGTATTGGAAACCCCTACCGCATGCGGAGAGAGAGTTCCTCAGTCGAGCCGAGCCATCCCGAAGGAGTGGAGCATCACCGTGGAAGCGTGTACATCTCGGGTTCCGGGAAGATGGAGCTGTGGGGATACGCCGAGATGGACCTGGCCTACGAGTCGCAGCTACGGAGAACGCAAAGAATGGCGCTTGAACTCGGACTACCGATGGCCGCGTCCGACAAGCAAGCGGGGGGAGCGTTCGCGTTCCACCGCGATCGAAGAAGCCAGGGGCCGACATGGCAGTGCCCCTGACCGAAACAATCCAGCGGTTTCGCCTGGTTGGATCGTCAACGCAAGCAGCACGAGTGAAGCCAACAATCGAGGGCGAGCGGAGGAGGTTGCACAAGAATCCCCAAAAAGGAAATCCACAGGCTGGAGCCCGGTGCCGAAGTTAGGGAATCGGGCCTCTCAATATCAGACTTCTTAGCAAGACGCCCGGCCACACCGAGGTTCGCTCGGAACTGCGGGCTGTGACCTCGAAGATGAACCAAGCCCTCAACCGCTCACGCTGTGGGCTCCTGCACCACCGACTGCAACAGCACAGACGCCGAGATCTGTCAGGAAGCGACGTTGGATCTGAACGCGAGCGCGTCTGGGTGGCGGATGCTTGGCTCCGGCGAACCTGTACCAAAGCGGATCAGGGCTGACGGTGGGGTTTGTGTCAGTCGAACGGCGTATGTTGTGGGGTATGAGGATGCTTGTAGTTCTTGAGGTTGATGTTGATGAGGGTGTTCGGCCGTCGACTCGGTTCCGTCGTCTCGATGCGGTGGCTCGTTCGCTTGGAGCTGCTGCGGATCGGATTCGCCATGTGAGGTCGGTGGAGAGGGTCCGGGTTTGTGATCCTTCTTCCCTGGGTGAGGTGACTGAGCTGGTCAGCTATGACGGCGCCCAGTTCACCGCGGTCGTTGGGACTGTCGGGTGATGAGGCGGGCGGCGATCTATCGGCGGGTGTCTACGCCCGGGCAGGTGGATGGGTTCAGTCTGGATGGTCAGTTGGAGACTCTCACCGGCTTGGCTGAGAGTCTCGGGTATGGGTGGGAGGACTTCTGTGACCCGGGGGTTTCGGGTGAGAAGCTGGAGGAACGCCCCGAGCTGATGCGCCTCTTGGGTCAGCTTGACCGGTTCGACGCATTGCTGGTGACAGACGAATCGAGGTTGGCGCGTAGCGAGAAGGTCGCCTTTGTGATCCGCGATGCGCTGAGAGAAGCAGACGTGCGGCTGGTCACGCTCGAGGGCGAGACTGATCTGTCGGATCCGGGTGAGTCCACGATGTCAGCGATGAGGGCCCTGTTCGCTGTGATGGAGCAGCACACCCGGACCAAACGGATGAGCGAAGGCCTGGAGCGGGCGGCTGAACGGGGACTGTGGACGGGTGGGACCGCCCCGTTGGGGTACCGGCTCGCCAAGACCCCGACCGACCACACCACACTCGAGCTTGATCCCGACGGTGTCGAGTTCCTGGAGTTGGTGATTGGACTGGTCGTCGATGAGGCGATGACGGCGTATCAGGCGGCGAAGCGGATCAACGCCCTGGGGCATCGGACCCGTACTGGGCGGCCGTGGTCGCATCGGAGCCTCCGAATGCACCTGGGGCGCCGACACCTGGTCGGCGAGATCCCCTATGAGTCGACCGAAGGGCCGATCCTGCGGCGCTTCCCCCCGATCATCTCGCAGGAACGCTTCACCGAACTACAAGACGCCC
The DNA here is from genome assembly GCA_029263095.1 of Acidimicrobiia bacterium. GTDB lineage: Bacteria > Actinomycetota > Acidimicrobiia > Spongiisociales > UBA11373 > JACZWZ01. Next base: position 30,888 of record JAJCYA010000042.1, on the reverse strand, counting down.
TTGGGAGAACCACCCGGACAGCCCCCCGCAAGATCCACATGTATCCGTTTTCGGGCAGGATCGTCTGTCAATGCGGAGGCCACATGGTGGGCTCCTACCGCAACGACCGCGACGCCCGCTATTACATATGTTCCTCGAACACGAACTCGGCACTCACTGGCGAACGATGCCCGATACAACCCCGCCAGATACGAGCTGAGGAGCTTGAGACTCTGCTGTGGGAACCGATCCGAGCCGCTCTGGATGATCCGAAGCGGCTCCTGGAAGCCGCCACCCTCCACACAGAGCACCCTGGACATGATCCCGACCAGCTCGGCGACACGATCACCGACCGCAAAGGCAGACTTGCTCGGGTTAAAGCCGAGCGGCTCCGCATCTTCCGAGACGCCAAGACCCTCGGACTCACCAACCCAGAGATCAAGACCCTCCTCGACCAGCTGGCTGCCGAGCACAGCGAACTCACCGCAGAGCTGCGGAGGCTCGAACGCCAAGCCCAGCTACTCGAAGCCCAGATCGACCCCCTCGAGCAAGCCCATAAGCTCGCTTCAGTGGCCGCGGCCAGACTCGACGACGGCGACCTCGAAACACAATCCCAGCTCGTCGCACTCCTCGATATCCAGGTCAAGAGAAGCAACGACAGCTACGAGATCACCGGAGCCATACCAATCGAGAGCGGGAAGATAGAGACAGGAGCGCTTCAGCACCCCTGACCTACCCGCAGAAGGAACGGGCGCTGTTGAGCCAGATAGGTACGGATCAGTTATTCATTCAGACTGTCGGCGGCGCCGACCAGCACCCGGCCGCCGAGGGGTCCGGGCAGGTGGACGATGAGTCCGAGGGTGGCTCCGATTACACAGCCCGTGGTGTAGAGGCCCTCCCCTGAGGCCGAAGGCGGCGGATTGAGCGCCTGCCACACCTCGATCGTGACCGCGTCGTCGGTGTATTCGGCGACGACCACTACTTCGTGGTTGCGTTCGAACACAACCCCGCATTTGTCGACCACCAAGAGCTCAATAGTCAGTGAAGCGAGGTCAGAAACATGGTCGGGATGAATCTGCCACTCAACAGCCCGAAATCCGCTCGGTCGCCACTCGCAACTCCCCCATCCGTCGGGATCCCATATCCCATCGGCTCGCCGAAAGTGAGCATCGGACAGCGAGCCATCGGATGCCACGCCGAGCAGGACCAGTTCGTCGTCGGTCCGGCTGAAGATTCCATACGCGTAGCCGTCGACGAAGGATTCTCCTTCGGGACCAAGCGCCCTCATCGCATCCACGGTCTGCCAAGCATCGACATCCAGCGGCAGCAGCGACGGAATCAGTTCACCACTGGGCACCAGCGCGCTCCCACACGCCAGACCCGGATCGAATTCGGCGACCGCCTCCACATCGCGCCACCTATCCGCGTAGTCGGTCGGTGGTGCTGGCTCAGGATCGAACCGGAGCGCCTGGAACAGTTCTCCGCATCTCGGAGCGGTTCCGGCCAGCGCGGCGGCAGCCTCCGTCAGTGGCCGGCCCGACTCCTCCTGTCCCTGCACCCACTGCAGCGTCCGCCACTTGTCGGATACCACTGCCAGCTGATCCAACCCCGTCTCGATACCCAGATCACGCAGGCCGCCGATCATCAGATCGACCTGGTCGGCCATATGCGGCCCGTACTCCGCCCCGACGTTGGCATCGTCCACCCAGATATCAATCGTCTGGATAAACACGTCGCAGACGTAGTCCGCGGTATCGGACTGATAGGTCGAAACGATCTCGACCTCCGGTGGGGTATCCCAGGCCGTCCCCGGCGGTGGAGGCATAAAGCCCACATTGCGACCCAACTCCTCGCAGATACTCCCGCCACCCGCTGCGAGAGTGCCTCCTAGATCCTCGATGGCCCACATGTCATCGAGAACCGCGTCGCCGGCGTAGATCCTCTCCAGGGAGGTGAGGAATGCCTGCTCGTCATCCAGAAGCTGCCCGCCCATCGCCCAATCGACAAGTGGTCTGGCTGCTTCCGACAGGGTCAGCTGGTAGTCGGCATGGCTGATCCCCGGCTCGCCGAGCGCAAGGGTGGTATCGATGAACTCCTGGCAGATGACCTCGCGGTCACCACCGTCCTCACCGGACGAGACGCCGGTATCGGCACTCACCCCACCCTCCGGCGGCAAACCGCAGGCCGAAGCAAGTAGCGGGACAACAAGAAACCCGACGAACCGCTTGATCACAGCCCGAAGCTTCCCACATTCAGGGAGTATGGGAAGCGGCCCTCACCGCGCCCCCCGCGCCCAATCTCGGCTCTTGACACCCTCGACCGGCCAGGCGGCAAACCGCCGGGCCATCAGGTTGGTGACACCGTCGCGGTGTTCCAGCACCCCGTCGATCACCAAACCCACGTTGCGTCTCGCCACGTCGCGGTGAGCCGCCCACACCTCGGGCAAGACGATCACGTTGAGCAATCCGGTCTCGTCCTCCAGGTTGAGGAAGATCACCCCTTTGGCGGTCATGGGGCGCTGGCGATGGGTCACCACACCCCCAACTCGGATGCGGCGGCCCTGTTGGCCGCCCTGCAGCGCTTCGGTAATCGAAACGCACCCCGCCCCGGTGAGCCGCTCCCGCACGAACTCGACCGGATGCCGCACCGACACCCCGGTGGACCACAGATCGGCTCGGGCCTGTTCCTCCTCCGACATCGGGAACAGCGAGGGTGCCTCGACCCCGGCGGCGAGCGGGAGGCGCCCCGGCCCCATCCCCGCCAGCGCCCCGGCAGCCCACAACCCCTCGCGCCGTTCAACGTCCAACGCTCCCAGTGCCCCGGACGCTGCCAGTCCCTCAATGGCCCCAACCGGAAGCCCGGTGCGCTGTGCGAGGTCTATCACCGAGGTAAACAGGCCGTCGATCGATCGGGCCGCCTCGATCCTCGTGATCTCGGCATCGCCCAGGTTACGGACGTAACGCAGCCCCATCCGCACCCCGGTGGCCATACGAACCGGATCATCCAGCAGCCCTCTCCCCCGTCGCCACGTGGCGCCGTAGTAGGTGGCGAAATCATCGGGATCGGTCCGAACCGGGACGATCGTGCAGTCGTAGTCGGACTCGTTTACATCCGGCTCCAACACCACCACACCGTGCCGAATGGAGTCCTGTACGAGCGAATTGGGACTGTAGAACCCCATGGGTTGAGCGTTGAGAAGCCCGGCAAGGAACTCAGCGGGCCAGTGATACTTCAGCCACGACGACATGTACACGATGTAGGCAAACGACACCGAATGGCTCTCTGGGAATCCGAACGATGCAAATCCCTGAAGCTTCTCCCAGATCTCTTCAGCGGCAGCACCGGTGACCCCGGTGCGGGACATCCCGTCGAAAGTCTCCTGTCGCAACTTGGCCATCTCTTCATCGGACCGCTTGTGGGTCATTGCCTGACGAAGCCGATCGGACTGGCCCGGTGAGTATCCGGCGCACACTCGCGCCATCTCCATCAACTGCTCTTGAAACACGGGGACGCCGAGTGTCTTCGCGAGAATCGGTTCGGTCAGGGGATGCGGATACTTCACCGGCTCCTCACCGTTGCGGCGCCGCAAATACGGGTGGACGGAATGCCCCTGGATCGGACCGGGACGGATGAGGGCCACCTCGACCGCTAAGTCGTAGAAGGTCTTCGGCTTCATCCGAGGCAGCGTCGCCATCTGAGCGCGTGACTCCACTTGAAATACGCCCACCGTGTCGGCCTTGGTGAGCATCTCGTAAACCATCGGTTCCTGCGGAATCGTGGCGAGATCAACCGTCAATCCGTGGGCATCCTCGATGAGATCGACGGCCAGGTGCAGCGCGTTGAGCATCCCCAGGCCGAGCAGATCGAACTTGACGATCCCCATCGAGGCACAGTCGTTCTTGTCCCACTGGAGGACGGTCCGATCCTCCATGCGGCCCCACTCCAGCGGCACCGTCTCGTGCAGCGGGCGATCGGCGATGACCATCCCCCCCGAATGGATACCGAGATGACGGGGAAAACCATCGATCCGGCGGCACATGTCGAGAACGAAGTCGGCGGTAGCCCCACCGGGCAACTCGAGAAACTCGCCGATCGACTCGGCCTTGCGGGTGTCGAGGTATTTCGTCAACCCGTTCACCTGGGCTTGGGTAAACCCAAATGCCTTCCCCACGTCCTGGAGAACCGACCGTGCCCGGTAGGTGATCACATTGGCCACCATCGCAGCCCGTTCCCGTCCATACCGCTGGTAGCAGTACTGGATCACCTCCTCACGTCGCTCCGCCTCGAAGTCGATATCGATGTCCGGCGGCCGCCCCCGCTCCGAAGAGAGGAACCGCTCGAACGGGAGCGCCAGCCTTATCGGATCGACCCTGGTGAGATCGAGACAGCGGCACACCGCCGAATCCGCTCCGGAACCGCGGATCTGGCAGTAGATGTCGCGACCGCGGGCGAATTGGACGATGTCCCATACGACAAGGAAGTAGCCGGGAAATCCGAGCGCGTCGATGACGCCCAGTTCGTGATCGAGTCGATCAATGGCGACCCGGTCGATTCCCCTGGGACCGTCACCCGGATAACAGCGACGCGCCCCCTCGGTCGTGAGATGGCGCAAGTACTCCATCTCGGAGCGGAACGCCCCCGGCATCGGAAAGTCGGGCAACCGGGGAGAAACCAGGGTCAGATCGAAAGCAAGATCGCGCCCCAGATCGGCGGCCCGCTCAACCGACCCCGGATAGCGCGCCATCCGGCGAGCCATCTCGACCGGCGATCGGAGAAACCGTTCGTCGGTGGCCGGCCAATACCCATATCCGGCATCGAGATCGCGCCGTCCCCCAATCGCGGCAAGCACTTCGGCTACATCTGCCTGAGACCGGTCGTGATAGTGGACATTGTTGGTGGCCACGAGCGGGATTCGGAGCTGCTCCCCTACCGCCGCGACGAGATCGTTGCGAGCGTCGTCCTCCGGCATCCCGTGATCCCACACCTCCAGGAGGAATCGATTCCCAAACACCTCTCGTAGCTCCATCGCCGCAGCGAGTGCGCCATCCAGATCGCCCTGTTCGGCGGCTCGCGGCACGGCGCCGCGATGACACCCGCTAAGAGCAACAAGTCCCCCCCGCCCGGCGGCCTCGACAAGGTCCGCTTCGTCGTAGACCGGCCGGTCCTTCTCGCCACGGAACTGTGCCTTGGTAATCAGGTGGGACAGTGCCGAGTATCCGGCGGGGTCGGGTGCCAAGAGCACCAGGTGATCTGTTTCCGGCAACACGACGGGTTTGGCACCGTGCATTCGTCTTATCCGCCCTCTACGGGCTCGCTCCGCTCGCGACCCCCCACCTTGGTGCGAACCGGCCTTGCCGGGCGTGCCCACCCCCCACCGACCGGCTCCGCCGGCCGACTCCCCCACAAGGGGGGAGTGATAAGAAGCTGGGGCTGGGTGTCTTGGCAGTCCGATCTCTACCCCGTACACCGTTGGTAGTCCCACTTCTGCGGCGGCAACGCGAAACCGGGCTGCGCCGTAGAAGCCGTCGTGATCGGTGATCGCCAGCGCCTCGTATCCCAGCTCGGCCGCCCGCTCCGCTAGGTCGCCGGGGTGTGATGCCCCGTCGAGGAACGAGTAGTTGGAGTGACAGTGGAGTTCGGCGTAGCGCGGCATGGGGCGGAGAGTCTACCGAACATACGTTCGATGGGCCTGTCGGCATCCGCCGCCTCCCAACCTCTACTTGCTGACATCACGATGATGTCATTATGGTGTCAGGATGCCGGATACCCCCGAGGCGGTAGCGTCCTCCCCCGTGACCGAAGAAGCCACCGCCGGCGCGAGAGGCAACATGCGAACGTTCTTCGTCGTGTGGGGCGGTCAACTGGTCTCGGTCCTCGGCACGACGATGACAGGTTTCGGGCTCCAGATCTGGGTCTTCGTCGAGACCGGCTCAGTGACCAACCTCGCTCTCGTCAGCCTGTTCTTTGCGCTTCCCGCCATCATCATCTCGCCCTTCGCCGGAGCCCTCGTCGACCGGTGGGACCGCCGCAGCGTGATGCTCGTATCGGATGCCATCGCCGGAGCTGCCACGCTGCTCGTCGCCATCCTGTACGCGACCGATGCCCTCGCCCTATGGCACATCTTCATCCTCGTAGGGATCGGATCCGTGGGGAACGCGTTCCAGGCACCGGCATGGATGGCCTCCATTCCCCTACTCGTACCAAAGGCCCAGCTGGGGCGAGCCAACGGTCTCGTACAGCTCAACGATGGACTCTCGCTGGTCATGGCACCGGCCATCGCCGGTTTCCTGTTGGTGACATCGGGGCTCGGGGCAGTGCTCCTGGTCGACGTCGTGACATTCCTCGTCGGCGTGAGCACCTTGGCCGTTGTGCGATTCCCCCGACCGAAACAGCACGCCGAAAGCAACACCGGGTCGGTGTTGGGGGATGCCATCGCGGGCTGGCGCTACATCAGACAGCGCGGTGGCCTCTTCGGCCTGTTGTGGATCTATGCAGGCGTCAACTTCAGCTTGTCCTTCGGCAACGTCCTGTTCATTCCCCTCGTCGTCTCGTTTGCGTCCGAAGGCGCCGCCGGTGGGGTGCTTTCAGCTGCCGGATTCGGGGCAGTGGCCGGATCGATCGCAGTGAGCGCATGGGGAGGGCCAAAGAAACGCGTGCGCGGAACGATGATCGCCATCTCGATTGCAGGTATCGGAGTGGCATTTGCCGGCGTACGGCCATCCGTTCTTGTTGTGGGCATCTCGGCCTTCTCCCTCATGGCACTGGTTCCGGTGGCCAACACGGCAAGCCAGGTGCTGTGGCAGCTAAAGGTCCCTCCGGCGGTCCAGGGAAGGGTGTTCGCCATCCGGCGCATGATCTCCCAAGCAATCTCACCGATTGCGATCCTCCTCGCCGGGCCACTTGCCGACAATGTCTTCGAACCGCTCCTCGCCGAAGGGGGCAGGTTGGCGGGATCCGTGGGATCTCTGATCGGAACGGGACCCGGCCGAGGCATCGGGTTCATGTACATCATTACCGGCCTGCTCACCGCACTGCTGGGGATCGTCGGATACGTACTTCCCCGGGTGCGTCACCTCGAAGACGACCTGCCGGACTACATCGAAGATGAAGAATCCGAGTAGTCGGTGCAGATCCTCAGTTGAGACCGGAGATCGGACTTCTGCTTGAGGGTGCCTAGCCTCTCGTCGTGGATCGGGACTCGTACGACTCAGGCTGGGGCGATCATCGGCCTCCCCTGCTGCGCAGGCCTGCGATCCGCGGCGCCATCACCTTCATCGTGGTCGTGACCTTCGTCATGCTCACCCTGATGTCTACCTGCAGTCCGCGATCGACCCCGATCGGAACAACCACCACGACGATCGCCGGTGTCACCGCCTAGGAGCCAGAGGGTCCCTCGGCATCCGCGAGAACATCCTCTTCGCGATGCGAATCAACGGCCTCCAACGCCCATGAGAGTCCGCTACCGGAAGACTCCACGGCAATACAGGCGGTCCAACCCCCTGTGAATCCGGGCGGCTCCCACAGCACCCAGCGCAGGTCCCGCACCGCCTGCTCCAGGTCCTCAGAATCCACCGGCCACGCAAGATCGGCAAGCGCCGCCCCGAGCCACCACGCGATGAACCGACCAATCGGCCCACCCCGCCTCCTCCCGTAGGCGCCGCCACTGGCGCCCGCCCAGGCGATCCGCGCAAAGGCGTCGGCAGCCGTCGCACCCGCCAGCGCGCATCGATCATGCCCAAGGGCTGCGATCGCTTGTTCGGCAGTGCCCCCGACCGACGCTGCCGCCGCCGAACCATTCGACTGTTGGGACCACACGGCTCCGATATCGACCAGCGCCTCGACCGACTCGTCGTCGGAGACGTCCTCGCCGGCCTCGGGCAGGTTCACTTCGGTCATCTCAGGGATCGGAGGGGCGTCGAAATCGGCCTCATCGGAGCGAAAGGTCGCCAAGACGTATGAGGGCTCCCAGTCGAGGAGTCGCAACGGCAGCTCGAGGATGTTGCGATCGATGGTGTCGTCGTCGGACAAGTCTTCTCCGCGCAGCACCCGTTCATGGGCCGCCATCGCCCGGGCCGGCCCCGGCGCGAGGTGGGGAGCAAGGGGCTCCCACGGGTGGGTGCTCGCAGCCACCTCCCACAGAGGTCCAAGCGCAAACCGACCAGCCTCCTCAGTCACCACAGAACCGGCGAACTCGGCCGGGGCATCCAATGCCAGCCGGTACTCGGCGTATTCGGCGGCAGGCCACAACTGGAGGCCACGCTGCTCGAGTGCGTGGCGGCACCTATCGATCAACTCGACGACTCGGGGCCACTCCCGCGCCGAGCAAAGCCCATCAACGAGCCTGACAAGAGCATCCAGATCGCCGGCGGCCACGGCGGTGGCGAGATCGGTCACGATGCGGGAGCGTAGTCAGCGGCGCGAGGAGCAACAGTGGTCGCGTCGAGCCTCCTCGACACCACCAGAGACACCGGACGGAGCACGACGGGCGAACGCGGGTAGCCTGAGTCCACATGGCCAACCCCAGCGATCTCGTCGGCCGACTCACGGCGCTCATCCCACACTGGCTGGCGTGGCCCATGTCTGCCCTCAGCACCATGGCCGCTTTCGCCGGTGCGGGGCTGGTATTTGCCGGCGCCGCTCTCGGCAGTGTCAACGCTGCCGTTTGGGGAGGCGCGGCCTTCCTGGCCGCGGCAATCGCATGGCACATCGCCGACTTTGCCCAAGCGAACCGTCCCGTCTAGAGAGGCGACGTCAGAGCACCAGCTCCGCGAGGGTCCGTAGCGTCGCCACATCTTGGGCCATCGCAACCAGGGTGGTTACGCCCGAATCCCGCCACGCCTCCAGGCTGTCGCGAATCTGCTCTTTGGATCCGATGAGCGCCACCTCGTCGACCATCTCATCGGGAACCTCGGCCATCGCCTCTGCCCGCTTCCCATCGAGATACAGATCTTGGATCCGAGTGGCCGCCTCCTCATACCCATAGCGGCACGCCAGATCGAAGTAGAAGTTCTTGCCCTTGGCCCCCATGCCCCCGACATAGAGAGCAAGAGCCGGGCGCACCCCCCACCTCGCTTGATCCAAGTCGTCGGTGACTATCGCCGGGACCGACGGTGCGATGTCGAACCGTGCCCCCTTGTCCGACTCTCCCGATCGCTCGAACCCCTCCTGCAGATGGGGAGCAAAGACTTCGGGAGCTTGCTGTGGGCTGTACCAGAAGGGAAGCCATCCATCAGCGATCTCGGCTGTGAGCGCTACGTTCCTCGGTCCGATCGCAGCCAAGTAGATCGGGATCTCGTGAGTCGGTTTGACGGTGAGACGGAGCGACCGGCCCAGACCACTCGATCCCGGACCTGTATACGGCAGCTGATAGTGCTCCCCGTCGTGGGTGACCCGCTCCTTGCGATCGATGATCTTGCGAACGATCTCGACGTACTCACGCGTCTTGCCGAGCGGTTTGCCGTACGGACGCCCGTGCCATCCTTCAACCACCTGGGGACCCGATAGACCCAACCCGAGCAGGAACCGGCCCTCCGACAGCTCCGAGAGCGTCACCGCCGTCATCGCGGTCATGGCCGGGGTTCGCGCCGGCATCTGCAATATGCCGGCACCAAGCTTGATCTGCTTGGTGGAGGCCCCGTACCAGGAGAGCATCGTGACCGCGTCGCTTCCGTACGCTTCGGCCGCCCACACCGAGTGATAGCCGAGCCTGTCGGCTTCGGTCACCAGATCGAGTTTTGACTCGACGCGAACTCCCGAATACCCCACTGCCAATCCGAGTCGCATTCTGCCTCCCATCGGAACTCGCCGGTGTCTCTCAGTAGTGGTCCCGGCGCACGGGCCATCCTCGGTCCCGGCCTCCGCTAGGTCAAGCGCGACGAATATCATTCCGGGAGCCATGCGATCCATGAGGCGAGCACTTGCAGCGCTGCCTGCCATCCCCGCAGCAGTTATGGGGGTGCTGATCGCTCAGGTGCTGCGCACGGCCCACCGTTCCGATCTGCCCTCGTTCCCAAATCAGGATCCAAGCGGCACATTCGGTCATCCCGACCTACCACCTCTTCGCATCGCGACACTGGGCGACTCCTCCATCACAGCACCGGGTGTCGAAGATCTCGACAACACTTGGGTGAGACGGATCGCCATCGCTCTGAGCGACGCATATCGCGTAGAGCTCATCTCGGTGGCCGTCGGCGGAGCAAAGGCGCGCGACGTGATCGAAGGACAGCTATCCGAAGCGGTCAGGCTGGCCCCCGACATCGCGATCGTGGCGGTCGGAGCAAACGACGCCATCCGGACCGCCTCGGCCGAACGCTACCGAACCGAACTGCGACGCATCGTGTCGGACCTCGAGAAGGCCGGTGGCGCCGTCGTGATTCTGGGGGTTGGCGATCTGGGATCGATCCCACGGCTCCCCCCGATGCTACGACCGGTCCTCACCCGACAAGCCGCCAGATTCAACGATGCCGCCCGGGCGGTAGCCGCAGAGTTCCGATTCGCAATAAAGGTGCCGACATCGGGTCCGATCTCTACCGCCTTCTGGGAGGACCCCGGCCTCTTTGCAGGAGATCAGTTCCACGTCGGAGACGAAGGTCACGGCATCTTCGCTGCGCAGGCGCTCCCAGCAGTCCGCGCTGCCCTGGCCATCACCCGCGAGCGCTAGTCGACAACTCACACCACTCCTACATCCGACAGTGGCCAGATCGGGCGTCGGATAGGTCCCGGTGTCCATGGATCCCGACGGGTGACAATTGGAGGTCGCTACGGGGCGGGTTCGGATTCAGTCTCGGCGCCGGATAGCTGAGCCACCTCGATCGCCGCCGCCAACGACTCGGTGGTCACCACCCCCGTGATCTTCGCCGCTATTACTCCGCGGGCGTCGATGACGAACGTCTCCGGAAGGCCGTAGATCCCGTATTCGATGGCGGCTCCCGAACCGTCACCGATCACGTAGTCGTAGTTCTCGCCCCAACCCATCTCGTCGAGAAAGGCCATCGCACTGTCCGGATCATCCTGGTGCACCACGCCCAGAAAGCGAACTCCACGGTCGGCGTACCGCGCCGATGTCGCGGTCAGGGCGCGATGCTCGGTGCGACAGGGCGGGCACCAAGATGCCCAGAAGTTCATAACGACGACTCGGCCCATCAGGTCGTCGGTCGCCAGAATCTCAGGGTTGGTGAGTTGGACGAACTCCAGCGACGGAGCATCCCGACCAACCAGTGGGGATGCGACAAAGCTCACATCCATGCCGAAGCGAGCCGCGAAGACAATCACCATCAATCCGACCGCCACCACGACACCGCCGATGGCAAACCAGGTGCGAGTTTGCACCCGACCTGACTGACGATCAGTACGTTTCACAGTCAGCCATCCCCTCGTCGAGCGGCGGCCAGAAGATCAGAAACCGCAGCTACTACTTCGGGGGGCATCGAGGGATCGGCGATGACCGATTCGAAGTACGGGATCGCCGCCGCCTCATCGCCGAGCCCCTCCCAGAACACGTAGCCGAGATAGAGCATCGCTTCGGTGTTGCCCGGGTCGAACGAGATGCTCTCCAACAACGTTTCTCGGGCCGATTCGTGCTGGCCCGTCACATACGACAGATAACCCACCCGTGCCATGGCCCGACTTCTCGCTTCGGGAGCTGCATCCCCCGACGCCACCACCAGATAGTGCTCGAGGGCCACCAGCTGATCACCGGCCACGAGGTATCGATCGGCCAATGCCAGACGCACGACGGCCGAGTCCGGGAAGTCGGCGAGCGACTGCTCGAGCTCCTCGATCGACATCGAATCAACATTGATCGAACCCGCGGCCCCGGTAGGCGCGGTCGATGCCCCATCGTCGTCCGATGAATCGGATCCCAACCCCCCACCGGCCCAAACAATCAACCCGGTGAGCACAATCAACAGGACGGCGCCAGACACGGCAACCGCGCGTAACGATCCCAGCGGAGCGACATCGTCCTCGGGAGCATCATGCTGAGACGCGTCGGGACCATCGATTGCCGACAGAGCACGGCCTATCTCGACCAGCTCTCTCTCGTAGAGGCCGCGCAACCGTTGTGCGGTGCCAGCCTCAACTTCGCCGACTGCCACTTGGTCGGCGAGCTCAGCTAGATCCTGAAGAACCTGCCTCTTGCGGTCCTCGATTCGTTCTGCTGCGCCCATCACGGTTCCTCATCCATCAGGGGCAGAACCCGCCTGCGCTGCACGATCATCCACACCCCAACACCGAGAGCGAACATCGGAAGTAGCCAAACGACCAGCGTCCTGCCGCTAAAGGCAGGATCCAAGATGATGCTCTCGCCGTACCTGTCACGGAAGAAGGTCAGGATCTGATCGTCGCTCCATCCGGCAGCGACCTGCTCCTCCACTTTGTCCATCATCGCCGTGGCCGTCTCCGACGGCGAGCCGACGATGGCGGAACCTTGACACACGGGGCACATGATTCGGGCTCCGACGGCCCGAGCCCGGTCTTCGGTAGAGGCATCGCCGATGATGGCCCCCACAACGATGATGAGCGCGAAGATCCCGATCAAGACGAAGTGGATCCAATCCTTCATGCGCCCACCGGTTCCTCGACTCGGTCCGGAGCGTGCGACCGACGACGCCCCAACCAAGTCCACAACGGGGCCACACTGACGAGGAAGCCGCCGGCCCACACAAGCCAGATGTACGGGAACCAGAAAGCCTTGAAGGAGATCCCACTCTCATCGATTCGGTCAAGCGTCAGATACAGATCACCACCGAACGATGTCGCCACCGAGGGCGTGCCGATCGTTTGCCCCTGGCGGAAGTAGCTGTTGATGCTCGGCTCCAGGGCACCCACCCTCTGTCCTCCGCGGGATACGATGATCTTGGCGCCGAGAACCTCTCGATTGGGCTCCTCCCGGACCACCGGCTCGAGATAGGTGAGTTCCATACCGGCGAAGCGCACCGATTCGAACTGCTCGACCGTGTGGGACCCCAACTGAGCCAGGTTCGACGACAAGGCGATTCCCACGGCCAGCACCGCAACCCCAATGTGGGAGATCTGTCCACTCCAATAGTGTCGATCGCCCCGAACGGTCCGTCCGATGGCCCGAGCCAGACTCACCTCCTTCTTGGCAGCCCGCCGGCGCCCGCTCTCCAGCGCGTAGCGGGACGCTGCGGTGAGCACGAGGAAGCCGGCAACGACGCTCAACAACATGTAGCCCTTCCGGTAACCCATCAGAACCAGGAGCGCCCCATGCCCCAGGGATATCACGAGCGGAGTCCGCAACCGTCGCCACAGGAGGCCCGCCGACGCCGCCCGCCACGGCGTGATCGAACCGACCGCCATCGTCACCACCAGAACCAATGTCATCGGGACGGCGAATCGATTGAAGAATGGAGGTCCGACGCTGGCCTTGGCGCCGGTAAAGGCTTCGAGAAACAGGGGATACACGGTTCCCACCAGCACGACGAACGCCAACACACTCAGAATCAGGTTGTTGATGAGGAGGATCCCCTCTCTGCTGAAAAGAGAATCGAGCCGGGCGGAGGACCCTATGTCGCCGATGCGAGCCAAGAACACGCTAAAGGACACCACCAGCACGAACGCCAGGAACCAGAGCAGCACCGGCCCGATCGGTGACTGTGAAAAGCTGTGAACGGAGCTGATGATCCCGGACCGAGTCAGGAACGTCCCGAGGATCGTGGCCGCGAATGCCAGGATCACCAGCATAAAGTTCCATGCTTGCAGCATCCCCCGTCGGATCTGGACGATCGATGAATGCAGGAAGGCCGTCGCCACCAGCCACGGTATGAAGGACGCGTTCTCCACGGGATCCCACGCCCAGTACCCGCCCCATCCGAGCACCTCATACGACCACAGGCCGCCGAGCACGATGCCCAGTGTGAGGAAGCTCCAAGCTGTGAGGGTCCAGGTCCGGGACGCCTTCAACCAGGCCGGACCGCTCTCTCCCGAGAGCAATGCGGCCATCGCGAAGGCAAACGGAACCGTGAGTCCGACGTACCCGGCGTAGAGAACGGGAGGATGTACCGCCATGAGGAAGTGATTCTGTAGAAGGGCGTTGGGACCGAGGCCCTCCAAGGCGGATTGCACCGGCTGCCAGAAGGCGGCTGAGCCTTCAAAACAACCGACCGCACCGGCCTCAACGCACACCCGGAATGGGTTGGAGACGGTGAGCATCAACCCAAAGAAGAAGAGGCCGACGATCCCCATGATCCCCAACGCCCCCGCCCACAGTTGGTCGGACTCGGCGCCGCGCTGCAGACGACGCCAAACGGTCCAAATGAACAGCGCCAGGACCAGACCCCAAAGGACGATGCTCCCTTCCAGCGCTGCCCAGGCCGAAGCCATCTTGAAGACGAACGGCGTGGTCGTGGCCGAGTGGTTGGCCACGTACTCGAGAGAGAAGTCATCGGTGAGCAACGCCATCTGGAGCGCCCACATGGATGCGACCGATCCCCCCAATGCCAACAGGACCGGGACCCGCAATAGCCTCGAACTCGCACGCTCCGCCCTGAACAGACCTGTCAGTCCGCGAATCGCCAGCAGCAGGCACCCCGCGAACGCGACCAACACCGCGATCGCGCCGGCGGCGGCGGTCAACGGCACGGTCTAACCCACGTCGCTATTTGCAGCCCCGATATGAGTGCTCGGTCCTCCACAGATGCCACGATGCAGCCTGAGCGGTCCCCCTTCCAGTGGCCGATCGTGGGGTCTCAAAGGTCGAAAGACCCTAGGCCAACACTGCTCTCAGTAGCCATCCTGTGTCGGCAATCGTCGATGGCCGTTGAACAGGATGTGGGACGTGCGCTCGAATAAGGGACCCGGTAAGTCAATCTTTCGTCGTTTTCTATTCCTGGCGCTGCTGACGCCGATCATCACCGTCGGTGCGATCGCCGGAGTCAATGCCGTATCGGACACCGATGTGTTCAACGGCCAGGTCGCGGCAGGTGACCACGACTGGTGGCAGGACCAAGGGGCAGGAGCGTTCTGCGAACGTTGCCACCAAGGCGTCGTAGCGGACATCACCGCCGGACCCCACAACAACATCAGTGATTCAGACTGCAGCTTCTGCCATACCCCCGGCGGAGCTGACCACGCCGCGGCACCTGCACAATGCACCGACTGCCACGGCGACGAGGGGACGGCTCTCGGAGCCGATGCCCACGCCGGCATTCTGACGGATCTGGGTGAGACCGCCGGCTCCGCCAGTCAGTCTTGCCAGTCGTGCCATACCCACGTGTCGGTAAATGTGACGGCCACGCCGCAGGCGCCGCTCGAACTGATAATGGGCGGCTAGGTACCAACTCAACCCGAGGGGTACCGGTCCGGTCCGTAGATGTCGGATCCCTCTTCCTTGCCATCCGGCCAACCAACCGGGTTGTGTACGGTCTCTACTCGATAGAGAAAGGGGCGGCGACCCCCAGTGTCATATTCTGCGATGCATCGACTCCGCGAGAAGGCGATCGAAGACGATCGCCCGTCTCCGCGACGCCGATTCATCTGGATCATCCTGGGTTTGGTACTGCTGGGATTGGCGGGCGGCGTATGGCTGGTGTTCGTACGCGACAGCGGACCCGCCGGACCTCCGGCTCCGACATTGGAGGCCCTGATCGAGGGCCCTGTCTCCGGAACCGTCGTCGCCACACAGTGGTCGTCGCCATCCGCCTTGGCCGTCGATGGTGACCGCATCCACGTCCTCGATACCGGAAACAACAGGATCCTCACGATGGATCGCCAGGGGGTGGTCGACAGGATCCTGTGTGAGACGGGTGAATGCGCATTCTTGTTGGACGCCCCCCAGGACATGCACGTCCGCGACGGATTGATCTACGTGGCAAACACCGAACAGGGGGAAGTCGTAGTTCTTGATGATGCGGGAACGCTCGTGCAGACCTACGAGCTTCCAGCCGAAGTAGCCGGATCCGCCAGGGCAACCGGGGTGTACGTGGCAGACGACGGATTGGTATATGCCTCGGACTGGGTCTCAGGCAGGGTCGCGGTATTCGAGCCCGGCGGCGCGTTTCGGCACTACTTCGGAGCCGACACCGTCGGCGAATTCGAATTCATCGAGCCCGCCGGTCTACTGGTGGATTCAGGTGGGAATCTGTTTGTTGCGGAACACGGACTGGGTCGGGTGCGCAAGATCTCGCCGGAAGGCCGTGAGCTGGCGGAGTTCACCATGATCCCCGGAGCAACTGCCGTGTCCGAAGCGACCGATGTCGCTAGCGCCGACAACGGGCTCTTCTACATGTCCGACAACAAGCGATCCGTTGTGCACGTGTTTACCGAAGCCGCTCGCTACGTCGGCATCGTCGGCCTGATAGACGCCTCCCGGCGTGACTCACCAGGAGCACTGCTTCGGCCCCACGGCTTGGCCGTTGATGGAGATCAGCTCTACATCATCGACCAGCGACGCGGACTGTTGATCTACGCCATCGACCCCGACTACTTCCTACTCGAGCGTCACAGCTAGAACATCCGCCCCCACCGGTGAACCGAGCTCGGAACCGATCATCTCGGGCTAGAGGTCATCCAGCTTCTCGTGGCAACTCACGCACGACCGGTCTCGCCACTTAGGGACATCGAATGGGTGCTCGAACTCGAGACCGGTCGAATCCAATTCGGTGGGCAACCCGCCCTCTCCGGGACCCTGCCCGACAATCAGGTGACACACGTTGCAGTCGTTCGAGATCACATTCCCGTATTGGTCGGCCTTCTCACCATCGTGACAGCGGAAGCAACCGTCCCATGACAGGTGTCCGTCGTTGTACTGCCTCACCCGGTAGTCGGTCTTCATCTCCGGGAAGAAGTTGACGTCATAGATGTCAATGAGTGCTCGAGCAGCTTGCTGGATCGCCTCCGCAGCCTCGACGGTCGCATCGGGATAGTTGGCCTCAAAGAAGCTCTCGAGACCATCGGGGATCGCGGCGTGAGCTGCATCTCGGTCCTCGTAGTCGTCGAGCAGCACCTCCATCGCGATGTCCTTGATTTCCGGCAGTTCGTCTGGGATCCGCCCGTCAAAGAGGGCTTCGTTGATCGACCGCGAGGCCGGTTCCAGGACGTGGGCCGGTCGGTTGTGACAGTCGAGGCAGTCAAAGTGCTGCACCTCTGTGTCTGGATCGGCGAGCGACGGTACGCGGATCCCAGGCGACACATACTCGCGTGTATCCCCTGCGGCGTCGGTGACCCGCACCCAAATGATGTCCTGGAGTTCATGATCTCTGGCGATGTACTCGATGGCATTGCCGCTACTGGTGTGCCAGTGGACGCCACTCGGCTGGTCGGATCGCGGTTGACCGACTCCGAGGTTGAGCATCAGGTTGATGGTCCAGGGGCTGCTGGCATCGTCCAGGCTGTAGTAGGTATGGCTCAGCACCTTCGTCCCCTCCGAAGCATCGCGCCAATGGCACTCTTCACAGATGTGCTCGGCATCTCTCATCTCGATTGGAGTCGCCACGGGCCGGTCGTACCCGTTGGTGAGTGCACCCCAGAGCTGTCTCAGCCCGGCAAGCTTGGCTTCGACATACGGTTTGACTCCGGAACCGATGTGGCACTCGGCGCACTCCACCCGGGCGTGTGCCGACTCCGGATGGGACACTGCCTCGGGCTCCATCGGCACGTGGCAGACCTCGCCGCAGAAGGCGGAGGACTCCGTCGCTTCATAGGCTCTGAATCCGAAGAAGCCGACCACCACAAACCCCACCGCACTCAAGCCCAGAAAGATCCAAAGATTCCGCATGTATCGCTCGTCGGTGGGTTCGAATCGGAATACGAACCGGGCCTGCTCTCCGCGTTTGCGTGCCGCCACCACCTGAACCCGGAGCGAGATCAGGAACACGACAAACCCCAAGGTGATCACACCCGGCATTGCGATGTACGTGACCAACAACCGATAGGGGTTCTGGTCCGACGCCGTTAGATCCTGGACCACCAGGAGCAAAAGGGCGATCAAGCCCGCCACCATCATCACACTGCCGACGGCGGCGAGCGGGTGGCGGAACAAGGAGATTATGGCTCGCGGCGGATCATCCTCCACGCCAGCGTGGGACGCCTGCTCAGGGAGTTGGAAGGGATCGGCAGGATCGATGGTGCACTCCTCCTCGGGACGCCGCTGGGCGGTGCCGTGCTATCAAACACCAACCTAGAAGAGCCGTCGGCCGGTCAACAGGGCATGTTGGCCCCTCGTCCCGTGGCCCAATGGCCTGGCAGGATTACGGTGCCAGCGTCGTTGTCGTTGTCGTTGTCGTTGTCGCAGCTGTTGTCGTCGGTGCCGGGACGGTCGCAGTCGTCGTCGTTGTCGTTGTCGTTGTCGTCGTTGTTGTCACAGCTGTAGTCGTTGTCGTCGTCGTTGTCGGGACAGAAGTGCTCGTCGTGGTCGCCGGAGACGTGGGGGTCGTCGTAGTCACGGGAAGGGTCGTAGAGCCTCCGGGGATAGACGTGCTGGAGGTACTAGTGGTCGAGGAAGTACTCGACGTCGAGGACGTGCTCGAGGTCGATGGGGTGACAGGGTCGATCCCAAAGAGAGTGTCCCCATGGACGCCGTGGCAGGTCGTGCAGGTCACTATTTGAGCAGCGTGGCCGCCGTGCCCCGGACTGTGGCAGTCCGAACACGTCGTGAGACCCCCGTGTTGGTAGTGGGAAGGAAAGTGGCAGCGCTCGCACGCCGTATTGGCCTCTGCTTCCACATCACGGAAGGTGTGCGCACCGGGCAGCCTCGATCCCGGCGCAGGATCCGAAACTGCCGCTACAACCACGGCTCCTAGGGCAACAAAAGCGACAACTCCCGCGATTACAACTCCGGCCCGGGCCCACCGCAAAGCCCGACCCCCGCGACGGATCATGCGGCACCCAGCCGGGTTCCACTCTTGATCACGGCTCGCATCGGCGAGTAGTCACAGCGCAAGAAAGGGACCTCTCGATCCAAGACAATCCGACAGGCGCCATCTCATCGTGGCAGGCCGGGGGGTTGGAACTAGGGTCGAATGGCCCCACCCACCCGCTCGAAGTACCAGTCAGTAATCCGGCTGATTGAGCAATCGTGGGAACCACCACCACGACCGTCCGCGGGCCAACGCTCGGCTTCGGATCAGCCCGCGCTGCGTACCACTATGTCGCCCGACATGGTCTTGACTGCGAGGCGGGCAGTCGGACCGGCGATCTGATCCCCCGAAACAGGGAAGTCGGTGCGGACATCGCCCGACAGACTCTGGAATTCCACCGCGAATCTGCGGCCCGAGGTCACGCCGAGGCGAACATCACCTGACAGTGTTCTGACCCTGAAGGCGTCTCCCAGAAACTTGGTGATCTCGACATCACCCGACGCCGCATGAGCCACAACAGAACCACTCACCTCACCGATCTCGATATCGCCGGATGCCGTCTTGGCGTTGAGATCGCCCGCCACAGACCGTGCCCGCACATCACCCGCGGCCGCCGCTACCTCGAGACGGCCCCCGACCTCACCGATCACGATATCGCCCGACGCAGTCTTGACCCGGACGTCCCCAGTAACCAGGTCCGCTTCCACGTCGCCCGACCCGGAGTCGACAGCGAGCGACTCGACAGCGGTGGTGACGACTACATCACCCGATGCCAATCGGGCATGGATGTCGGCGCCGGGACCAACACGAATCTCCAGGTCGACGCGGGACCAGCGCCCGATCCTCCCACTCTCGGGCTCGACAACGATCTGGCCACCACGATCCTCGACGAGGTACCGCTCGAGGGCCGAATCCCTGCCCGAGAGACGTATTTCGATCACACCCTCCTCCCCAGCCAGAACACGTGCTTCACCTGCCGGGAGTCGGAAGAACACACGGGGTCTTTCCGCCAGCTCGAACCGCTCGATGCGCCGGGTCATGTCTCGATCGTCCCGGTGATTCGATGCGATCGATGCCTGCCCCGCTCGGATGCCTGCGACCCCAGAGTCCTGACGAGCCACGAGTTGACCGATTCGCCAACATCGTCTGCGGCCACTTCGACCTGCTCCTTGAGCGTCGGAGGGAGTCGTAGCGTGATGCGAGCGTCGAGTGACTCACCGCCGATATCGGCCGAGTCGCTCAGCGAGCGGACGCGAAGCGATGGCTCCCCTTCACTCAGCACCACGTCGATGTCGTGCGAAGACAGCTGTGCCGAGACCTCTGCTGCCGCCTGCTCCGCGAGATCGAGCGCTATCTGGTGGACCACAGGGCTGAGGGTCGACAGCAACGCCGAGACCATCGACTCCATCTCACTGTCGCCTCCGCTGATGAGCATCTGTTGCTCGACGGCCGCTTCGAGCCGGGTCATCGCAATGCTCGTATCCATAGGTCTCATCTCCTCGTTGCTCACCGCGCCGTGGCGGGACGAAGCGGAGGCGTGTTGACGATCGTCACCAATGCCTTCCGGCGCCGGGAACGACCGGTGCTACTGCGCCGCTCCTCGTCAACCCTGGCCTTGTGCAGCGCCATGACCGTCTCGGTCGAGTACCAGACCATGATCGTCTCCTGTCATCTCAGTGTCAAGAATGATGTCAAGATGATGTCATATTGGTGTCACGTTGTCAAGTCCCAATCGGAGGAACACCAGGACTCGAACCCAGGAGTCGTCTACCATTCTCTGTGAACACACCGGGGAGTCCACAGGGACTGAGAGGGTGGCATCGACCACCGACCCGAACGACCTGATCTGGGTAATGCCAGCGGAGGCAGCAGTGACCTCGACCATCCTCATTCTGAGCGGAGGCGGACCCGCGCCCACCACCGCACTCCCTCCAGCCGACGTTGTGATCGCTGCCGATTCTGGTCTCGGTTTGGCAAAGCACCTCGGCGTCGAAGTTCACCTGATTGTCGGTGACATGGATTCGGTCGACCGATCCCAACTCGCCGACGCAATCGCGACCGGCGTTGAGGTCGAGGAGCATTCCGCCGACAAGGACGCCACCGATCTCGACCTGGCCTTTCAAGCTGCGATTGAACGCGGCGCTCAGCGGATTGTCGTAGCCGGCGGCGGGGCCGGGCGGATCGACCACCTATTGGGGATTGCACTCCTGCTCACTGATGAGCGATGGTCTGATCGCACCGTCGAGTGGCACTCCGGTTCGAGTGTTGCCCACGTTGTCAGGGATCGGACCCTCATCAACACGAGGCCCGGCGACCTAATCTCGATCATTCCGGCATCGGACGGAACGCTGGTCTCCGTCGATGACACCCGATGGCCGCTCGACACCACTCCCCTACCGCGAGGTACGACCCGCGGAATCAGCAACGAAGCACTGGGAGACACCGTCACCATCCGTGTCCAGCACGGTGTAGTGCTCGCCATCGTCACAGGAAGCGATCGATGAAGCGGATCTCACTGTTGCTGGCCCTGGTTCTCGCAATCGGCGCGTGCGGCGAGGGCGCAGGGCCGGACACCGTTCGACTACTGACCCACGACTTCTTTGCTGTGCCCGACGAGCTGCTTGCGGAGTTCGCAACCGACACGGGCATCGAGGTAGAGATAGTCCGGGGCGGCGATGCCGGGATCGTCGTCAATCAGGCGATCCTCGCCGCCGGCAACCCCGTGGCCGATGTCTTGTTCGGAGTGGACACGACGCTCCTATCGCGAGCAGTCGACGCCAACCTATTCGAACCGTACAGAAGCGACGCCGGCGATGGCTTCATCGACGCATTCGGCACTGCAGGAGACTCCGTCACGCCGATCGACTTCGGTGATGTGTGTCTCAACTACGACCTTGGGTTGCTCCCCGATCCTCCTGCGTCGCTGGAGGCCCTCACGGCACAGAAGTACCGCAGCATGCTCGTAGTCCCCGATCCAACCATCTCGAGCCCCGGCTTGGCATTCCTACTGGCCACCATCGACCGTTTTGGTGAGGACGGCCCCTATACCTGGCGGGACTACTGGGCGGATCTGCGTGCCAACGATGTCGAGATCGTCGCCGACTGGGGCACCGCCTATTACGGATCCTTTTCGGCCACCGGGACCGGGATACGACCGCTCGTCGTCTCGTACGCCTCGTCGCCGCCGGCAGAAGTCCTCTTTAGCGACCCCCCAATAGACAAGGCGACTACCGCAGTGATCGAAGACGGGTGCTTTCGCCAGATCGAGTACGCCGGAGTGCTGCGAGGTACTCCGAATGAAGAGCAGGCACGGAGGTTCATAGACTTCCTGCTCGGCGTCCCATTCCAGGAGACGGTCCCCACGTCGATGTTCGTGTTCCCCGTCAACCCGGCTGCGGCGCTGCCGGAAGTGTTCATCGGCAACACGAGCCTGCCGCCCAATCCGGTGCGCCTCGACCCCGACGTGATTGAGCAAAACCGGGAGCGTTGGCTCACCGAGTGGATCGAAACGGTCCTGCGGTGACCTCACGGCGGGTTCCTTTGCTGCTCGCCCTCCCGGCGGCGGTGTTGGGGATCGTCTTCTTCGCCTGGCCGATGGTCTCGATCATCGCCACCGGGATCGGCGCAGACCCGAGCCGCATTCCCGACATCCTGGGAAGGGACACGACGCTGTCAACGGTGTGGTTCACCGTGTGGCAGGCAATCGTTTCTACCGCGCTGACGCTGGCCGTCGGTATCCCAGCGGCGTACGCCTTTGCCCGATTCCGGTTCCCCGGACGGAGCCTCGCCCGCGTCGTTGTGACGATTCCGTTTGTTCTGCCGACCATCGTTGTCGCCATCGCCTTCCTGGCGCTACTCGGACCGGGAGGCGCCCTCGGCGTCGACCTAGCCGGCACCGTGTGGGCGATCCTGGCCGCTCACGTGTTCTTCAACCTTGCGGTCGTGATCCGGACCGTCGAGGGTCTGTGGAGCCACATCGACCCTCGCCTCGAAGAGGCCGCCGCATCCCTGGGGGCCCCGCCGTGGAAGGTGTTCAGGACAATCACGCTTCCCCTTCTCCGACCGGCCATCGCGGCCGCCGCGGCGATAGTGTTCTTGTTCTCTTTCACCTCGTTCGGCGTGGTGCTACTGCTCGGCGCACCCTCCCTCGCCACGATCGAGGTAGAGATCTACCGCTCGGCGGCCCTTGTGTTCGACCTGCCGGCCGCCGCCACCCTGGCTCTCATTCAGGTGGTGGGCGTAACGACCGGGCTTCTGCTGTACGCCCGTCACCAAGAGCGCAGCGCCGTCGGCCAACACCTGCTCCCTGCCGCAGCCACCGCCAAGCGACCCGTTGGACGACAACGGTGGTTGGTGGCAGCGGCCGTGGGAGGAGCCGTCATGATCGCCGCCACCCCGATCGGAGTGATCGGTTGGCGGGCAGTCACATCCGGAGGCGGCCCCGGTTTCGGAGCACTCCGGGCGTTGGGCGCCGTCGATCCATCGCTGGTGGACGTGCCGGAGGCGATCGGCAACTCGCTGCGGTTCGCCATCATCGCCTGCACCCTGACGCTGATGGTGGCGCTGCCGGCCGCGGTGGTCATCTCGGCACGACGCGGTCCCATGGGACGATGGATAGACACGCTGCTGATGCTCCCGATCGGATCATCGGCGGTGACGCTCGGCTTCGGATTCGTCGTGGGTCTCGACGCACCGGTGGACCTCCGTGCCTGGTGGGGGCTCGTGCCGATCGCCCACACACTGGTGGCCATGCCCTTCGTCGTTCGCAGCACCGTCCCCGTGATCCGTTCGATCGGACCCAAGGTACGAGAGGCGGCCGCCGTCCTCGGCGCCGCACCGGGCCGTGTGTGGCGCACTATCGATCTGCCAATGCTCACCCCGGCGGCCGCCGGAGCGGCTGCGCTGACATTTGTCATCAGCCTCGGTGAGTTCGGCGCCACTCTCTTCGTGGCTCGACCCGGCGGAAGGACGATCACGCTGGCGATCTTCGGTCTCTTCGGCCGGCCGGGAGAGACCAATGTCTCTGCCGCCCTCGGTTTGTCTCTACTCCTGGTGCTTGTCACGGGCACGGTCGTGGCGTTGCTGGAGCGGATGCGGGTGCCGGGCGTTGGGAGCTTCTGATGTTGCAGATCACCGACCTCACCGTCCGCTATGACGACGTTCTCGCCGTGGATCGGGTCGATCTCTGCCTGGAGCGGGAGGAGACGCTCGCCTTGTTGGGCCGAAGCGGTTCCGGCAAGACCACAGTGCTCCGAGCGATCGCCGGCCTGGTGCCGCTTGTGTCTGGCTCGATCACACTCGACGGCAGTGACCTAGTCCCAGTATCTGCGCACGAACGTGGCATAGGGCTTGTCTTCCAAGACTTCGCTCTGTTCCCTCACCTCGATGTAGGCGCCAACGTCGCCTACGGATTACGGATGCAAATGGCGACCCGAATCGAGGAACGAGTCGCCGAGGCGCTGGAGATGGTGGGACTCGACGGCCTGCAGCACCGACGGATAGACCAGCTATCAGGCGGTCAGGCCCAACGAGTAGCACTCGCCCGAACCCTGGCACCGCGACCCCGGCTCCTGCTGCTCGACGAGCCGCTCGGTTCTCTCGATCCCGACCTGAGACACAGCCTGGCCGGTGAGTTGAAGGAACTGCTCGACCAGACCGGAGTGCCGACGATCATGGTGACCCACGACACGGAGGAGGCGTTTGCTCTCGGCGACAGGGTGACGGTCCTCGTCGATGCCAGGATCGCCGCCACCGGCACGCCGGCGCAGATATGGACCGAGCCCGGGTCGGTCGAAGTGGCCCGGATCGTCGGACACAACGGGATTGTGACGGCCGGCGTCGCCGGATCCGTCGCCAGTGTGGGTGGTCTACGTATTCCCGTCACTGCACCCGACGGGACGACAACGCTTCTGATCCGCCCCGGAGCCGCCAGCACTGGAGGTCCCGTCGAAGCCGTCGTGATCGAGTCGCGCTACCGCGGACCCGATTGGGTCATCTCGGTCGCCATCGGTGGGGGCACCGTCGAGGTTTCGAGCCCGAGTCCACTGACCTCCGGCGACAAGGTCGGAATTGCGATCGACCCAGCCGGGGTCACGACCCTCGACTGATCACAGCCACGCATCGGATTCGGTCGTGCCCCGACCGCCTACTGCGCCACCTCTGCCCATACCGCCCCGGTGAGACTCACGAGGGTTTGCAGCGGGATTGGAAACACCGTCGTAGGGGTTCCGCCCGCCGACCACACGTATTCGTGGCGCTGCAAGGCGACGTCCGCAAAGACGCGACACGGCGACGAGTAACCGAATGGAGGTGTTCCTCCGGCGGCGAATCCCGTCGCAGCCCGGGCCTCATCGAGCGTGGCGCGCCGCGCCGACTCTGCGCCCGCCACATCGGCGAGGCGTTCCAGGTCTATTCGTGTATCACCGCTGGCGAACACCACGGTCTGCTCTTCATCGTCGAGCGTCAGCACGATCGACTTGGCAATCGCCGACAGCTCGCATCCAATGGCGTCGGCGGCATCTTGCGAGGTCTTGGTGCCCTCCGGAAACAGGTGGATATCGACAACGAAGCCAAGGACTTGTCCGGCGTCCACAACACGCTGAGAAGCTTCGGGGATCCTCATGCCGGGCGACGATAATCCGACAATCCGGGGATTCCTCTGGCCCCGACCCACAGAGCTGCCGCAGCGCCACCGACGAAGTGCCAGCCGAGATCCCACGCTGTGTTCACTACATCGCCAACGTTGGAGTTCTCCACGAAGGCGGCAAACGTGTTCTCGGCCGTCTCGTTGACGATGCCGATGCCCTGCCCGATCGCAAAACCCCAGAGGAGTGGTCGATCAGAGCCGCGAGCGGCAGTGATCAGGGTCACCGTGGCGGCTCCAATCCCGAATCCGTGAACCATCTGATCCCACCGCAGCACGCCATCCACGATCCACATGCCGTAGAGGATGTCGGTTCTTCCGGTCGGATTGGCTGCCAGTCCCCCGGCGAGATGAAGCACCGCCCACGCTGAAAGCATCCACAGCTGAATCGATGGGATCGGGCCCCAACGGTGATCAATCCAGGCAACGATGACGACGGATGCCACCAGCGCCGGGAGATAGACCCAGAGGAAGACCTGGTGCCGCATCAGACCAACGATCGTGAACAGAATCGTGAACCCCACGAGAAACACCGTGATTGCGGGCTCGCGACGTCCCAGAGCGTGGAGTGAGGTCATTCCAAGCCGATGGCGACGGCGAGGCCCCTGGCCAGATCGGCGGCCTCGGCGGCAACTTCCTCAGGCTTCCCAGCTCCCCTCACGTCGGCGTAGAACTTCAGCTTTGGCTCCGTCCCACTCGGTCTGGCGAGGACCCGGCTCCCTCCTTCGAGGTGAAGAACCACCAGGTTGGTGGCGGGCAGCCAGCGAGGTCGATCGCTTCCTCCCTCGGCGAAGTCCGTCGTACCAACTACCTGTCGACCCTCCACGACCCCAGGCAAAGCAGTCCTGAGCCGACCCATCGCCGCCGCGATCTCCATCGCGCCATCATTCCCGGCCCGCTTGATGCTGTGTTGGGCACTCGTCCAAAGACCATGCTCATCCCACAGGTCACTGAGGCGATCCAACACGGTCCTTCCCTGCTCGGCTTCGGCGGCAACCAGATCTGCGAACCACACCGCCGCCGAGATGCCGTCCTTGTCCCGCACGACGGGACCAACCGTAAATCCCAGAGCCTCCTCATACCCGAATACGAAACGGAAACCGTCCTCTTCGAGATCCATGGCCGCGTTGGCGATCCATTTGAAGCCGGTGAGGGTCTGTTCGAAACGGGCGCCGTGGGCAGCTGCGACGGAGCCGAGCATCGGCGACGACACGATGCTGTTGATCACGAGGTCTCCAGATGCACTCCCCACCCGACGCAACACGAAGTCGGCCAGCAACACGCCGATCTCGTTGCCGGAGAGTCGGCGCCACCCGTTCGCCACCGGCACGCTCACTGCGAATCGATCGGCATCCGGATCGTTGGCGATGGCAATATCTGCTCCCTCGATGGTTCCCAGCGATTCCACCATGTCCATTGCACCCGGCTCTTCGGGGTTCGGGAACGCCACAGTGGGGAATCTCCCATCGGGCTCGAACTGCTCGGCTACCGCCACGACCGACTCGTGGCCACCGGCTGCGAGTGCCCGCAACGCCAACGGCCCACCGACCCCATGAAGTGCGGAGTACGCGATCCGGGGCGAGGACGGTCCAGGTGCGGGAGGATCCCGAAACACCAGCATCTCGGCGATGTATTGCTCCTCGATGCCGACCAGCGGGGTGGCGAGCTCCAGCGCTCCTTCGAGTGCGCCTTCGAGACGCGGAACCGCGTTGGCCGGTCCCACCGCCTTGATGGCGATCGCGATCTCGCCGTCGACCGGCGGAATGATCTGAGCGGAGTTGGCGTCATAGACCTTGTATCCGTTGTCTGCCGGCGGGTTGTGGCTTGCAGTGACGACCACCGCCGCAGCGGCACCCAAGTGCCGGGCGGCGAACGAAACAAGTGGTGTCGGAGCGGTTCCCTCGAAGTAGCGGACCTCGAATCCGGCTGCCGCCAGGACTCCGGCGGCATCCTCGGCGAACTGCCTGCTGGAGCTACGCCCGTCGTAGCCGAGCACCACCAGACCCTCTCCCCTGCCGTGCGCCCGCAGATATGAGGCGAGTCCGGCCGTCGTCCTTATCACGACTGCCCGATTCATCCGTGCCGAGCCGGCGCCGACTGCTCCCCGGATACCCGCCGTCCCGAACTGAAGCGATGATCCCATCCTGCTCTCGAGGTCGTCACCGTCGCCGGACGCGACCACCGCCTCCAGCTCGGCACGTGTTACGGGATCTGGGTCGCCTTGGATCCAGTTGAGGGCCCTATCTCGGAGTTCCTGCACGGCGGCGCTCCCCGACCTGCCCGTCACGAGAAGAGCAGCTGGGCGATCTTCTGGATCTCATCCTGACTGGTGGTGGGGACGATGTAGCCGGCCTCGTCGCGTATCGCGGCGAAGTTCGCCTCCACATCCTCCAGCGTCAGCTGTCCCTCGGAGTCTGGGTGCTTGATCCATCCCTGGGTGAGTCCGATGAAGATCCGGCTCACAGTCCCGCCGGCAACCGAGTAGATCTCACCGGTTACCGGACACGCCTCGGAAGCGAGATAGGCCACCACGGGAGATACCAACGCCGGCTCGAGCTTGTCGGCCATGGGTCCCAGCAGCTCCTGGGTCATTCGGGTACCCGCTACCGGAGCGATCGCATTGACCTTGATGTCGTGCTTGGCCCCCTCGATGGCGAGCACATTCATCAACCCAACCAGGCCCATCTTGGCTGCTCCGTAGTTCGCCTGGCCAAAGTTCCCCAACAGACCCGAAGCCGAGGAGGTCATGACGATGCGCCCATAACCCTGCTCCCGCATGTGTCGAATCGCCGGCTGGGTCACGTAGAACGCACCCCTGAGGTGCACGTCGAGCACAGCATGGAGGTTCTCCAGCTCCAGGTTGTGGAACGCCTTGTCACGCAGAATGCCGGCGTTGTTGATCACAATATCGACGCGCCCGAACTCTTCGACCGCCCGCTCCACCATCGAAGCCGCGGCATCTGGATCCGAGACCGACCCGTAGTCGGCAACGGCCGCCCCACCGGCCTCCTGGATCGTGCTCACGACCTCGTCTGCCGGGCGCTGCTCCCCTTCGGTGCCATCGGTGGCCACCCCGGGATCGTTGACGACAACCGCGGCACCTCGTGACGCCAGAAGCTTGGCGTGCTCGGCGCCGAGTCCCCGGCCGGCGCCCGTCACGATCGCTACCCGGTCTTTGAAATCGATCATGTTGCCCGTCCTTTCAAAGGCTTGGGTGAATCGTAGGACTCGCAGGTTCCGGGTCTGCCGTCTCACGCCGAACATTCCCATCTGGCTACCTGTGAGAAGACGACCGCTTCCACGAGACATTCGGCCGAACGGCTAACCGCCGACGGCTTTGCCGACCTCCTTGGCCAGATTCCCCTTCTCGCCGACCGCGATCGTCCTCAGACCGAGCCATTCGGCCATCCGGCGAATCTCTGAGGCCATGTGGCGGGCGACAAAGACCGAATCCGACCCGTCCTCGGCAAACGCACCGGGGACCAGTAGCGTCCTGTTGGCTCGATCGACCTTGAGATCCACTCGACCAACGAGGCGATCACCGACGAGAAGCGGAAGGACGTAGTACCCGAACCGCCGCTTGGGTTTGGGGACGTAGATCTCGATCCGGTAGTGGAACCCAAAGAGTCGCTCGATCCGATCACGGAAGAAGATCAGGTTGTCGAACGGGCACAGCAGCCGAACTTGCTCGACGCGCCGAGGCGTCCTGGCCTCAGGGTGAAGGAACGCCGGCTCCTTCCAGCCTTCGACTTCGACCTCCTCCAGATTGCCTTCCGCCGCCAGCGCGGCGATGAGCGGCCGGGCCTCGACTATTGGGAGCCGGTAGTAGTCGACCAGATCAGTAGCCGTCGCGATGCCGAGCGATCTCGCTCCCATCATGAGCAGCGTGCGATGAGCATCACCTCGCGGTACCGGTTCGGCATTGAAGTGCTCCGGCGGAATGACCCGCTCGGAGAGGTCATAGTGGCGCGTGAAGTTGTGGCGCCCACTGGCGGTGACCCGACCCCGGGCGAACAAGACCTCCAGGGCAACCTTGCCTTTGGCCCACCCCCACCATGGACCGCCCCGATCCCCGGGATCCTCGAGATCCGAGGCCGCCAGTGGTCCGCGTCGAGCAACTTCCTCCTCGACCCTGTCGATATAACCGGGTTCACGCTCTTCGAGTTCACGGGCCCGGCTCCAAACCGCCATCCCGTCCATCTTGTGGCGCCACAACGGCCATGTCTCGACCGGAAGGAATGAGGCAACGTGACCCCAATACTCGAAGATCTCGCGCCGCTTCATCGATTCCCACAGAAGGTCCTGTCCATGAGCGCCGAGACGAGCAAACGACGTCAGGTGATGGGCCCGTTCGAGAACATTGACCGAGTCGATCTGAAGCACGCCGATGGTACGGAACATCTTGCGGAGATGGCGGATGTCGACATTGCCATCCGGCCGCGGAGAGTCGAGGCCTTGGGCACCGATGGCGATGCGCCGGGCGCGCTCCAGCGGGACCTTCCTCATTCGCCGGTGAAGTGGGGCTGGCGTTTCTCGAAGAACGCCGCCAGTGCCTCGGCAAAGTCCTTTGTGCGAAACATTGGGAGAAGCTGGAGGAGCGCTCGGTGGACGTGCTCGGAGTACTCGTCGGTTCTCCCGGCTCGCATGAGACGCTTGGCCGCCTGGATCGCCTGCGGCGGCATGGCGGCGATCTGTGCCGCCATCTCGGCTGCCCGCTCCTTGGTGGCATCAGAATCGTCGGCGACTTCCGATACCACCCCAGCGGCGAGTGCCTGCTCGCCGGTCATGTCCTCGCCCAGGAAGTAGAAGCGGGCCGCCTGCTCCCAGCCAACGAGCCGGGGCAACAGCCAGGTATCTCCGCTCTCGGGCAGCAGATTCCGCTTTGTCGCCGGTACAAACCGAGCGTCTCGGGCCATCACACGGATATCGGCGTGTATCGCCATCCCGACGGCATACCCGGCGGCGGCGCCGTTGACGGCGGCAATCACAGGGACGTCCAGCTCCTGGAGAACGATCGCCGGCGAGCGATCCGCTTCAAAGGTGAATGCGATCTGATCCAATCGCTCCATCTGCTCGGCCGCTTCGACCAGATCGAGACCGGCCGAGAAGGTATCGCCAGCCCCGGTGAGCACGATGCACCTCACGTCCGGGTCGCGGGCGGCATCACGCAGCGCGTCTCCAAGCTGGTCGAACATCTCGATTGTGAACGAGTTCTTCCGCTCCGGACGATTGATGGTCACGGTGGCCACATGGTCTGATGTCTCGACGAGGATCGCGGGCACGACGGCTCCGGGGGCGGGACGGGATTGGCCGGTAGCCTACCGGCATGGTCAGGATCCCTCTCGCCGTTGTGCGGACCTTCTTCGCGGTCGTCCTTCAGGGTTTGGCGACCTTCATCTGCGGGTCCTACCTCATCGTTCTCTTGAAGGTACGCCCCCGGACACGCCAGGT
>JAJCYA010000041.1 GCA_029263095.1 Acidimicrobiia bacterium | reverse complement strand
TTCCTCGAGCAGCACACCGGCAACCAACTCGCCTACTACGTATCGGAGATCGTTCCGATCATTCTCACCGAAGAGTGGGCCAAACTGCTTGGCGTCGAATCGGGCACAGCCGCGATCAGTTTCGACGAGACGGGTTTCAGCAACGAAGGTCAGCCCCTGGTCCATGCAAGATCGATGTTTCGCGACGACCTGTTGCGCCTCGGGGTGATGAGAACGAAGGCAGGAGGGTGACCGGCCCCAACCAGACGGGTCGGCACAACACAAGGAGCACAAATGCAGACGCACTTGCACGGACGAGACATGATCACGACACAGGAGTGGACCAAGGACGAACTCGACACGGTCATGGATGTCGCCCTCGACCTGAAACGGCGGCGGGCCTTGGGCGAGGATCACGCCCTGCTGCGCGACAAGGTCCTGGAGATGCTCTTCTTCTTCTCCAGCACCCGTACCCGCGCCAGCTTCGAAGCGGGAATGGCGCAGCTGGGCGGCCACGCCATGTTCCTCGACAGCTCGTCCACCCAGATCGGCCACGGTGACACCTGGAAGGAGATCGGCGAGATCCTCGGCCGTTATGGCGACGGGATCGCCATCCGCCAGGTCGACTGGGGTATCGGCAATCAGTACATCCGGGCGGTCGCGGAGGCCAGCCGGGTACCGGTGCTCAACATGCAGTGCGACCAATTCCACCCACACCAGGCGCTCGCCGATCTGCTCACGATCATCGAGCAGAAGGGTGATCCTTCGAAGCTGACGATCAACATGAGCTACGCGTACGCAGCCAGCTACCAGAAGCCGATCAGCGTTCCGCAGAGCTTGATTCTGTTGATGACTCGCTACGGCGCCAACGTCCGGCTGACCAGGCCCCCCGAGTTCAAGCTGATGCCCGAGATCGTCGCCCAGGCCACCGAGAACGCCAAGGCCGCTCACGGCAGCTTCGAGATCGTCGAAGACTTCGAAGAAGGTATGGCCGGAGCCGATGTCGTCTACGCAAAGGCCTGGGGCTCGATGCTGACCACCTCCGACCACGAGGAGTCCGCCAAGATTGCCGAGCAGTACAGCGACTGGATCGTCGATCCACGCCGCATGGAGATGGCCGACGAGGATGCCATCTACATGCACCCGCTCCCGGCCGACCGCAACGTCGAAGTGGCAGATGCCGTGATCGACGGCCGTTGGAGCCGGGTCTTTGACCAGGCCGAGAACCGCCTCCACGCCCAAAAGGCGGTCATGGCACTGACGATGTAACAAAGAGCCTTGTTGCCGGGTCTGTGGCAACAAGACGACCATGCGGAGGGATTCGAGGCCGAATAGGACTCGAGACGGGGAACCTCTTCATCAAACTCACACATGTGTGGGCGGTCCGAGCGATCCATGCTTCGATTGCTGGTTTCAGTTCACCGCTTCCTGAGGTGACGAGGGGTAGCTACCCAGTCATACCTATAGTAGTATTGAAGTATGAAACTAAGTGTGAGCCTGCCCGACGAAGACGTCGAGTTTCTCGATCAATACGCCCAGACCGAGGGATATCGGTCCCGGTCCGCCGTGGTTCACAGAGCGGTTCGCCTATTGCGCGCCACCGAACTCGAGACCGAATATGCCGGGGCATGGGAGGAGTGGTCGGATTCCGGTGAGGCCGACGCCTGGAATACGACCGTCACCGACGGATTGCGAGCCGGGTAGTGCTGCGAGGTGAAGTCCGACTGGTGAACCTGGATCCGGCCCGGCCCGATGAGGCGAGCAAACGCCGACCCGCAGTGATTGTCTCCAACGACGGCGCCAACGCCACAGCCGCCCGGATGGGACGGGGAGTCGTAACCCTCGTGCCGGTGAGCACCAGAGTCGAGCGGGTCTACCCGTTCCAGGTGCTGCTCCCCGCCGCTGAAGTGGGTCTCGACCGCGATTCGAAGGCCCAAGCCGAGCAGGTGCGGTCGGTTTCCGTCACACGCGTCGCAGACAGAATTGGAAGCCTCCCACCGCGACTGATGCTCGACCTCGATGAGGCCCTCCGCCTCCACCTCGCCCTCTGAACAGCACCCGGGCAAGCGAGCGGTGTTCAGATCCTCGCAGGCTCCCTCTGGGAGATGCACCAGCACATCTCCGAACCAGTGGTGCCTGCGACGGGGCCACTCCTGCCGCAGAGCGGTCACTCGATCCGCCCCTCACACCTCGCGCAGAATCCCTCCAGCAAGGGGACAGTCACAACTCTGACTAGCCGAGGCCGCCGCCACCCTGACCGACGTTGCCGGCCGAACAGCTATGTTCCGACGATCTGAGGCGGGCGAGGTAAGACCGTCAAATCCGTGTCCGATTCGACAAGCAATCGCCCTACGAAAACAGAAGCCCGAGATGAGTCCGCTACCGACAACGTGGAGGTCTGAGA
This sequence comes from Acidimicrobiia bacterium, assembly GCA_029263095.1. GTDB lineage: Bacteria > Actinomycetota > Acidimicrobiia > Spongiisociales > UBA11373 > JACZWZ01. The sequence goes on along the minus strand of JAJCYA010000041.1, from coordinate 97,620 downwards.
TGCCCGTGCCAAAGTGGGTCGCTCAAGTAAACAAGCGCGTCTTCAATAGGTTGGAACTCAAACGGGGCAAGAGACCGGTACTGACACACGTTGGGAGGTCGTCCGGCGAGACATACCAGACACCCCTCGACGCCCACGCGGTCGACGGTGGCTACATCTTCATCCTGATGTACGGCTCCGGCTCGGATTGGGCCAAGAACGTATTGGCAGCAGGGACTGCACGGCTCCAGGCCGAAGGCGAGGAATTCGGACTGGTGTCACCGAGATTGGTGACCAAGGAAGTTGCCTGGCAGCAGATCGCGACCGGAACGAAGGCGCCGCCGCAGTTCTTGAAGGTCACCGAGTATCTCCAGATGGATATCAGCTGAAGCAGTTTGTCCCAGCCTGCTGAAGGTGGCGGGGCACCACAGAATGCGAGCCGCTGAGGTACGACCCTTCCAAACAGACTTGCCGCTATTCAGCGCCCTACACAACTGAACACCTACAGCTTGTATTACCTCCGAAGTACTTCAAGTTGTCTCCTAGCGTGGACCGGGAACAGGCTCACCCACCGGCAGAAGCTGCTCGTCTTCCGTGAGCCTCAAGTGCCGAGACGAGAACCGGCTCGCTGGCGAGGCTGAGCGCCGCAGGTACGGAGAACACAATTGAAACCCACCAGAAAACCTCACTCTGCGGTTGCTTCCCTATCGGCAACGCGGACCGGCGCTATGAGAAACCGTATCGTGTTGTTGGCGGTTGGAACGCTTGTTGCCTCGGCGTGTTCCGCCACCTCGGGAGGACTCCGCCGCGCGGCAGAGGCAGGGTTCGAACCCGGTCCTGCCTCGATCATCGGAACGTGGCAGCGAACCGAACCAAACCTCAATGGGATGTCGGTACAGGCGCGCGACGTCATCTGGGAAGGTGACATAAGGAATGGTCACGAGTTCCACTTGATGGCCCGGGTTGGACTCGGAGAGGTTCGTGTTTGGCGTTCGATCAACGGAATCGACTGGGCCGAGCGGCCACAACTCGGAGTGGTCGGAGTCCTGGACGGTCCGACGTCGTTGTTCGTGGTCGACGGCCGCCTGATGGCCGGCGGAGATCGCGACGGGGTGGCCACAGTTTGGATCTACGAGAGCGCGTCGCCGTGGCGCGAGGTGTCCCTCGGAATGATCGGGTCAGTCCGAGACCTTCGAGAATTCAACGGCACATTCTTCGCATTGGGATCAGCTCCGACTCCTGGGACAGACGCTGCTGGATTCCCCCAGACACATGCGCTGCTGTGGGCCACACAAGACCTTGAAACCTGGACCGAGCTCGCAGGCTCGGAGATGTTCGGACCGACCTCTCAGCCAATCGCACTCTTGGAGGACTCAGCGGGGCTGCATGCGATCGCCGAGACGACAGATCCCGATGCCGAAGTCCCGCGAGAGTCCATTGTGGTCGCGAGCGGCGACGGCATTGAGTGGCACACCCTGCCAAGAGAGGACCGCGGCGCCGTCGGGGTGGTGCTAGTGCGGACCAAGCTCATCCCGGACCCTGAATCGGACACGGGCTGGATAGAGCATCACGGGGATGCGGTCATGCCGACTCCCGGTCGATTCGGCATGGGACTCGAAACGGCTGTGGCCTTGGAACGGCTGCTGATGGTGGGCTCAATCACATACCAACAGGATGGAGTGGGGAGCCGCGTGAACTACCCGGGCCTCTGGAGCCACACAGGCGTCTCATGGGAAGAGATCGGACCCTTGTCGGGCCCAGTCGCACAACCCGGGTCAATTGCGATGTGGGCGGCGGGAGAGGACAGGATCGTGGTGGTCGGCCAGGCGGGTTCGAAAGATGACGGCTGGGCGATCTTCAGCTTCGTGCAAGAGAGCGATACCGATCAGAGCGATGACCTGCGCCAATGAGAGCGGGATCGGCCGGACCTATCCAGGCCGGTGGATGCAGGAGCTCCCTGCGGTAGGGAGACACGTTGATACCAGGAGACGCTACCGCGAGAATTCGATGGTATTTCGGAGTCGTGGTGCTCGATACCGGCGGTGTCCGAGTCGCGGATGAACTCAAGGATGCGGGGCATCGAGTGGCCCACATCGCCGAACAAGATGACGTAACCAGACCTACTCGACGACTGGCCGTCACGAGAGATGACCTGCCGTTGCCCGACGAACCCATGGCCGTGACAGATCGCGAGTGGAATACAACAGCAGCGGGCCCGAAGCGGCCTGGGTCTCCCGCGGTGTAGCGGTGCGTCTGCGGCAGTTGGATTCGTTCGCGCTGATGCGCAGATCTCGTTCAGAGCGAGGTGGCGGAAGGCTGCAATCAATCTCACAGCCTCCCGCCACACTGACGTCATCCCACTACTACGACGACCTATTCCACCACTTCGTCTTCGGAGCACTGGACGGCGAAACGTGCGTCCACGGAACGGCCTGATACCAGGATCCCTCGCCACTGATGCACCATGCAAAGGTGCACCCGGGCAGGTGGGTACCCAATTGTCCGTTGCTCATGAATCTGTCAGTGCCAGACGCACCCGGAAACGTCCACATCGTGACGCGGTAATTGACCCAGGGCTGCACCTCGTCGAGCTGCGCAGTCCCGATTGTCCATTGATCAGTGAAGGTCCCATCGATGTTGTTCATGAAGTCCCCGAAGTTTGTATCCCTGTAGGCCGTGGGGAGATTGGAGTACCACGTGTACACCCAATGATCGAGAAAGTGGCCACCGTCGTCCGTCGTGTGGGTCTCAATCTCGAACGTCGAATTGGCACTGCAGTTCGAAGCTATGTGATCCACGCGGAACTGGCTCCACATCGCGTATGTCTGCGTGTAACGCGTCCCCGGATATGTGCTTGAGTTACCGAGTGTCGTGCTGCCAGACTTTGGTGAATAAAACTCACAGATCCCGGCCCACGCCGAGGCAAAGCTAGAGACTCGCCCCTCTGACCCAAACGATTCGAGATTCTCCGGTGAGAGACTCGGCGCTATCTCGAATTCGCCTCGCTCTTCGACGAGACCCGCCAGAGCCCCCGCGTCAACGGCCGACTCAGCCGCAATGTAGCCAAGCTCACGAGAAGGCAGTTCCGTCGCTCAGCCCGAGCAAGCCGCCCGATAGACTTCGCGGGATCGCATGGCCTGCTCCCGAGTGCCGGTGCGACCGGCGAGTGGTCTACCGCGCTCTCAGTCCTTCGCTCTCCAGGCGCGGTTCCTCTACGACTTGCTGCACGATTCCTGGACCGTACTCCTGCGTAGTTCGCTTTCGCGAAGGGCTAAGTCACCGGGGATTTCGGATGAAAGCTCCCATGTCGACAACCGCGACGAGGGAACCGTATCCGGAGGACCAGGCAGCAGCCGCATAGTTGGTTTCAGGACATGGTCGTAACTACGGCATGGACATCCACTGATGGCCCCCAAACCGATCAGACGAACACAGCGATCCGACGATCCTCTTGAGAACTGGATCGCCTTGGCCAACGGCCAGAGAAAGCCCTCCGTGACCTGGGGAAACGTTGTCCGAGCAACAACGCTTGGTGGGCCCGACAATACAGACAGCAAACCATCGGCACGCCACAGGCCGACGGTCGGCTGGCAGGGACCCGGCCGACACCGCGATGAGGCGTCAGCCGAAGAGCCATCAACACTGTGAGCCTGACACCACAGAATGCGAGCCGACCAGCCTGGTCTACTCGCCGATGGCCTCCGGTTCAACTCCCGCCATCATCAGGCCCACAGCCTCGCGAGTGGCGGTCGCGGCATCGACGATTCCGATGATCTGCCCCTCGTAGATCACCGCGATGCGGTCGGAGAGGGCAAACACCTCGTCGAGGTCCTCCGACACCATGAGCACGCCCGTCGACTCGGATCTCTGTTCGATCAGGCGCCGATGGATGTACTCCGATGCGCCGATATCCACCCCGCGGGTCGGTTGGGCAGCGATGAGAACCTTGGGAGTCCCCGACAGCTCCCTGGCCAGGATCATCTTCTGGATGTTGCCGCCGGACAATGTCTGTGATGGGGTGTCCAACCCCGGAGTCTTGACGTCGTATTCGTCCACCAGACCCTGGCAATGCTTGCGAATAGCCCCAAAATCGAGCAACCCTCGACTGACGAACCTCTTGTCGCCGTGGTCGATGAGGAGAAGGTTCTCCGTCACCGAGAACCCGGCAATGGCGCCCGTGTGCATCCGCTCCTCGGGGACGTAGGCGAGTCCCTGGGCGCGTACCTCGGCCGGACGGAGATTGGTGACATCGGCACCATCGATCTGGACGGTGCCTGACTCGACACCTCGCAGACCGGCGATCGACTGGGCCAGCTCCCGCTGCCCGTTTCCCGACACGCCGGCAATCCCCAGAATCTCTCCGGCCCGTACCTCGAGGTCCAGGCCGCGCACCGCCTCATCGCCGCGGTCCCCCATCACGGTGAGCTTCTCGATCTTGAGCACGGGTTCCGTGGTTACCACGGTCGGCTTGTCCGGCACCATCTGAACTTGACGGCCGACCATCATCTCGGCCAACCCTTGACGCGTCGCATCCTCGACCGCGACGTTTCCCGTAACCCGTCCGTGACGAAGGACCGTGATGCGGTCGCTCAACGCCAGGACCTCGTGCAGCTTGTGGGAGATAAAGATCAGGCCACGGCCGTCCGACGTCATCTGACGCAACGTGACAAAGAGTTGATCAACCTCCTGCGGCGTAAGCACGGCAGTGGGTTCGTCGAGAATCAGCAACCTGGCATCGCGGTACAGCGCCTTGATGATTTCGACGCGCTGCCGTTGGCCGACGGCCAGTTGCCAGATCACCGCCTCCGGATCGATATGGAGTCCGTAACGCACACTCAGGTCCGCGATTCGCTCGGAAACCCGATCGAGGTCGGTGAGGATGCCCCGGCTGGACTCGAGGCCCAGAGCCACATTCTCGGCGACCGTCAGCGTGTCTACCAGCATGAAGTGCTGATGAATCATCCCGATACCGTGAGCAATGGCGTCGGTCGGGCTGGCGATCTCAACCGAGGCGCCTTCGAGCCTGACCTCCCCCTCGTCCGCGGCGTAAAGGCCATAAAGGATCTTCATCAGGGTGCTCTTGCCAGCGCCGTTCTCACCGAGCAGCGTGTGCACCTCTCCGGCGCGCACATCGAAGTCGACGCCATCGTTGGCGAGCACGCCGGGGAACCGCTTGACGATTCCACGCATCTCCAGCAATTGGGGCTCTGCCACTGTCAAAGTCTCCTAGACGTTGGGTCGGGAGACCGAATGGTCTACCGACCCAACACTCGTCCCTATCAGCCGGTCGTAATCGCGCCAGACTCAATGCCCGCGATGGCCGCTTCGGCCTTCGCCAGAACATCAGCCGGCAGGTCGAACGCATCGTTGAATTCGATGACAATTCCACCATTGGCCAGATCGATCGAGTAGACCTCGCCACCCAGCGTCCCGGCCTCCATCTTCGAGACAATGTCCCGCAGCGCCACTTCCCAGTGGTACACCTGGGAGGCAACCACGATGTTCGGTGCCAGGCTCGTTTGATTCGCCTGAGTACCAAACCACAACATCTCGTTGTCATTGGCAACACCCACCGCGCCGACAACCATCTGCGCCGTACCGGTGAGCACATCTGCCCCGGCGGCTAGGTGTGCCTGAGCCGCCTCGGCAGCAAGAGCCACGTCACCAAATGAACCGGTGTAGTTGATGTTGACAGTTGCATCTGGGTTCTCGGCCAGCGCGCCGGCCGCATACCCATCTACGTAGAGCTTGGCGTCGCCAACCTCGATGGGACCGACGATTCCGATGACTCCGCTCTCGCTCAGAGCTGCACCCATCACGCCCATCACGTAACCACCCTGATCCGACGCCGCCTCGTACGAGAAGACGTTGGCCAGGCCGAACGTGTCGGCAGCAGTGCCCCAGGCAAAGGCGGTATCAGGGAAGTCGGGTGCGATCTCGGCGAGTGAACCGCCATACTGAGATCCGTGGGCGATTACCAGATCGACGCCTTCATCCGCGTAGCCGCGGATTGCTGCGGCGGCATCTTCCACCACGAACGTACCGTCGGTCACCTGAACCTCGACGTTCCCCATCTCGCCGGCGATGACGTCTACCGCATCGACGATCGATTGAGAAAAGGCCAGGTCGTTGGATGCCGACGGCGCCACAATCGCGATCCGGAACGGATCGGCAGGTGCGGTCGTCTCTGCAGTTGTCGCGGCGGTTGTTGCCGCAGTGGTGTCGTCGGCGGCGTCATCGTCGCCGCAAGCGGCCACCACTAGGGCCAGTGCCATCAGGACTGCGATCCCGATGAACCTCGGTTTCTTCATCGTTCCTCCTCAGTTGCTTTCTTGTGATTCACGATCCCCTCGTGAAAGGCTTGGTGAGCGCCGCCGGCTGCCGAAAACGCTGGGCAACGACGACCAGGGCGAGAATAGTGACCACCGCTGGAGCCATGGCTGCGATGTCAGACCAGCTGCGCGGGATGATTCCCAGCGTCTTCAACTGGAGCACCAGGGCATTGACGAACCCGTAGAGAAGCGCCCCTGCCATGACCCCCACCGGACGCCACGCCCCGAAGTAGACGAGGGCAATGGCAATAAAGCCCGCCGCGTTGGTGAGGTTCTGTTGGAAGATTCCAAGGTCGATTGCCAGAGCGGCACCGGCAAATCCGGCCATCGTTCCGCCGATGGTGACCGTGGCGTACCGCACCCTGGTGACGCTCACACCGAGACTGTCGGCCGCCTCCGGATTCTCTCCGACGGCACGAATATTCATCCCAAAGGTGGTCCGATTCAGGACGAAGAAACTCACCGGGACTGCGGCAAACGCCAGGTAGACCACCATGCTGTGTTGGAACAACATTCCCCCTAGGACGGGAATATCGGCCAGCAACGGAATGTGCACGTCCGAGAAGCTGGTGATCGGAACAGGGGTGCCGACCATCTTCTGAAACAGCAGGTCGCTCATTCCGAGCCCAAACAGAAAGACACCGATACCGCTGATCCCCTGCTCGGCCTGCAACGTGACGGAGATCACAGCCGAGGCCAATCCCAGAGCCATGCCAACCGCAGCTCCGACGACGAGACCGAACCAGACATTCCCCGACCGGAGCACGGCGTAGTAGCCGCCAAACGCTCCGAGCAGCATGATCCCATCCACACCCAGGTTTAGTACGCCGCTGCGCTGACCGTACATCTCGCCCAGCGATGCCAGCAACAGCGGTACCGCCAGCCGGATACCGGATGCAACGATGGCAATCAACACGGTTTCGGTAAACAACTGGCTCATGGTTCGTCGCCTTCCGGCGCCACCGCACCATCACCGGCCGGATCTGAATCTGGCGGCGCCCGCTCCGCCGCGAGGTCGGGACCAGCCGACAGCAGTCGGCGCCGGAGCCGATCGCTGGAGACGACAAACACCACCACCAGCCCATTCAGAGCCAGGATGAGCGCCGACGGAACCTGGATTGCTCGCTGCATGGCATTGCCCCCCACCAACAACCCGCCGAACAGAAAGGAGGCGGGGATGGTCCACAGGGCATGCAGTCCGCCAAACAGGGCTGCCACGATTCCGTTGAACCCGGCACTCCCGGTGAATCCTGCCGTTGAGCCATCAGTGACCATCCGGTGGCTCTCGCTCCCGAACACGAGCACGGCACCGGCAAGTCCGGCCATTGCGCCACTGAGCGTCATGGCGAGCACGATCGTTCGCTTGACCCGAATACCGGCATAGCGAGAAGCGTCTCTGCTGAGACCGACCGCCCGAATGCGGAACCCGAGTGGGGTTCGCCACATCAGCACATAGGCCGCCACTGCTGCCAGCACGGCGATCAGCGGTCCAATGTGCAGTCGGTCGCTGCCGAACATCATTGGGAGATCGGCAGAGTCCATCAAACGCTCGGTCTGGGGAATCCGAGTACCCCGCTCGATCTCGGCAGGGTCGATCAGGGCACCCCTCAGCAGAAAGTTCATGAGCTGCACGGCGACAACGTTGAGCATGATCGTGCTCAGAATCTCGTTGACCCCGTAGTAGGCCTTGAGCGCTCCCGGAATCGCCCCCCAAATGGCACCACCCACGATGCCGGCAATCAGGACTGCGGGAAGCATGACGATCGCAGGAAGGTCCGGCAGAACAAGGGCGGTGGTCGTCGCCAGCAGGCCGCCGGCGACCATCTGGCCCTCACCCCCGATGTTGATGACATTGGCGCGGAACGCAATGGTTATGCCGACGCCGACAAAGAGCAGAGGAGTCGCCTTGAGCGCAGTGCTGATGAGAGCGTCCGAACTCCCGAATGCACCGCTCAACATCTCCCCAAAAGCTTCGATGGGGTTGGCGTCGAGTCGAAGCAAGATGATTGCCCCGATGATCAGCGCAGCGACGACGGCGAAGACGGGAACGAGGTATCCGGCCAGACGAGGCCCTGCGCCGAGACGCTTTCGGAGCCGAGCGGCGCGAGTACCTTCGGTCAAACGACGCCGTCCCCGCTGTTGGTGCCAAGAGCCTCAGAAGCCAGCGAAGCTCTTCCGGCAGAACGCGGGGACCGCGAAATAACGAGGAAACGACCGGAGCCCGCGACGACAGGACTCGCAAGAATCCGTACGCCGGATCGGCGATTCGCCCGGTCGTGTGTCACCGCAACGAGTCTCCCTATTCCGAGCTGCCCCGAGCTGCCTTGGTTGGACCGACTCGTGCGCAATACTGACGATCGATTAACAGAATGTCAATTCACCCTTACCCGCGGGTTGGGGCTGAACGGGAGGTAGCGTTGAGGTAGTTGTAGACGGTGATACGGCTGACGTCCATCAGGTCCGCGACCTCCTCAACTGCGCCCCGCATGAGGAATGCACCCCGATCGTCGAGCATCCGAACCACCTGCTGCTTTTCCTCCCGACCCAGTTGGCCGAGCTCGTCGCCAAACTCATCGGTGATCTGGTCGACCATCCGGCGAACCGCCCCCTTGAGAGATTGAAGCCGGATGCCACCGATCAACTCACCATCCCACTCGATGGGAACATCCGACCGGGATATCAATGTCGGAGCGATCGGATTCGCTCCAATAGCGTCAAGGACCGGCTGAAGCGCCTTGAAGAAAGGGTGCTCCGGTGGGGCATCCGACATCGCGGAGCAATTGGTGACGGTGACCGATACTCGAGTCGCTCCCTCGGAGAGGCTGACACTGAGTACAACGTCGATCGCCTCGACGATCTGATCGGAGCTGCCCTCAATCGTCGTCCCGAACGGCCCCACGACGACGGCGAGACCCATTGCTTCGACAGCCTCGATGGCCTTCGTGACATGCGAACCCGGTTGCCCCTCCTCAAACGGTTCGATCGTGAACTCGGCTGTGCACTCCGTCATCGCGTCGTCCTCGCTCGCGGCGGTCGGTCAAATGCCCCTACCTACGATCATCTCCCCACCACGATACCTCGACTCCGACGGTGAAGCCGCGAGATCGGCAATTGACAAAACGTAAAAAGATCTGGATGATGGCCCGGTTCGACGACCGTGCGGAAGACGGGAATAGTGACACTGGCAGATCCGCGCAACATCTCCTTCGTCCTAAACGGCGGCCGGGTTTCGGTCCGGGCCGACCACCCCCACCTGCTGGCCGCTCTCCGCGAGGAACTCGATATCACCTCACCCAAGGACGGGTGCTCCCCCTCGGGCCAGTGCGGCGCCTGCACGGTCCTCGTCGATGGCAAGGCCAGGGTGAGTTGCTCGACCAGCCTCGACAAGGTGGAAGGCATTGAGGTGACGACGCTGGAGGGCTTCGAGCCGGAGGAGCGAGAGCGACTCGCCAACGGCTTCGCCGCACACGGCGCGCTTCAGTGCGGATTCTGCATCCCGGGGATCCTCGTTCGCGCCAAAGCACTGATCGATCAGAAGGGAGCAGAGCTCGATCGACCGACGATCGAAGCCAGGCTCGGTGCCCACCTGTGCAGATGCACCGGGTACACCAAGATCATCGACGCCGTCACCGATCTTGCCCGCGGCAAGGAGTCCACGCCGGCGCTGGGTGCGGGAATCGGGGAGCGCGGGACCAAATACCAGGCCATCGATCTCGCCCTCGGCGACCGTGGCTATGTCGATGATCTGCGCCGGGACGGCTTGCTGCACGGTGCTCTCGTGTTCACCGAACATGCCCGAGCGGACATCTTGGCGATCGACATCGGCCCCGCAGAAGCGATGGAACGTGTGATTGCGGCCTTTACCGCGGCCGATGTTCCCGGTGATCTCAAGGTCGGCATCATCCACAAAGACTGGCCGGTGTTCATCCCCGTCGGAGGTCGCACCTCATTCATCGGCGATGTGCTCGCCATCGTCATCGCCGAGAGCCGAGAGCAGGCCCGCAGGGCTGCGACCGCCGTTGCCGTCGAATACGGCGTCCTCGAACCGTTTACCGACCCGTCGGTCGCCATGTCCAGCAGTGACGACGCCGTGTGGGGTTTGGATGGCAACGTTCTATCGCGATCCGCGTACACCCGCGGCGACATCGCAGCTGTGCTTGAGACCTCAGCTCACCTCGTTCGAGAGCAATTCGTCACCCAGCGGGTGGAACACGCCTTCCTCGAACCAGAGTCGACACTCGCCGAGCCGACCCCGAATGGACCACTCATGGTCTACTCAGGTGGTCAAGGAATCTGGGACGACCGCGATCAGATCGCGGCGATGTTGGACATCGACGTCGACGCTGTAGTCGTAGAACTCATTTCCAACGGGGGGGCCTTCGGGGGCAAGGAGGACATGTCCAACCAGGCCCAGACGGCGCTCGCCGCTCACCTCCTGCAGCGCCCCGTCAAATGCACTCTGTCGCGCCAGGAGTCCTTCCGCCTGCACGCCAAGCGGCATCCGATCACGATCGACCTCGAGATCGGGTGCGACGAAAACGGAGTCCTCACCGCCCTCAGGGCTCGCCTGCTCGGGGATTCGGGACCATACGCATCCGTCGGCATGAAGGTGCTGGAACGAGCGGCCGGTCACGCTACCGGTCCCTACGTCGTTCCCACAGTCGATGTCGAGGCAATCGCCGTCCGCACGAATAACCCGGTCTGCGGAGCCTTCCGCGGCTTCGGAGCCAACCAGGCCCAGTTCGCGATGGAGGGGGCGCTCGACCGACTCGCCGAACGAGTCGGTATCTCCGGCTGGGAGATCAGATCCCGCAATGTCATCACGCCGGGTGTGGTGTGGGGTCCTGGCCAGATCATGGACAGCGGTTCGGCCGGCGCCAGGGAATGTCTCGACACGATCAAGCCGTACTACGACACAGCCCGAGAGCACGGAAAGGCTGTTGGTCTCGGCCTCGCTCTCAAGAATTCAGGTCTGGGGAATGGAGCACGTGAGGAATCGAGAGCCAGAGTCCGCTTCGACGAGAACGGCACGATTGAGGTGAGGCACTGCTGGACCGAGATGGGGCAAGGAGTCGATACAGTCGCACTCCAGGTGGCGGTCGAAGAGCTCGGCGTCGACCCGGAATCGGTGCGGGTCGTAGTCGATACGACACGCGAGCTGGGCGCCGGTCAGACGACCGGGTCGCGCGGAACGGTGCTGGCCGCCGGTGCCGTCGCCGACGCGTGCCGGGCTGCCGAAGCCGACGGGCGGATCCCCGGCGTCGAATACCAGGGCACATATGTGATCGATTGGACGGATTCGATGGATGACGACATCGAGAATCCAACCTTGCACTCAACCTTCGGATACGCCGCACAGCTCGTCATCGCCGACCCCGACACCGGCGAGATCGATAAGGTCGTTGCAGTTCACGACGTCGGACGAGCCGTGAACCCAACCCTCTGCGAGGGACAGATAGAAGGGGCGGTTCATATGGGCCTTGGCTACGCGCTCACCGAGGAGTTCCCGACCGATGAATCGGGACGGCCGACCAGGGACACGCTGCGATCGCTTGGCATCCTTCGCCCCAAGGACGTCCCCGAAATCGTTTCAATCCTCGTCGAAGTGCCCCAACCCGAATCGCCATATGGTGTGAAGGGGATCGGTGAGATCGGTCTCGTCCCGACCGCCGGTGCGGTTGCAGCGGCTCTCCACGAGATAGACGGCGTCTGGCGCAACACTCTGCCCATGTCGGTCCACCAACCCTTGGAGGTGAGCGGATGAACGCCACGACACCGGGACTGGTCTGTGCCCATCATCATCTCTACTCGGCTCTGGCCCGGGGTATGCCCGCTCCCCCACACACGCCTACCAACTTCCAGGAGATCCTCGAACAGATCTGGTGGCGCCTCGATGTTGCTCTCGATCTCGACATGCTCTACTGGTCGGCTCAGCTCGGTGCTCTGGAAGCACTGGAAGCGGGGACCACTGCAATCGTCGACCACAACGAAACACCAAACGCGATCGAGGGTTCTCTGTCGGTGATCGCAGACGCTTGCGCAGAGGTCGGGGTGCGGGTCATTAGCGCCTACGGAATCACCGATCGACACGGAGCCGACGGAGCCCGACGCGGGCTGGAAGAGAACGAACGATTCATCAAAGGCGGTGGTAAGGCTCTCGTGGGCATCCACGCCGCATTCACCTGCAGTGACGAGTCCCTCCAATCGGCGGCGGGACTCGCCAAGGATCTCGGTGTCGGAGTTCACATCCACGTCTGTGAGGGTGTCGGTGACATTGATGCCCCGGCACGACTCGAAGGTCTCACCACCGATGATTGGCTATTGAGCCACTGTGTCCATCTTCCCGACAACCATGATCTGAGAGGCACGATCCTGCACAACCCTCGATCCAACCTCAACAACGCGGTCGGATACGCCAATCCGGCTCGATTCTCCAATCCGGTCGCACTCGGCACAGATGGGATCGGAGCCAACATGATCGAGTCGTTCCGGCTCGCCTATGCGATGCAGAGATCGGTGGATGTCACTGTCGGTCCCGACCCGGCCTGGTCGTGGCTGGAGAAGGGGCTGAGCATCGTCCCCGAGGCTCGCAACGACGAAGTCACCTGGTCATACGACCCGATGGATCCGTGGCACCTGGCGTTTACGGCTGGAGTCCACCCTGTGGAAGTCAAAGTGGACGACGAGGTCGTATTCGCAGACGGCCGGCCGACCAAGGTTGATGCCGACGAAATCCGTGCCAAGGCGTACGAACAGGCGCAGCGGCTACACGCCAAACTTTAGGAGCGCGCTAGATGTCAGACCGATTCCATCTCATCTCCATGGAGCAGCTCACGGACTGGGTCTTTACCGAGCTCGAGACGAAGGATTCGATCTTTGGGATCCCGCGCGCTTCGTTCTTCACGCCGTCTGCTGATGACCGCTTCAGAATCGAGAAGTACGGTCGGCTGCTCGAGACCCCCTTGGGAGTCGCTGCGGGGCCCCACAGCCAGATGGCTCAGAACATCATCGTCGCCTGGCTGGTCGGAGCACGCTTCATCGAACTGAAGACGATCCAAACCCTGGACGAGCTGGACGTGAACAAGCCGTGCATCGACGTCGAGGACGAAGGCTACAACGTGGAGTGGTCTCAAGAGCTCAAGGTCTACGAGTCTTTCGACGAGTACCTGCGCGCCTGGGTCCTGATCCATGCCCTTCACCACAAGCTCGGGTTCCCGGGTGCCGAACCGGGGATGATCTTCAATATGTCCGTCGGCTACAACCTCGACGGCATAAAGCAACCCAACGTCCAGTGGTACCTGGAGGCCATGGCAGACGCCTCTGACTACAAGCAGGCGTACGTCGACATCGTGGCCGCTTGGTACCCAGAGGTGGGCGGCATCGACATTCCGGACACGGTCTCCGACACCATCACGCTGTCGACCATGCACGGTTGCCCTCCCGAGGAGATCGAGGCAATCGTTCTCTATCTCATGAGCGAGAGAGGCATCCACACTTCGGTGAAGTGCAACCCGACGCTGCTCGGGTCAGAACCGGTCCGCTCCATCATCAACGACGAGCTCGGCTACATCGATGTCCCGATCCCGGATGAGGCGTTTGGACATGACCTCAAGTACGTGGACGCCGTACCCATGTTCCACAACCTGCGAGGTGTCGCCCGCACCGAAAACCTCGTGTTTGGACTCAAGCTGTCGAACACACTCGAGGTCGAGAACCACCGGACCCAATTCGAGAACGACGAGACGATGTACATGTCTGGTCGCGCCCTGCACGCGGTCACCAGCAACCTCGCCCTCAAGCTGTCGGACGAGTACCAGGGCGATCTGCTGCTGTCGTTCGCCGGCGGCGCCGACGCCTTCAACACCGCTGATCTGCTCCGATCGGGAATGGCGACCGTCACTGTCAGCTCGGATCTGCTCAAGACAGGCGGCTACCTGCGCCTGCCGCAGTATCTCGAGGAGTTGAACAAGGCTCTCGACGCCGCCGGCGCCCAGGATCTCACCGATTTCATCGCCAAGACGGCAGCGACCAATCCCGGATTCGCCGACTTCTCCAAGCTGTTGATAGATGCCACAGCAACGTCCACCCCTGCCGTCGCCGAGGCAGATGCCAACACACTGGCCGATCGATTGATTGAGATCGGCGACACCAACGCCGCAGACGTGATCACCGACTGGGCCCGAGAGCATGGCTATGACGAAGGCACAGCCGTGCACGCAGCGACCCGAGTGTTGGCTCGGATCAACCTGAGAAGCTACGCGGCAGGGGTGCGGTCCGATTGGCGCTACCTGAAGTCATCGTTCAAGACCGACAGATCAAAGACCCAGCGGTCACTCCACTTGTTCGACTGCATCGAGGCCCCATGCGTCGACGAATGCCCCGTGAATCAGAACGTTCCCGCGTATATGAGGGCGGTCCGCGAGGGAGACTTCGATCGGGCGGTGGCAATCACCCGCAGTGACAATCCGCTGGCAGCGATCTTGGGGCGGGTCTGTGATCACCTCTGCGAATCGACCTGTATCCGCACCCATCTAGATGAACCACTGGCTATTCGTGACATGAAGCGCTTCATCATGTCGCACGAAGACGACTCCGCGACGACCGCCACCGGAAGCGGATCGGCCAAGGTGGCAATCATCGGAGCGGGTCCGGCTGGTCTGGCCGCCGGGCAGGAACTGGGCAGGGCCGGCATCGACGTCACAATCTTCGAAGCCCATGCCTATGCAGGCGGCATGGTTGGTGGCGCCATCCCGGAGTACCGGCTCCCTCAGGAGCAAATCGATGCCGATCTGAAGGTCCTCAACGACCTCGAAGTCGAGATCCGCTACAACCAGACGGCAGGCAAGGACTTCTCACTGGCGGATCTGCGCGATGAGGGCTTCGAGTACACGTTCGTCGCCGTCGGCGCTCAGCTACCGAAGTTCCTCGGCGTCGATGGTGAAGACAGTGAAGGAGTCATCGATGCCTTGAGCTTCCTTCGCAGTGTGCGCGAGGGTGACCCGCTGCCGGTGGGACCGCGGGTCGGTGTCATCGGTGCCGGCGACACCGCAATGGACTGCGTCCGCTCTGCGACCCGAGTGGGTGCCACCGAGACGTCCCTGATCTATCGCCGGACCATCGACCAGATGCCGGCCGATCGCGAAGAGGTCCACGCCTGCATCGAGGAGGGGATCCAAATCATCGAACTGGCCAACCCACACGCCCTCCACATCGAGGACGGAAAGCTCGCCGGGTTGATCTGCACCAAGACCGAGTATCGGGGAGATCGGGATTCCTCGGGCCGCAAGATCCCACACGATGTTCCCGGCTCGGATTTCGAGATCGGACTCGACACACTGATTCTGGCCATCAGCCAGCATTCACTGCTGGATTTCTTCGGGGACCAGGCGCCCGATCTGACAAACCGAGGCTACATCTCCGTGGATCCGGAGACCTTCGAGTCGTCTGTCGGGGGTATCTACGCCGGTGGAGACGTTGCCGCCGACGGACCGTCGTCGATCGTAAAGGCGGCAGCAGACGGCAAGGCGGTGGCGGCGGCGATCATCGCGAAAGTCGGAGCCGAGGAGCCATCGAAGACACCGATCGCTCTCCCCATCGCCGATCTCAACACGATGGTCGCCCGCCGCGCCCGACGCAGCTACCGGGTGCCGGTGCGCTCTACCGGGCTGGACGAGCGAGGCGGATTCGAGGAGACCGTCCACACGTTCTCGCTCGAAGAGGCACAGACCGAGGCGGGGCGCTGCGTCGATTGCGACACGATCTGCAGCCTGTGTGTCGGTGTCTGCCCCAACATGGCATTGCTCACGTATGGCATGGAGCCCTTCGCTGCCGAGTTACCTGCCCTCGCGATCAACGGTGCAGCGGTATCGGTGGGCGCAACGAGCACCTTCACAGTGGATCAGACCTTCCAGATCGCGGTGCTCACCGACTTCTGCAACGAGTGCGGCAACTGTGTGACCGCGTGTCCCACCTCCGGGACTCCATATCGAGACAAGCCGCGCCTGTACTTGGACCGGACCGACTTCGATGCGGAGACGGACAACGCCTTCATGATGTGGCAGCACGGAGACACATCGATCGTCGAGGGACGGTTCGGAGGTGAAACGCACAGCCTGTCCATCAATGGGAAGGTCGAGTACGACTCGCCCTCCCTGGCAGCCGTTCTCGCATCGGAGTCACTCCATCTCGAATCGGCACAGCCCGGACCCGAAGCTGCAGACGGTCGGGAGGTGTCGCTGGATCACGCCGCGACCATGTACACGCTGTGGCGCGGTCTCCGGTCCATGCCGCAGATTCCGCAAGCCAAGGTGCCTGGAACCAAGGTGTCGCACCCGGGCTATGAGGAGTAGGGCAACGAGTCGCAGTCGGACGATTAGAACGCGGCGCCGACAGCTCTGCCTATCTGACTCCTATCGCAGGCCGCGTATGAATGGCCGGGACAGCGCAGCCGGTTGGCGGAACTGCTTGGTGATCGCGTACATCACCACCAGCGTCAGCACGTATGGCAGAGCAGCCAGCATTTGGGCGTTCAGGTGGTAGCCAAGGACCGGCACCGCCAGCCGAAAGGCGTCGGCAAGCCCGAAAACCAACGCACCGAGCACCGTCCCGAACAGAGTCCAGCCGCCGAAGTACACCGCGGCGATGGCGATGAACCCGCGGCCCCCGACTGCTGCAGTATCGAAGCTCCCGATCTGGCCGAGCACCAGGAAGGCACCACCCAGGCCGGCGAGGATGCCGCCGTAGTAGATCGCCTGGCGGCGACGCTTGTTGACATCGATGCCCGACACATCGCTCGCCTGCGGGTTCTCCCCAACCGCCCGCACCTCGAGACCCCAGCGAGTCTTGTACAGAAGCCACCACGTGAGCGGGACCAGCGGGTAAAGCAGGTAAGTGGGCCACGTCTGGCCGAACAGCGCAGGCCCTATCAACGGGATGTCGGACAGAACCGGGATCTCCAGGACACTCGCTCGACGCACGACCGGATCCAGATTGGCGTTGAGGAACCCGGCCAAGCCGAGGACCAGCACATTGGCGGTGAGTCCGACGACGAATTGGTCCGCCGTCAGACGGTGACTCATGTTGGCCTGGATGAGGGCCACCAGCAGGCCACCGAAGATCCCCGCCACCAACCCGAGCGGAACGGACCTTGTGAGGTCGTAGCCGATTGCTCCGGTGAACGCTCCCGCCAGTAGTGAGCCTTCGACCGAGATGTTAATTGTGCCGGCCTTCTCGGCAACGAGCTCGCCGAGTGCTGCAAAGGCAATAAAGCCCCCCAGCCGCACTGCGCTGCCGTAGATCGTCGGGCTGCTGAAGATGTCCGCCACGGCCGAGAAGAAGTCACCCATCGGCTATGCCTCCTCGCCGGCCGCAGACAACGCCCGACGCCGCTCCCGAATGAACTGGACCGCAGGCGGGATCAGCAACGCGAGTACCAGCAGGCCCTGCACGATGTCGACGATCTTGCGATCGACACCGGTCGCCGCCAGGAAGCTGGCACCGGTGCGTAGGGATGCGAACAAGACCGCCATCGGGATCGCCACCAACGGTCTGCTCTGGGCCAGAAGGGCGACCAGCAATCCCTGCCAGCCGATGTTGGTCGAGAAACCCGGGGTCAGCCTATACGACGATCCCCCGCCGGCGAGCATCACGGCCCCCGCCAGTCCGGCAAATGCACCGGAGAGAAACAGCGCCCACGTGCCCATCCGCGATGCGGCGACGCCGGTCTTCTGGGCGACACGCGGGTTGTGGCCGAGCAGCCGGATCCTGAATCCCCATAGGGTCCGCCCCAGCATGAAGGCTACGAACCCGGCCAGTAGCAGGGCGACGATGATCCCGATCGGGAACTCGTTGCCGAAGATGTGCACGATCGGCAGATGGACATCGTCGGGGAGTGGGGCGCTCGTCGAAGCCCGCGACGGTCGGTTGGGATCGAGATCGCGCAGTACCCAATCCGTCGTGACCGCGAATCCGATGATCTGGAAGGCGATGAACACCAGCAACAGAGTCGAAATGACCTCAGGCACGCCGCGTCTGAACCGCATCACCGCTGCCAATGCTGCATATCCGCCGCCCGCGATCATGCCGAGAGCAAGACCTCCGATGAGGAGGAGCACCCCCGGGCCATCGAGCTTGGTGCCCACGAATGCCATGGCCATGGCCCCCATCAGGAGCTGGCCCTCCTGGCCGATGTTGAACAGGCCGGCCTTAACGCCGATGACCATGCCAAGGGCCACCAGCAGCATGGGTGCCGCCACTGTCAGCGTCTCGCCCCATCGGCCGGGGGCAAGAAAGGCCCCATCGAGCAGAGCGCCGAACACCTTCTGCCACGAGCTGCCCGTCATCGCTACCAACAGAGCCGAAATGAAGAGCGCACCTCCGATGCTCAGCACGTACAGGGAAGCCATCTCCAGCACCGAACGCCATCGCTGATCAGCCATCTCTGGGTCGGGAATCTGCTGGGGAGGGGCCTTGAGCTCGCTCATGCGGCTCCCTCGGCTTCGACCGAGCCACCGAGGAGAAGGCCGAGGTGCTCGATATCGAGTTCGGATCGGGCCATTTCGCCGATGATGGCGCCCCGATAGATGACGACGATCCGATCGGTCAAAGCAGCGATTTCGCCGAGATCGGTCGAGATCAGCAGCACCCCTATGCCGCCGTCGGCGGCTGCTCGCAGTCGCTCGCCGATGTACTCGATGGCTCCGACGTCCAGACCCCGGGTCGGTTGGTGGGCCACCAGCACCTTGGGGTCGACCGACATTGCCCGAGCCAACACCACGCGTTGCTGATTACCCCCCGAGAGCTCTCCGAGGAGAGCATCCGGGCTGGAAACGTGAATGTCGAACTCGTCTATCAGACGGAGGGCATGTGCGTTGATTTCGTCACGACGCAGAATCCCCCGAGTCGCCATCTTGGGCATCGATGAGAGCGCGAGGTTCTCGGCGACCGACATTTCCGGCACACAACCCGATGCATGCCGATCCGCCGGAATGACCACAATGCCGGCCGCCGCCATAGCGCCTGCTTTCCCGGTGGGTATGGGGGCGCCTTCCACCATCACCCGACCCGCGTCGAGCGTCAACAGACTCGATAACACACGACTGATGGGGGTCTGCCCATTTCCTTCGACACCGGCGACGCCGACGATCTCGCCGGGCCGAACCTCGAGCGACAGCCCATCCAGGAGAACGGCGCCATCGGGTGCACGGAGGGTGGCATCGGCAATCTCGAGGAGTGGCGGCCGTCCATCGGACGACACCTCATGCCCCGGACCTGCAACGATCTGCTCGACCGAACCGCCGATCGCCGCCGCCCCGGCTCGGAGCGTCACCGGCCGGCCCACCATCGCACGAGCCAGCGAGGATGCGTCGGCCTCGGCTGTCACCACCTGTTCGACGACCCTGCCGTCGCGCATGATCGTGATTCGGTCGGTGGCCTGAAGAACTTCATCCAACTTGTGGCTCACCAGTGCGACGGCCCACCCTTCGCGTCGCACACCCTCACCCAGAACCTCGAACAACTGCTCCGATTCCTCGGGTGTCAATACGGAGGTCGGTTCGTCGAGGATGAGGATACGCGGCTCGTGCCGCAGGCATTTGATTATCTCTACTCGCTGGCGGAGTCCCGCGGTCAGGTCCCTGACAGGGGCGTCGGGATCTACTTCGAGACCGTATCGCTGGCTGATCCCGACAACCCGGTCCCGGGTCGTCTCTCGAGCCAGAGAGCCCTTTTCGCCTAGGGCGACGTTCTCCCACACCGTGAGGGCGTCGACGAGGCTGTAGTGCTGGTGCACCATGCCTATGCCGAGGGACGCGGCCTGAATCGGGTCGACGATCCTGCAGGGCTCGCCATCCATTCGAATGGTCCCGCCGTCGGGTAGCGCCAGGCCGATGAGCATCTTCATGAGAGTGGACTTGCCTGCGCCGTTTTCTCCGAGCACACCGTGGATCTCACCGCGCCGCAGTGAGAAGGCGACGTCGTCACAAGCGATCACCGGCCCGTACCGCTTGGTCATGCCGCGTAGCTCGAGCAGGATCGGCGGTTCGCCGCTCGTCATGTTGTGCCCATCCATCGGTCGATCCCCTGATCTTGACCCGCAAAGGGCACCCACATGGGGTGCCCTTTGCGAATCGTGTTCAGTCCGTCAGCGGCTTAGAAGCCGTATGCGTCAGACAAGATCGCAAAGATCTCATCGCCGAAATCGCCGGCGCCGATCTGTGCGTTGAGGGCATCGAGCATATCGACCTGCGCCGCGGTGGCGCCGTCACAGAACTCGGCTCCGACTTCATCGTCGATACCGACGGTGAAGTTACGGATACCGCCCTCCTCGGCCACACCACTGAGGATGTCGTCGAAGACGGGCCTCACGTAGTCGCCAGCCGAGAACTTGACCACGAAGTCGTAGTCGAGATCGTCGCGCTCACAACCGTCCGACGGACCGACCGTCATCACGATCAGACCATCTTCGTTGGCGAGCTGGACGATGGGCTCATGAGCATCGCCCAGGAACGGCACAACGACGTCGGCACCCTCCGCGATAGCGGCGGCATATGCCTCCGTCGCGCCTGCGGTGTTGTTGAAATCGAACGGAAAGTTCCCGGTCGGCACGTACGTCGCCGTGAATGACGGATCCACCATCTGCAGACCGAGGACAAGACCGTTGAACGACTCGACCTCGAAGTTGAGATCGCAGCATCCGATAAACACTGCGCTGTCGCCGCCCGCATCTTGCAGCAGCAAGCCGGCCGCATAACCACCGGAGATCCACAGCTCGGCACCGCTGTCCGAACTCTTCATGATTCCCTCGGCAGCCGGGGAACCTGAGCCGCAATTGCAGTACCAGTAGATCTCGTCGTACTCGAGCGCCAGTGCCGGAAGACCCTCAGCGAGGGCACTGGAACCAACGGCGATCACGTCGACTCCCTGTTGGGCCAGCGCCTCGAGCTCAGCGTCGGCGTTCGCCGGATCGATCAAGTCGACGATGATCGGAGCCTCGAATCCGTTTGTGGCCGAAATCTCCTCAACTGTCTCGACGAGTGTCTGGTAATAGGAACCATCGTCGCGCGCCCCGTCGGTCGCCACGCCGATGATCACCTTGCCGTCACCATTGAAATCGGCAAACTCCGGCTGTGGAGCCGACGTAGTTGCCGGAGCCGCGGTCGTCGCCGGAGCCGCCGTCGTCGCGACCGTGTCGCCCGCCGTCGTCGTGGCGGCGTCGTCGTCGCCACAGGCTGCTGCGACCAGAGCCAAGACTGCCACCAATGCAAACACCGCTCTCAGTCGTGTCCTGTCTCTCATGAATTCGTACCTCCCCTGAATCGACTCTTGGACGATTCGGTTCGAAGACCCGTCGCATCGGTACCCGTGATCTGGGACCGGTCCGTCGGTGAGCGAGTATCCCTCGTTCTCCAATCGGGCGTTTTCTGGTGATTGGACTGATGGTCAGACCAACACTACGGTCACGATAGCCAATCCTCACAGAACCGTCCACCCCGATCGGCAGCTGTTGCTAGAGGCCGACCGAGTGCTGAGATTGGGAAGCGTCGAACGGCTGCTGGCGCCGGCTCATCCGGCTCATCAGGCTCATCCTCCCCTCGACATGACCGAGATGCTCCTCGACGGCCTCGAGCATGCCGGGGACATCGCGGGCGACGAACGCCTCAGCAATCGCCCTGTGCTCGTTGGCGGCGTGGGTGATGGCCGTGGCGGGATCGGCACCCTCGCTGATCCCCAGAATCAGCTCTGCCGACAAGTCTGCCTGAACGAGCGTTTCGAGCACTCTCCCGTACACCTCCACCAGGACCGGGTTGGCGCAGGCGCCGGCGATCGTGGCGTGGAACTGCCGGTCGATGAGGTTGAACTCCTCGAAGTCGGTAGGTGCGGGCTGGCGCGCCAGGTCGAACACGTCGTTGCGTTCGCGAGACGTCGCCCGTGACGCTGCCAGCTCGAAGAGTGACAGTTCGAGCACCCGCCTCGCCTCCAGAAGAGACCGCATCTTCTTCTTGCCACCGTCTGCGGCAGGCAACGCCGAACCGGGAATCTGCTCCACGACGTATGAGCGGTTGCCGCGCCGTTCTATGGCACCCAAAGCCACGAGTGCCTGGATCGCCTCCCGCACCGACGTTCTCGCCACTCCGAACTGCTCGGCCAAGGCGCGCTCGGCGGCCAGCTGGCTCCCGGGCTGGATCTCGCCGCTGACGATCCGGTTGTGGATGTCGTCACGAACCCGCTCCGACACCGTGGTGCGCTCGAAGGGCTCGAAGGGTCGTTGCTGCTGGCTCACCAATCTCCTCCCCACGTGTCACGAACCGCGGCATACATCCCCTGGTCAAATGAGAACTCCACTGTGTTGCCATCGGGATCCTCGACAAAGCAGATGTATCCGATCGGCTCCGGCATCTGGGTCGGAGGGAACGTCAAGGTCCCATCGACTCGAGCCAAATCGGCAGCAACATCCACCTCCTCCCTGCTCTCGACCTCGAACCCGAGGTGGGCGTACGGACCGAGAACCGTCGGAGGTGCAAAACCGAAGGGATCGGCTTCGGGATCGAATTGCGACAAGCCAAGGACGAACGGCTGCGACGAATCGGCCGGATCGGCCAGCCAGACACCAACGCCGTAGTCGTCTGTGCTCCGCCGCAATACTCGCAACGGAGTAAAGCGTTCGTACCAGGTAACTGATTCTTCGATGTCACCGACCCGTAGAGCGATGTGCGTCCATCGCGGCCTGCCGGGACCGACGTCGTACACGGCGTCTTCACTCACGATTGGCCTCCCGTAGCCAACTGTAGTCGCCGTGGTCCAAGGGTCAGACCACTCGCCCACAGCGGCCAAATCACCAGTTGCCGGTTGCCCCCGGTTCTACCGGTAGCAATCCGCGGTAGTAGGTCTTGCGTCGGTAGATCAAAGACTCGTCTTTGTCCAGCGATCCGCCGATCACACTCGCAAACACCACGCTGACATCGTGATGGTCTACCACGCGCTCAACCTCGCACAGCAGATGGGCTGCCGTTCCGACGAGCACCGGCGTGCCGTCGGCAGTCGGCTCCCAGTCGAAGGCCTCAAACGGATCCTCACTCCCGAAGGCAAACCCCATCGACTGGGGCACCTGGTCGGCGGCCAGCACGTTCGCGCAAAGCCGACGACCAGGGACCAAGAACGGTCGGGAAGAGGCTGCCTGACCTATCCGCATCAATACAGTCGGAGGATCTGCCGAAAGCGGTGCCAGCGACGAGATGGTCATGCCGTGGGGTTGCCCGTCGGTGTCGACGAGCGTCATCACGGCAATGCCGAACGTCATTCCGGACATCACCTCTTGGCAGAGGTCGGCGGCGCCCTCCAATTCGGAAACCAATGTCGGTCTCCTTTCTCCCCCTGTGAAGAGCCGGCCCGCCTGTGCAGGCGGGCCGACGGTCCTTGCTCTAGGCGCCGTGCACTGCCTGGCGCAATTGTCGCACCATCTCGGTCGGGTCCTCGGCACCCCAGCAGTTACGCCCGAACGCGACTCCCGATGCTCCGGCGGCCACAACGTCGGCGGCGTACTGCACGGCTTCGGCTTCCGTTTCCATCTTCGGACCGCCGAGTACGAAGAGCGGAGCCTCGCAATTCTCGACAACCACCGACAGATCAGCGACGTCGGGGGGCGTCATGGTCTTGATGGCATCGGCCCCGATCTCGACACAGATTCGAGCGGCCTTGCTGATGTGCTCGGCGTCCCACGGCACTGTCTTGGCCCAGGTTCCCGGAATCGACTCGGCGATCACCGGCATGCCGATCATCTCGGCTTCTGCGACTAGAGCCGCAAGGCGGCGCAGCGACAGCTCTTCGTCATCGGCGCCCGGAAAGGCCATGATGACCACGGCATCGGCACCGATCGCCGCCGCTTGCTCAGCCTTGTACATCACCGAGAACACATCGCCGGCTGCGTAGTTGCCCATCTGAGTGAGGGCACCATCGAGTCGAAGCACCAAACCCGACTTGGCGAAGGCCTCCGGATAACGCCGGGCCACCTGCCACGAGGCGAGAATGCCATCGGGGCCGCCTGCGGCAACGCGCTCGACCACGTCGAGATCGGGTCCGGAACCCGAAGACGCCTGCATGTCGATCGCGACGAGAAGGGCACGTCCGTCCTTCTGGATGAATCTCGAGGCACGGCGGATCTTGCCGGCACCAATAGCTGAAGAAACGTGTTGCATGATTCGTTGGTCTCCTTGTCGTTCCTATTCAATCCTCGCCGCGGCAGCGTCCCCCAGATGGATGAAGCGCTCCAGACCCTCTTGGTAGACGTCGAGTGGTTCGGGTTCGATCGTTGTCATCTCAGGCACCGGCCAGTCTCCCGATACGCCCTCGCCGGGTCGGGGCCACCACCCCAGCGCGGCGCCGGCGCCCAGCGCAGCGCCATAGGAAGCCATCTCGTCACACGATGGGACGTCGATCGGGACATCGAGGACTGCAGCCTTTATCGAGGTCCACAGGTTGCTGCGCGCCGGTCCCCCAGAGCACACGAGTCGTTCGAGCACGACGCCCTGGCCGGCCAAGCCCTGGGCGATATGTCCCAGTCCATACGCCGTCGACTCCAGCAGCGCACGCGAAATCACACCGACATCGTGGTCGATTCTCAATCCGACGATCTCGGCGCTCAGATCAGGGTTCCAGCGGGGTGCACGCTCTCCCTCGAGAAACGGAAGAGCCATTACGCCAAGAGACCCGGGAGGGACCTTCGCCGCCAGCTCGATGAGCTCCGGCACCCGTCGACCGGTGATGCCCGACCACCAATCGAGCAGCGCCCCATGGGCTGCCACAGGACCACCGACGATGTAGACACCGGTCACCGCGCTCGGCATCCCATATGTGGCGGCCTCATGGTGCTCTTCGGATTCGACGGCCACTCCTAGACCACCCGTCCTTCCTCCCGGATCGAATCCGCGACCCGGGACATCGATCCCACCGGCCCAGGCCGTCATATAGGCGTCGTTGCTTCCCGGTACCAGGCGGATGCCGGAGGGGAGACCCAACCCGCCATCCGTCTCACCCACCGAACTCCCCACCGGAACGATCTCACCGAACTCCGCAAGTGGGTCCGATCCAGGCCACAGGCTCTGCGAGTCGGATCTCGCACCCATCCGGGCAAGCACCCAATCCCACAATTGCCTTGGTTGAACCTCGCTGCCGAACATCTCCCTCAGCACCTCGGTGTGGGCTGCGTGCTGCTCGGGTGGACTGCTCGACTCTCCGGCAGGATGGCGGAATGTCAGAGCTCTCTCTCCTGTGGAAGCGACGGTCGTTGGCCCGTGGCCTCCGATACAGATGGCGGCCGGGGTGACTCCGAGCGACGCCACCGTTGCCAACGCCCCCTCGAACCAAACGAACGGGTCGACCTCCCCAACCGGAAGGCCGGATCCGTTGTATCCGGCGGAGGCTGAAGCCACTACATCGCCCTGAGGTGTCAGGGCGATAGCCCGGGCCGAACCGCTCCCAACGTCAACGCCGACGACGAGCGGTTCAGTCATCTGGCGTCGGCGGCTCGACGAAGACGCGAAACGTTGGCTCGGTTGTGACGAGCGTGAGTGCGTCGGTAACGGTGTCGAAGTCGTACCGGGCGGTTACCAGGGCTTCGAGATCATCGTGGAGAATTCCAGACCGGATGTATGAGGAACCGAGCTGCCAGTCCTCCGGCTCCTGACTGAAGGCACCAACAATGGCCACCTCTTCGCGATGTGACTTGTCGGCGCCGACAGTTGCCGGCAAGGCGTTGTCGAAGGCGCTGTACAACACCACCGTTCCGCCCAGATCGGCCATCTCGACGGCCAGATCGACGCCGGCCATTGCGGTCACGAAGACGACGTCCTGTTTGCCGCCGATCTCGAGTGCCTCGTCTGGCGTGGCGGTCCAGGACGCACCGAAGTCGCTGGCGAGATCGAGTCGCTCCTGCGAAATGTCGATGACGCCGATGCTAGAAGCTCCACCGAGACGAGCCAGCGCAAGATGAAGCCGGCCCATGAATCCACCGCCGATGATCGCGACCCGGTCGCCGGGCTGGAAACCGCCCTGGCGCAGCGAGTGGATGCAGCACGCCAACGGTTCGCCCATCGCAGCATGATGAACCGGCGCATCTCCGACCGGGTACACCGACTTGGCATCTATGGCGATGCGATCGGCGAATCCGCCAAAGGACACGGTGCCGTCTGACAACACTCTTCCCTGGCGGTATCGACACAACGCGCTCTTGCCGCGTCGGCACGGACCGCAGGTCCCGCATCGTGTCAGTAGATCCATGGTCACACGGTCGCCCACAACCGGCGAACCCGAGAGACCCTCGACTGCCGAGCCGACGGCGCTGATGACCCCGGCCGCCTCGTGGCCCGGCGCAACCGGATACCACTGCTTGTCACCGGCAAAGAGTCGCCGCTCGAATGTGCAGACGCCGCACGCTCCGACGTCGACAATCACCTGATCTGGACCCGGAGTCGGCGAGGGTTCCGATCGGACCTCGACCTCACCCACTCCTGTGAATACAACAACCTTCACGATGCCTCCAAAGGTCTCCGGGTCTACTCAGCACAGCTGCCCCCGCGGGCCTCAACCGCCCGCCGAACCCCGTCCCACACGAGGTCCATCCTTGGTCATACGGTCAGACCATAGCAGTTATGCCACCCGCTCCACCAGCCGGATCATCGCTCCGCGACTACCAAGCCGGCGGCTCACCCGTCTTGATGCTCACCGACTTCTGATTGAGGAACTCAAAGATCGCATCGGGACCTTCGCTCACGCCGTGCCCGCTCGCCTTGTAAGGCGATCTGCTCACCTCAAACGCAGCCGTGTAGTAGTGGTTTACATAGACCTGCGCTGCCCGGAGTTCTCCGGCCACCTGATGGGCTCGCATGACATTCTGGGTCCACACCGCCGACGCCAATCCATACTGGGTGTCGTTGGCCATCGCGATCGCCTCATCCTGATCGGCGAACGTGGAGACCGAAAGCACCGGTCCGAAGATCTCCTCCTGGGCGATGGATGCGTCGTTGGGTACGCCGTCGAAGATCGTCGGCTCGACGAAGAAGCCGGCCTGGAGATCGGGGTCGGAGGGTGTACCCCCGCCGGCTACCAACTCGGCAACGCTCTTGCCCTGCTCTATGTAGTCGAGCACCCGTTCCTTCTGTCGGGCGGTGATGACCGGCCCCATGAGAGCCTCGGCCTCAGGACCACCGATCGTGATGTCCTTGGCCATCTCGGCAAGACGTCCCACAAACTCGGTATGAATCGACTCCTCGACGAGCAGCCGCGACCCGGCGACGCAGATCTGACCCGAGTTGGCGAAGATCGCCAGGATCGCCCCGGCGAGCGCTTCCTCCATGCCCGCATCCGCGAACACGATGTTGGGGGATTTCCCGCCGAGCTCCATGACGGTGCGGACGGGGTTGCCGGCAGAGTTCTCCATGATGCGACGCCCCGTTGCGGTAGAACCCGTGAAGTAGATTCCGTCAAGGCCGGGATGCCTCGTAAAGAGATCACCGAGTCCGCTGCCGCGACCGGTGACGACGTTGAGGACGCCCGGCGGCAGCCCGCACTCGATGGCCATCTCGGCGAACTTGAGCAAGGTGATCGGAGCTTCCGACGATGGCTTGACAACCACCGAGTTTCCCGCCGCCAGAGCCGGTGCGATCGTCCGGCTCCCGATCCACAGTGGCCCGTTCCAGGGAACGATGTGCCCGGTGACACCGACCGGTTCTCGCAACGTGTAGCTGAGGAACTGACCGGGAGTGACGAAGGAGTCACCCCGGATCTTGTCTGCCATTCCCGCGTAGTACTCAAAACGACGACCGGCCACATCGTTCATGGTCCACATGCCGGTACCGATCGAACCTCCCGAATTGAGGCTGTACAGCTCGGCAAACTCCGGTGCCCGCTCCTTGAGTGTCTCGGCAATCCTGTAGATGATCTGGCCTCTCACCCGCGGATGGGTATTGCGCCAAACCTCGAACCCTTCCTGCGCAGACTCGATCGCGGCATCCAGGTCTTCCTGGCTTCCGTTGGGAACGGTGGCGAGCAGCTCCCCCTTGGCAGGATTGATCACTTCCACGACGTCACCGGTCGAACCGGCGCGCCACTCACCATGGACGTACATGTCCAAACTCATGGTGTCCTGGGTCACGTTCGCCTCCTCTATTCCTGTCTCCTCTTTCTAAAGGGTGTCTCCGCCGCCCTCGCGGTAGAACTTGACCCACTTGATGATCTCGTCGACGTCTGCCGAGAGCTCCATCAAGCCGACATGCTCCTGATATACATCAGCATCCATGCTCTGCCTGATCTCGGGTTCGAGTATGTGATAGACGGGGAGTCCCAACGGGACTCCGGCCAATGGACCTGCCCAGGTCGGATCGCCTCTAGTCACGGTTTCGGCGAAGAGTCCTGCGCTGTTCGAATCGGGCTGGCCGAGAATCACGACCATCTCCTCCGAACTGGACTCCTCCGCCAGGCGATTGACGTTTGCCTGGTCATCCAGATCCATGGCTCCACCAGCTGTTCAGACGAAGCACTGCGTGACGCTGAAAACCACATTCGCTCCGGCCGATTCGGCCAACAGCTTGAGGCTGGGGCCGCTTACGCCCTCGCGCTCGCCGATGGCAACGACCTGCTTGTCCTTCAGATCCATGAGTGCACCTCCTTTCACTTCTCGGTCGACTTGGTCAATCCCGCGGACGGTTCCACGACGAATGAAACGCCATCCACCAGCTGAGTCATCCTCCCCAGGAACAGACTTCCCTTTGCCACGATCATCGCCCGCTGCAACTCGCCACGACGCATGGCGGCATGAGCGTGAGCCAGATACGGAACCCCGGCCGGAATGTGTCCTTGCGTCGGAGAGAAGCCCGGCATGCCGTGCTTTGCGGCGAACGCGTCCATTTCGTCCCGCTCGATCTCACCGCGCAAGACCGCCATCGCTGCGAGGGTCCGGTAGTTGGTCTTGGGCACGTCGCCGCCGTCGCCGTGCTCGGTGATCTCGGGGTTGTGCAGCTCAACCGCGTACCGATCGACATCGGTCATCTCGAGACCGGCTTGTTCGAGTGGATCGACCACCAGGGCCTGATAGATCGCCTGAGGCGATGATCCTGCGCCGATTGGGTGCTTGCCGGCAAGGTCGAGACGGAGCCGCATGGCGTCACCGTTGTCGGGACCGACGATGAAGGCCATCGACGCCAGGCAGTCCTCCAGGATCGGTACCCCGTTGCGAAGATGTGCCCGGAATTTCATACCCATCTTGGCCTGAGACCCGCCGCCGAGGACGACCACGTACTTGTGAAGTCCGGCCGCTACAACAGCCGCGGCTGTGAGGAGGGCATGAACAGGGGCGGCACAGAATGCCTTTATGTCAGAACCCGTGGCATTGACACACCCGACAACCTCACCGACCGCCTTGGAGAGGCTTCCTCCCCCCCGCTGATACCTGTCCCCCACCGCCTCTTCACCGGTATTGAACAAGTAGTCGACATCCTCGGGGTTGATCGGACTGTTCTCGAGAAGCTCGGATACCGCCAGAACCGCCGTGGCCTTGCATGCCAGATTCTCGAACAGAACGTGAGCCTCGAGCGATGCATCCTGCTCGTGCACCGATCGGATGAACCCGGCGACCACACCCTCGTGATAGAGCTCAAACCCGTCGTTGTCGTCGATGAATCGCGTCAACTCGTCGGTGGTTGCGCCGGTGATCTGATCACGCCGATGCTCAAAACCCGTGAGTTCGGATCGCGCTTGCTCTGCGAGTGCCTCACTGATCATGAGCAGGTCGAAGTCATCGCACAGCTTCATCAGCCCATATAGGGCTGCTTGGGTGATCATCCGTCCAAAGGGTCCCTCGGACTCGGCGTCGGAGACGAGGTTCTCGTACCAGGGTCGCTCAATCGCAGCGAGATCGTCGGGAGTCAGGTTTCCGATAAAGGTCTGATTCGGCGGATAGGCCAGAACCTCGTCCCAGGAGCGCAGCGATCCGGCCATCTGCTCGAGCAGCTCTGGCTCCGCCGCGAGATCACGGGTCGGCTTCGATCCGTACCGGACGAAATCGGGAGCATGCGCCAGAACGTAGGACGAGTAGAGGATTGCGGGATCGTTCTGCAAGGGTCTCCTCGGCTACCAGTCGGCGAAGATTTGCGCCTCTTCGAGAGGCGTCGCTACCGCGTTGAGTGCCTTGAGAACCTGGCCTTTGCGCCACACGAACTCCTCATCGGGAGAGCGAGTCGGATCACCGGCAGGATGCGGAATCAGGCCCGACGACAGGATTCGGTTGGCACCGGCCACCATGGCCATCGACGTCATCGCGGTGAGAAGAGCTGCCGGCACCCCATTCTTCTCGATCATCTTGGAGAGCGTTGCCCCGCAACGCGTACCTGTTCCTCAGGTGCTGGTGACGATCACTGCGTGCACGCCATCGGAGATGAGCTGTTTTGCGATCTCGTCTCCCATCCGCTCGCCATGCGTAACGGTGGTCCCGGTGCCGGTCGTCGCGTAGAAGTAGTCATGGACGCCTCCGATGACGCCTTCAGCTGCAAGGGCCTTGAGCGCATCGAGCGGGACCATCCGATCGGGATCGGCATCAACCCACTGTGAGTCATAGCCGGCATGAATCGACTTGAACGATGGGTTCTCGTTCCTCTCGAGCATGGAGATCGGATAGCGAGCCCATTTGGTGGCGCTCGAGGACTCGATTCGATCGGGATTGTCCTCCGGAACCAACCCCCCCTCGGTCACAAGGGCGATGGTCGCCGAGGACAGCTCGGCAACGGCTGCTGCCGGCGGGATTGCTTCCGCTCCCTCCGGGAGAGCAACCTCGCTTGCAAAAGCGTCACCGCGTAGCTTGGCGAGAAGCATCTCGGTGGCACGGTGGGCTACGGGGATATCGGTGACCCAGCTGCGACGGAATCCCATCGGGATCCTGCCATCCACATCGGCGGGACGCAGCTGTTCACCCTGTGCCAACCGCATCCCGGTCCTGACCAAGACTTCGACCGCCCCCTTCATCCCTGCGGCGGAATCACCCGTCGGAACCATGACCGTTCGGCTCCGGTACACGTCTACGGCGGGTGCCTCCGGGAACAGTCCCGTGATGGTCGGAATCCCCAGCCTTTCGGAAACCGCAGCACAAACCGCACCACAGGCCAACCCGTAGCGGCCGGCGTTGAAAGCAGGCCCTGCGATGAGCAGGTCGGGCTTGGATCGACCCAGGGAGGCAATCACCGCCTCGATGTTTGCCTCCGCGTCGGCATGGAACGAGTTGTCGCCACACACGAGCGTCTGGATGATCTCCCCCTCCGCGCCGAGCGCCATTTCGATCGCTCGACCGGGCCCGACCGCACCATCACGAACCTCAAATGGTGCGTCGGCCTTCTCCTCACCGCCGATGCCGGCAAAGAACTGGTTGATGTAGTGAGCGATGCGAACCATTAGAACTCCCTCCCAACCAGGACGTTTGCTCCCAACTGGTTTGTCCCGCAGTAGTGGAAGTACATCTTGAGATCGAATGGTCCGATCGCAGGTGTTTCGGTGTCCAACAGCGTGTCCCCTCCAATAACCCTTTCGACTTTCGGCATGGCGATGACCTCATCCTCGGAGCCGATACTCACAATGGCGTCGGCTTCAGGCACCGTATAAAAAAGCGGGAAGTCGTAACCGTCGGCCCCGGCCGCCTCCGACGACACAACGGTGGTCTTGATCCCGGCCTGCTCCATGTACTGACAGGCAAGCATCATGTCGATCGCCGAGTTGCCGCCCCCTTCGGCGGTGAGGATCGCCCCATCCGCACCGATGAATTCGGCCAGCTTCGCCGCCCAATGCGACGACCGCTCTTTGTCTGCCTGGGTGTAATTGTGACCCCTGTTGATGATGACCCCTGCAAAGTTCATGTCCTTGCCGTGGCGAGCCTGCAGCTCCCAGATGATCGGGTTGTTCTGGTGCAGGTAGGTCGGGTTCTTATAACAGGCGTACACATAGACACCGCTGACGATCGCTCCGTCGAGCACCTCATTGGGGTGGATAAGCGTCGGCACAAGGTTGTGGATGTCGTGCCCGTAGAGGAACGTGTCGGCCATCCGACCCTGGCCTTGCAGCTGATAGAAGTAGACGACCTTTGGCAGGTCGGGGTCCTGATCGGAGAAGTCCCACACTGTCGTGTCGTCGGGTTCGTGATCTGCGGCCGTGCCGGCCAGATACTCGGCAGTCCTGAGGGATGCCCGGCGCACGGCGTCGTCGTAGTCGTCATTCTCGATGTCCGGGTTGGGCGTTAGCGCCAGTACAACGTTCGCGACACGAGAGAACGGGCTGTACACCGCGGTATCGCCCGACATGTCCACCACTGCTTCGCGCGCCTGCAGCAGACCCGAAAACGGCTGCGGATAGCGGCTCGCGACGAGAACGCTCACACCGGCAAGACGTAACGTCTCCCCCTGCCCGACCGTCTCCATCCCGCCTAGAAACCCCGGGAAGACCGACCCCTCGCCAATCTTGGTTCGGGGCTCCACGGCATCGAGACAGTGGACGATGCGGGTGCTCTCACCGGGCCGAGCGATTTCGATCTCAACACCGGCAATCCGAGGATCTTCCAGGACGAGAGCGGTGACCGCGATGACATCAACAGTGAGCGTCCCATTGGAGACTCCGGCGTCGCCGCCTAGAACGACACCGTCGATCTCGATCGTGTGCATGGTGAGGCTGTGCGGCTGGCGCATCACGAATCCCAGAGAGCCTTTCGGTCTTACGGTCAGACCATAGCAGTCGACAACGCCAGCGACACCTGGGCCAGGTAGTACAAGGGCAGCCCCCATGCCCGGTTTACAAAGCCCTCCGAAACAAATCTATTCCGGGCAACCGCTAGGTCGGACACGTAGAAGGCGACGGCACCGATCCCCACAGCGGCACTCGGCTCGTGGGTGACAGAGCCGGCCGCAACGGTCACCATCGCCGATATCACCACGATGTAGGCGACGACCGGTCCCCGCATCCGTTCGTCGAGATGGAGACGCAACCAGCGCCACACTGTCAGCGCCATGATCGCAACTATCACGGCGGTAGTGGCTACGGCCGGCCAGGCGACGCCGCGAATCACGAAGGCGGCGACATATCCGAGATGGGCGACAAGGAACAAGACGAGTCCCGCCAAGAAGGCCGTCGGCGTCCGGTACGTCAGGAAAAGGTCGCCGAACCACGACAGAGTCAATGCAAGCAGGATCAACCGGCCGTACGCGGAGTCGGCAGCACCCGACGACAACGCCACACCAATGAATCCTGTCGACGCCAGCACCTTGACGAGCCGACCCCAATCCGCCTCCCGGTGCTCGGCGACGAGCAGTGCGACGAGAGCGGCAGCCGTTATCGCGACAAGGCTCAACGTCATGAGGGCTCCATCCTCACACGCTGCGTGGCGGCGTGCGCCAACAACACCCCGCGCAACGTGACGCAACCTTCGCGGCGGGTGCCCGCAGCGATCAGACCGGCTGCAGCACCGGGTACTCCAGGTCCCAGATCTCGCGGTCCAACGCCGCTTCGATCTCCTCGTCCGTCTGATCGAGTCCCACACCGGTATCTCGCGCCACCCGGGCGACGGCAGTCGCTATCTGACGACTGACGGGCCGGAGGTCGGTGATCGGGGGGTACAACGCACCCTGGGCCAGATCGTCGTCGCTGACCAGCAGAGCAAGGGTCTCGGCTGCGGCAGCAAACATCTCATCGTTGACCTGAGAGGCACCCGACACGATGGCGCCGAGACCGACTCCCGGGAACACATAGACGTTGTTGCACTGCGACACCGGAATTGAGCGATCCTCAAACGCCACCGGATCGAACGGGCTACCGGTGGCGACTAGAGCACGACCATCGGTCCAGCCGATGATGTCGGCAGGGATGCCTTCCGTCCTGCTGGTCGGATTGGATAGCGCCATCACCAACGGACGCTCGGCATGGTCGGCCATCACCGACATCACGCGCTCGTCGAAGATGCCGGGCTGACCGGTAGTACCGATGATGACGGTGGGCCGGAACCCCTCGACGAAGCGCACCAGGTTCTCGCGCTCTGGAGCGCCCATCCCGAGCTCGGCCATGCACTCACCGGACCAGGCGAACTCGCGCTTGTGGGCGTCCAGATCGCGGCGGTCGTCGACCAAGAGACCTTGCGTGTCGAACAGGGCAAGCCCGGCCAATGGATCGGTTGCTCCTGCCGCTTCGAGCAGGTGGCGAATCTGGCGCGCAATGCCGACTCCGGCGGCCCCGGCGCCCACGAATAGCACCCGCTGATCTTCGAGCTTCACGCCGGTCGCCCGGCAGGCTGCCAGCAGGCCTGCCGCTACCACGGCACCAGTGCCCTGGATGTCGTCGTTGAAGGATGGGAGCACATCGCGATAGCGGTCGAGCAGCGTGAAGGCATTGACCTTCTTGAAGTCCTCCCACTGCAAGAGCGCCTTCGGCCAACGCCGCCTCACCGCATCGACGAATTCCTCGACGATCTCGTCGTACTCCGCACCGCGCAATCGGGGATGCCGCCATCCGGCGTACAGATCATCATCCAGCAGAGCCTGATTGTCGGTGCCGACATCGAGGCTCACCGGAAGGGTGTGGGCCGGATAGATACCCGCTCCCAGGGTGTAGAGAGACAGCTTGCCGACCGGGATCACCATCCCTCCGACACCCTGATCTCCGAGTCCGAGGATTCGTTCATTGTCGGTGACGACGATCAGGCGTACATCGTCGCAGCGTGCATGTCCCAGCACGTCGTAGATACGCCCCTTGTGATCCGGTGTGATCCACAGCCCACGCCCGCGTCGGAAGACCCGGCTGAACTTGACCGCCGCGGTGCCAACCGTCGGCGTGTAGACGATCGGGATCAGATCGGCGACATGCGCTGCGAGCACTTGGTAGAACAGCGTCTCGTTGCGGTCCTGGAGTGAGACCATGCCGATGTACTGCTCAAGCGGATTGTCTCCCCCTTTTTCGCGAATGTGCGCAAAGCCGCGTTCGACCTGTCTCTGCCGGTCCGTGGTTTGGAACGGGATGAGTCCATCCAACTCGAAGACTTCCCGCTCCTCAGATGTAAATGCAGTGCCCTTGTTGAGCAGCGGGTCACTGAGAATCGCCGCACCCCGCTTCCACACCTCCTTGATGACCCATCTGCCGTTTGGGTCGCGATCAATCTGATACTTCATTGCGCTCCTCGAGACGGACGTGCGAAGAGCATCCCCCTTTCAGCGCCGACTCGGTAGGGCCGGAAGACAGCACGCGGTGAGACTGGGTGATCGGACTGTTCCGGGGCGATTCGTCGAGATCGCAGACCCGAGTGTGCCGCGCTGTTCTGCTGAGCGCATCCCGCCGAGGTGTCCAGATCGGAGAGTCCCACCTCACGCGGATGTGGGACGTTTCTCCCCAGCAGAAGGCAGACTCAATGTGAATATGCTCGTTCCGTCGCGCCGGCTGTACGTCAGGTCTCCATCCATCAGGCGGGCGAGCTGCCTGCTCACCGTGAGCCCAAGACCGACCGCTTCGGGTGCCGCCGACTGGCTCGAGCTGTGTCGGTAGGGCTCGAACACCGTCTCCCTCATCTCGGAAGGGATGCCGGGACCGTCGTCGATGACGCTGATCCTCGTCGTACTTCCAGACGCGGATACGTCGATCGTGATGCTGGACCCGCCATAGCGCTGCGCGTTTGTGACGAGGTTGCGAACAATCTGCCGGATTCGAAGTGGGTCCCCCCAGACTGGGGTGCTTCGAGCGGAATTGAACGTGACTGTGGGCTCAAGCGACAGGGATTCCAGCACCTCGCGAGCACAGGCGACGGCATCCACATCAGAGGCTGCAATCGCCACCGACATCAGGTCGTGTCTCGCGAGAACGAGCAGATCCTCGATGAGCATCGCCATCTCGGCGCTTTCTCGGGCGATGTCATCCACCAGAACTCTCGTGTCCGCCTCGGGGAGTTCATCCCATTGGTCGCGCAACACCGAGGCCATACCGACGACGCCGGTCAGTGGGGTCCGAAGCTCGTGGCTCACGGTCGCCAGGAACCTGTCCTTGTCGTCCATCGTGGCGCGCATTGCCCGATATCGGTTGACTCGTAACGCCCACAGCATTGCCACCAGCGCGATCAGCAACAGTGAGGAATACGACACGGCGCGCGAAACCGCGCTAGCTCGACCAACCCGATCTGTCAGCATGTCAACCGACGCCGCGGCAGCGGTTTCGAATTCCTCGTAGAGAGGATCGACCGCGTCTTCGTCCAGCTGATGAGCTTCGTCAAGACGTCCGTCCACGATCAACTGCATCTCTCTAAGAGCCGCGTCGGTATACGACGGAATCACTGCAATGAGGTCCGCGGTGGCCGCATCCACGGGCAAGGCGGCCACCAGTAAGCGAACCTGTTCGACGTGCTCCGAGGCCTCCAATTGGATCGCGGCGGCGTCGCCGCCACCGATCGCCTGCCACTCCAGGCTGCTCACATCGTGAACAAGTACATCCACTCGCATTACCAACTGACGTGTGTCCAACGCCGCGTCGGTTCTCCGAAAGGCAGCCCAGTCCACAACGAGCGCGCCAGCTATCACCGTCGCCGCCCCAATCGAGATGAGCGAAGTCCGCAGGGTCCGGGTAGGTCGCGACATCCTTCTCCTCGTAGAACGATAATCGACTGGATCGAACCAGTCCTCGATTGAAACGCTGAGCGACTCCTGATCCACTGAGCCGACCTCGCCACCCAAGTGAGCGCGACACGGCCGATTGACAACACAATCTCTCCTTGCTTGAGTGTTACTCGGTTCTTGAGTGATCATCAGATCAACCATCGCCGGGGAGCTCATGGCGAGGAGAACGGATTGAATCGACAACAGTCCACCGACGGGGTCTCCGTGCTGGGAGGGGCGGAGACCGCGATCGCACTGCCGGACCCACGTTCAATCGCCGAGATGGCGCTGAATGTCGTCGAGCGCGCGCTTGAGGATGCCGAATTGAGGTGGAGTGACATCGACGCCGTTGTCACTGCCTCTGTTGATCTCTTCGATGGGCTGACCGCATCCTCGATCGCCGTGACCGAGGTGGTAGGGGCGGTCATGAAGCCCGAAACTCGCATTGCCGCAGACGGGTTGGCGGCGGCGATCCAAGCCGTTCACCAGATAGCCGCGGGAGCGTATGACACGGTTCTGGTGGTGGCGCATGGCAAGGCGTCGATGGCACATCATTGGAATCTCACATCTTGGGCGATGGACCCGATCTTCCTACAGCCACTCGGTGTGGACTTCCTCACCGTGGCCGGTCTTCAGGCAGACCTGATAGCCGGCTCCGATAGCAGCATCATCCGCCGCTGGGCGGAACTGGCCGCACATCGGAAACGGACCGCCCGTGGCGGGATCGGCGAGTCGTTCACAATCGACGAAGTACTGGAGTCGCCGGTGATTGCAGCGCCTATTCGAGTCGGAATGTGTGCCCCCCTCGGCGACGGTGCGTGCGCCGTCGTGTTGGGGGCCGGCGGTGGCGAAACAACCGGCGGACGCGCAGTGATCGCCGGAACCGGGCACGATCTCGACTCCCACCATCCGGGCGACAGAGACCTGACCGAATGGGCCGGATTGAGGCGGGCGTGTCTGCGGGCCTACGACATGGCTGGTATCACTGATCCCGCGGTCGCGTTTGCGGTCGCCGAGCCATCGTGCCTCTTCCCCCACGAGGAGGCGCTGTTCATTGATGCCGCCGGAGTCGGGGAACAGACGGTGCTCTCTCCCGATGGTGGGCTGTTCGCCGGAACGGCACCGGCTATATCGGGTCTCGGCCGACTGCTCCGAGCCACCAAGGCCGTTAAAGGCAACAGCGGGCACAGAGCGCTGGCCCATGGAACCTGGGGTCCCGCCGGCCAAGGCCAAGCCGTCGCGGTGGTAGAAGCACGATGAATCCCATCGCCGTCATAGGAACCGGCCAAACCAAGCACAGCAAGGCTCGACTGGATGTCTCGCAGCCGGAGCTGATCAGAGAAGCAGCATCGGCCGCCCTCCAAGACGCCGATATCGGTCCCGACGACATAGATGCTGTGGTCATCTCCAACATGGAGATGTTCGAGGGGAGAGCGTTCCCCGAGCTGTGGGCGGGAGAGGGTGCCTATGCCTTCGGAAAGCCGTGCGTCAAAGTGGCTACGGGCGGCACATCCGGTACCAGCGCCTGCATCGCCGGCTTCCACCAAGCCGCGTCTGGGGAATTCGACACCGTTCTCGTGGTCGGATTCGAGAAGCATTCCGAGGGCCACACGCAGACCGGCATGGCACTGGTCGATCCGTTCTGGGATCGTGCCGTCGCCTCTGGGGCACTCGGCAATTTCGCACTGTCGATTTCTCAGTACATGGCCGAGCGAGGAGTGACCGAGGAACACGCGGCACAGGTCGCCGTAAAGGCCAGACGCAACGCCGCCAACAACCCCAATGCCCATCTCCAGATGCCCGACCTGACCGTCGACGACGTGCTGGCGTCACGAATGCTCGCCGAACCACTCCATCTGCTCGACATGTGCCCGCAGTCCGATGGCGCAGCCGCCATCGTCGTCGCCTCCGAGGAGACCGCCCGCCGCCGCGGGTCGCAGGCTGCGTGGGTGCGCGCCGCGACAACCCGCCACGACCAGCCCTACCTGGGCGATCTCGACCGGCGGTTGGTCACGATGAGGGCGCTGCGTGATGCGGCCCAGGCTGCATATACGCGGGCCGGGATCACCGATCCACTGCGGGAGTTCGACATCGCCGAAATCTACGAACCCGCCAGTTACGCCGAACTCGCCTGGTACGAGGCTTTGGGATTCTGCAAAGAAGGTGAGGCGGGCCGGCTCATCACCGAAGGCGTCACAGCGATGGATGGGGAATTGCCGGTAAACCCCTCCGGCGGGGTGCTCTCGACAAACCCGGTGGGAGCTTCGGGGGTCATCAGGGTTGCTGAGGCGTCGGCGCAGCTGTTGGGACGGGCCGGAGCACACCAGGTTGCCGGTGCCGCTACCGCGTTGGCGACTGGCTACGGCGTGTATGCGTGGAGTGATGTCATTGTGATGAGAACGGAGAAACCGTGATGGACGCCGACCGCGACCTGCTCTCGGTCTCGCTGGAAATGGACCTGGAATGGCGGTACGCCTCCGGCGAATCGATGGAACGATTCTTGCTGGGTGTCGGTGCAGGACGACTCGAAGCTGTGCGCTGCGGAGTGTGCGGGCGCCGATATCTCCCGCCACGCCCATTCTGTGGGGTTTGCCGGGTGAGGCTCGACGATTGGGTACCCGTGGCCGACGCCGGGACACTCGAGGCGTGGACCGTCGTTCACCTGCCCATCTTGGACGGACGAACAGGAGAGATGCGCCCCTCTCCCTACGGGATGGGTTTGATCCGTCTCGATGGCGCCGACACCACCCTGAACCACTACCTGGACACCGCCGACCCGAGCCGCCTCACGATCGGGAGTCGGGTCCGAGCCGTGTGGCGAGAAGATCGGCGAGGTGCCATGGACGACATCCTGCACTTCGAGGTGTTGTCGTGATCCTCGAAGGCTCGATCCGACTCCCGTTCTCCTATGCCGCCGGCGTCGTTGGTAGTCGCTTCCTCGTGGCGCTGCGCGACGAGCAAGTGATCCTGGGAGGCCGCTGCTCCGACTGTGGGACCGTCTCCTGTCCGGCCCGATCTATGTGTCCCGAATGTGGCACCCACGTCGACGACCTGGTGGAGGTCGGACCGGGCGGAACCGTCGAGGCGTGGACGGAAATGCCCGGCAAGCCGGCATTCGGGTTGATCAGACTCGACGGTGCCGACACAGCGCTGATACATCATTTGCTGAGTGGCGAAGGGAAGTGGCAGCCGAACACCCGGGTGACGGCACGTTTCGCCCCCGAACGCGTCGGTGACATCAATGACATCGAAGGTTTCGAGGAGGAGCGAGGAGCGTCATGACCATACGCACCGCACGTGAGGGGCACACCCTCATTGTGACCATCGATCGACCCGAGGCTCGCAATGCGATCAGCCTCGCAATGGGCCAAGATCTCATCGATACGTGGCGCGGCTTCTCCGAGGATGCCGACCTGCGCGTCGCCGTTCTCACCGGCACCGGTGATCGTGCCTTCTGTGCCGGAGCAGATCTAAAGGAGGTCGGCGCCTGGTACGGGTCGATGACGCCGCTGGATCGGCATCGAATAGCAGAGACCGAGCCGGGTCTAGGCGGCATCACCCGCAACCTGGATCCGACCAAGCCGATCATCGCCGCCATCAACGGCGCCTGTCTGGCCGGTGGCCTCGAGATGGCTCTGGCGTGCGATATCCGAATCTCCGCCGACACCGCCACATTCGGTTTGCCCGAGGTCAGGTGGGGGCTGATGCCCGGTGCCGGAGGAACTCAG
Source organism: Acidimicrobiia bacterium (assembly GCA_029263095.1). Lineage (GTDB taxonomy): Bacteria > Actinomycetota > Acidimicrobiia > Spongiisociales > UBA11373 > JACZWZ01. Next base: position 56,940 of record JAJCYA010000041.1, on the reverse strand, counting down.
AGGCTGCCGCGAGTAATCCCCGAGTCGATGGCAATGGAGATGCTGCTCACCGGAGACCCCATCGACGCCGCCACCGCGGTACGTGTCGGATTGGTCAGCCGGGTCGTCGAACCAGACTCGCTGATGGAGGCGACGCTGGAATTGGCATCCCGGATCGCTCGGCGCGCTCCCCTGGCGGTCCAAGCCGCCCGCTCGGCGGCTCGCCGGGGTCGCGATCTCTCCCTGGCCGAAGGGCTCCACCTCGAGCAACAGACGGCCGAGCCGCTCCGCCACACGGCCGATCTCAAGGAAGGCCTGCGAGCCTTCTCCGAAAAACGCAGTCCCGTCTTCGAGGGGAGATGAAATGAACGACCGATCCACCATCACCTGCAACCGAGAAGGTTCTGTCTACCGACTCACGCTCAACCGACCCGAGGTGCTCAATGCCCTCAACGGCGTGATGCTGGCCGAGATTCGCCAAGCGCTCACCGAGGCTGCTGCCGACCCGGAAGCCAAGGTCGTCCTCATCGATTCGGCTTCCGACAGGGCATTCAGCGCAGGAATCGACGTCGCCTACGTCAAGGACCTGACCGGATTCGACGTTAGGGAGGTGGGTCGGGAACTCCACCGAACCTTCCTTGCCCTACGCACAACCGAGATTCCAATCGTCACCTCCATCGACGGGTTGTGCCTGGGGGCGGGTCTGGAATTGGCCATCTCATGCGACTTTATGATCGCCACCAACCGGTCCCAGTTCGGTCTGCCCAACATCGACCGAGGCATCCCTGCAATCGTCGAGGCCGCCTTGCTGCCGATGGCCGTCGGCATCCAAGGGGCCCGTGAGATGGCGTACACCGGTGAGTTCTGGGATGCCGCCAAGGCCGAGCGCCGCGGCTTGATCCACGCTGTGGTCCCTCCTGAGGGCCTTGTCGCCGAGGTCGATGTCTGGCTGGGTCGACTGACCGACAAACCCGCCACGGCTCTTGCCACGCAAAAGGAGATCATCCACAAGTGGATGACGACTGACGTGGAAGCCGCCATCGACTTCTCGATCAACACCGTGGTTCTGAACTGGTTGACAAAGGACCAGAAGGAAGGGATGGGTTCATTCCTGGAGAAACGCAAGCCCGACTTCGAGGGAGATCAGCCGTGAATCGTGTCATCGTCACCTGCGCCCTGACCGGCGCCCAGCAAGGCAAGGAAGCCAACCCCCACCTCCCCGAGCAACCAGACGAGATAGTCGCCCAAGCCATCGAGGCGTGGGAGGCGGGCGCCGCGATCCTGCACATCCATGCACGCGATACCGACGGTAGAGCCTCAGCCGACGTCAACACCTTCCGCACGATTTGCGAGGGCATCCGAGCCGCGGGTTGCGACGCCGTACTCAACCTGACCACCGGAGGCGCCGTCGCCGGACTCCCTTTGGAGGACAGGGTTCGAGTGGTCCCAGAGTTGCAGCCCGAGATCGCTTCCTTCAGTGTCGGAGGGGGCAGTCTGCTGGGCCGATGGGACTCGAAGGCAGATACCTGGGTAAACGACCGGTTCGTGCCTCTGTTCTCTTCCCACGGCGAACTCGAGAGAGTTGCTCGAGTCTTCCAAGAGAACGGCGTCCGTCCCGAGCTGGAGGTGTACCACGCGGGGATGCTCAACAACGTTCGCGACCTGATCAGCCGTGGAGTGCTCGATGAGCCGATGCTCATCAACTTCGTCACCGGCATCCCCGGCGAGATCACTGAGGCGACGGTCAAGAACCTGGTGTTTCTCGTCGACAATCTCCCGCCCAATGCTGTTTGGCAGGTGTCGGCGATCGGCGCTCGCAATCACTTCCGGATGGTCGGAGCGGTCCTCGCCATGGGCGGACAGGTCAGGGTCGGGATGGAAGACAACGTCTACCTTGCACCCGGTGAGCTGGCCCGCTCCAACGGACAGATCGTGGAGAAGGCGGTACGAATCATCCGCGAAGTCGGATTCGAGCCGGCCAGCCCCGACGAAGCACGGGAGGCGCTTCGACTCAGAGGATCGACGTGAAAGAGATTCTGGAGCGGATCCCCTACCTGCAGCTCCATGACCTCGACCTCATCGAGGCGGGTGTCGGAACGGCGCTACTTGGGTTGAGGAAACGCGAGGAATTGACCAACCACGTGGGGATACTCCACGCAGGTGCCCTCTACACACTCGCCGAGACCACCACCGGAGTGGCCGCTCAGGGTGCCGTCACCGAATCCCTCATCCTGCTGCGCCGCGGTGAAATCCGATACCGCAAGCCGGCCGAGGCCGATGTCACTGCGAGCGCTCACAGCGTTCCCGCGGCAATCGAAGACGCCCGAATCAAATTCGCCGGCACAGGACGCGCCGATCTCGTCGTGGAGGTGCAGGGGACAGTCGCCGACGGAGCCGTCGTTTTCGAAGGTGTCTTCGAATACGCCCTGCGCCCGAGGAGCTGACCATGGGAACCACCGAACGCCGAGCCCGGGAACGAGAGGCTCGACGTCGAACGATCCTGGATGCCACCCGGGAGCTGGTCCGAGAGAATGGATTCGGTGGCACCACAACCCGCCAAATCGCCGAACGCTGCGAACTGTCGGAAGCGACGCTTTTCTTCTACTTCTCCAGCAAGAACGAGATCCTCATATCGCTACTGGGCGAGGCGTGCGACTTCTGGGCGAACGGTCTGGATTCGATCAATGCAATGCAGACACCATCTGAAGAGAAGCTGTCGGCGGTGTGGCGTTTCTTCGGGGAGGTTCAGCGCGAACACCCCGAGTACGTCCATGTGTCCACATACTTGGCCCACCCCCGCTCCACGGTCTCGGTCGATGACGGAGTGACAACGGATCTGATGAGACGCACCGGGGACAACTTCCGGCGGCTGGCGGACTTGGTGGGGGATCTCGATGGCGTCGATCACCCCCGAGTCGCGGCCGATGTCCTTTGGTCTTCGTTCCTGGGGCTCATGGTGTTGCGCCAAGGTCGAGCCAACCTCGGCGCCCCCCAGCACCCGGATGCGTCGGACCTCGGAGAAGCGCTTCGTCTTATGTCAACAGGAATGTCGAAGGAGAAGCCATGACCGGTGAGGACTCCACCCAAGCGTTGCTCGACGGGATCCGGGTCCTCGACTTCGGACGCTACATCGCCGGCCCGTTCTGTGCCGCCCTGCTTGCCGACCTGGGTGCTGATGTCATTCGAATCGAGAAAGTTGATGGCAGCGAGGATCGCTACTTCATCCCGGTCGCCGAGAGCGAACCAGGAGCTCTGTTCCTGCAGGCGAATCGAACCAAACGCGGGATGACTCTCAACCCGACCAAACCGGGCGGCCGAGATGTAGTGAGACGCCTGGTAGCCGCTGCCGATGTCGTCGTGGCGAACCTTCCGGGCGGAGCCCTGATGTCGATGGGGATCGACTACGAATCCTTGGCGGCCATCAAACCCGACATCATCCTCACAACAGTCGATGCCTTTGGTGACGGTGGGCCGTGGAGCGATCGGATCGGGTTCGACGGGATCGGCCAGGCGATGTCGGGCGCCGCATACCTCTCGGGCGACCCGGATGCACCGTCCAAGACATACGTTCAGTGGGTCGATTTCGCCTCGGCGGCGCTGGCGTCGTACGGGACAATGGCGGCAGTGCTGGAACGAGAAAAGACCGGTCGAGGCCAACATGTGCGCGGCTCTCTCCTGGCGACGGCGCTGACCATCTCGAACTCGACACTGATCGAACAGTCGATCCTCGACATCGATCGCCGGGCTAGCCAGAGCCGAACTCAGGTGGCAGGCCCATCCGACGTCTTTGCGACCAGCGATGGCTGGATAATCGCCCAGATCATCGGTGCCCCCCTCTTTGGGCGCTGGGCGAATCTCATGGGTGAGGGGCACTGGCTGACAGACGAGCGATTCCGAGACGATCGAGGACGAGGTGACCACCGAGACGTGCTCTGTGAGCGAATGGCCGAGTGGTGCAATGACAAGTCGACGGTCTCGGCCCTGGACGAACTGGCGACTGCGGGCATACCTGCGGGACCGGTGTACTCGCCGCAACAGACACTCGAAGATGATCACATCGCAGCGCTGGGATTGCTGCAACCCATGGAGTACCCCGGCCTGACGTCCCCCGCACCGGTGGCAAGCAACCCGATCGAATTCGGAGTCACCGCCACCGGCATCCCAACGCGAGCCCCGCTGTTGGGCGAACACACCGACGAGATCCTCGCTGAACTCGGCTACTCGAAGCCCGAGATCGATGGCATGAGAGCGGCGAGGGTCATCTGACCGGGTGCTTTACCGGGAACAGCCAACAATGCGATGCGGTTCCTGATCACACTCGTGGTGCCGCGCCGACCCCGGATGCCATCATGGAGTGGACCGCGAGCGATGCAGGCACTCTGACTCGCCGGTACAGATCAAGAGACACAGGAGGCGGAGCCGAAGTGACAGATTGGACGTTCAACGGCACATGGCCGTTCGAACCGAAGTGGTTCGACAGCGACGACGGGCGTATGCACTACATCGACGAAGGCCCACGCGACGGCCAACCGGTGGTGATGGCTCATGGAAACCCAACGTGGGGCTATCTGTACCGGAACTTCGTGTCACCGCTGACCGAGGCCGGGTATCGGGTGATCATCCCCGACCACCTCGGCTTCGGACGATCCGACAAGCCGGATCAGGCCGATCTATACACCATCCGTCACCATTCAGCTCGATTCGAAGCATTGCTGGAATCCCTCGATCTCTCGGGAGCGACGGTCGTATCTCAGGATTGGGGCGGACCCATCAGCCTGCGATGGGCCACCCGGCACCCTGAAAGGGTGCGATCTCTGTTCATCCTCAACACCTTCGCCCACCGCCCCCCAGGCAAGGTCAAACTGCCCGTCCCGATCCGATTGTTCAGAACGCGTGGTGTGGGTGAGCTGATGGTCAAGGGAGCTCACTTCTTCGTGCGGGGGTTCCTGTTCCGTGCCGGTATCAAGCACACAGATCGACTGACCAAGGATATCAAACAGGCCTACTCGAGTCCTCACCCCTCCTGGGCCAGCCGGACGTCGATTCTGGTATTCCCCCGTGAGATCCCGTCTGGTTCTGGGGGCGAAGTGGCTGATCTGCTCGCTGAGATCGAAACCGGACTCGAGACCCATTTCCGCGAGAAGCCGGTCAAGATCATGTGGGCAATGAAGGACATCGCTTTCACCCCCGAGATCCTCGACGGACTGTGGCTACGCACGTTTCCCGATGCCGAAGTGGAACGGCTCGCCGACGCCGGCCATTACCTCCAAGAAGATGCTCACGAGCGTATCGTTCCCGCGCTCATCGGCTTCCTCGAGAGGTGACGTGCCAATGAGTTCGGCTATGGCCGCCAGCCGCGTGCGACCGCTTCAAAGATCATCTCCCGCTGCACTGCATTGGCACCCTCGCCGTATTCGATGATCTTGCAGTCCCGGTAGTACCGCTGCACCGGGCTCTCCATCATGTAGCCCTGGGCACCGTGGAGGTGCATGGCACGCTCGGCAAGCCAGGTGGCGGCCTCCGAGGCGACCAGCTTGGCGATAGATGCCTCCGTGTCGTACGGCTGCCGGGCTGCCAGTGCTTCGGCCGCGGCGTAGACGAGCGTGCGAGCCGCGGTGAGTCGAGCCGTCATGTCGGCGATCGTGAAGCGGACCGCCTGCTGCCCGGTGAGCGGTCCCCCGAACTGCTCCCGAGCCTGCACGTGAGTGGTAGCGGCATCCACAGATGCTCTCCCTAAACCCAACGCAAGAGTGGCCCCATAGATGCGGCCTTGAGACAAGACCGGCAGGCACTGGCGAAATCCCTTGTCGACTTCTCCGACGAGACGTTCGGCGGGAACGATGACGTCTTCGAAGTGAAGCTCCCCGAGTTCGGACGGGTGCATACCCAGCTTGTCCATGGAACGGCGGGTCAGTCCGCGTGTGTCTCCGTCGACGGCCAGGACGGATATGCCTCCGAGTGAGCCCGGTTCACCAGACGTGCGGGCCACGACCAGCACGAGGTCGGCGATCGTTCCGTTGGTGATGTACAGCTTCGATCCGTTGAGGATATAGCTGTCTCCATCGCGTTCGGCAGATAGGCGCACTCGAGTCACATCTGCACCCGAATCCGGCTCGGCATAGGCCCAGGCCCCGATGGTCTCACCGGACAGGATTCCCGGCAGCATCGAATCCCGCAGCTCACCCGAGGCAACAACGGCCAAGGCCCCGCCGGCGAGCACGGCATGTACGTAGATCCCGAGAGCAACGCCTGCCGACGCCCGCGACAGCTCCTCGAACAAGATGCACCGCTCGATTGGGCCTCCCCCCGATCCACCCTGTGCTTCGGGTATGCCGACACCGAGCCAACCGAGTGATCCCAGCCGGGGGAACAGATCAATTGGATAGTTGCCTGCTTCCTCCCACTCCCGCACGTGGGGATGAATCTCGGCGTCAGCGAACCGCGCCACCTCGGCTTGGAACGCCCGCTGATCGCTGCTCAGTTCAAGCACCGTGATACTCCGGCCGCCGCTTCTCCTGAAACGCCGCAACGCCCTCCCTGTGGTCTGCGGTCTGCAGACACTGCACCTGGGCAAAGATCTCGAACTCGAACTCGGCAGCCATGTCGACACCCAGTGAACGATGGATCGCCCGCTTCGTCCAAGCATGGGCGATGGGCGGACCCGCCGCCAATCGCGACGCCCACTTGGCGACTTCGGCCGCGTGGTCGGCGTCATCGACAACGCGGTGGACCAGACCCATCCCCAGAGCCTCCTCGGCATCGACGAGACGTCCGGTAAACATCAACTCTTGAGCGGTGCCTAGACCGACAAGGCGGGGAAGGAACCAGCCGGCAGACATATCGCACCCGGCCAGGCCGATCTTGGTAAACGGCGCACCGAGTCGGATGCCGCGGGCGGCGATACGGATGTCGCACGCCATTGCCAATCCGAGGCCACCCCCGACAGTGTCACCGTGCAGTGCGGCAATCACCGGCTTGTCCATACCGACAATGGCGTGTATCGGATCGAGGTAGTGCCTGACGATGGACTCCCAATCCTGAGGGGAGCGAGGCTCCATCTCTGCCTGATCAGCACCGGCGCAAAAGTGCGTACCGCTGCCGGCCAGCACGACCACTCTTGCCGGGGAGGCTGCAGCCTCCTCGAGTGCCTCCACCAGTCGACCCACTGTGGGAATAGCGATCGCGTTGAGCCGATCGGGACGATTGAGGGTGACTGTGGCGATCCCGTCGGATACGTCGACCAGCACTTCAGAGTTCATTTGAGCACCTCACGATTGGGGGACGATCACGGTGCGGCCTGGGGTAGCCGGTTCGGCGAAGACTCCGGGGACCTGGTCCAGCGTCACGCTGCGAGAAATGGATCGGGAGACATCCAGCCGACCGCCGGCAATCAGTTCGAGGACCGTCTCTATCTCGGCGATTGTCGATCCGAACGAACCGCTGACCGAGATCTCGGCAGCGACAAAGCGAATCAGCGGAGGGAGACGAGGTCGCTCATGCCCGACGCCAACGACGATCAGCGAGCCTCCCGGCACAAGTGACTGCATCCCCAGCTCGACCGAGTCGGCACGGCCCACGCATTCGAGAGCCAGCGTTGCTCCCGACGTCAGCTGATAGAGAGCTTTGGCGGCGTCTTCGTCGGCAGCAGGATCGAGGACGGCGTCGGCTCCTGCGCCAAGAGCTGCCTCACGGGCAACCGGAGAAGGATCTACGGCTACGACGCGGGCGGCTCCCTCCATTCGAGCCAGTGCGATCGCCTGCAGACCCAGTCCTCCGGCGCCGATCACGACAACCGACTCGCCCATGCCGATGCGACCGACCGTGACAAGAGCGTGGTACGGCGTGGCGATCGCATCGGGAACGATGGCGGCGACTCCGTCGGAAACGGCGTCGGGGACCCGCACCAGACACTGCTGCGGTACTGCGATCTTCTCGGCGAACCCACCTTGGCGGGACATGCCCATCACCTGGGGCCGTCGGCAACGATGCTCGTGACCCTCGCGGCATGGACGGCACTCGCCGCACGTGACTTGGCCGTAGGAAAGGACCCGGCTGCCGATCTCCCAGCCCTCGACTCCGCCACCGAGGCCGACAACAACGCCGGAGATCTCGTGACCGGGGACCGTGCCGGGCGCGACTCCCAACTCGCCGGCGACGATGTGGCGATCGGTGCCACAGATTCCGGCAGCGGAAACGTCGAGCAGCACCTCCCCCGGAGCAGGTTCCGGGACCGGAATCTGCTCGACCCGGACATCTCCCGGCCCGTGGTAGACGAGGCCGCGCATCAGGACATCTCACACATCGATCTTGAACACCTTCGCCGCGTTATCGCGCAGGATCTTGCGCGTTGCCTCCTCTGAGAAACCACAGTCATACACATCGTCCACAGTGCGTTTGAACGGCAACAGGGGGTAGTCGGTGCCCCAGATCATCTTGTCCTGCCCGTACCCCCCGGAGAACCTCTTGAGGGATTCGGACCAGTACCTGGCGGGCCGCGCCGACGACTCGATGTATACATTCGGGTGTTTCCAGGCGAGGATCATCATCTCCTCCACCCACGGGTCGCCGTTGTGGGTGCCAATGAGCTTCAATTCGGGGAAGGTGAGCGCAACCTCATCTAGGTAGATGGGCCTGCCGCACTCCGACGGCAGAAGCGGACCGGTATGCCCGACCTGGATGGCCAGTGGAATGTCGTATTCGACACACGCGACGTAGAACGGCCAATACATCCGGTCCGTGGGTGGGGGGGCGGTGGTGCGTCCATCGCCGTACTGATACGGCTCGAGCCGGAACACCCTCATGTCCAATTCTTCGACGCAACGGCGAAACTCCCGCATCGCCGGCATCGGATCCCGGATGTCAACAGTGAACGATCCGATGAATCGATCAGGTGCCTCGGTCACGTAGGCGGCCGTCTCGTCGTTCGTCACGACCCAGGTGTCGAGGAATTTGAACGCCGACGCGACGCCGATCTCGACGCCGGCTTCGTCCATCTCGGCGATGATCTCGTCGAGCGTAAAGCCCTTGCGGAACCGATCCTCGACGCCGTATTTGCGAAAGATGTGCCAGAAGGAATCCGGCCACCGGTCGACGGTCTCTGGAGAGCAGATGGTCATCCAGGCGTCGATTGCCCCAACGCGTTCGCTCATCTCATCGGTCCTTTCCACTAGATCAGGATGCGGGCAATGATCTCCCGCTGGATCTCCGATGTGCCCGCTCCGATGGAAAAGCCAGCAACATCGCGGTAGTAGCGCGGGATCGGGGATTCCTCCATCTGCCCGTACCCGCCGTGGAACTGGAGGATCTCGGTGGCGACGAACTGGACCGACTCGGCGGCGTACACCTTCGCCATGGAGACGGCGATCTCGCCGGCCGGATCGCCTGCATCCAGCAGATCGGCAGCCTGGTACGTGAGGAGGCGGGTGGCCTCGAGACGTGTGGCCATGTCGGCTAGGCGGTGACGCCAGCTCTGAAAAGCTGTCAGAGGTTTGCCGAAGGCCCTCCTGGCATTGCCGTACTCGAGACCGAACTCGACGAGCCGTTCCATGATCCCCACCGCAAAAGCACCAATGACGAGCCGCTCCCCGGCAAAGTGGGAGAGGACGTAGCGCATCCCCATTCCCTCCTCACCGATGAGATTGCGGACCGGGATGCGGCACTCGTCGAAGAACAGCTCGGCGGTATCGGAGGCTCGAGATCCGAGCTTGTCGAGCCTGCGACCCATCGTGAATCCGGCGGTATCGGTCGGAAGGATGACCACCGAGATGCCAGACGGACCATCACCACCGGTGCGGACCGCCAGCGTGACGAAGTCGGCGCGGACTCCGTTGGTGATAAACGTCTTCTGACCCGAAATGACGTAGTCGCCGCCATCGCGAACGGCCCGGGTGGTGATGGCCCCCACATCGGACCCCGCCCCGGGTTCGCTCACGCCGATCGCCCCGATCAACTCGCCCCGGATGGCCGGTGCCAGGTATTCGGCCTTTAGCTCGGCCGACGCCTCATCGGCGAGTACCGACACAGCGAACTCGGATTGGGCCATCAATCCGACCGCTGTACCCACCGTGTCACCCTTGACGAGCTCCTCGCACAGCACACAGGTGGCCATGTAGGTCCCGCCGCCACCACCCCACTGCGGGTCGTAGCGAAGACCGATCAGCCCCGCCTCGGCGGCCTTCGGATACAACTCTCTTGGGAACTCACCGGCAGACTCCCACTCATCGGCGTAGGGCCGAATCTCATGGTCTACGAATGAGGCGACCACCGTTCGGAAGGCATCGAGGTCGCGGTTGAGGTACTTCGACGGCTGGCGGGGATATGACATCGCTACACCTTTGTCCACGAGACATGACCAGGTTAGAATATTGGTCAGTAGTCGGCAAACGAGGTGTAATGACTACGACTTCGCCGCGACAGCGGCTCATCGAAGCCGCCGAACAGCAGTTCCGACGGTTCGGCTATCGCAGGGCCACAGTCGAGGATGTTGCGCGAGCCGCCGACACAGGTAAGGGCAGCTTCTACCTCCATTTTGCCTCCAAGGAGGACGCCTACGTTGCAGTTGTCGAAGCCTCGCTGGAGCGATTCATGGTCAAGGCTGAAGCGGCGCTGCATACGCCGGCTCCCGTTCCACAACGACTGCGCGCCCTAGTGGCGGTAACTGCGGAGCACTACGGCGACGACGAACTGCTCCGTGCTTCGCTCTTCGGTGAGGCTGCCCTCGTAGATGGAGCAGTGGCTCGCAGGACGGCCGACATCCAGCGCGCCCGGATACGCGAGCTGCTCGTCGAGGCGCTCCAGGCCGGAAAGCTGGAGGGCTCGGTCAGAGAAACGGTCGATGTCGCCAGTACCTCAACCTTGCTCTTCGAGGTTGGCTGGGCAGTCGTCCGCGCCGAACTCGACAGCAGCTCTGATCTCCCCTTCGATGTCGCGCTCGATACCCTCAACGACATCGTCGGCCTCGGGCTCATCGCCCGTGCCGCACCAGAAGAAGGTGCGTCAAAGTGACCTCAACCGAACAACCACTAGACGGGATCGCTGCTCAGGTCGCCGCGGTCTTTGCCGCCGGCATGGATCATGTCCCCTTTGGGCAGTGGCTCGGGTTGGAAATCAGCTCTATCGAGGATGATCGGGTCACGATGCGGTTCGAGATGCGAGACGAATTCGTCGGCAACTCCGAGATCAACGTCCTCCACGGGGGCATCATCTCCGCAGCATTGGACACAGTGGGAGGATTGGCGGCGCTGCTCGGCGTCTTGAGCCGAGCAGCGGAGCGATCCGAGGATCCGCCTTCCCCTTGGCTGAGCACCATCGACATGCGGACCGACTATCTGCGGCCAGGGTCTGGCAGAGAGTTCGCCGCAGCGGCCTTTCCTCTCCGGGTAGGGAGACGGTCGGTCGTCACCCGCATGGAACTTCACAATGAGTCCGGCGACCTGATCGCCGTAGGCACCGGGACCTATTCCGTCCCCTAAATCGGGAGTGTCCCGTACTCGCGGATCGCCTCGGCAACGATCCGGTACACCGCACCCGGGACTCCACGGCGGCTCTCGAGAAAGGTCTCTGCCTCGTCGGCCGATAGGTACCGATCGGCGAACCGCGACCGCAGCTCGGCAACTTCCATCGGATCAGCCACCGCACGACCCTGGATCATCAGGGCGAAGTAGGGGCGCTGCCGGCGGTCCACCACAACCCCCACTCGGGCATCTCGTTCCAGATTGCGATGCTTCTGGGAGCCGAGCCCGGTGACGATCAGGAGGTCGTCTTCATCCCTGACGTACCACATCGGTGCTGAATGGGGTGCTCCCTTCGGATCCACAGTGGACAAAACACACACCCACGGGTCGTCCAAGAAGGCGCGTTGAGAGGGGGTGAGAGACACCAGGCAACGGTAGCCGCAGAACCGCTAGACGGGCTTCTGTCGCATAGCCTCGAGCAATGGGAGCGTCTGTCCGCTCACGAACCTGATCAGAGCGCCGCCACCCGTGCTGATGAAATCGATCGCACCAGGATCGACGAATCGTCCGGCGCTTGCGACCGTGTCGCCTCCGCCGATGACGGTCCGCCCCGGTGCAGCCGCCACTGAGGTCCACAGCTTTCGAGTACCAAGATCGGCGCCGGGCTGCTCGTACGCCCCGGCGGGGCCGTTGACAAACACCGTTCCCGCGGTGGCAATCTCGCGCTCATATGCCGAGATCGTCTGGGCACCAACATCGAGGATCAGGGCGTCGACCGGGAGATCGGAAACGAGGATCTCGCGGCGCTGACCGTCGACCGCAGTCGCCACATCCGATGGAAGAACGATCCGGTCACGGTGATCGGCCAATAGCGACCCGGCGACGTCAATGAACCGATCAAGATCACGCTCACCGACAAAGCGCTCGGTAGATGCTCCCAATCTCACCCCGTCAGCCAGGAGAAAGACTTCACCCAAAACCCCGGTGGTCAGAACGCGATCTGCGAGACCCTCAGCAAGAACGCGGCCCATCATTGAAAACCCGTCGGAGATCTTCAGACCGCCGAGCAGGAACAGAGCGGGTCGAGCGGGATCATCGACCAGCGGCGCCAACGCCTCCAATTCCGCCACCAGTAGACGACCGGCTGCCGACGGAAGCAATCGCTGGAAGGCCACCATCGATGGTGCGTTGCGATGCGCCGCGGCGAAAGCGTCGTTCACGTACAGGTCGAACAGCGGGGCTAGATGGCGCACCAGGTATGTCTCTGCCATCTCATCCGGAGTCAGTCGAACGTCGCGTTCGAACGTCGATAGCTCTTCGCCGTAGATACGGAGGTTGTCGAGAAGGAGGATCTCCCGCTCGTTGAGGGCGACGATACGCTCCCGCGCCGCTGGCCCCGCCACGTCGTCAATGAATCCGACCCTGCGCCCCAGTTTCTCGGCTAGGTGCCGTGAGTGTGGTTCGAGCGAGACCAGGTTGTGATAGTCCAGAGCATCGCCCTGATGGGCCAAGATCACCAACCGGGCCCCTCGCTCGGACAGGTCACGGATCGTTGGGAGGCTCTTGTCGATCCGCGATCCGTCGACAATCGCGCCCGTCTTCCGATCGATCGGCGAGTTGATATCGACCCTCAGCAGCACCCTCTTCCCGGTCACATCTAGCGTGTCGGAGGTGCGAATCTCGGAAGCCAACGCCACGGATCAGATTCCGAGGTAGCCATCGGTTGCCGCGACGGCCGTGTCGCTGGTCACCTGCATCTCCATCGCTGCTCGCACGGCGTCGATTGTTTCCGGGATCGTCACCGACTCCTGTGGGATGTTGATCGCAAACACCAGGTCGTCGCCCGACTTCCCAACCATCTCCTCCCATAGACCGATCTCGTACATGTCCGCCCTTGGGTTCTCGAGGTATCGAGCCCACTGGAACAAGGAAGAGTTCGAATTGAACCCGTCGGCGATCCGAACCACCTTGATTCTCGGGTAGGCACGGAACACCTCGAGTGCACCCGCCACCGACATTTCTCGCTTCGGGGTGACCGAGAGAGTGATGATGTGGCCGTGGGTGACCGGGGTGTGAATGAGCATCCCAGTGGCATCGATCTCGGGGATGATGTGCATCAGATCCACAACCTGGTGGTTCGGAATGGCTTCCACCTGGAGCACATTCGTCAGGCCCCGATGGGTGTCACCCGGATCCGCCACCCGTCTGATAATCGTCACGAATGCCTTGGCTATCCCGACCGTCTGGTGAATCGCGTGTACAGCCCGAATCAGACCGGTCGTGTTGCAGGACGTCAGTTTTAGATAGTCGGCCCCAAGGCCTTGTTCGTAGTTGGTGGTGCCGTGGAAGAAGACGTCAGCTACCCCGGCCGCTTCTCCTCCCTGGAACACTGCCTTTACCCCGGCTCGAACGTAGTGCTCCTTGTTCCTGGCCCCGATCCCACCTGGGGCCGCGTCGAGCATGATGTCGACCTCGCCCAGGAGATCCTCGAATGACCCCGCTACCGGAATACCGGCCTCTTCGAGCTCCGTCTCCGATCCCGGCACCGCCGCAAAGAGCGGAAACGGCATCCCACGCTCCTTGAGCGATCGAACGGGGAGCGTCGGCGCCACGTCGGCCACGCCAACCAACTCCATGTCCTCCTGCAAGACCACGCCGGCGGCCACTCGAGTCCCGATCACGCCGTAACCGGCCACCCCTACCTTCACCTTGCTCATCATCGACCTCCGATCTCTTGGCCCATCCCACACCTCGAAGAACCGGAGCACCCATCTCTCATCATGTGGATCGCACCCGCCCTTCGGTCGGGGCGAACGTCAAGTTCGAACCGTCGCGTCCCCGCCGGAAGGACCGCCGGAGGTGCTCCCCAACGCTGGGAAGGGGCCAGATACCCGGTTGACGGAGAGGAGAAGCGAACCATATCCTCCTAGGTAATCGATAATCGAAGATTACTCGATCTGGGCCTACCCAAGCCTCTCGGCGCTGGAATGGCACTGGGATGGCTCGGTACGGCTGAGAACAGGCGGGAGTGCTGTGGGACTTACTGATCCGGACCCGCCCAGCGGAAGCGAGCATGTCTCCGGCCGCACCACGGGCGGGGACGTTGGCCGAGTGCGATGGGGAACTGCTTCGCTTGCGGTCGCCGTGATCGCAATCACTATCCTGCCCGCCTTCATGACCGGGGCGCTTGCCATCCGAATCGGTGGGGATGTCGGGATCGACCTCGCCGGGATCGGCGGCCTCTACGGCGTGCTGTTCGGCACAGCTGCCCTCGCCTCTGCCCCAACAGGCCGTCTGGTACAACGGTTTGGGTGGGAGAGCGGCATCCGGGCTGCCACGGCCGGAACCGGGATCGCGCTGGTCTCCATGGCGACCTTCTCCGACGACTGGTGGGCGGCTTGGTGGCCGATCGCGGCGCTATTCGTGCTAGCGGGTGTGGCCGCAGCAGCATCCCAGGCGGCTTCGAATCTGGCGCTGGTGCAATCGGTGCCTTCGGACCGCTACGGGCTCCTATTCGGACTCAAGCACAGCGCGGTGCCGATTGCGGCGATGCTCGGCGGACTGGCGGTGCCGACCATCGCACTGACGATCGGCTGGCGCCCGGCCTTTGCGATTGCTGCCGTTCTCGCCTTCGGCACCATGCTCGCCGTACCGCTCCGCCGTGACCTCACCGACGTAGCCGTGGGATCCCGGACTCCCACGCACCGCCCGACGACGCCCATCTCGACCCTCATCGCCCTGGCAATGGCCGCCGCGCTCGGGCACGCAGGAATCGACGCCCTCGGGGCCTTCGTGGTCCCATACGCAGCCAGCGTTGGAGTGGCCGAGGGATTGGCCGGAATCCTCCTGACTGCAGGCAGTCTCGCCGGTCTGACTACGCGGCTTGCGGCGGGATGGTTGGTCGATTCTCGCCAGCACGCCGGACTGCCCTGGATCGCGGCACTCCTCTTCATTGGATCGCTCGGGTTCCTCGTGTTGTCCGTCGGCGGCCGCCCACTCCTGGTCGCCGGAACGCTGCTCGCATTTGCCGGCGGGTGGGGATGGGCGGGATTGCTGACGTTCGTTGTGGTCAGGGCCAACCCAGAGACGGCCGCGGTCGCCACCGGCATCGCCAACACGGGCAAGTACATAGGTGCTGCCCTCGGTCCGGTGATCTTCGGGACCCTGGCGGAACAGGTCTCGTTCGCCGCGGCTTGGGGAGTTGCCTGTGCGGTGCTCCTCGCTGGAGGTGTTCTAATGATGGCGATCCGCCTGACCCCGGCCGGCAGGGAGATGGCGGCCTCACCAACGGAACAGACCCCTTGAGCGACTCCCACCTCCACCTCTACCCGCACCGCCGGGGTTCGCCGCTGCCTCCGCCGCCACCAGAGCAATACGCCCTCGAGCACATCGAGCGCTACGTCGTGAAGGCCGCGACTCTGGGAGTCACTGAACTCGCCTTCACCGAGCACCTCTATCGGTGCGTAGAGTCGGCCGACGTTCTGGGACCGATTTGGGAGCGGGCAGGCGACCCCGAAGTCCGGGCAAACACCGAGTTCGATCTGCTGGCAGACCGAACGATGTCCCTTGAGCGCTACGTCGAAGTGATCACGCGAGCCAAGGAGGCAGGTCTCCCAGTGTTGCTCGGCCTAGAGGTCGACTTCTTCCCGGACACCATCCAAGCCGCCCTCGAACTCATCGATCCCTATCCGTTCGACATCCTGCTCGGCTCCATCCATTGGATCGACGGGTGGTGGTTTGACAGAGCACACTCAATCGACGAGTGGGACCGCCGCGGCCACCGGCGGGTCTACGAGCGGTTCTTCGAACTGAAGACCGAACTTGCGGCGTCGGGCACGGTGGACGTGATCACGCACAGTGATCGGGTCAAGTACCTCGGCCATCGGCTCCCGCAGGAACCGATCGATCTGTACGAGGAGTTGATTGCTGCTGCGGTGAAGTCCGAAGTCGCCATGGAGATCAACACAGGTGGGTTGCGTCACCCTGTCCAGGAGATCTACCCGTCGCCCACTCTGCTTCGGATGGCCCACGACGCAGGTGTCGATATCACCTTTGCGAGCGACGGGCACAATCCCGATCAGGCGGGCTGGGGCCTCGATCTCGCCCGGGTGGCGGCGCGCGAAGCTGGCTACACCCAGCGGGCGCGGTTTGTGGCTCGAAGACGCAGCCTGGTTCCATTTGATCCCCCTCCTGCCGGATCCTGCGACTGAAAGGACCCCCATGCGCCTCTCCTTCAAGACCCGTCCCCAGCACAGCGACTGGAGGCACATCCTGGACTTCTGGAAGGAAGCGGACCGGATCGAGTTGTATGACGCCGGTTGGGTCTTCGACCACCTCGACCCCATCTTCAGCGATCGACCCGGGCCGGTGTTCGAGGGCTGGACGATGCTGGCCGCGCTCAGCGGCATCGTCCATCGGATCCGTCTTGGAGTACTGGTGACCGGCAACACTTACCGCCACCCGGCCGTCCTCGCCAATATGGCCGCGACTCTCGACGTCGTTTCCGGCGGGCGGTTGGAGATCGGCCTCGGCACCGGCTGGGTCGAAGCCGAACACGAGGCCTACGGCATCCCGCTTCCCTCATGGAAGGAACGCTTTGATCGGCTCGAGGAGACTTGTGAGATCCTCGACGCACTCCTCACCAGGGAGATCACCGATCTAGACGGGCCGTTTCACGCGCTTCGAGGAGCGAGAGCCGAGCCGAAGCCAATCCAGAAGCCGCGCCCGCCAATCGTCATCGGCGGCACCGGGGAGAAACGCACCCTCC
Source organism: Acidimicrobiia bacterium (assembly GCA_029263095.1). Classification (GTDB taxonomy): domain Bacteria; phylum Actinomycetota; class Acidimicrobiia; order Spongiisociales; family UBA11373; genus JACZWZ01. The sequence goes on along the minus strand of JAJCYA010000041.1, from coordinate 39,741 downwards.
GCATCGCCGCCCGTTGGGCGGATCAGTGGAACCTGCCGGGCGGCGAGCCCGACGTCCTCCGCCGCAAGGTCGGGGTACTCCACCATCACTGTGCCGACATCGGGCGGGATCCCGCCGAGATCGAGGTCTCGGTCAAGGTGAAGGCGGGCGGTGACCCGGGCGAGTTTGCCGAGCTGGCGAGCGAGTACCGGGACGCCGGCGCCCACCACGTGATCGCAATGTTCGAGGCGCCGTTCGATCCGGCCAAGCTCGGCGCCCTCGCTGATCGTTTCCGGCCGCTGGTCTCCTGAGTCGAATGCCCCTCAGGGCTCGATGATCACCTTGAGCGCGCCATCGCGGCGTTCGTTGAACGTGTCGATCGCTGTCTGGAATTCATCCAACGGGAAGGTGTGGGTGTGGAGTTCGTTCACCCGGATCCGGCCGTCGGCCACGAGCGGAATCACGTGGCGCATCTCCCCGGCCGTCGCCCGCACGCCGACCAGCTCCTTCTCATAGAGAACCAGATCCTGGAACGAGAGCGAGACCTCATTGACCGGAATGCCGACAGCGGCGCATCGCCCTCCTTTGCGCAACATGGAGATCGCCCAGCGGAACGAGTCGGCGACTCCGGCACAATCAAGCACTACGTCGACGCCCAACTCTGCCGTCGCGGTGCGAACGGCGGCCACCGGATCACCAACTGTGTAGTCCACGGTTTCTGCGCCCATCTCTCTCGCCTTGGCGAGCCGGTCGCCGCGGCCAACCACAATCACCCTTCCGGCGCCCATGGCCCGGGCGGCATCGGCTGCCAGCAGCCCGACCGGTCCGGGACCAAGCACGGCCACTGAGTCGCCAGGGCGTACCCCGCCCCGATTCGCGGTGTGGAGAGCGATCGACGCTGGATCGAGCAGCGCTCCCTCGACGAAGCTCAGTTCGTCGGGGAGGCGAAAGACGGACTTGATCCCATGCACGACGAATTCTGCAAAGGCGCCCTGCCAGTTGTGGCCGTATTGGCGGTGCACGTCCATGTTCCCGTAGTTCTCACAGAGGTTGTAACGCCCTTCGACACACTTCTGGCAGAACCCGCAAGCGTCGTGAGAGGTGCCGGCCACGCGGTCACCAACAGCCCAGCCGAGTGCCGCGGCGCCATCTCCGAGCTCGACGATCTCTCCAGCCCACTCGTGACCGGGAATGAACGGGTAGCTGGGCGGCCAGAAGTCCGGGTAGTCGCCCTGAAGAAGGTGTGCGTCCGTGCCGCAGATCGTGATCGCCCGGACCCGGCACAGGACCTCCTGGCGTCCCGGCCTCGGATTGTCCACGTCTTCGACGGAGAACTCGTTCGGTGCGGTGACAACGAGGGCCTTCATGTGTCGTCTCCTTTCAGACCATCGCCAGGGGATCGACCATCGAGCCGGTCGCTCCGCGAATCTTCAGCGGGAGCATCACGAAGAGGAACTCGTAGACCCGATCGCGAGCGATCTCCTCGAGATAGATGCTCTCCAGTAGGTAGATGCCGTTCTCTATCAGCAGCTTGGTGTGGACCGGCTGCGGATTGGCAGGCGAGCCGCGATCGGGCGTCGGCATGACCTCGAACGTCTCGGTATCCGTGCCGGTGGCAACAATCCCCCGTTCCAAGAGCCATTCGGCCGCCGAGAGATCAGGGCCAGCCGTCTTGTGCGCCTCCATGGCGTCGGGATCCGGCCAATACTTCAGATATCCGGTTCGAATGAGCACGACATCCCAGGGCCGAACCTCCACACCTTGCGCATCGGCGACGGCCCGTAGCTCGTCGGCTCCGACCGGCTCGCCGGCAGGAAGAGCATCGACGCCCCGGTAGGTCGGTGGATCGAGCAGCACCCCCCGCGTGAAGAATTGCGGTAGATGCTCGGCGTCCCCTACCGAAGGACCGTGATCGGTGAGATGTTCTGCGGTGTTGCCACCGCCAAACCAGTGGTTGTCCTCGCCGATCGTCATGTGCCCCAGAGCGTCGATGTGTGCCCCCGAATGCGAACAGGCCATCAGATACTCGGCCATGTAACCGAGACCGACCTCATTGGGTGGCCCCCACGGCTGTACTCCCCCGGCGCCAATACCAGGCGGCGTCCGGTAGTTCACGACCTGGAAAGGAGGATGTCCGGGGAACAGCGGCATCCCCGGGAACCGCGAAGTGGCCAGCGAATAGGAGCGACCCTTCTCCACCATTCGCGCTGCTTCGACCATCTTCTCGGCCGGCATGTTCTTCACCGGTCCCACATGCTCGATCTGGCTCATGAATGCTCCCTCATAGCGCGCCACACTCGCTCAGGTGACATAGGCAGATCGCGGATGACGACACCTACGGCATCGGTGACCGCGCCAGCGATGGCCGGTGCGGTGACGAGCAAGCTCCCCTCACTTATCCCCTTGACACCGTAGGGGCCGGGACCATCGGCGTTCTCGATCATGAAGCTCTCCAACTCCAAGGGCAGATCGAGGCTGGTCGGAATCCGATAATCGATAGCCCCGACGTTGCGAACCCGACCGGAGTCGTCCCGGATGATGTGCTCCATCAGAGCGTGTCCCAGACCCATGATCGCAGCGCCGTCGTCTTGGCCCTTGACCTGAATGGGATTGAGCGCAAGTCCCACATCACCAACGGTCACGTGCCGATCGATCGTGATGGAGCCCGTCTTCTCATCGACCTCCAGCTCCACGGCCGTGCAGTTGAACTCGAAGAACGAGGCCGTTCCCCCCAACGGATGCTCCGGTACCGCATCCTTTCTCATCTCGCCGGTCCCGATGAGCTCCCCACCAAGTTTGCCCAGGCCCGCCTTGACCACATCGACGATCGCAAGCCTGGAGTCCGGGAGTTGCACCGTTCCCCGATCGACCACGATCTCGCTCTCGTCCAGGTCGTGGGATCGAGCGGCAATCCCCCTGACCTGAGCCTGGATGTCACGGCAAGCGAACAGCACCGCGTTCCCCATGAGCACCGACGAGCGACTCGCCGATGTCTGCTGATCGAATGGAACGATTGCAGTGTCGCCCATGACCACAGAGACCTGGTCGATCGGCACCCCCAGCTCATCCGCGGCGATCTGGGCAAAGATCGTTCGGGCTCCCTGACCCATGTCTGAGGTGCCCGAAAACACCAGGACGCTGCCGTCCACGAGCAGCCTGACGATCGAGTAGGAGAGTCCGGTGGTGGGACCGGACTTGACACCGATCGCCAAGCCGCGACCGCGCCCCGGAGGTGTCGGTGTTCCCCAGCCGATCTCGTCGGCCGCCTTTCGGACCGTCTGCTCCCATTCACCGTCGGCCGGCGTGTCGCCGGGGACGTGCTCCTCGCCCTTGCGTGCCAAGTTCTTGAGCCGAATCTCGAGCGGATCCATCTCCAGAGCAGCAGCCGCCTCCGTCAGACAGGACTCCCTGGCCCAGCCCACGTGAGGGATTCCGAATCCGCGGTATGGATGGGTGGGCGTCGTATGGGTGAGGATCGCCCGGGCCCGGATGCGAACCGAAGGAGTCCGATACGGGCCGGCGGAGAGCCAGCTCGCTTTGGCCGTGATCCGGTCCCCGGTGTCGCCGTAAGCACCGACAAGGAAGTCATTGGCGAAGTCCTGGAAAACCAGGGTCCCGTCCCTCTTGAAACCCATCCGTACCTGGATCTCGGCCGAAGCGCGCCGAACCGCCATAAAAGTCTCGTCGAGAGTCAAGACCAACCGCATCGGTCTCCCCGCCTTCACGGCCATAAAGGCAATGAGCGGCTCAAGCTTGGGGTGCTGCTTGCCGCCAAACCCACCCCCCGGGTCCGGCGCAATGACCCGTACCTTTGCCAGGGGCCAGTCGAGGACCTGGGCGATGGTCTTCTGTAGTTGGTACGGGTGCTGAATAGTGCTCCAGACCACGATCCCGTCTTCATCAGCAGCAGCCATGAACCCGTGTGGCTCGATGGCGAAATGGGTCTGCGCCGGCCAGGCGTAACTACCCTCGACGACGACGTCCGCCTCGGCGGCATCCACGTCTCCCCAGCCGAAGTTGTACTCGCACAGCACATTCGAATCGATGAGAGAACCAGGGCGCCGGATCGACCGCTCCTGGACGAGGTCGGCGTCGGGAGCCAATGCGTCGGCGACGGTGACGATGGCGGGAAGCTCCTCATAGGCCACCTCGACAACCCGGGCGGCCTCCTCGGCGGCTTCCTTGGTCTCGGCGGCGACAGCCGCCACCGGCTCACCGTGGTACTTGACCTCGTCGACGGCGATGACGGGCCGATCCTGGTATTGCGGGCCGTGTCGCGGCATCGGATCGGGGAGATCGGCCGCCGTCATCACGAGCCGTACTCCCGGGATCTCCTTCGCAGCGCTCGCATCGATCGAGATGATGCGGGCGCGAGCGGACGGGACCGTGACCAGCTTGACGTGAAGAGCATCCTCGAGGTGGATGTCCGCCAAGTATCTTTGCCGCCCGGTGACCCTTCCATACCCGCCGAATCGCGGCTGCGATGTTCCGACTGAGCCGGTAGTCATCGGTCTCCCTCCTTGCCGGCCATGAACACGGCCTCTGCCATCTGCTCGTAGCCGGCGCAGCGGCACAAGTTCCCGGCCAAGGCCTCTTGAATCTGGTCCAGGGTTGGCTCCGGGTGGGCCGCCATAAGTGCATGAGCAGATACCAACTGGCCCGGGATGCAGAAGCCGCATTGGGCAGCGCCGGTTGTGAGAAAAGCCTCCTGGAGGGCACTGAGACGCCCATCGGGATCGGTGAGCCCTTCGACCGTCAGGATCTCCGAACCATCGACCTCGACGGCCAGCATCAAACAGGAATTCATCGGCCTGCCGTCCACCAACACCGTGCAGGCACCACACTCTCCCACCACACAGCACTCCTTGGTGCCCGTCAGGTGGATGTCGTCACGAACGACGTCGAGCAGCGTGTGGTGCGGCGCTGCGTCCAACTCGCGCTGTTCGCCGTTCACCGTGACCGTGATGTGCACGGTGTCGTTCATGTCGCGTGTGCCAACCGTTCTATGGCTGTCTGCAAAGCCCTGGCACCCAGAACCGGGAGCATCGCGACGCGATACTCCGGGCCGGCCCGCATCGAGGTCGGCGATGGACTGGCATCCACGAACATACGATCCAGGTAGGGGGCCTTCTCCTCGTGGGTAGCCGCCGGGTCGGCCAATACCCCGCTGTCATCGAGGATCAGCAGGGCCCGCGGGCCCACGCTGCCATACGCCAGTCGGGTCATGCCGGCCGAGTCGACCCCACAGCAGAGGGTGATCGAGGCGAGGTCGGTGCCCCGCCGCCGCGTCATCCTCGTGAACGCCGAGCCGATCGGCTCCGCAGGGATGGGCAACTCGATGGCAGTGACCAGCTCGGCGTCTCCGAGGGCCACCTCGCCGCGCCCCACGATGAAATCATCGACGCGCATACGGCGGCGCCCCTCGGTACCGGCGATGACGACCTCCGCCTCGTATACAAGAAGCGGAGGGGCAGTGTCTGCGGCCGGAGAGCCGTTGCAGATATTGCCCGCCAGCGTAGCCCGGTTGCGGATCTGTATCGATCCGACCACGTCGGCAGCCTCCACGAGAGCTGGGAAGAGCCGCTGCACCCGCTCGTCGGCGACGATGTCCGCCATCACAGTCGACGCGCTGATGGAGAGGAATCCGTCCTTCTCCACAATGGCCGGAGCCAGCTCATCGATCCTCTTCAGGTCGATGACCACCTTTGGGGTTTTCCACCGGTTGCGGAGCTCGATGATGAGATCGGTCCCGCCGGCGAGCAACTCCGCGTCTCCTCGATGCTCCGCCAGGAGCGCGATCGCTGCTTCTACGGTCTCGGGACGGGCATAGGTGAACGGTTGCATCAGCCCCGGTCCTTTGTGGGCAAGAGCGCCCGATTCACGTAGATCTCCTAGATGACCTTGTCGACCTCGTCCATGAGCGCCTGAGGGTTGGCCGCCCGAACCATGTAGAACGGCCGTGTGCAGAACCGTTCAACGAAGGCGGCCCTCTGCTGGCGCAGCTCCTCAGTGTCGACGACGGGCATCGGCCGCCCAGGTGCCAGCAACTCGTTGAGGAGAAAGTAGTTCTGTAATGAGTGGAGGGTCTGAAACTGCGACTCGAATGAGCCCATGTCGGCCGTGGTGGGATCGAAGTTGCCATCGATCGCCGGCACGATCACCAAGTCGATGTTGCTGGGTTCGTCGTAGTCACCCCAGGTGGGCATCTCGTCACCGAAGAAGATCTGGGCGCCCCGCTCCGGCGCGGCCTTGTCGGCACGTTCGGTGCCTTTGGCTCGGGATTTGATGAACACCGTCTTCGAGCCCATCACGGCGACGCCGTCCTCATTGATCACGGTCGTCTCGGTGGACACCAACTGCCCACCACGGCGGCAGGCCTCGATTTGGCTCATGCTCTTGCCGTGGTTGGACTCGCCTCCGAGGAACAGCACCGTCTTGTTCTGGTATCGCACCGCCGATGAATGGAAGGGGTGTAGTCCCTCGGCCTCCATACGGAGGGCGAGTACGGTCACGATCGCCTTCTGTAGGGGACCGGCGGCCCAGTCGCCGTCGAACCGCATGGTCCGGCCATCCCAACTCACCGACTTCTCGGCGGCTTCGCGATTCCAAATCATGTCGGGATCCCTGCGGGTGACTTCGGGCTCCAAACGCACTGCAGCGAGTCGGTAGTTGAGGAAGTCCATGTTCTCGAGCACGTGCTCGGGGACCTCGGGACCTATCACGTCGACCCGGATCCTCGCCGATCCCGCCGACATCTCCTCCGAAAGCTGGGCCACTTCTGCTCCTCTCATCAATCCTTGTACTTCCACTGGCGGAGTCGACCGGATTGATCCGTTCGATCTCGCAGCGCCCCCCGTACCTCTTCGCGCCAATCAATCCACCACCAAAGGTGGCCGGCTAGTCGTGGTCCAGGACTCCATCGAGAAGATCCGCTGCCTCGGCGGCGTGGATCCTCATCGCGTCCGCAGCTCGATCCTCATCGCGCTCGCTGATAGCGTCGATGAGCGCTCGGTGTCGTTCCGCCAACCAGTGCAGATCGATCCCCGGCGAGGACGCGGTCACAAAGGTCCTGGCGAACGGCTCGAGCATTGACCAAAGCCGAACCAAGGTTCGGTTGCCGGATGCCTCCACGATCACGGCGTGAAACCTTGTGTTGATGACGGCGTGGTCGTGTGCGTTACCACCGTCGGCGGCTTCCAGCATCTCGGCAAAGAGCCCCTCGAGTTCCTGAACCAGCTTCTGGTTCGAGCGCGCCGCAGCCAACCTTCCGGCCATCGCCTCGAGTTCAGCCCGCACCTCGATCGCCTGGGTCAGCTCCTCCTTGGACGGCTTGCGGACGCGAGAGCCCCGATATGGCTCCATCTCCACGAACCCGAGGGTCGCCAAGCTACGCAAAGCTTCCCGGACCGGGCCTTGGCTCATCCCAAGCTGACGGGCTACCCGGGTCTCGACGATGCGAGACCCGGGTGGCAGCTCTCCTTCGAGTATCCAAGTCAGGATGCGATCCTTCACCCTCTCGGCGAGGATCTCCCTCTCCAGCGGCTCATGCTGCGGCCCGTCCAGAACGGTCATTGCTACGAAAGGATCTCGACGACGCCGTCCGTACCGTTGACCCGAATCCGATCGCCGGTCTTGATCTCGCGGGTGGCAATCGAACTCCCGATGACTGCGGGGATGCCGAACTCGCGAGCCATGACGGCAGGATGCGCCACCATACCTCCGGCGTCACACACAATGCCGCTGATCAGAGCGAACAGGGGTGTCCATGCCGGGTTTGTCATCTGGCACACCATAATGTCGCCGGCCTTCACCTGGTCGAACTCGTCAGGTGTAAAGACGACCTTGGCAATGCCTTCGACAACGCCCGGGGATGCCCCGAGGCCCTCCAGCTTGCCCTTGGTCTCCGTGTCGTAGTGGAGCTTCTCTGGGAAACCCCACAGGTTCAGGTATGGGAACTCCAGCTGCGATTCCGTGGCGGTTCCGATGAACTCCGCAGGCCGGATGGCCTCGAATCTCTCGCGCTCGGCACGCCGCTCGGCGACGATGCTCTTGGCGTCGTAGTTCTCCAGATCGCCCATGAGATAGCGCAGCTCGTTGTACTTGAGGTACACGACATCATCGGGCTCGTTGAGCACGCCGAGTTCGACCAGCTGCCTACCGATGCAGATCAGCACCACTCGCACGTGCTGGTGCGTTCCCTGATCGATATAGAAGTGATGGTCCGGCGTGAGCGGCGCCATCCTCAGGTTGATCTCGTTGGCCGCAATGAGGTTGTCGCGCGCTTCACCCTCGGGGATGCCCTCGAGCAGCTCCTCGGAAGCCTTCTTGATGTCATCTTCCAACTCGGCGACGACCGGCCGGTAGTCGTAGTCCGAATCCAAGTAGCCCTTGATCATGTCGAGTACCGGTTCCGGCGTCTCGAAACGCGAGGGGTAGATGAACTCGTGACTCCACACCGCGTGCCAGCCGAACTCGCGCTGGTAGGCCTTGAGGCGCTTCTCGAGGAATTCCTGACCGCCCTTGGTACCTTCGAGTGCGGCGAGAATCTCGGCCCCGGCTTCGTTGGTGAACGCTTCTGCGAGCACCTTGTCGTCCTTTACCTCATCCTTGAGCTCGCACAGCAGTTTGATTGCATCCCAGTTGCGATCCGCCGCAGAGTTCTGCAGCCTCCCCAGGATCTCCTCGTGCTTCTGGGTGACTTCGCCGGCGGCCTCAGCAAGAGTGGCCTGGAGGGCGAGCGTCGCCGACAGCTGCGAGAAGTTGAGCATCCAGTGGATCTTCCAGTGCCGATCCAAAATGTCGATGCAGTCTTCGAGAATGATGGCCCACTCCATGAGCGGAATCTCTTCCCAAATGTCGATCTTCGACTCGAGGAACTTCAGGTTGCGGTCCATCTCGGGAACCAGACGATCCCTCCACCAATCCGGGAAGTTTGCTCCGTACACCCCGAGCACGGCACCGAGATAGCCGCCAATCTTGCCCGCATACCCGGGATCATGCTTTGGGACCCTCGGCATGTACAGGTTGCTGAACTCCTCGCCGGGGATGGCGAAGTCCGGATCTGCCGGGATCGCCGCCGTATATAGGTACCCGTTGACGACCTTGGAGATCCAGTCGGAGGCAAAAGGTGTGCCAAACCGGCGGAACATGTGGTCGCAGGTGAGGGTCCAAACACCGATGTCGTAGTACATCGGGGATACCGGCCGCGGACAATGCAGATCGTCGTAGACCCAGAACAGACCCTTTTCCTCTTCGGACTCCCACTCGACTGGGAAGCTCTCGTCCCCGTAGAACTCCGCAATCACCTTGCTCGTATCTGCCATATCGGCACGTCTCCTTCCTAGAGGGACGGCGCCGGGGTCACACCCGGACGGGTGCGGCTGGGCCGGCGTCCAACGCTGCTCTTGAGTCTCCCGACTCCTTCCTTCGTCTCAATCCAATGGTCGGCAACCCGCTACGGGCCGCCTCAAATGCTGCCCCTCGGCCGCTGCCGGTCGGGGCATCAACCGAAGGGGCCGACGGTGCGCCGGTCTCGCGATAGCGCACAGCATGATGAATCGGCGAGGGTCTCCGGTGCGGCCGTCGAGGGAGGGGGAGGTCGCACGTGGCATCGACACAGTCACAGCCGATTCTTCTGACACGGTCGACCATCCTCGATAATCGATTACCTATAATTGTACGACTCCGGTTTCGATCCCGTCAACCGCGTTTCGCCCCGCTGGACCGCACCACATACCCCTCCCAGGGTTCCAACTCCGGGTCGCGACGATTCCGGTGCTTCCCGAGAACGGACGGGGTACGCTCGAGAATCGAAAACGGCAGGCGGTCGAATCCTGCGCCGCTCGGCAAGGCCTGAGCAAGAAACGCGAATCCGGCCCACGGGTCACCACACCAAATAGCCGGTTTCGAGAGATGCCCGTCATCGGTGTGCTCGATCTCGCTCGAGAGTCTCGGCCATCTCCTCACTCTCCGTCTCGCGCCGCGGCCTCCGCTATGGCCTCCAACACCTTTTCGGCCGTAAGCGGGAGGTCGGTGATCCGAATACCGACTGCGTCATAGAGAGCATTGGCAATCGCGGGGGGAGTCGCAGCTGCCGCTGGTTCGCCGACGCCCTTTGCTCCGAAGGGGGCCTCACTGTGATCAGACTCGACAATGATCGGAATGATCTCAGGCAGATCAGGCATCGCCGCCAGTTTGTATTCGGCAAAGCTGCCATTCTCGATCCTGCCACCGGATCCCTTGAATTCCTCGAACAGCGCATTGGAAATCCCCATTACCACACCGCCTTCGATCTGCTGTTCGCATGTCATCGGGTTGATCGCTCTGCCGACGTCCTGAGCGGCCGCAACCTTGATGATCCTCACGACACCAGTCTCGGTATCTACCTCGAGTTCGACGGCGTGGGTGGCAAACATCCAGAAGATGCTGCTCATCCAGTCGTATGGGGGCGGTGCCTTCAGAAGCGGCGATCCCCGGGTGGTGAACCTGGCCTCGGCGGTAACCGAGTGCCCCTCGAATCCGAAGCCGCCGAGCAACCCGGCGACGGTGGTGACGGACTCTCCCTCCACGACGATCTTCCCGTCGACGAGTTCGAGGATCTCCGGCTCGAACCCCAATACCTCTGCGGCGGTGGCGAGGATCTTCTCCCGAACGTCACCGCCGGCCATGCGAATCGCATTGCCCACGTGGTAGGTGGTGCGGCTCGAGGCCACCGGACCGTTGAAGGGAGAGAACGCGGTGTCGGTCGGCGGAATCACAACAGATTCGATCGGAACGCCAACGGCATCGGCGGCCATCTGAGCGAGCACCGTCGCCTGACCTGAACCGATCTCGGGAGCGGCCACCAATACCGATACCCGACCGTCGTCTTCGACCTTGATAACACAGTTCGAACTGGTTGGCGTAGCCGTCGGCTTGATCATGGTGGCAATACCCTTGCCGCGCCGGAGGTGAGGTGCCGGCCGGCGGTCGACATCTCCCCAGCCGATCTCGTCACTGGTCCGTTCCAGGGACTCACGCAGACCGACGCCGTGCATGATCTGCTCGTTGATGTACGAGTCGCCCTCCTCGTACGCATTTCGGATCCGAAACGCGACGGGATCGATCTCCAAACGAGCGGCGATCATGTCCATCTGTGACTCACAAGCCCACGTCACCTGGGTCGTTCCATAGCCGCGGTATGAGCCGGTGATCGCCCGATTGGTGTACACCTGTCTGGCGACGAGCGCCAGATCCGGAATCCGATACGGGCCGAAGATGGTGCTGGAACCGCGGATCGCCACACCCACGGTGTTGGATGTGTAGGCACCGCTATCCCACAAGATATCGGCGCTGCGGGCGGTCAGGATGCCGTCGTTGGTAACACCGGTCTTGATCTTCATGATCGCCGGGACTCGGGTCTGTGTGGCGACCAGATCGTCTTCGCGAGAGAACTCGACTCGCACCGGCGCACCGCCGGCGTAACGCGCCAGAGCAACGGCGATCGACTCGGCAATCAGCGTGTTCTTGCCGCCAAACGATCCCCCAACATTGGCGACGATGAGGCGCATCTTGTCGCTGGGAATCCCAAGAGCGGCGGTCAACTCCCCGCGTAGCTGGAAGGGGCGATCGGTAGAAACCCATACCGTGTAGGCGCCGGTGGCGGCTTCATATCGAGCCACAGCCACATGGGGCTCGAGAGCCGCGTGGCTCAGTGCATGGGCGGTGAATTCGTCTTCGACTACAAGATCCGCCGCGGCGAAACCGGCCTGAACATCACCGCGCTCAAACGTCCAAAGGGTGTTGATGTTTGTGTTCGGGACGATCTCGTGAGGGCCGCGGTCATAGGTGTGCATGTCGGGGTGAACCAATGGAGCGTCGACTTCGAGAGCCTGCAGGGGATCGAGTACCGCCGGTAGTACCTCATACTCGACCTTCAGAAGATCGACAGCCTCCTGAGCCTGCGCCTCGGTCCGAGCCGCGATGGCGACCACCGGCTCACCTACGTAGCGAACGCGGTCGATCGCCAGGAAGGGCTGGTCCTTGATCGCAGATCCGAAGATGAAGGGAAACCCCCTCCCGGTGACGATCACCTCGACACCGGGGGCGGCGGCGGCGGCTTTGGTGTCGATGGAGATGATCCGGGCGTGCGGGTAGGGGCTGCGAAGAGTCGCACCGTGAAGCATGCCGGGCAACCGGACGTCGACTCCGTAGACGGCCGTGCCGGTGACCTTCTCACGGGCGTCGACTCGAGGGACCCGTCGACCGACATGAGTGGTCATCAGGTTTTCCTCCCGGTGAGGACCTCGAACGCCTTCATTATCTTTGTGTAGGAACCGCATCTGCACAGAACCCCCGACAGGCCCTGCTTGATCTCACCCGGGGTGGCATCGGGGTGGTCTCGCAACAGGGCTTTAGCGGCGACCAGCATGCCCGGAGTACAGAACCCACACTGGAAGGCACCGGTATCCACAAAGGCGCGCTGGATCTCGTCGAGAACACCGTCGGAGGCAAGGCCCTCGACCGTCTCGACATTGCACCGGTCGGCGTCGGCGGCCAGCACGAGACAAGACGGCATGGGTTCACCGTCCAGCAGGATCATGCAACTCCCGCACTCACCTACCCCACATGCCTCCTTGGTACCGGTGAGAAGTAGCCCCTCGCGAAGCACCTCGAGGAGGGTGGTGCGGACCTCCACCTCGATCGTACGAGGCGTACCGTTGACGGTGAGCAGCAGCTCGATCATCATGCCGCCTCTCCACTCCGAGCTGTGTCGACTGCTTCTATGAGAGCGCGACGCGTCAAGACTCGCACGAGGGCCACGCGGTGGGATGCACTTGCCCGCAAATCAGTTATCGGTTGGCACTCGCCGGCGGCGGTTTCCGCCGCGGCCTCCAGCACCTCGTCCGACGGCGCCAAGCCGGCGAGCACCTGTTCAGCTTTGAGTGCCCGCATCGGGGTAGGTGCGACAGATGCCAGCACGATCCGAGCGTCGACGATTCCACCGGCGGCATCAAGGATTACGCCTGCTGAGACCCCGACCATGGCGATATCGGTTCCGCTGCCTCGCGTCCCGATCTTGAGATGAGCGGACCCGAATCTCGGCGGGGAGTCGGGGAGGAATATCGAGGTGATGATGTCGCCGGTCGCCAGAGTGGTGGCACCCGGACCGGTAAAGAGACCCTCGACAGGCTCGTCGCGTGGTCCGTTGCGGCTCTCGATGGTGGCGACAGCCCGATGAACGATGAGTGGTGGAGCAAGGTCGGAGGCGGGCGACGCCCGTCCAATGTTGCCGCCAAGCGTGGCCATTCCTCGGACCGGGGGGGATGCCAGAACACCAGCCGCCTTGGCGAGTGCGCGGTGCCCATCCCGGACGAGCGAGGAAGACTCGATAGCCGCCACCTTGGTCAGCGCCCCGATTCGACTGCCTCCATCGGCGGGTTGAACACCTTCGAGACCGGGGATGCGCTTGAGGTTGACGACGGTCGTGGGCCTCATCCGCCCGGTCTTCATATCCACTACGAGATCGGTCCCACCGGCGAGTGCACGCCCTCCCTGACCAGCGCCCGATAGGATCTCGACCGCGTCATCCAGGTCGGCCGGTTCGAAGTAAGCGAACTCCCGGAGTCGCTTCATTCCCCTCGATCCTCGCCGATTTCGATCATGTCGGATTCTGCAGTAGCTCGAGACAGACGCCATCTGGTGCCGCCACAAAGGCGATCTCGTACCCACCAGCGCCGGGGCGTCGCTCGTATATCTCGAGACCCTGTTCCACAAACCGATTCAAATCTCGATCGAGGTCATCGGTGAGGATTCCGATGTGCTCCAGCCCGAAATGCGGGATCGGCGGCGGGTCATCCGCCCCCTCATCCGGCGATGGGTTCGTGATATTGATTCTCACGCCATCGAGTTCCACCGGTGCAAAGAGCATCGGGCCGAATTTCAGCTCAGGGAGCACGGTCGCTCCGAACATGTCGGCCCACCATTGCGCGCTCGCCCGGGGATCCTGCGACTTGATATGGGCATGGTGAAAACGGTGTGTCATGCGCCTCCTTGCATCATTCAACTGGCAGGGATGCGAGACGGCGGCAGCGGGATAGCCCGCTGCCGCCGTTCTCACTAGTCGTTTCGCGTCGTTCCGTTACCCGCCCCAGGTGCACTCGTTGTCAGCGCACTCCGCCTGGATGGCGATCAAGTTGATGACCTCCAACGCGCGGTCCGAATCGAGGAGCACTGGTTCGCCCTTCGTGGCGTCGTCGTTGTACGGGGTGTACGACTGAATGATGGAGTTGACTCCACCTTCCGAATACGTCCCGGGGCCGGTCACGCCGTCGTAGTCGACGTCCTCACCTGCCCTGATCAACGCCAGACAATCGGCGTACGTGTAGCACATGGTTCCCGGTGGGTCCCCAACCTCGAACATTGCCGAAGCCCAGGTGCTCGCGTCATACGACCCGGCCTGCGCGACGGCCAGCGCCGTGTGAACCATCAAGTCGTATGCCGAGAAGTGGTACTGGTCTGACGCCGCGCCATGCGTGTCCCCATATCCCGCGGTGCCTTCCCACAGCGGTGAGTAGAAGTCCCAGGCCGGCGTGCCGTCGTTGTAAGCGAACGCGGCGAAACCGATGCTCTGCTGGGTGGCAATGACATCCGTTGCCAGTGCATCCATGAACTCCGGTATGGCCCAGCCGGTCTCACCGATCCAGTGGAGCGATGCTCCGGCTTCGAACGCCTCCGTAATCAGGCTTGCCGACTCAATCGAGCCCGCCTGCACGATCACGACATCCGGTGCCAGGTCAGCGATCAGCTGAGCTTCGGCCCTGTAGGACGGCTGCTCCGCCGGGACGTCGATTCGGTCCAGAACATCCAACCCCGCTGCCTCGGCAGCCAAACCGGCTGCGGTCGCGGCGATCTGGAAGCCCTCGACCTGGGTGGCGAAGATGACAACTGTATCGGCGCCGATCGACTCCGCATACAGCGAGCCGGTCATCCCCAAAGCCTCGTCGAGGCCCTGGGCCCGGAAGATCGGCTCCCCGCCGACTCCACCGAGGTTGCCGGGGATGGTACCCCCGTGAACCGTCGGCATCAGCGGCGAGTCATTCTCCTCCAACCACTCCTGCAGCCAGGAGCGATAGGTCTGGTACCCGTGAGCCGGGCTGACCAGGATTTCGGCTCCGTGCTGCTCCAGGCAGGTACGAGCTGCCTGGCCTTCGCCGACGGTCCCGATGTCCTCGCTGACGACCTCCCAGGTCCTCCCCAGTGGTGGATCAAGGTTGATGATCTGCGTGACCGGGAACGTGACACCCGCTGTCAGGAACGCCCCATACGCCGCGAACTCGCCCGTGTAGTAGGCCAGCTCGCAGACCACGACATTCTCCGCGGGAGCCGCAACCGCAGCTGTGGTAGCTGTGGTAGCTCCGGTCGTTGCCTCGGTCGAGTCGGCGGCGTCGTCGTCGCCACACGCGGCCGCGATCAGGGCGAACGACAGCAACAGTGCCATCGTCCGTCCCGCTGTCCGTATTCGCATTTGCTTTCCTCCCTTTTCTGTGGACGGGTCCCTAGATGCGGTACCCCTCCTTAAGTTGTTCGGTGGTCAGCTCGTCGGCCCCCTCAACGAGGAAGGCCTCCCCAAGACTCAACACCATGACCCGGTCGGCCACCTCGAGCGCCTTGGTGGCGTTCTGCTCGGCCAGGATGATGCCGACTCCCTTGGTCTCGTGAATCTCGGAGATCTTCTCAAAGAACATGTCGACGTAGAGCGGTGAAAGACCGGCTGTGGGCTCATCCAGCAAGAGCAGCATCGGGTCCTGCATCAGTGCCCTTCCGCAGGCCAGCATCCGAGACTCGCCTCCGCTGAGGGTCCCAGCCATCTGCTGTGCGAGCGCCTTGAGGTCGGGGAACAAATCCAAGACCTCATCCATCCGTTCCTCGCGAGGCCGGTCGCCGATCATCCCGCCCACGCTGAGGTTCTCGAAGACGGTCAGATCGGGAAAGGCGCCGTGCTCCTGCGGCACGTACCCGATCCCCCGATCGGCCGTCTCATACGGCTGCAGTGTCGACACATCCTCCCCCCGGAATCGGATCCCGCCATCGGTGAGAGGTATCAAACGGGCGAGCGTCGCCAGCAGCGTCGTCTTGCCGGCGCCGTTGGCACCCAACACGGCGAAGACCTCGGCACCGACCTCGAAGCTGAGACCCTTGATGACGGTGACCCCGTGGTAGCCGCTACGAATGCCCTCGACTGTGAGAATTGCGGGACCGATCGAATCAGACATGGCCTTCTCCCAAGTATTTCTCGACCACGGTCCGGTTCTCGCGAATGGTCTGTGGGGGGCCCCGCAAGATGATGTTGCCCTCGGCCATGAAGTGCACCTCGTCACTGATGCTCCAGATGACGTTCAGGTCGTGCTCGACGATCACCACCGATGTTCCCTCGGAGGCCAACCTTCGAATGGCCTCCATGACTTTTTCGGTCAACTCGTCCGGAAGACCGGCGGTGGGCTCGTCGAGCAGCAGGAATCTCGGCTTGAGAAGTAGGCAGCGCACGATGTCGAGCAGCTTCTTCTCGCCGGCGGATTGGGCGAACCCGGTCGGGTCGGCGAATGAGAAGAAATCGAGGTACTCGCGGGCTTCCTCGGCATGGGCCTCGAACAAGGGCGCCTCACTGAAGATCCGGTGCGGGTGCTCATACTTGGCCGCGGCCAAGGACAGCAGGAGCGAATCCCAGATGGTGAGCTTCTCGAAGTCCATAATCACTTGGTTGCTCTTCACCACCCCGAGACCGGCCATTCGGTGGGTGGGCAGATCCGAGAGCACCACTTCCTCGACGTCTTCTTCGGGACCCCGGCGGAGCGTGACCTTCCCCCTGTCGAGCTTGGCCGAGTGCATGATCATCCGCATCAGGGTGGTCTTGCCCGCCCCATTGGGCCCAATCAGACCCTCGATTGGGCTATCGCCCAGGACGAGTTCGTCGATGTCCACGACGACGCGTCCCGCGAAGCTCTTCACCGCCCCTTCGATCCGGATCTGAGGGCGGGTCACCGTCGGGGCATTCGCTACATCAATCACGGTGCGTGCTCCGGATCAGCTTGTCTCGTCGCATGTCGCCCAGGATGCCGAACGGCCGGACGAGAAGAACGATGATCAGTGCGGCGCCGAAGACCATCTCACGGAGCACAGGGATCGCCTGCGTGTACCACGAACGGGGAAGGGGGAGATACGACTGGACCACGATGTCGAAGAACCCGACGGTCAGAATGACCCCGAGAACGGCTCCCCATACCCGAGCGGTTCCTCCCAAGACCAAGCCCACTATGGCGGCGAGGGTGACATTGATCCCGATGCCCTCCGGTATCAACAAGTGCACCATCACGCCGTTGATGGCGCCGAGCAACCCCATGCCCGCCGAGCCGATCGCAAACAGCCACAGCTTTGTTTGGAACGTAGGCTTCCCCAGACTGCGGGCCAGCGGTTCATTGTCGCCCACGGCAATCAGCAACCGCCCGTATGGCGAACGATGAACCCGCCACACGTAGTAGAAGATCGCCCCCACGACAACGAAGAGGATCCCGAACCACAACAACTCGTTGGCCTTGGTCTTGCCGATGTCGAACGGGAAGCTGAGCCCGCCCATGCCGAGTGCACCGCCGGTGAGGCCCCGTTCCGTCGTGACCAGAATCGCGACCACCGTGGCAAATCCGAGCGTGCCCACCAATACACCTTCGATTTCGAGGTCGGCGATCAACCACCCGACCAGTAGACCGGCCAAGCCGGCAACGACCGTGCCGAAAAGCATCGAGATCAGGAACGGCCAGGGCTCCCCAATCGACCAGTCCACCTTGGTGAAAAGGACACCGAAGGCGTACGCCCCGATCGCCCAGAATCCGACGACACCGAAGTTGGCGATCCTGGCCAGCCCCAGCTGGAGATGAAGCAGCAGCGCAAGGCCGATCACCATCACCACCTGGAACGTTCCGAAGAGCAGGAAGGCGTCGAGCCAGTCGAGGTTCATGCGTTAGACCTTTGCCGCTTCTGTAAGTCGCCTGCCGCGCACCTTCAGAATCAATACGAAGCCGACGATCAACACCAGCTGGGCGTACAGCGCCTGACCAAACTGCAGGGTCATGGCGGCCAGCGCCACACCGGCGACGGCCCCAACGATGATGACGCCACCAATGTTCCTCACCCCGCCCACCATGACGACTAGGAAGATGAAGAGGAATTGTCGCCAACCGAGTAGCGGTGCCACAGCGGTTCCGACCCCGTAAAACGCGCCGGCGAGTCCACCCGCCGCACCGGCGATGAACCAGATCAAGACGGTGACAAACAGGGGCCGGATTCCGCTCACCTGCGCCAGATCCTCATCGCTGGCCAGCGCCCGTATCTGGAGACCGAACCCAGATCGCTGGATGAACCAGTAGAGCAGCAAAGCCAGGGCAACAACGCTGGCCAGTGCGAGTAGCCGGAACGACGACACCCCTACGCCGAGCACCCAGATGGTGTCTGGAAGAGGCACGTCGTAGAACCGCAAGGGGTATCCGAAGACGAACTGCAGGCCGTGCCGCAAGAAGATCGACAGCCCGAACGAGATGATGATCATCTCCAGGACACCGACGTTGCGCATCTTTGCCGGCCGGAAGATGGCCAGGTAGGTGGCAACGCTGATCAATCCGGACAGGATTCCGGTCGGCAGCAGAATGGCGTAGAAGTTGAGGTCGAAAGTGGTGTTGATCCACATCCCGATATAGGCACCGAGCGTGATCGTTTCGGAGTACGCGACGTTGATCAGGCCGCTGAGACGGTAGATGAGGGCAAAGCCCATGGCGGCCAGAATGAGGGGGGCGTGTTGGGTAAGTCCGATGACGAGTGAATCGCTGAATAGATCCATCAGCTGCCGGTCCCAGTCGAATAGGACCCACCCCTCGGAGCACGGCACTCGCTTCCGGGTCCGACGCATCGACCGATCCTCGTTGCTGTGCCCGGTGAGAGCGACAACGTATCGCAGTGGACCCGGCCGAAGCCGGGTCCTCTGCGACTCATCCAGGAGGCCGACGCCGCCGGAGGTCCGGCCGCACGTCGGAGATGCCCATCGAACGTTGCTGTCGTGTTGGTCCCGAACGCGAGATGTGAAACCACCATGACTTCAGTCATCCCGCGCCCTTGCCACGCAACAGATCCATCGTCAAGACGAAACCAACGTTCATTGATAATCGATGATACGTGGCCCTGCGCAAACGTGTCAACCGGGTTCCTCGCCTCTGGTTCACAGCCACAACACCTCGGATTCCCCTCGGTGGCGCGCGCACGCTATGCCCTTGGATACCCAGCCGGGAAGTGCCATCGGACCCTGAAGGGTGACCACCTCGTGACATAGACTCCGCGCCGCCACTCCCCTGCGAAAGGAGAAGGAGACCTTGGATCCAGTCGCGAGGGCGCGCCATCTGTGCCTCGACGAGGAGGCCTCCTTCGGTTGTGCCGAGGCGACATACGCCGCTCTGACGGAGCACTTTGGATTGCCCAACATCAGCGATTCAACGGAGGCCATGGCGCTAAATGGCGGCATCGCCTACTCGGGCGGAACCTGCGGTGCCCTCACCGGCGCGGCGCTCGCTCTGGGTCGCCTCGCCGGATCTCGACTGTCCGACCGGGAGCTGGCCAAGCGCGCCACACGCGGCCTGCTGCAAGAGCTCATGGCCGAGTTCGCAGCAGTGAACGGGTCGACACAGTGCCGCGACCTGACCGGCTTCGATCTGGTCTCCGACCATGAGGGATTCCTCGACAGCGGCATCTGGGAGACCGGTTGCCAGACTCAGATCGAGTTTGTGATCCGGCGGATGGCACCACTCACCGACGGTAGAGGATGGGACACAGCTCTTGCCGGACTCGCCGCCGCGGAATCTGATCAAGACTAAAGCTCCCCGATCTCCCACTGGACTGGTGCGAGCGGGGTCGAAATGCAGTCCGAATTCGGGTTGACGGCGCCATCCACCAGGGCGTATCGTCCAGGTATCGATAATCGATGATTTGCGGAGGGTCCATGCTGACTGCAGTCACACGTGAACAAGCCGAAACCTTCAACCTCCCGGGACGCGATTGGTTCCTGTACATCGGACCCGAGTCGAGTCCGGCCGAGAACATGACGGTCGGATTCGCCACCTTCCCCGCAGGCAGCGCTCCCCCGGGGCACATCCACCCGACCCAGGAAGAGATCATCTACATCACCTCAGGACACGGTGAGCTGGTGACTCCAGAAGGAACCGCCAAGCTCGAACCGGGCACTGTGGTTTACATCCCGGTCGGGCTACACCACGCCACCGTTTCCAGCGGCCCCGGACCGCTCGAGATGGTGACTTCGTTCTCGCCACCCGTCGTGCCCGGATCGTATGAACTCGGCGACGAGAAGACCTGAGCATCGTTCCGAGGAGGTAGGCAGTGACCGACCAAATGATCGTCACCCAACCGGACATCACTGAGCTCGAGGAGCTGGTCCGGCAGGCCAGGGTCCACATCGTGCGCAGTATTGCGTCTGCTCACGGGGGTCATCTGGGCGGGCCCCTTTCAGCGATCGACATGCTGGTCGCTCTCTATTTCGGGGTTCTCCAGATCAAACCAGACCAGCCCGACTGGCCCGACCGCGACCGGTTCGTACTCTCGAAGGGCCACAGCTCGATCGCTCTCTACACCACACTGGCGATGCGGGGCTACTTCTCGGTCGAGGAGTTGGACACGTTCGACGCAATCAACTCTCGCCTCCAGGGACATCCCGACATGGCCATTACCCCGGGCGTCGACATGTCGTCGGGGTCTCTCGGACTGGGATTCTCCGGTGCGGTGGGAATCGCCTTGGGCGCCAGGGCGGCGGGCAAGGACTTCACAACATTCGCGATGCTCGGAGACGGTGAGTGCAATGAGGGAATCGTCTGGGAGGGCGCGCATGTCGCAGAGCGCTACCGACTCGGCAATCTCGTGGCGATCGTGGACCACAACAAACTGCAGCAGTTCGGGTGGCATGGGGAGAGCGTTGAGGTGCGACTCCCTCCATACACCGGCAACCAGCTCGTCGATCGGTGGACCGCCTTCGGTTGGAAGGTGTTCGAGATGGACGGTCATGACATGAACGAAATCCTCGCCACGATCGCCAAAGCCAAGGCACACTCGAACGGTCCCGTCGCCATCGTGGCCCACACAGTGAAGGGCAAAGGCGTCTCCTTCATGGAAAACAACTACAAGTGGCACGCCCGTGTGCCAACAGAGGAGGAACTCGCGATCGCAGAGCGGGAACTCGGAGAGCCCACCGGCGGAGGTGCGTCGTGACTCTCGCTCCCGGAAAGGCCCTTCGGGTTGCCTTTGGTGAGACAGTGACCGAGCTGGCCAATGATGATCCCCGCATCGTCGTTCTCGACGGCGATCTCGGCAGCTCCACACGGGTTGACATCTTCGAAGCGGCCCACCCCGAGCGCTTCTTTCAGATGGGGATCGCCGAGCAGAACATGTTGGGGGTGGCTGCCGGGATGGCGACGGTGGGATTCGTGCCGTTCGTCTCCACGTTCGCCTGCTTTGCGGTGGCACGGGCCCTCGACTCGATCCGAGTGCTCATTGCCCAGCCGCGGCTAAACGTCAAGATCACCGGAGGCTACGCCGGACTTTTGGCCGGGATGACCGGAAAGACCCACCTGATGTTTGACGATGTGGCGGTCATGCGGGCAATGGCGAACATGGTCGTGGTGTCCCCGGCGGATGAGGTAGAGACCCGGCAAGCGATCAAGGCGATCACCGACTATGAAGGCCCCGTCTACCTCCGGCTCACCCGACCGGAGACGCCGATCCTGTTCGACGACGCACATCGATTCGAGCTCGGCAAGGCGACCTTGGTTCGCGATGGGGATGACGTCACGGTGTTCTCCACCGGTGTACAGACAACGCGGGTGTTTGAGGCTGCCCAGCTGCTGGCAGCCAAGGGAATCGAGACGAAGTTGGTGCATGTACCAACGATCAAGCCACTCGATGAGGAGGCCATTGTCGACGCCGCCAGAGAAGCCGGTTTCGTCGTGACCGCCGAGGAACACACGATCATTGGAGGCCTCGGCAGCGCGGTTGCCGAGACGCTCTCCGATCGGTATCCGGTGCCGGTGAAGCGGCTCGGGCTGGCGGACACCTTTGGCGAGTCGGGGCCGAATCATGAGCTGCTGGAGAAGTACGGCATCTCGATAGAGAAGACGGCTGCCTCCATCGAGACGCTTGTGCGCGCTCGGTAGCGTGGGACGCAGCACCGAGCTCGCAGGCGCGATGGGGTGCTCGGCCCTCCGTGCCGGCTACTGCGCGATGCCAGGCTGACAAGGAGAGAACATGGACATCCTGGACGGTTTTCGGATCGACGAGAGGGTCGCTGTCGTCCCCGGCGGTGGTGGAGCGATCGGGTCCGAGATTGCCGCAGCATTGGCTGCCGCCGGAGCCCGGGTCACAGTCGTCGGCCGCACCGAGGAAACCCTCGAACGGGCCGCGGCCAAGGTGCGGGGGGCCGGATCGGAGGCCCTGACAGCGGTGGGTGACATGACCTCCGAGGCCGACGCCACCCGCTGCATCGCCGAGACCCTCGATGCCTTTGGGCGAGTAGACATCGTCGTCAACGCCATCGGCGGAGGAGCCGGGAAGGTCCTCTTCGACGCTCAGGAGTACCCGCAGACCGAGTGGGATTGGATCTATGAACTCAACGTTCGAAGCACCCTGCTTCCTACTCAGGCAGCAGTGCGAGCGATGATCGACGGCGGACGAGGTGGCCGAGTGCTGAACATCTCGTCCGTGCGGGGCCAATTGGGCATAAACGCCGGCTATTCCGCCTATGTGGCGGCCAAGGGGGCCATCGACTCGCTGACCCGGCAGTGGGCCACCGAGTGGGCGAGCCACGGCATCACCGTGAACGCCATTTCCCCCACGTTCGTCGATACCCCGCAGGTGGCGATGCTCCTCGACGATCCCGATTTCAAGCAAGCGCTCGTTTCACGAATACCGGTTGCCAGGGTTGGGCAGACCGAGGACCTGTTTGGTGCGGTGCTGCTGTTCTGCTCGGATGCATCTGCGTTCATCACCGGACAAATCCTGACCATCGACGGGGGGTTGACTGCTACCCAGTAATCGCAAGCCCGGGAGCAAGAATCCGCCAGCAAACCCAGTAGAAGCCACAGCGTCCGGCTCGGCCGGCAGGAGGATGGGAAAAATGCAGAACGTCACCGACAACGTCCACACCGACACCACGATTCGCGGTTGCAACCCCAGCTTCGTGGTCACCTCCGACGGCGTGGTTGTCATCGACACACCGCAGCTCCCCACCAAGGCAATCGCGATGCGCCAGGCCGCTGAACAGCACGGCCGGATCCGCTATGTGATCAACACCGAGCACCACGTCGATCACATATTCGGCAACTACTACTTCAGAGGAGCCGGCGACGTGGTTCATCACCAAGGGGTGTACGACAACTTCATGGTGGTTGGGCCAGACCTCGACCCGTTTGCCTACGCCGCCGAGGCGATCCCGACGGATGATCCCGAGGGAGCAGCCATCTTCCCCGAGCGAGACGAGTACTACGAGGATCCCAACAAGGGAACACTCGTGTTCACAGGGAATCTGACGTTGCGCGTCGGAGGACACACGTTCGATCTGATTCACACTCCCGGGCATACCCCCGGTCAGGTGGCGGTTCACGTGCCCGAGGAACGCGTCGTATTCACGGGCGACACAGTCTTCAATGAGTGTCAGACCTGGCTGATGACGTCCGACGTCGACGAGTGGGTGGCTGCGCTGGACACCATCGGACGACTCGATGTTGATCACGTGGTCCCAGGGCACGGTCCTGTCACCACCAAGAAGTACCTCGCCACACAACGCTCCGTACTCCTCGAGTGGAAATCGGCGGTCGCAGTCGCGGTGGCCAAGGGCTGGAGCCGGGAAGAGACAATCGAGCGAGTCAACTTCTCAGCGCGCTACCCCGTCGACATCGGCCAGGGGTACATGATGGATCACATCCAGAACCTGAACGCAGGGTCTCTCTGGGACAAGCTGACGGCGGTGGGCTAGGAGTCCCATGACATCTGCCTCCGTCGACGAGAGCACCCGACTCGCCATGTACCGCGACATGGTGCGTGCCCGTGATTTCGAGCAGCGTGCCTACGACCTATTCTTGGAGGGGGTCGTTCAGGGGACCACCCACCTCGGACTCGGGCAAGAGGCCGTCGCTGCTGGATTTGCTGCCGCGATGCGACCGACCGACATGACGTTCTGCACCTATCGGGGCCACAATCACACTCTGCTGCGCGGCGCCCCCATGCCGGCGCTCATGGGCGAGCTCGCCGGCCGCAAAACCGGCATTTGTGGTGGCAAAGGCGGCTCGATGCACCTCACGGATGTCCCCAACCACGCAATGGGGTCCTACGCCATCGTTGGTGCTCACCTGCCCATCGCAGTGGGAGCGGCGTGGGCGGGAGTTCTGCGCGGGACCGACCAGGTCTCGGTCTGTTTCTTCGGCGATGGCGCCACCAACATCGGAGCCTTCCACGAGGCGGTCAACCTCGCCGCCGTCTGGAAAGTACCGGTCGTGTTCGTGTGCGAGAACAACCTGTACATGGAGTACACACCGATTGGCGACGTGATCGCGGTCGAGCACCCCGCCGCCGATCGGGCCTCTGCATACGGCCTCGAGTCGATCATCGTGGACGGCAACGACGTCGAAGCCGTCCACGACATCGCCGTCGAGACCATCGAGCGCGCCCGCCGCGGCGAGGGACCTTCTCTCGTGGAGGCCAAGACGTACCGGCACAAGGGGCACTCGCGAGCCGATCCAGGGAAGTACCGCCCCGATGACGAGGTCGCCGCCTGGTTGGAACGCGATCCGCTCACCATCTCGCGCCGCCGGCTCGAAGCCGACGGGGTAGCGGGCGACACGATCGACGCCATCGAAGCAGAGTCCATGATCGAGGTCGACAGTGCCACCGAAGCGACACGCAACGCTCCCCCACCAGATCCCGCGACCCTCATGACCGAGGTCTGGGCAGACGGAGGCTCCGAATGGCGGAACTGACATATCGAGCCGCGGTGGCTCGCGGAATCGCTCAGGAAATGGAAAGAGACCCAAACGTCGTTCTGATCGGTGAGGACGTCGCGGCCGCCGGTGGGGTCTTCAAGACAACGGAGGGCCTGTTCGAGAGATTCGGACCCAATCGGGTACGCGACACACCCATATCCGAAGAGGCCATCATCGGCGCCATCATGGGTGCAGCAATGAACGGCCTTCGGCCGATCGGTGAGCTCATGTTCAGCGACTTCCTCGCCACTTGCTGGGACATCGTGGCCAATCAGATTGCCAAGACTCGCTACATGACCGGCGGGCAAGTCGCCCTTCCTCTGGTGATCCGAACGGCCAACGGCGGCGGGAACCGATTCGGCGGCCAGCATGCCCAGAGTGTTGAGAACTGGGCCATGGCCGTCCCCGGCCTCAAGGTGGTCGCGCCGTCGACTCCCAGTGACGTCATCGGTTTGATGGCCGCCGCGGTACGCGACCCCAATCCGGTTGTCTTCTTCGAACACAAGAAGCTGTTTGCGGCGAAGCAGGAAGTACCCGAAGGCGAGATAGTCGATCGGCTCGGCGCAGCCACCATTCGCAACCCCGGCTCCGACGTCACGATCGTGGCTCTTGCCGCCATGGTTTCCGTGGCTGAGGAAGCCGCAGTGGTTCTCGCGGCCTCGGGAGTCTCTGCGGAAGTGATCGATCTCAGAACACTGGTTCCGCTCGACACCAAAACGCTCCTCGAGTCGGTGTCTCGTACCGGACGGCTGGTCACGGTGGAAGAGAACCCTCGACTGTGCGGCTGGGGCGCTGAGATCACCTCGATTGTCGTCGAAGAGGGTTTCTGGCATCTCGACGCGCCGATCGTGAGGGTGACCACACCGCACATCCCTCTCCCGGCCGCTGCCGAGCTGGAGGATCTGGCGATCCCCTCGTCGGAGCAGGTCGTTGCCGCAGTGCAGCGAATGGAATAGGAATCCGAGCCGATAGGCGCGGATACGACAGCCTGAGGCTGGAGCCGTACGGCTGCGCAACGGATGGCACGAGCACCGGCGAGACCGGATCCCGCGGGTCCCGGAGGCGTCGGCCGATAGAAAGGTGATCACATGAGTGGGTACCACGTGGCAGTGATACCGGGCGATGGAGTAGGCACCGAGGTTGCCACAGAGGCAGTCCGCGTGCTCGAAGCAGCTGCCGATCGATTCGGATTCGATCTGGAAACGACATCTTTCGACTGGGGATGTGATCGCTTCTTGGAGGTCGGCGCGATGATGCCCGACGACGGTCTCTCCACGCTCTCTGATTTCGACGCGATCTTCCTCGGGAGCATCGGGGATGCCACCAAGGTCCCCGACGATGTCTCTCTCACGTTGTTGCTCGACATCCGGCGAGGATTCGATCAGTACGTGAATCTGCGGCCAATCCGGCTGTATCCGGGTGTACCGACCCCGATCGCGACGGCGACGCCCGAGACGGTCGACATGGTCGTGGTTCGCGAGAACACTGAGGGCGAGTACGCCCGACTCGGAGGCTTCTTCAAGAAAGGCACGCCCGACGCATTCGCACTGCAAACCGGCATCTTCACCCAGAAAGGCTGCGAGCGCGTTATGCGCTACTCGTTCGATTTGGCCCGGAGCCGGGCCAGCCTGACCGACGATGGCAAGGCGGGCCGCGTGACCAACTGCACGAAATCGAATGCGCTCAACTACTCGATGGTCTTCTGGGATCGAGTGTTCGATCAGGTGGCCAACGATTATCCGGACGTGGAGACCGACATGACGCTGGTCGATGCGATGACCATGTGGCTGGTCAAGAATCCGGATTCGTTCGATGTCGTGGTGGCATCGAACCTCTTTGGTGACATCATCACCGACCTGGGATCGATGCTCCAAGGAGGCATGGGCTTGGCTGCGGGTGGGAACATCGATCCCGAGCGACGCTATCCCTCTCTATTCGAACCCATCCACGGTTCTGCCCCCAAGTACACCGGGCAGGAGAGAGTAAACCCGGTCGCCTCGATCGAGGCGGTCCGAATGCTCCTCGACCACCTCGGGGAGGCCGACGCCGCCGATGCCGTCGGGAGAGCGGTCGCTGAGGTTCTGGCGGAAGGCGAGGTGCGGACCGCCGACCTCGGAGGGAGTAACAGAACGTCGGAGGTTGGAATGGCGATCGCCTCCAGGATTGGATAACTCGGCGATCGCGGTCCGACCGCACCCAGAATTGGGGCGGCTTCTCGATGGATCCGCTACCGCTCGACCATGTCGTCGAACACGGTCGGCGCTTAGGCGCGTCCCGCCTCCACCTCATCGGCGCGAGTTCGGCCGGCCAGCAAGATCAGATCCTCGTGGAGCTCGAACCAGATGCTGTGGTAACTATCGACTCGGGGAGACGCGATGAACATGTGGTCACCTTCCGCCACGAGCGACGCTGCTCGCACCAAGCGAGACGTGTAGTCAGCCAGCCGAGCCAGTTCAATGTGGAGCGGTTCGAGCCAGGCGGCGGCATCTCGGTGAACCATTGCGAAGTCGGCGAGCACCGCGGCGTCGTACACCTGATCCGAATGGTCGTTGAGCACCGGCTCGCCATCGACCTCGCTCATCTGCCACGCAGTGACGACGACCTTTATGCGGTGGTCGAGCGGGAGGAATGCGTCGAGCGCCTCCGACGCTCTGTCCACGCCCCACAGGTCTCGATCGGCAACGATCATCTGGTTGCCGAGTGCCTTCCCCTCATCGGTCAATTGGAACATTCCGCCCGACTCGGCGATCAGCCCGTCGCTGGCCATTTCCTCGACCACCGGTCCCAATGCTGGAGGGGTAGTCGACACCGCAGGGGCCAGCAGGTCCGTGGTCGCAAAGCCCTTGATGAGAAGAGCGCGAACGATCGTATCGACCGTAGGTCGGTCGCCGTCGTCCGTGCTGGCATCACTCGCCGACATCGTTGCGCTCCCTTCGCTTGATCCACCTATCTCGACACCCAGCTCTCCCGCCCAAGCGAGAAGTGTTGCTGCTTCAGGGGCGATGGTCACGGCACCACCGACGGCTCCCTCGAATACTTCCCCGCTGTCGCCGTCGATCGTCAGAACATCCCCGACGCCGAATCTCCGCTCACCTATCGACACTGTCTCGTCGTCTACTCGGATCGCAGCGGCACCGACGACAGCCGGTATCCCCCACCCGCGGGCAACGACTGCAGCATGGCTGGCCAGGCCGCCGGTCGCTGTGAGTATTCCCGCAGCCCGGGCCATACCGTGCACGTCGTCAGGTGAGGTTTCGCGGCGGACCAGGATCACCATGTCTCCCAGGTTTGCCATCGTTACAACCGCCTCCGGAGTGGTGGCAATCTTTCCGCTGACCAATCCGGGAGAGGCTCCCATTGCCGTCACTACGGGCAAGTCCCGGTGGTCGCGCTCGGCAACCATCATCGGCGGATCCTCCAGGTGATGAGCCACCCGTTGTACCGCCTCGGCGCGCGAGAGAGGGAAGTCGTTGTCCTCAGCCATCGCCATGGCGATGCGCAGCGCCGCCAACGGGGTCCTCTTCCCGACGCGGACCTGAAGCATCCACAGCTTCCCCCGCTCAATGGTGAACTCGATGTCACAAAGATCGGCGTAATGGAGCTCAAGCACATCGCAATACCGACGAAGCTCCGCGGCAGCGGCGGGCATTCGATCGTCGAGTACCCCGATCGGCTCGGGAGTGTGGGTTCCGGCAACCACGTCTTCTCCCTGCGCCCCGAACATCACGTCTCCGTAGAGCGCCTGCTCCCCGTTGGCCGGATTGCGCGTAAAGACGACGCCGGACCCCGAGTCATCGCCCCAGTTGCCAAACACCATCGTCTGTACCGTCACGCCCGTTCCCAAGTCGTCTGGGATGCTCTCGTGGGAGCGGTAGCTTCGTGCTCGGTCGCTGTTCCACGAGCGGAACACCGCCTCGATGGCACCGCGCAGCTGCTCCCAAGGGTCTGTCGGGACCTCGGGTACGCCGACGACGTGGCGGTACATGGACTCGAAACGGCTCCGACAGGCGGCGGCAAGCGCCGCATCGCCTGAAGCCTCTGCCAGTGCCCGGGTAGTCACATCGTTGAGACCGAGGTTGAGGATTGTGTCCATCATGCCGGGCATCGAAACCGGTGCTCCAGATCGAACACTTACCAGTAGAGGGTCCCCGGGACCGCAGAAGCTGCGGCCGACGGCTGCCTCGACATGCCCCATGTGGGCACGAATCTCATCTTCGAGGCCATCGGGCCAACCGGCGGCCAGGTAGGTCCGACACGCCTCAGTCGAGATTGTGAAACCGGGCGGAACGGGCAGACCCAGCTCCGTCGTCATCACGGCGATGTTGGCCCCCTTGCCACCGAGCATTGCCGTGACGGCGGCGGGTGACCCATCGTGGCTGTGGTCGAATTCGTAGACGTAGGTCATGATCGGGAGTGGGCTCGGCGTGCCATTGTTCGGGTGACGATAACCGCCCACGCGGCGACCAAGAAAGCGAGACGCCAAGCCGGAAGGTGGGCTGACGACGCGAGACGTTCACTCCTGTTACGACCCGAATGATGTCGCAAGATCGACGACCCGAGAACGAATCCGTTTCGATACCGAAGACTCCCTCGCCCCCGTTCCGGACGCTCCGGGCATCAACTCACGGTCGATTCCAGGTAGATCTCACGAAGCCGTTCGATCCCGCGGACACCGATTCCGATGTGATCGACCAGATAGTTCCTCACAGAACCGAACTGCACCTCGATGTAGTCGGAGAGACTTTCGAGCCACTCCTGTTTGACCCCGGTGACGGCTTGAATCGCCTCCTTGCTCAAGGACCGGTGCGAGGCCGCATCGACCACAGCCGCGATGGGACCTGCATGGTGCTCGTCGCCGACAACCCGATTGCTGAGCATGAAATCGGCAAGTATCTCGGCAGGGGCCACATCGAGCGCCTCGAGCAGTAGGGCTGCAACCAGCCCGGTCCGATCCTTGCCACCCCGACAATGGAACAGAACGGCCTCACCGGGGGCAATGCCTGCGAAGCTGTCGAAGATCACTCGAATAGAGCGACTGTGCTCCTCGGGAGCCTGGAAGACACGGGTCAGGCGCCACCAGTCCTCCAGCTCCTCGTCCGGAATCGACCCGGCCTCGAACCGAGCATTGATAGATGCGACGAGTTGGTCGTCGACCAGCGGCGCCGAGATGACTCGAACCCCGGGCCATTCATAGGGCTGCTGCCGACGTTCCCAATGCGATCGAAGGTCAATCACGGTACGGATGCCGAGTTCCTCGAGCGCCGACTTGTCATCGCCGGTCATCTCATGGAGAGAGCCCGATCGATAGAGGCGACCGTGTGCCACGCGGCGACCGTCCAATGTCGCCCGCCCCCCCAAGTCTCGGAGGTTCCGAATGCCCTCGAATCGCAGGACCCGGCCGATCACCTGATCGCCCCAGGGTGCCCGCCTTCGGCGCAGCCAGACAGCATCACTCAGGTGTGCTCGGATCCCACCAGCGGTCCACATCGGCCGATCTGACCGGATCGGCCGATGCAATGACTTCTCGTATTCCAGTTCGCGGCGGAGAGAAGATGTCGATGACCCTGCAAGGGACGTCGAAAGTCCGACCCTCGTGTATGACGTCCGGTGGGAAGACAATCACGTCGCCAGGACCAACCCGTTGGGTGATGTCGCCGATGGTGAACTCCATCTCCCCTTCGCGGATGATGCTGATTTGCTCTTCGGGATGTCCGTGGGAGGGGAAGCCGCTGTGCGGAGGAAACGTGGCGAAATTGAGGGAGAGATTGTCGGCAAAGACCGGACGGAAGAACAGTCCCTCAGCTATCTCATAGCTCGGATAGTCATCCATGTGGGTGATCGAGGCTCCGGAAGCATCGACGGATCCCATCGTCGCCGTAGGCGTCTCAAAGTACGGCTGTGCCGCCGTGTCGTCTCCGTTCCCTGTACCTGATGAGGTTGGCTCACCGGCGTCCGGCAGGGCGGACTCGTCACCAGGACCACGGGTCATAGTCGTCTCCTCTCGCGCCAGCGATGGTCGATGCGGTGCCCCATCCGAGGCTAGTAGCCGCCCTCGACGCTTCCTCCGGGCGTCACTGGACCAGGATGGCGCGTTCTAGGAGAGTGCGGGTAGGGGTTGGCAAGCGGTGGCAGGCGACAGACCAATGAGTCGGCTCGCGACGCATTGCCCCAACGACTTCAGGACGCCTCAGACGTCTCTCGGGCGTCGTCGCTCAACACCGCCAGAAAGGCCTCCGCGTACCGCTCCAGCTTTACCGGACCCACGCCGGGCACGCCGAGAAGCCCCGCCTCGGTGGTCGGGCGCGTCTCGGCCATCGCCAACAAGGTGGCGTCGCTAAAGACCACATACGCGGGCACTCCCCGCTCGTCGGCTAGTTGCCGGCGCAGAGTCCGAAGGTCCTCGAACAGCGGAGTATTCCGCAGTCGGTCGGCTGAGTGGTCGGCCGATCCAGGCGATGACTGTTGTGGGTCCGCAACCGGATGCACCATCCCAGCGAGAACATCTTCGCCGGTGCACACGTCACATGAACCGCCACAGTCGGCGATCTCCTCCCCGAAAAATCCGGCCACAGTTCGGTGCCGACAGGCGGCACCTTCCGCCCAATCGAACATCACGCGGACTTGTTGCCGATGCCACGCCGCGGTCTCCTCGCCGGCCAGCATCCGCTCCAGGTTGATGACGTCGGCCCACGAATAGAACAGCACGCAGTCGCTGGCCAACCCATCTCTGCCGGCGCGACCGATCTCCTGGTAGTAGCCCTCCACCGATTTGGGCATATCGCGGTGGATCACGTATCGGACATTCGACCTATCGATCCCCATACCGAAAGCCACGGTGGCACAGATCACATCAACATCGTCGTGGATGAAGGCATCCTGCACCGCAGTGCGCTCCTCCGATCCCAACCCTGCGTGATACGCCAAGGCGGGAACGCCCAACTCCCTGAGATACTTTGCCGTCGATTCCGCCGACCGGCGAGACAACGTATAGACGATTCCACTCTCGCCTCGCCTAGCCAGGCAGAGACGTCCGATCGATTCGCGCACCCGGACCCGACGCCCATCGTGCTGCCCCTTCTTGACGGCGTGGATCCGCAGATTGGGTCGGAAGAACGATCCCCGGAAGCGCACCGCGTCCTCCATTCCCAGCTGCGCCTCGATGTCGCCGGTTACCGCCTCGGTCGCGGTCGCCGTCAGCGCCAAGAGCGGCACGTCGAAACGGGTCTTTAGTCCACGCAGGTTCCGATAGGCCGGACGAAAGTCGTGACCCCACTGGCTGATGCAGTGCGCCTCGTCCACCGCGATCAATCGCAGGTCCACTCCTTCCAGAGCCGACCCCACGGATGCCTCCAGGCCTTCCGGAGCGGCATACACCAGTTCGTACTCACCGCGCCGCATCCGGGCGATCCGATCAGCCCGCTCTGACGGGTCCAGACTCGAGTTGAGGAACGTGGCCCCCATCCCGATCTCATCCAGCCCGTCCACCTGATCCTTCATGAGGGCGATGAGCGGAGACACCACCAGCGTGGTGCCGCCAAGGACCCGGGCAGCCAGCTGGTAGGTGAGCGATTTCCCGGCGCCGGTCGGCATGATTCCGACACAGTCCCTACCCAAAACAACCGCCTCGACGATCTCCTGCTGACCGGGTCGAAACGATGGGAACCCGAACACGTCACCAAGCACTCCGTCGATCGCTCCGATTCGAGTGGCGGTAACCGCCGCGGCAAGGTCGCGCAGCGCGGCCACTTCGTCGGAGGCGAATCGCTCGGGATCTTGGCGCCAGGCGCGACGCAGTTCGTCGAGGGTCTCGCCGGCTCCGGTCGCGTCACCGGCGTCGAGCATCGACCGGATCTGCTCGATGCGACTAGAGACGGCGATCTCGAACACGGCCGAGACGGTAGCTGCGGCGTCCGACACATCCGGACCAGCCGAATCGAGAGAGATCTCCCCTAGCCGGTCGGCTTGTCGAATGGCTCCTCAGCGACGCCGGAGCGCGGTGAGGCATCGGTCCGCTCGGGTGGTACGTCATAGTGGTCGGACGCTTCGTCTACCGATGATTGATCGATCGCCGGAATCGGCTCCCCGTCGAGTCGAACCAGACTGGGCGTCGACAGTCCCTGCGGGACCCGGCTCCCCATGACTCGTGGTGCTCGATGTCTCATTGACCAACTCCATCGGCGTGATCGCTCGTCAACCGTAGCTCCGACGATCTGGATCAAGAAGGGTTTCGACCGTCTCGGATCGGGTGTGATAGCCGAGGCGACCGGACCGTCAGAGGAGAACCCTCGCCACGCGGATCATGGCCGGTCCGAGTAGGACCACGAACAGGGCGGGAAAGATGCAGAAGACGAGAGGGAACACGATCTTGACCGGAATCTTCATGGCCTCCTCCTCGGCGCGCTGACGTCGCTTGATGCGGAGGTCCCCGGACTGGATACGAAGAACCCGAGCGATCGGTAGCCCGAATTGCTCCGCCTGCTGCAACGCCAGGACAAAATGCCGCAACTCGTAGACGTCCGTTCTGTCGGTCAAGTGCTTTAGGGCCTCGGTGCGCGGAACACCAACCTTGACCTCGGCGAGCACTCGGGTCAGCTCTTCAGCAAGGGGGCCGCTGCCCGTCGAGGCAACCCGTTGCAGGGCGGCGTCGAAGCCGAGGCCCGCTTCAACGCTGATCGTGAGCTGGTCGAGGGTATCGGGAAGCTCCTTGAGGATCTGCTTCTGACGTTCGCTGCCCCTGGAGTACAGGATCAGGTCGACCAGCAGATATCCGAACAACCCTCCGAGGGCGGTCAGGCCGAGCTCCGAAGGCTTGAATCCGTTGCCCGTCCAGGCCCAGGCACCCAATGCGCCGGCGATCCCAAGGGTCAGCTTGAGGGCGAGGGCCCGCTCCACCGGCCAAGCATCGGGAGATCCGGCGAGACGCACACGCCGATCAAGCGATTCGATCCAGCCCATCGGAGTAATGCGATGAACCTTGCAACCGAGAGAGCGCGCTATCGGGACGATGATCCGATCGAGCGGTCCCTCTCGCAGATAGACCTGTCGTTCATCGATCGAACCGGACACCACCTCGCTCGGTACAACTTTGCGCCGTCGCACGCCGCCGGCCGACCAGGCGAGGATGGGGAGGCTCGCCGCCACCATACCCGCGGCCGCTACGACGTAGAGGGGAACGCCGAGCATTAGAACTCCACCCTGATGATCTTCTTGATCCATGCCGCACCGGCAAGCATCAGGACCGCAGCCACAGCAATCATGATCCGACCCACCCCGGTGCTGGTCAGCTCGGAGAGATAGTCGGGGCTGATCACGGCAATAAAGAAGGCGATCACCAGCGGTAGCGCCAACAAGATGACGGCACTGATCTTCCCTTCGGCGCTGAGCGCCTTCACCTGCCGTCGGAGCTGGTTGCGCTCACGAATGGTGTTGGTGACGGTGTCGAGCACCTCCGCGAGGTTTCCACCCACTTCGTGCTGGATCTCGATGGCTTCGACCACCCAGCCCAGATCCTCGTTCTCCAGCCGCTCTGCCATCGCCGCCAGCGACTCCTCGATCGATCGACCCAGTCGGGACTCGACCACAACTCTGTTGAACTCGTCCGAAGTCGGCGAAGGTGACTCCTCGGCGACCGTTGACATGGCCTGCACCAGCCCGTAACCCGATCGCAAGCTTCCAGCAACCGTCTGCAGAGTGCCCTCAAGCTGATCTGAAAAGGCACGCCGACGCCGTTCGGCCAGCGTGCGCAATGTCGTCCGCGGCGCCGCTGCGGCCACCGATCCGAGAGCCACGGCCGCAAATGTTCCACCGACGACCAGACCAGCCGTAACACCCACGACCACAACCGTCGCCGAGACCACCACGAACTCACCGGGGCGCAGAGCGACTCCCGCGCGGTCGAGAGCTCGGTCCATCGCTCCGGCGTCGGTGCGTCCAGCGATCCGCTCACCGATCGCCCTCGCCCGTCTTCCGGCGGCCGGCAGAAGCCCGGTTCGCTCCACCGGTTCATCAGAATCCAGGGGTGTCGCAAACGAGACCCCTCCGCCATTGTCCTTCGACGTGAGCCACAGGGTCAGCAACGCTCCGACGAACACGAGGGTGACGCCCGCAGGCAGGGTCCAATCCGAACTGAGGCCGGATGACTCGACGGCGATCATCGTGACCGCCTCGACCTCGATCAAGGACTCCACACCGACCTCACCCCCGACGGGGTCCTTGCCAAAGTCCGGCGGGACCGGCGATGTGGCATCTCCCCCACTTACGAGTCCGCTCGCAAGATCGACCAGTTGCGAGGAGCCCAGCACTCCCTCGGGTCCGTTGACGAAGATGTCGACCTGGATCGTCCCGACGGACGCAGCCCGGAATGTGAGCCGGTAACGGCCGGTCAACTCGAGTGCCACCGTCTCGTAGGCCCCAGCCAGATCAGCAGCGCTGGCCGCCGAGGTCACCGACCCGTTGGAGGCCAGTGAGAAAAGGGCGTCATGAGCACTCTCAGAAGTCTGCAGGGCGACCGCTCGTACCTCAGCGTTGGCCGCTTCCGCGGCGGCCGAGGCGTCGACGAGGTTGGCCGTACTGACGGTATCGCCCCCATCGGAGAGTACGACGAGAACGTGCCTGGCGTCCGCATCGGTGAACTGCGCGGCAGCGGTGACAACGGCGTCGTACAGGGCAGTTTCTCCAGCGGCGGAAAGAGCGGAGAGAGATTCGGCAATCTCATCTCGGGATGCTCCCATCGCATTGCGGGCCACCGCGTCACCGCCAAACGTGACCAACGACATCTGGGCGGAATCGGGAA
The DNA here is from genome assembly GCA_029263095.1 of Acidimicrobiia bacterium. Lineage (GTDB taxonomy): Bacteria > Actinomycetota > Acidimicrobiia > Spongiisociales > UBA11373 > JACZWZ01. The sequence continues at coordinate 3,918 of JAJCYA010000041.1, read as the reverse complement.
GGGAGTCCATAAAGCCGAGAGCGGCCGAAGCTGCCGCCTGTAGCGGCTCGCCCTCCATGCTGCCGGAGGTATCGATGACGACCACAACCTCCATCGGGTCGCGCACTAGGGCGTAGACGTCGGTCGACACCCGAACACCCTCCACCAGAACGGCGAAGTCGGCCGCGATCGGCTGTGTCGCGGCGACTTCGGCCGGTACTGAAATGACCAGTGACATCTCGGGCGCATTCGTGAGATCGACCGAGTCGATGACGACGCCTTGACCTGCGAAGGCGGGGGCGGCGGTAACCAGCACCAGACAAGCGGCCCCCACAAACCGGAGCGTCCTCACGCGGCCTTCTCCTTCTTGTTGAGCGCCTCACCGAAAAGCTCGGCGGGGAGCGTCAGTCCCGCCCGAGTCAGCTCCTCGGCGAACTTGGGACGGATACCAGTGGGACGGACACCGCCAACAACGTTCCCCTTCTCATCGACGCCGGTTTGGTGGAAACGGAACACATCCTGCATCGTGATCACTTCGCCCTCCATCCCGACAACCTCGGCCACCTGGGTGATACGACGGGTGCCGTCACTCATTCGGGACAGTTGGACGATCACGCTCAGTGCCGACGACACGTACTCCCGCACTGCGGTCACCGGAATGTCGAGTCCGGCCATCAGCACCATGGTCTCCAGACGACTCAACGCATCGCGCGGGCTGTTGGCATGGAGGGTCGACATCGAACCCTCGTGGCCCGTGTTCATGGCCTGCAACATGTCGAGTGCTTCGGCTCCGCGCACCTCGCCGACGACGATCCGGTCGGGACGCATTCGCAGCGAGTTGCGCACCAGATCGCGGATGGTCACGAGGCCCCTTCCCTCGATGTTGGCGGGACGGCTCTCCAAGCGGACGACGTGCTCCTGCAGAAGCTGCAGCTCGACCGAATCCTCAATCGTCACAATCCGCTCATTGGCAGGGACGAAGGACGACATGACGTTCAACAACGTGGTCTTGCCGGTGCCGGTACCTCCTGAGATGAGGATGTTGAGTTTTCCCTCCACACAGGCGGCAAGAAGCGATGCTATCGGCCGGGTCATCGTCTTGAGGTGGATGAGATCATCGACCCCATAAGGATCGGCGGCGAATTTCCGGATCGTCATGGACGGGCCGTCAACCGCCAACGGCGGGATGATCGCGTTGACGCGGGAACCGTCGGGGAGCCTGGCATCGACCATAGGCGACGACTCGTCGACCCGGCGCCCGACACTGGCGACGATACGCTCGATCACCTGGCGCAGATGCTCCTCACTGGAGAAGCGAGATGTTGTGCGACTGATCTTGCCGGCGCGCTCCACGAAGATAGGGTTGGTGGAGTTGACCATCACCTCGGTGACCTCGCGGTCGTCGAGGAACCGCTGGATCGGTCCGTAACCGAGGATGTCCTCGCTGATCTCCTCAGCAATCCGCTCCCGCTCTGCGGCGCTCAGTGGGATGTCGGTCTCGGCAATCAGTCGCTCCAGCTCCTTGATAACCGCTTCCTTGAGCTCCCCTTCCCCGAGAGTGCTGCCCAGCGCTTGGGATTCGAGCTTGCCGTACAGGGCCTGCTTGGCCATTCCCTTGAACTCGGCAAGGGGATCGTCGGCAGGGATCGGTGTTCCGATCTGCCCATTGCCCTGCTGTGAGGGCCGCGGGTCGGTTTCGATGGCCTTGAGGCGGTCACTCAGCTTCATCTATGCACTCCATTTCAACGGTTGTCTGGTCTCACGAACCTGAGGACCGGCCAACCGCTCGACGATCTCCCAGATCTTGCGGGTGACCGGGTTCTTCGGATGCGACAGAATGAGCGGGCTTCCGGCGTTGAGAGCCACAGGCACCTGCTTCGAGACCGGGACCTGAATATCCACGGCGAGACCGGCTTGGGCGGCAACCTTCATCATGCTGAGACCGACACGGGCGTCGGCGCGGTTCAAAATGAAGTGGCGATCGGCGTTCCCCATCCCGAGCCGATCGAACGCCTTGATGACCTTGCTGAGATGGCGAACACTGGGAACGTCCATGTCGGCGAGGAAGATCACGTCGGTGGAAAGGTCGAGCGTCGCCAGCGTGTGCTCGCTGAGTCCGGCAGCAGTATCCACAATGACGTGATCGAAATCGGCTGCGAGCAAGGTGATTATCTGTTGCACAGCCTCCACCTCGATCAGCTCCCCACGGGCCGGTTCATCGGGAGCGCACATGACGTACAGATCCGATGAGTGGTGAGTGAGGAACACTTTCAGGGTCGTGATGTCCAGAGATCCGGTTGCGGCGACTACGTCGTACATCGTGTGACGCGGTTTGAGACCCAGCGCATAGGCGACGTCACCGAATTGGAGGTCGAGATCGACTATCACAACCCCGCGCGGAGCCACCGAGGCGAGTCCCACCGCCAAATTGGTGCTGAGTACGGTCTTGCCGGCGCCGCCCTTGGGAGACAACACCGTCGTCACCTTGGCGCGGCCCACCGACGGTTTGGGGATTTGCGTATCCCGATCGGAGCGATCCGCTGCCGCCGCCGCACGCTCAATGGCGGCCTTGATGGAGTCGCTATCCGAATCCGGGCTGAGGATTGCTCGGACTCCGGCGGCGAGGGCAGCATCCACATTGGCCCCCGCGTTCTGGACGACCACAACTCCGACTTCCGCTCGCTCGGTATCGATCTGCTGCGCAAAGCGCAGTGAGACCGCATCGACCAGTCCGGGACCCAGGATCGCCACCGCCGGTTGCGTCTCGAGCAATGCTTCCAAGCCGCCCGGTTCGGCGAGATGTCGGTTCCACAGCCGGAGCCTGTCCCGCATATCGTCGCCGACAGCCTCATACACCTTGCGGGCGAATGCATCGGTCGATCCCGCGAGGACTATCGGCCTCATCGATAGACCGTCCCTCGTGTCAGAACCGGCGTCGGTGCGTCGACGACGTCTTCTCCTTCAGCGGCGAGCCAGAGAAACCCGTGCTCAGCGGTAAACACGATTCGCTCAACGGCCTCTATCGGTCCGGCAAGCGTGATCAGAAGATTGCCGGTCGGCGCGAGTTCCGGTGTGTCGTCAGGGAGGTCCTCACCGACCATACGGGGCACCTGCTCCAGCTGCACGGCGGTAACCAAGACCTTGTGCAGGATGAGGCTGGTGGCGGTGGGTGATCGCACCGAGGAACTCCCGTCATCCTCGGATGACCCCAAGAAGATCTCGTTGGGGTCGATGATCTCGCCGGGACCCAGATCCGACGGTTCAAATGTGTTGAGGTCGAAAGGATCGAACGACGCGATGACTGCCACCACGTCTCCCGGCACCAATTGACCTCCGAGAGCTCGCTCCGGCGTGATCGATATCGTCACTTCGAGTGCATCAACTGGCGCGTCGATTCGAGCGGCTTCTTCCAGCGTCTCGGCGACCACGAAACGCGACGCGACCACCTGCTCCCCCGGCAGAAGGTCGGTGGATGCCACCAGATCGGTGAGAGTGGCCAGATCGGCTACGCCACCTTCGGCTCTGACCTTGACCGGCACTTGCTCGAGACGAACGAAGGGGGTCAAGGCGCTGGCGGGCGTTCCCTGAGCGATCGCCCTGTCGACGACTAGGACCTCTGCAAGGGCCTCGCCCGCCAGGGCGCGGTCTTCGGCTCCCCGCACGTAGCCCACAAGCAGCAACGTGCCGAGGGCGGCGACGGCGACGGCGCCGATGATTCCGATGGCTCTGCGCATCGTGGGTCTCCTATCCGATCAACTTGATGATGACGATTCCGCGATTCGGCCCACCCGGCTCACCGTCGTGAACTGAACCGGGGGCGAAGTAGCCGGAGACGCAACGAGTAGATCCACTACAAGGCGGATTCACCTTGTACTGGCCGCCGAAGTTGTATCCGGTAATGACGAGCAAACCAAAGCCCGAGATGTGGTACTTCCCGCC
>JAJCYA010000040.1 GCA_029263095.1 Acidimicrobiia bacterium | reverse complement strand
TTCTCCCCGTTCTGGCCCTTTTCGGGCCCGAACGGTTCGACGAGGTGTGGTCGGGGTTGGTGTTGCGGGTCTTGTTGCCTACGAGCTGGCGTGCGGTGGTGGTTTGGTTGGTCTACTGCGCGTCCTGTGGGGTTGGGCGCTGAAGGTTCAAATCCCCGAGCGCCCACGGGAACGCCTTTGGCGTTCCTTGTGAGTTTGACTTTGTCAAACTCAGGTGTCTGGGCTCGCGTTCTGTCCAGCCGGTCCCACTCGAGTCGGAATGCATGTGCTGTGCTTCGCCACCCATTCGGTGGCGAAGCTGGCGTCCGGCGTCCGGCGTCCGGCGTTTGGCGTCTGGCGGATCGCGGAACAAGGCAAGGGTCCTTCACGGCGACCGAGGGTGAGCGATGGTGTTCGAGCCTTCTTCCCCCGCGACGCTCGGTCCTAGGCTCCGCCCAACATGCGGGTCCGTGTTCTCTCCACCTTGGTGATCTCCTTGGCATTGCTCCTTGCTGCCGAGGCGACACTGCACCTCTTTGGGGGGCGCGTTGGCGAGCCACAGTTCTGGTACGCGCCCGACGCCCAACGCCTGGTCGACGACATGGATCGTCTCGAGGCCGCCGGGATCGTGAGCGATGTGGTGTTCACCGGTTCATCGATGGTGCAATTCGGCTTCCGATCTTCGATTGTCGAAGCTCGGCTGGGGTCGATCGAAGCGGGCCACAATGCCGGAATCCCCAAGGGCTACACAACCGTGACGCGGCGGTGGTTGCTGGAGGAGGTTATGCCCAGGCTCCAGCCTGATCGTGTCGTGTGGGGTCTTTCCAGTCTCGATTTCAACGGGGGACGTCCGACGCCGGCGATCGTTCGGTACGAAGAGGCGAGGGCCGGCGCCCGGGGATTCTTCGGATGGGCGGATAGGGGACTCTGGACGGTGTCGATGGTCAGCCGGTACCGCGACCTCCTGCGGGAGCCTACGTTCCTGTCCGATCTGTTTGACGGCCCCGCGCCGGATGAGGTCGAGGTGGCACTAGACGATCTAATGGAACCGATCGACTGGCCTGCTCTCGGTCAGACACCTCACGCCTTTCTGGCCCTCACCACGAGCCTGCTCGCCGACTTCCATGTAGGAGAGCGGCATGCGATCGACTTCCGGGAGACCATTGAGACGCTACGCGCGCAGGGCGTTGAGGTCGTTGTCGTGCTGTTGCCGGTGTCGGCGCCGTACGTCGACGCCCACCCCGACGGCGCCGCTGGATTCGAGAGCTTCAACGAGTGGCTGCGGGCCGAAGTCGAGTCACTCGGTGTACCGCTCTTCGACTACGGCCGGGCGATTCCCGAAGCGCAGTTCCTTGACTACAACCACGTGAGCCCGGCCGGGGCGAACCTCCTGACCGAGATGCTGGCATCCGACCTCGAAGCGATCGGTTGGTGATCGGTGGTCTTCAACTCCTTCGAGTTCTTCGTCTTTCTGGCGCTGGTTCTCGTTCTCTATTGGGGTCTCAAACGTCGGGCGCAGAATCTCTTGCTGCTGGCGGCGTCCTACGTGTTCTACGGCTGGTGGGACTACAGATTCCTGTCGCTTATTGCAATTTCGACTGTCGCGGACTTCCTGATCGCGAAGCGTCTCGGAGCAACCGCCGCCGAGTCACGTCGTCGTCGCTGGCTCCTTGCTTCGCTCGCGGTGAACCTCGGCATCCTTGGTGCTTTCAAGTACTTCGACTTCTTTGTGGATTCCGCGGCCGGCCTGCTGGAGTCGATCGGAGTATCGGCAAACGCGCCGACCCTGTCGGTTGTCCTTCCCATCGGGATCAGCTTCTACACCTTCCAGACGATCAGCTACACGTTCGACGTCTTTAGGCGGAGAATCGAACCAGAGCGAAGCCTTGTCACGTTCGGCGTCTACGTCGCATTCTTCCCCCAACTGGTGGCGGGACCGATCGAGCGTGCCCAGCATCTGCTGCCGCAAATTCAGGCAGAACGCGTGGCGCCGACGTTGATGAAGGTCTGGAGTGGCTCCTGGCTCATCCTCACCGGGCTGTTCAAGAAGGTTGTGCTGGCAGACGGTGTCGCGGCCGTCGTTCGAACGCGATTCGAGTCGCCGGATCAGCACGGCGGTCTTTCGTTGCTGATCGGGGTCTACGCATTCGCCATCCAGATCTACGGCGACTTCTCGGGCTATTCGTCGATCGCCCGGGGTGTGGCGCGGCTATTCGGCATCGAACTGATGCGCAATTTCGAACAGCCGTACCTCGCCAGGAACATCTCCGAGTTCTGGCGCACCTGGCACATCTCGCTCTCTACCTGGCTCTGGGACTACCTGTACGTTCCTCTAGGGGGCAATCGGAAGGGGCGTCGCCGCACCCTGATCAATCTGGCATTGACGATGCTCATCGGTGGCTTGTGGCACGGCGCGGCCTGGACGTTCGTCGTCTGGGGTGCTCTGCACGGAACGTATTTGATCGTCCACCGTCTCCGTGGCGCCTACGAGGCTCGAGGAAGACCGCCGACGCCCCGGCTTGGCGACCTCTGGCGTATCGCCGTTACGTTCCACCTCGTCGGGTTCGCCTGGATCTTCTTCCGGGCAGAAAGCCTGGGCACTGCCCTCGATTACTTGGGCGGTTTCCTTCGGCTCGGGAGTGCCGCGGCTGGCGATGGTGGATCCTTGGCGTCGCAAGCTGCGGGCGTTCTGGTGGCGATGGCCGCAGCGTTCGTACTCGATTGGCTGGACCGCAACCGGGTGCGCTACGAGCCCCTCACCTGGAACCCAGTTCCGCTCGGGATAGCGGCAGCCGGCATGGTTGTGGGTCTGCTCGTATTCAGCGGGGGAACGTTGGTGCCATTCATCTACTTCCAGTTCTGACCTCGGTGACCGGTCCCTTGGGTGACGGCCGAGCCACCACCTAGTAGTTCTGGGGGACGATGGTTTGATCTCCGATTGGGGGTCGGATGTAGCCGGAACGGTGGATCGGTCGCGGCGGCAGTTCGATCGAGGGCCTGGTCACATCGTCGTACGGGATCTGCGAGAGCAGGTGCCTGATGCAGTTGAGTCGCGCTCGTCGCTTGTCGTCGGCGGGCACCACCCACCACGGAGCCTGTTTGATGTCGGTGTGGGCGAACATCTCGTCCTTGGCCCGCGAGAACTCCTGCCAGTGCAGCCGCGATTCGAGGTCCATGTCGCTCAGCTTCCAGCGACGTTTTGGGTCTTGCATTCGGGTCTGGAAGCGGCGCTCCTGCTCGTCATCGCTCACCGAGAACCAGTACTTGAGCAGGATGATCCCGCTACGGACCAGCATCCGCTCAAACTCGGGGCACGAGCGAAGGAATTCGGTGTACTCCTCGTCGGTGCAGAAGCCCATTACCCGTTCGACACCGGCGCGGTTGTACCAGCTCCGGTCAAACAGGACTAGTTCCCCGGCGGCAGGGAGCCGTTCGACGTAGCGCTGGAAGTACCACTGCGATTTCTCGCGCTCGGTGGGGGTTCCCAGCGCTTCGACCCGGCAGATACGGGGGTTGAGCCGTTCGGTGATTCGCTTGATCGCACCACCCTTTCCGGCGGCGTCTCGGCCCTCGAAGATCGCCACGACCTTGAGGCCCTTGTCGCGAATCCACGCCTGCAACTGCGCCAGCTCGATCTGTAGCTCCGTCAGCTGCTTTTCGTACCAGTCGTTGCGCACCTTGCCATTGGCCTTGAGGTGAGCGTCGGCCTGGCGCTCTCCAGAGGCATGGTCGGCGAGGTCTATCGATTCGAGGCTTGGTCCGTCGAAGTGGTCGGAAGTGTTCATCGGCCAGAGGCTACCCGAGCGACGAGGCGTCGTCCGCGTAGACGGCGCATCAATTGACCCGCCGGACGTACATTTGTCTCGAGATGGTTCCACCAAGGGCCGGGCAGCCTCTCAGAGCCCGTCCACGCGGAACGCTCACCTGCGGTGAGCGTTCCGTTTCCGTGTCTCACGACCGGAGGAGGAACCCGCCGGTGGAGGAGCTGGATCACACCGTCATGCGGTGCCTCACTTGCAGTGCAGTGATGATCGAGCGCGGTTTCGATTCGTATCGACGACCCTCACACGGGGCCTCTTCGCGGGGATTCCACGAGTTCCCGACCACGGTACGGGGCTCCCAGAGTTGAGTTTCGGTCGTCTTGCGAATCGGTGCCCTGCCGTTGCGTTGTAATCATCTGCTGCTGCGTCGTTGTCTCCAGACTCCTCTCACCGACGGTATCGGAGTCACCGTGCGGCTTGTGGCTCGGAATCGCTAGGGCCAAAAGACAGAATCGCCTAAATGGCAGGATCGCCCGGAGGGAGCTGTGCGATATTGGGTCTGGGTAGTCTCGATGGCATGTGGTCGGTGATGGTGCTCGGTTCCGCTCAGGACGGGGGCCTTCCTCAGTTTGGTGCTCACACTGCGCTCGACGAGGCGGCTCGTGCCGGGACCATTCCGCGGCGCTCGTCCTCGTGCCTCGCGGTGGTCGGCGACGATGGGCGCGTGTTGCTGCTGGATGCGGGTCCCGATCTGAAGGCCCACGAGGAGGTATTGGCTACCAACCCCGCCCTGGGTCGCCGAACCGCTCTGTCGCCGGTCGATGGTGTGATCATCACGCACGCTCACGTCGGTCACTACGGCGGGTTGCTGCATTTCGGCCGGGAGGTGCAAGCCGCACATGGATTGCCCTGCTGGGTGACCAGGGAGATGGCCCACTTTCTCGAATCGGAGGCACCTTGGCGGCTCGCGGTCGAGCAGGGGCACCTTGACCTGCGGGCTCACGACCCTCCGGTGACGTTCGCCCCGTGGGCCGATCTCGAGATATCGCTGCTTCCCGTTCCCCACCGGCATGAGACCAGCGACACAGTGGCGATCTCCGTGAACGGTTCGGCGCTGTACCTGCCCGATATCGATTCCTGGGACGACTGGCCGGAGGCGGAGGAGGTTGTGGCGGCCCATTCGGCGGCCTTCCTCGACGCAACGTTCTGGTCCTCGGACGAGCTGCCACTGCGCGATATGGCGGACATCAAACATCCATTGGTGCTCGACACTCTGGGACGCTTCGGGCACCTCGCATCGACCAGGCGTCTGGTGCTCACACACCTCAATCACACGAATCCGGTCTGCGATCCGACGTCGGATGAGCATGCGAGGGTGCTCGATGCTGGGTTCGAGATAGCGCTCGAGGGCCTCACGATCGGTCTGTAGCGGGAGGGAGCCCAGTTCTCTACCCCGGTGTACGATTCCGGTCCGAGATCCACCATTGGAGGTGCAGTGGTCGACACGATCCCCGCCAGACTGTTCGATCAGGCAGAGCGCCGGCCAGGAAGCGCCGCCTACTACGAGAAGACGGCGGGGGAGTACCAACCGGTGTCGTGGGGTGAGTACGCCGATCAGGTTCGTCGCGCCGGCAAGAGTCTCATGGCGCTCGGCTTCGCACCCGGTCAGCACGTAGCGATTCTCGGTTTCAACAGGGCGGAGTGGGTCGTCCTCGATGTGGCGTGCATGGCGGTTGGAGGAGCCCCCGCAGGAATCTATGCCACGAACTCACCCGAAGAGGTGCAGTACATCGCACACCATGCCGAGGCGCCGGTCATCTTGGCGGAGGACAAAGCACAGTTGGAGAAGATCATCGCGGTTCGAGCCGAGCTTCCCCACCTCGAATACATCGTGACGATGAGGGGCGCTCCCGAGGTGGATGATCCGATGGTGCTTACCTGGGAAGAGTTCATTGGCAAGGGCGAGACCGTCAACGACTCGGACTTCGTTGCACGGCTCGAGGCGCTCGAGCCGGATGGGCTGGCCACCCTCATCTACACGTCGGGGACAACCGGCCCGCCCAAGGGAGTGATGCTGACGCACCACAATCTCACATGGACGGCGGATGCATCCCAGGGGGTCGTGTCACTGCATTCGGACGACCGCTCGATCTCGTACTTGCCGTTGAGTCATATCGCCGAGCAGATGTTTACGGTCCACATCCCGATATCGATCGGAAGCAAGGTCTACTTCGCCGAGTCGATCGAGGCTCTAGCCGACAACATCAAGGAGGTCAGGCCCACGATCTTCTTTGCGGTTCCCCGAGTGTGGGAGAAGTTCCACGCTGGAGTCGCGGCCAAGCTCGCTGAGGCTTCGGGGCTGAAGGCGAAGCTCGCAGTCTGGGCTCAGGGTGTAGGCAGCAGGGCGGTTGCAGTCAGGAACTCTGGCGGGAGTCCCTCGGGTCTCCTCGGTCTGCAATACAAGCTGGCATCCAAGCTCGTTCACCACAAGGTGAAGGATGCGTTGGGGATGGAGCAATGCAGGGCTGCCGTCACGGGAGCGGCGCCCATATCGACCGAGGTCCTCGAGTTCTTTGCGGGGTTCGATCTCCCGATTCTCGAGGTGTACGGACAGTCCGAGGGCACCGGTCCGACGACGTTCAACAAGCCGGCCGGCACCAAGTTCGGATCGGTGGGGCCTGCCTATCCCGGCACCGACGTGAAGCTCGCGGAAGATGGCGAGATCGTGTTCAGGGGTGGCAATGTGTTTGCCGGGTACTACAAGGACCAGGACGCCACCGACGGTTGTCTGATCGATGGGTGGCTGCACTCCGGGGATCTGGGGTCATTCGACGGCGATGGCTTCTTGACGATCACGGGCCGCAAGAAGGACATCATCATCACGGCCGGAGGCAAGAATGTGGCTCCGAAGAACCTGGAGGCGGCCATCAAGGACAACCTCCTCGTCTCCGAGGCCGTGGTCATCGGCGATCGCCGCAAGTATCTGTCGGCGCTCGTGACCCTCAATCCCGAGACATCCGATGCCTTCGGTGTCGAGCACGGCATCACTGAGCCCCTGTATCAATCAGAGATCATCCGCCAGCAGATCCAGGCAACCGTCGACGAGATGAACGAGCGGTTCGCCCGTGTGGAGCAGGTCAAGACCTTTGTGATACTTCCGCGGGAGTTGACGATCGAAGACGGTGAGCTGACCGGGACTCTCAAGGTGAAGCGCAATGTCGTCAATGAGCACTTCGCCGACCAGATCGACTCGATGTACGCCGACAGTACGTGAGTCGGGTCGCGGTCCTCACTTCGGGAGGCGATGCCCCGGGGATGAATGCGGCGATTCGCGCCGTCGTCAAGGTGGGAGCAGGACGAGGTGTCGAAGTGTTCGGGGTCGAAGGGGGTTACGACGGACTGATTGAGAGTCGGATCCGGCCCCTGACCTATTCCGTTGGTGATCGACTGATGCCCGAACGTGCCGTCGATCTGGCCCTGGGCGAGGGCGGGACGCTTCTCGGCTCCTCGCGGTCTGCCGCGTTCATGGAGGCAGAAGGTAGGGCTCGGGCTGCGGGGGCGCTGGCCGATTTCGACGGCCTCGTCGTCATTGGCGGCAACGGATCGCTGGCAGGCGCCCACGCCTTGGCGACAGAGCACGAGATGCGCGTCATCGGCATCCCTGCCTCGATCGACAACGACATCGGGTGTACCTCACTCGCTATTGGCGTGGATACTGCGCTCAACACGATCGTCGATGCCTGCTCGAAGATTTCCGATACTGCGCGGGCCCACAGGAGGGCCTTCGTGGTGGAGGTGATGGGTCGCCAATCGGGATACCTTGCCATGGCGAGCGCCGTCGCGGCGGGTGCCGACGCCGTACTGTTTCGAGAGCAGGGTCGCTCTGCCGAGGCGATCATCGAATCGGTGGAAGCTGTAGTCAGAGAGTCGTTCGACTCCGATGTCGGCAAGCGGCGGGTCCTCATCATCAAGGCAGAAGGAGTCTTGTTGTCTGCAACCGATTTGGTGCGGGAGGTCAACGATCGTCTGGCCGGCTTCGGCGGAGTCGAGACACGTGCCATTGTGCTGGGTCATCTCATACGGGGTGGCAGCCCGTCCTATATGGACCGGATGGTTGGCGGCAGGCTGGGGCTGATGGCGCTACACGCTCTCTCCGATGGGGCAACCGACGAGATGGTGGCGTGGCGGCCCCCGCTAGAGGACGGTATCGAGACACCGGACTCTCGGGTACAGCGGTTTTCGCTCGGGCGGGTCGCCGAGGAGTCGGCGGCGTTGCTCGACGGTTCGAGTCGGGTGATGCAACGCAGGATGAGGATGATCGAGACCGTCGAAGGCGTTCTCGCTCTCTAGTACCTCGGCTACTCCGATCGGTATCGGGAACGCTCTTTCGAGATGCGGCGTTGAATCGCTCATGAGTCTCCGGGTTGTCGCCACTGGGGTGCTCGCTCTTGCGCTGTTTGCATCGGCTTGCACCAGCGAATCCACCGTGGCCGCTGAGCCGTCCGGGACTCAGGGGGAAGAATCGGTACTGCAGCCCAACGATCCGGTGGGAGTGGTCACCAGATCATTTGCCGGAACGGAGGCTGCCCCCGACTTCCCGGGTGACCTGGACTGGCTCAACGTCGCCAGGCCGGTCAGCCTTGCAGATCTGAGAGGGAAGGTCGTTCTGCTCGATTTCTGGACGTATGGGTGCATCAACTGCATCCACATCATTCCCGACCTGAAACGCCTCGAAGAGCAGTACGCGGACGAACTCGTAGTGGTGGGGGTCCACAGCGCCAAGTTCGAAAACGAGGGAGAAACCGACAACATCCGCAACATCGTCGCCAGGTACGACATCCAACACCCCGTCGTCAACGACAAGGATTTCCTTGTGTGGCGCCAGTGGGGGGCCCAGGCGTGGCCGACACTGGTGCTCATCGATCCCAACGGCAATATCGTGGGCGGGCACTCGGGAGAGGGGATCTACGCCGTATTTCAACCCGTGATCGATTCGCTCGTCGAGGAGTTCGACGCCCAGGATCGAGTCGATCGAACACCGCTTGACCTGGTGTTGGAGAAGGAAGCGTTGCCCGATTCGGTTCTCTCCTTTCCTGGCAAAGTGTTGGCCGACGGCGACGGTGGGCGTCTCTTTGTGGCCGACACCAACCACCATCGAATCCTGGTGACGGATCTCGCCACCGGCGAGGTTCTCGATGTCGCCGGGTCCGGGCTTCCCGGCTACCTGGATGGTGGGTTCGGTGTTGCCGAATTCGACCAGCCACAAGGCATGGCGCTTGCGGAAGACGGCCGCACGCTGTACCTGGCCGACACCGGAAGCCACGCCATCCGAGCCCTCGACCTCGAGACTCGCCAAGTCTCGACGCTGTTGGGTACCGGCGACCAAGCGGCTCGCTACCCGCCATTGCCCGGCTTCGGACCCGACGTCGCCATTACATCGCCGTGGGACGTCGCCTTGGATCGGGGGACGCTGTACATAGCCATGGCCGGGTCGCATCAGATCTGGGCGCTCAACCTGGAGACGTCGGGTGCGAGTTGGTTTGCCGGCAGCGGGCGGGAGAGCACCCTGAATGGGCGCAGGCTTGATGCCGAGTTGGCTCAGCCGAGCGCCGTCGTCGTGCTCTCCGACGGATCGATCGCCTTCGCAGATTCGGAGTCCTCGTCGATCCGAAAGGCGGACCCGGGTGAAGCCGGCGAGACGGGGATCCTGGCGGGCAGCGATACCAATCTGTTCGAGTTTGGTGATGTCGATGGGATCGGCACGGAAGCTCGCCTGCAGCATCCGCTCGGACTCGAGTTCGCCGAAGGAGCGTTGTGGGTTGCCGACACCTACAACTCGAAGATCAAGCAACTCGATCCCGCCACGGGACGCATCAGTACCTTGTCCGGAGGAGATCAGGGTTGGGCCGACGGGACGGGTACAGGAGCGAGCTTCTCTGAGCCCGGCGGCATCTCGTACGCTGCCGGCCGGCTGTACGTGGCCGACACCAACAATCACGCTGTGCGAGTGGTCGACCTGGAGAGCGGAGAGGTCTCGACTCGGGTTCTCTTTGGGATCGAACGTTTTCCGAGCGCCGCCGATGACGAGCGCCGTGTGGTCGAGCTCGACGGAGTCGTCGTCGCTTCCGGTCCCGGCGAGTTGCGGATCGATGTTGGACTCCCGGAGGGTTACAAGTTCAACGAGCTGGCTCCGTTTGCGATGACTTGGTCCGCTGATGGCTCAACGATCCTCGAGGGTGATCGCTCGATCGTCGCTCCGGAGTTCCCGCTTACGGTGGCGGCGGTATTCGGCGACGGGGATCTGGCGGCCGACTTGACGATCTACTACTGCACCGACGACGCCGGTTCACTCTGCTTCCTCGACCAGGTACGAGTCGAGGTGGAGGTTCGGACTTCGGATGGCGCTCCGACGTCCGCCGTTCTTCGGTACTCGGTGGAGGTCCCTGGGCTCTGACGCCTTGGAGCCGTCTACTGCTGTAGATGGGGAAGGAAGAACGTTTCGACTCGCCCGGACGTCGTTCCCGCTCGTATCTAGGTCGGTAGCCTGTCGCTGTTGACCAATTGGGCGGTTGCCGCCGTCTGGGGAGTTCTGATGAGATTGTTTTGGGTTCTGCTGTCGCTGCTGGTGCTACTGAGTGGATGTGTGTCATCGGAGGAGGAGGAGGAGGAGTTTGAACTCGATGACGGTGGAGCATCCCCAACGCTGACGGTGGTCGAGGCCGATGACGAGGATGACAATCAGGCACAGTCTGTCGCGGGGGATCCGTCGCTGTCGCGCGATTTCATTCTGCCCCTGCCGCTATTCCCCGAAAGCGCCTGGACTCAGACTGCGAGCGATGCGGCCGTCTTGCCCGAAAGCGACGACCAGATCCTGGCGATGTACCGCAACCTGCTGGGCGACACCAGGTCACTGGTCGGGGATCAGGAGACCTACTCCTGGCCCTACATGACCGTCAACGTGGACGACTTCGCCATTCCGGTGTTCCTGTCAGGCGATCGGGACCAAACGATCGTGATTTGCGAGGACGCCGGGATCCTGGGGTGGCCGCATCCCAAATTCGATTCCGAGCAGTTGGGCGGCCCGGTTGCTGCTCCCGGCCCGGCCGGGGTTGTCCGCCCCGCCGGTCCTGAGAATGGGGATGCCGATGGCCACATGGTTCTGTACGACCCCGGGACCTTCATGTCCTATGACTTCTTTGCGGCAACCATCGAGGGTCCGGGGGACTGCACCGGTTTCCGTGGCGGCATGGTTGGTCGAGTGGTGACGGAAGCAGGCGAGATCGACTTCTTCGATGTACGGGGACCGGGCGTAGACGCGGACGGTGTGAGTAGCGCCCGAGCCGTAGGTAGCCCCTTGTTGGCGGGACTGATTCTGCCCGAGGATGTTGAGCAGGGTGTGATCGCGCACGCACTGGCGCTGGCAACGACCGGGCCGCGCAATCTGAGTCCCGATCCGCAGGAGCCGTTGGCCTCCGACTACATGTATCCGGCCTCGACCACGGAGACCGATTTCTACAGCATCAACCCGAACGACCTGGCGTCTGGTCAGCGTATCCGGTTGCGGCAAACCCTGGTTGATGAGGAAGGTGTCGCGATCGATGAGAGCGAGCTCGCTCCCATCACGCAGATGTTCGTGACGGCATTGCGGGAGTACGGGGCGTATGTGGTGGACAACTCCGGTGCCTTCACGTTCTACGCCGAGGACTACCACACAGCTGTGCTTCACCTCACCGACGACGAGGTCAACCAACTCATCGGTGAGCCTCCGGGGACTCCGCTGCCGGAGGGCTTGACCAAGTGGCAGATCGTGTTCACCCGGCTGGACGAGGACCTAGAGCTGATTCCCTTTGCCGTCAGTCCGGGCGATGACGAGCCGGATCCCGAAACCGCCACGATTGAAGTGGCGAACTTCGAAGTGGTTGAACCAGCCACCGTGCCATAGGCCGCAATACCTATGGGAATCCCGCAGTAGACCCTCGCGTGTTCACTGACTGCTCGGTCTGTTTGGCCTCCTAGAGCCCCGGCTTGGCGATCATGGCCCAAAGGACCACGAACATGACCACCAGATCGAGTCGTGCCACTCGTGCGATCGCGTTGAGCCTTCGTCCGGCGGCCGGGTCTCCCGTGGCCAGCTCGGGTATGAGCTTCTTGGCGTTCGGACCCAAGTAGGTCATGCCCAGAACCATCGAGATCACGATCCCGCCGATCCCCATGGAGATCCAGGTCTGCTCAAAGTCGATGGCGTCGGCGTCCAGCACCATGAGGATCCCGAACAACAGCGCAACTCCCGATGCGGGAGCGAACACTCTGCGGGAAACGAGCTCCATATCGGTGACGATCCCGAGGGTGTGAGCGGGGTCCGCCTTCTTGGCGCGCTGAGCAAAGAGTGCGCCGAGAACGCCCCCGCCGACCCAGATGATCACTGCTGCAACATGGATGAATTTGAAGATCTCAAACTTGCTCACTTGGCCCTCCTAGAGGCGTGGTTGACAGATGGGGGGCCTACAACGGTGGTGATCGGAACGGCGTGAAGCACGTCCGGCAGATTCGCTGGGCCCTCTCCCATGCGGAATCGGGAGGAAGATAGCAAGAGATCGCGCTGGGTGCTGCGATGAACCGGAACCGTCTGGTATACCCAGGGTGTGAGTTCCAACCACGTGTTCCTGTTCTTCAAGCGCGCTGATCGCCCGGTGGCGGCATGAGCACTGTTGACTCTGGCACGGGGACGATTGAATTCGACGCGATCGTCTTTGACCTATTCCACACGTTGATCGACCCTCAGGAACATGCGCCCCCGGGATTCCGTCGTCTTGACGCGGTAGCTCGGATTCTCGACCTTCCTCTCGTCGAAATCGAGTTGTGGTGGCAACAGCGTGTGGGCGAGTTTGTCGCGTTGCCGATCTCTCCCGTCGATGCGATCGTCGAACTGGCGCGGTCGCGCCGCATCGTGCTGTCACCAACCGCGGTGGCAGAGATCGACCGTGCCATGGGATCGGCGCAGGACGGGGCGTTGGCAACGCCGATCGCGGGCGCGATCGAGACTCTCCAGGCGCTGGGTGAGGCCGGTATCAAGCGGGCGGTGCTCAGCAACGCTCATGTCAGGGATGTGCGCGCGTTTGGAGACTCACCGCTGGCAGGGATTGTGGACGACGCCTGCATTTCTTGTTTTACGGGGCTGGTGAAGCCGGATCGTGCGGCGTATGCAGGAGCGTTGGATCGGATTGATTCCAACGCAGGTCGCTCGCTGTACCTGGGCGACGGGGGCGGTGACGAATTGGCGGGGGCTCGAAATGCCGGGTTCGCACTGGTGGTCGCAGTCAATGGACCGGTTCGTCGAGGTGGATGGAGATCACCTTCGGAGCAGCGACGCATTGAGGGCGACGCAGATATCGCGATCGAGGACGTCTCGGACCTTGCAGCCCTCATTGAGAACTAGAGACCGACCTCTAGCTGGCCCGTCGGGTCTCCTGTGGCTCTTCCATATCGTCGAATAGTGTTGGTCGGGCCGACCCGAGATTGACGATCGTGTAACCCGGCGGGAAAGGACCGTCATCGGCGAGGAGGTCCTCAATCGTCACTGCCTTGGCCAGATCGTGATTGCACTGACCTGCTTCGCAGTTGGTGTACGGGTCTCTGAGCGCGTGATCCACCATTCCCGCATCGGCAGAACGGGGCCGTCACTTGACTAGTCACGTGCCGACTCAGTCCCACCCGAGCTGGCGGAGTCGGTCGTCGTCGATGCCGAGATGGTGAGCGATCTCGTGTAGGACCGTGGTCCTGACTTCGGCTCGGAGTCCGTCTGTAGGCAGTCTGAGCGCCAGGTGTGGACCCATGAATACAACGACCCGATCGGGCAAGAATCCCGAGTAATCGACTCCCCGTTCGAGGAGTGAGACTCCTTCGTAGATGCCGAGGAGTCCGGCCCGATCAGGATCCTGGTCGCGCGTGGGCCAGTCTTCGACTGTCACTTGCAGATTCTCGACTCGATCTACCACCCATTCTGGGAGAGAAGCCAAAGCCTCGTCGACAATCTCTTCGAACTCGGCGCGCTGCATGGATGACAGGATACGACCGCTACAGTTTCGGCCTTCGGGCGCTTAGCTCAGCGGAAGAGCGCTGCCTTCACACGGCAGAGGTCACTGGTTCGATCCCAGTAGCGCCCACACTGCAAAACCCCTGGTCATGCCCCGTATTCGTGGGCTCGATGCTGCCGGTTGGAACCAGGTTCTTTCGACTCTGGCCACATGACGGCCACATTCGAGTCGACTAGACGCTCCTCGAGTCGACTTGCAGCCTCTTGATCGAGGCCGTCAAACAGGTGTCCGTAGGTATCCAGGGTCGTGCCGATCGTGGCGTGGCCGAGTCTGGATTGAATGACTTTGGTGTGTTCACCGCCAGCGATGAGCAAAGCGGCATGGGTGTGCCGGAGATCATGGAATCGGCATGGCTGGCCTACCGAGATCCGGACAGCTGGGAGCCAGAAGCGCTGACGCCACGAAGTCCTCCTGATTGGGCCACCTTGAGGGGCCTGGAAGATGAGACCTGAAGCGTCAGGAGGGTATCGCTCAATGTGGCTTTGGAGGGCCGATGTCAACTGGCGAGGGAGAGCGACCCTCCGTCGACTGGCCGCCGTTTTCGGCGGCCCAAAGCGAAGTCTCCCAGCGACGTCGGTGAGGGTCTCCTCGACTGCCAACGCTCCTCCAGCGAGATCGAGCCGATCGACGCGAAGGGCTGACACTTCCCCCCATCGAAGCCCGCCGTAGGCGGCGGTGAGCACTAGCGCCTGGTAGCGCGCGTCGATGGCAAGCGACAGACGCATGACCTCCACTGGCGTGAGGAACCGAGCGTTGAAGCGCTCTATTCGTGGGAGTTCGACTCCCACGCACGGGTTGCTGGCAAGGCGCCCATCGGCGACAGCCTGGCTGAACAGGCTCGAGAGGATCTGATACGCCTTTCGAACCGTCGCGGGGGCTCGTCCATTCTGAACAAGGATTCCGACCCAAACTCTGACTCGCTGTGGCGTCACCTTCGAGAGCGGTAGGTCGCCGAGATCAAGGATCACGAAGTTCCTCACGTACGACCGATCGCGGGCGAGTGAAGACTCCCTCAGACCGAGCCGACCGGCGAGCCACTGGTCAGCCCACTCTTTCAGCAGGATCCTGCCGCCATTCGGGTCCACGTACGTCCCTCGGTATAGGTCTCGTTCGAGACTGGTCTTCCATTCAAGGGCGTCGCGCTTGAGGAAGAACGACTTGGTCCGCTGGCGGCCGTCGGGTGACCGCCACCGAACCTGCCAGGCACGCCGTTGGTCCTTGCCCTCTCGGATACTGGCCACTGATTAACTCCGTTCAGCAAGTGGAGAGGGGCGGTTCGCTTGCGTCCACTCATCGAACTCTGCACGACTGATGGTGCCTCGTCGCATGCGTTTGTACATCCGGTGGTATCCCCGCCTGAAGTCCGTGCCGTCCCAGTTGTGTCTCGCTGCTCTTTGTCCGCAGTCGACTCCGGGGCAATGGAGCTCGCGCAGGGTTCTAGGTGGGAACCAGCTGCCGCACCATCCACACTCGACGGGCCTTTGTCCCCTCGTCATCAAGAGATCAATCGCTTCCAGCCACGCACGGTCCCAGACCGTCTCAGGCCTCACCATGAGCATCGGGCTACCTGTGAACTCGATTAGCTCCACGCTGACTTTCGGGGCCCTAACGCTCTCCGAGGCAAGCACATATCGGGCTGCCTGCTCGACCGTGGTTGCGGTGTTGCCCGCGTATGACATGGCGTCCCTTAGTGGCTCGGCTTCGCCCTGCCAGAGTCTCGCAAAGGCGTCAGTCGGTGCCAGCGACCCGAGTCCAGCTTCCAACATGTGTTCGAAGGACGAGCCGTCGCTCTGGAACTCCCATCCGTGCTCTTGGAGATAGGCGAACATCGTGTCACCCATGACTTTCTGGACTTCGCTCGGGGCTTCGTCGGCCACCCACGTGAGAAGACCATCTGGTCCGAAGGTCTCGACGTAGCGCGTTACGCCCTCGCGGCCGCCGTCGTCGGCGTGGAGCAATCGGGGAAGTAGCGGACCGTCGAAGAAGGAACCGTCGCGTAGAGCAAACGGTGCGACGGGGAGCTTGAGCTGCGCAAGCCGTCTGGTGTCGAGGCTGCCCGCTTCGACAGGGCGGATGTCAACAGTACGAAACCCACGTTCCTGGCTATTGATAGTCAACAGTCCGTACGTCCATAATGGGGACTGTAGACAAACCAACGCAGGAGGTCAACAGAGATGCCGCGGGAACGAAGGAATTGGCCAACCCAGTTCGCTCAATTGGTGATGGACAGACCGACATTCGCTGAAATCGCGCGCGTGGCTGGTGTGGATCCCTCGTTCGTCTCGAAGGTTGCATCCGGCGCTAGGAAGCCCAGCCGCCGCGTCAGGCTTGCAGCGGAAGAAGTTCTCGGCCTGCCGGCATCGGCGATCTTCCCTGAGACCGAGGGCGGTGCCGGGTGAGCGACCTGAACGAGCCGCTTTGGGACATCGCGCAAGCCGCCGAGTTTCTCAACGTGCCGATTTCGACCCTCCACTACTGGCGCGGCCGCTCAATGGGCCCGCCGGTCTTCAAGATCGGGCGACACCTTCGGTACTCGCCCGCAGATGTTCGCGAGTGGATCTCTCGGCACAGAGCCAGCAATGGCGAAACCCTATGACGCCTCTAACGGCGACATCTTCGAATCTTGAGACTGCGGGAGCCCAGATGGCGACGTGACCCGGCTCAATGCCGATGACATCAGCCCATCACCCGAAGGAGGCGGGACCCTCATAGAACGATGTGAGAAAGATTGCGAACGTGTCGCCGGCTGGCTCCGAGCCGACCGAGCGCGACATCCCGGATTTGGGAGAGCACGCGGTGGCCCAGCGATAAGGGCAGCGAGGGCAGGGAACGACTGAAACAGATAGGTGAATCCCTGTGGCAATGCGAGGTGGTGGAGCGCTTCTAGAGGTCTTGCAGCCTTTGCTCACAGAGCAATAGGGGTGGCGAAACGCGGCCAACGAAAGGTGAACGATGGAACCGAAGACGGTCACTCTTACTCGAGATCTGATACAGCAAGCCCAGACCCGCGCCGGTGGATTCACTAAAGCGCAGCTAGCCGTCTTTGGCATCAGCTGGCCGCCGCCGGGCGGGTGGAAAGGCAGCCTGGTCGGTTCTGTGGTTCTCCGGTCGCAACTTGACGAGTTCTGGATGGCATCTTCCGACACCAAGAAGGAACGCCGTGCAGGCGTTTCGCCAGTTTCGACACACAGCGTCAACGGGGGCGGCAAAGCAGATGTATAGCCCCGAGGCCGAAGAGCTCAGGCGCTGCAGCGCCTTGCGGAGTAATGGCGCACCCTGTGGCGCGTGGGCAGTCTGGGACGACAGCAGGCAGCTCTGTGTCGCTCACGCCGGTAGGCACCATCGGGGGCCGCTCAGCGGCTCGTACCGGCACCACGAGCACGCCAAGTACGTACCGTGCCATTGCTATGCCTATGAATGGCCGCATCGACCAGGAGGCGGCTTCTGCGACTGGCCGTTCTGAGAGTTGGGAGGCCCGCGCCGAAGAGACTTGACCTGACGAGGTCCGTTGGTTTCAGACGGAATCTGCGCTGTGTTGCTGCCGGATGTGCTCGTCTCGTTCCTCGGCTATCGCTGACACCTTCTCGGAACTCAGGATGTCCGTTATCACGGAGGTTGGTATGACAACTCCAATGCCGCTCTCGCCGATGTGAGCTGCAAACATTCCCCACCAAACGGTGAAGGTGTGGAGCTGCCCGATCGCCTCAGGGTCGTTTCCTGATCGGAGAGCGCTCTCGATCCACGCTTCCGGCCATCCTTGATCATCTCGTTTAGGGCCTGGAAGCTTGTACTGCACAAAGCACGGTGAACCGCTGAACCCGCCAAAGGAGCGAACATCGATCAGATGGGTGTTGAACGTTGGTGTTCGCCAGGTGCGACGTTCTTGTCGCTTGCCGTGTGAAGTTGTCCACGTGACATTCGGCTGATCTACCGCAGCCACTGTGCCCGACCTGACTACGGGGTAGCCCATTCGCGTAGCGCTCGAGGTTGACGGAGACGCCAGAAGTCCGGGGAAGTAAACGTCGAGTCCAGCCATTGGCAGCTGCTTCGGTCCGAAGGACTCCCATGACTGTTCGATCGAAATTGCTCGGAATACCACTCCAGTATTCGGAGGAGGGTCAAACGGTGCCACTGCGAGATCCACGCTCGCGTCATCAGGAAACAGCCACGGTGGCGCTGGATTTCCGAATCGTACGAGATGGTTCGACGCCGTGCGCATCAATCCCATGAGTGCCGAGGTACGTTCTTCGACCACATGGCGGCAGGTGACCATCCAGGCAAGCTCATTTCCGCCCGGGCTCGGGGCCTGGGTCACGAAGAAGGTGCCAATCGCCTGGTTCTTCCGGAACACGCGGTACGCGTCATAGGTGTCGTCCATCAGAAACCCGACGCTTTCGGCGAAGGTCTTGCTGAGAGCCATGTGACAGGGTCCTGGGACGTCGGTCTTCGCACTGTAACGAGGGGGGTCGATCCTGGCCTCCAGGGACCCGATTGCTCCGTCGACAAGTGGCTTGAAAGGGGCCACGAATCCCTTGCCTGCCGTGACGTTGATCCGAATCCGTTAGCTTTGACGTTCGTAAGCGCGGGTCGGGGCAAGGCCGGCGCTGCCGCCAGGCCAGTTAGGGAGCGAGGCAGAAATCGCAGATGCCGTCCACGCTTGACACCCTCATAGCACGAGTCGCCGACACTCAGCTCCGGGCTGAACTGTCGGTTGCAGCTGCACTGGCTACAAAGACCACCGACTACGGACTCGTCTTCGAGGATCACATCCCCGAAACGGTGCGGCTACCCCACCACGCGGTCAGGAGAGGAACGAAGGCTACGTCTCGCACCTCCACCGACAAGTCAGTCTTCGAGGTCCTGGCGATCGATGGTGATACTGCCTCGGCCACGCTGGTGCGAGAACCAGATGGGGCATTTGTCAGTCCAGCGGCCCAACGCGAAATAGTCGAGATGTCTGTGGCCGACCTGGAGGTTGTGGCCGAGTTCGGAGATGCAATCTATCCCGGTCTTATCCCTCTCTGGTCGGTCGGGGCCGAGGACGGGGCTCCACCCCAGATCGTCATAAAGGGTGAGAACCATCATGCTCTGGAGGCTCTCGAGTTCACTCACACCCACAAGGTCGATTGCATCTATATCGATCCTCCGTACAACACCGGCGCCCGAGACTGGAAGTACGACAATGACTATGTCGACTCTGAAGATCGCTATCGACACAGCAAGTGGCTGGCCTTCATGGCTCGCAGGCTCGCGCTTGCCAAGAAGCTCCTGAGGCCGGATGACTCGGTTCTGATCGTTGCGATTGATGATCACGAGATCCATCGACTCGGGCTGCTGCTGCAACAGATGTTTCGAGGTTGGAAGATCCAGCTTGTTACTTCCATTGTGAACCCGCGCGGGAAGTTTCGTGAAGGTGAGTTCTCCCGTTGTGAGGATTACATCTTCTTTGTTTCGACAGGGGCAGCTCGGGTCGGCGGTGAACCTGACAAGGATTTCGCGCCCGGCTCGAGTATTGGATGGAGAACCCTCAGACGCAGCGACCTTACGTCGAAGCGAGGTACGAAGAAGGGCGGAACACAGCAGTTCTATCCGATCTACGTAGAAGACGAGACCGGGAGAATCGCTGAATTGGGAGAGCCTCTTCCTCCTGACGTTGATCGTCACGAGGCACCATCGCGATCGGGTTGCACGGCAGTGTTCCCTGTACGCGCCGACGGCACGGAGATGAATTGGGGATTGACTCCGGCCAGTCTGCGGGCCCTGCTCGATGAAGGATTCGTCAATGTCGGCCGTCACACTCCAGGCGCTCCTCAGCATTACACGGTCTCCTACCTGACCTCAGGAAGGGTGGAGGACATCCGCTCGGGGAAAGCTGAGGTTGTTGGATACGACGACTCAGGTGCTGTCATGGCCGAATACGTCACAAGCAAAATTCGAATGCCATTGTCGACGTGGGTTCGGCCCTCGCACAATGCGGAGATCGGAGGAACAAACCTCGTGAAGTCGCTGCTCGGCGACAAGAGGTTCCCGTATCCGAAGAGCCTCTACGCGGTGGAGGATGCCATTCGGTTCTTCGTCAAGGACAAGCCCGACGCTGTCATTCTGGACTACTTCGGTGGGTCTGGCACAACAACTCACGCCGTCGTCCGCTTGAACCGCGAAGACGGTGGCCGGCGGCAGTCGATTCTCATTACTAACAACGAAGTTTCGGCCGACGAGGAGTCGAAACTCCGCGAGTCGGGCTTTGCCCCCGGCGATCCTGAGTGGGAGCGTCTGGGCATCTTCGAACATGTGACCGTTCCGCGAATCACGTCTGCGATGACGGGCAAGACACCCGGCGGCCAGCTGATCGAAGGGTCCTACAAGTTCGGGGGCAAGTTCCCCATCGTCGACGGTCTTCCGGGGAGGGTTGAGTTCTTCGAGCTCTCTTATCTGGACGAGGCCCGAGTCGAGCTCGATCTTGCATTCGAATCGATCGCCCCGCTGCTGTGGCTGCGATCTGGCGGTCGGGGGCCGTTGATCGAGACTCGGTCAACGAGGAAAGGTGGTGGAGCCGGTTTCACATGGGCAGACCGTCACGGCGTGCTCTTCGAGGTGGACCAGTGGCGGCAGTTCATTGACAGTGCTCCAGCGACGGCGGTTTCGGCTTTCATCGTCACCGATTCGGTCAGCCATTTCGCACAAATTGCGAGTGAACTGCCGACTCGAATCCGCGACACGGTGCGACTGTATGAGAGCTACCTGACCACGTTCATCATCAATGAGCGAGTTGATAGCTGATGCGGTATGAGTTAATCGACTATCAACGAGAGGCGGCCGTTGAAGTAATCAAGCGCCTAGGGAGAGCCCGTCGGGATTGGCTTGATGACGGAGTCCTCTCAGGCTTTGCCCTTTCTGCGATTACGGGCTCTGGCAAGACCGTTATCGCCACCGCCGTGATCGAGGCGCTGATACATGGCTCATCTGACCTGGAGATGGACGCGTCGGCATCTGCCGCTTTCTTGTGGGTAACGGACGATCCAGCCCTCAACCGTCAGACGCGTAACAAGATGATCGAGGGCTCTGATCTTCTAAGGCCGAGCCGTCTTGTGATACTCGACAACGATTTCCTCGAATCCGAGTTGTCACCAGGACATGTCTACTTCCTAAACATCCAGAAGCTCTCGAAGACGGCGGGATTTGCTCAGGGAGGGAACAACCTGCGTCAGTACTCCGGATGGGACGTAATCAAGAACACCGTTGAGTCTGAGAGCGTTGATCTCTATCTCGTACTAGACGAGGCCCACCGTGGGATGCGTCAATCGTCGGACCGGGCCAGCGTCGTTCAGAGGATTATCGGCGGGAGATCAGGTTCGAATCCGCCTGTCCCGATCGTGTGGGGAATCTCGGCAACGATCGAGCGCTTCACGACTGCCATGGCGGCGAGCA
>JAJCYA010000039.1 GCA_029263095.1 Acidimicrobiia bacterium | reverse complement strand
CATTTACGAGCAGCGGGGGATGGAGCGGCGATGTTCTCAGCGGATCCGCTCGAAGATGAAGGCGAAGGCTGGCTTCGTGTAGGCGATGCCCCGACCGCGCTTCAGCATCATCTCGCGGGTGATATCGATCTCAGCTTTGGGCGTCAGGTAGTCGCCGAGGTTCCGGTCGCTGCTGCGATACCCACCCGATCGGGAGAGAACGACACCGGTCAGGCTCAGTCGCTCGTCGATCGATGCCAGCGCGGCGTCGCCATGACTTGGGTTGACCAGCAACGACCCACCAACGCTGAGGTTGTCGACGCAGTGGTCGGAGACCGGGCCTGCATACAGCGACACCAGCAGGTCGAATCCCTCGTCCGGCAGGCCGAGGTCCTCGGCGTAGTCACCGTGAATGAACATGAACTGCGGGTTCCGAGGCGAGCCCGGATGTGACCTGATGATCTCCTCGACGCCCTCGCGGTCGTCGAAGAAGGCTGCGGCGCGGCGGTCGACATCGACATAGGTGACCCGCGGGAACACAAACGATGGGGCGACATCGACGTACGAGCCTGGGTAGAGCACTGTGCTGGCGTCGATGGTCTCCGCGACGGCCTTGAAGAGCCGCCACCGGTCGCCGGCGTGCTGATCCTGCTTGGCCCACAGCTCCTGCGTACGCCGTTTCATGTCGACGATCGTACGGCCGTCCTCTGATGACATGCCGAACCCTGGCCGATGGAGCGGTGATGTGTTCAGGTGTGATCGATCGGCTCTGTGGGGTAAGGCTGTGTTTCTCGTGTGGTTTGGCAGAGTCTCGTTATCCTCGCCGCCGTGACCGAGCGACGCGATCTGGAGCGATTCCTCGAGCCCGATGTGAGGACCGCATTGCGCCTACTGCCGTACGTCCTCGTGGGGTTTTTTGCCGTATTGACTCTGCTGGGTGTGGTGCTGCTGCGCCCTACCGGCGACGTGCGCCCGAATCTTGCAGAGATCGGCATCAATCCTCAGACGATTGCGGCGACCGTTGTCGAGAGGGTCGACGCGGTTTGCGAGGGACTCGGTCCCGACTCAGATGTGGTGTGCGTCGACGTTGCATACGAGCTGGCACAGGGTCCCGACGCTGGATCGACAATTACGCAGCAATTCGTTGTGCACGAGTCGAACCCCACCTTCAAAGTAGGCGATGACGTGATCCTCGACTATCAGCCCGGGTCCCCTGAAGGATTCCAGTACTCGTTTCTTGATCGGCAACGTCGTCCGGTGTTGTACGTCCTGGCAATCCTGTTCGCCGTGATCGTCATTGCGCTCGGCCGGCTGCGTGGCGTAGCTGCCCTGGCCGGTTTGGCTGCGAGCGTTGCTGTGCTCCTGCAATTCGTGATCCCAGCGATTCTCGACGGTCGGTCGCCGATGCTGGTCGCAGTCGTTGGATCCTCGCTCATCGCATATGTGGCGCTCTACGTAGCCCACGGCTTCACTCGGATGACGACCGTGGCTCTCTTAGGGACGTTGGCTGCCCTGGGACTGACGGGGATTCTCTCGTGGATGGTGGTGGGAGCCGCCCAATTCAGCGGATTTGCCACTGAGGAAGCGTTCATCCTTTCCTTTGCCGGAAGCATCAATATCTCTGGTCTGGTGCTTGCCGGGATCGTCCTGGGGGCAGTTGGAGCGATCGACGATGTGACAGTCACGCAGGCATCGGCGGTGTTCGAGGTCCATCGGGTCCGCCCTGATCTGGGCCGTCGAGAACTGGTTGCCTCCGGTCTGCGTGTGGGCCGCGATCACGTAGCGTCGACTGTCAATACTCTGCTGCTGGCGTACGCCGGGGCGGCTATGCCGCTTCTCCTGTTCTTCGTGCTCGCCGACCAATCGATTGGTACGGTGCTCAACAGCGAACTAGTCGCGATCGAAGTCGTACGGACACTCGTTGGCTCGATCGGACTGGTCTCCGCCGTGCCGCTCACCACCTGGCTGGCCACCGTCATGGTGACGGAGGACCGCGTCGAGGGTGCTTAGGCCGAACATCGGACCTTGCTTTCTGTCCGCTGTCACGTTTCGCGTTCGCCGCAGGGCCGATGTCGGCATGGGCTCCGATAACCGTCCTTTCGCTTACCCAGGTTCATATAACATTTTCGAACCCTGGGGGAGGCGACGGTCCTGTCCTCATCACCCCCGATAACTTCAATTGCAGGACTCTGACTGCCTTGGTGTCCAAGTCGGGCCGCCGATTGTTGAGCGTCGAGGCTCAGCCGATCGATACCTTCGGGGAACTGTTTCGCGGTCGGGAACCAGGGATAAGGTGTTTCGACATGGGCAAACTCGATGACTTTGAACGGATGCCAGTCCCCGACCGTGCGACCTGGCGGGCCTGGCTGGTCGAGCATCATGATTCCTCTGCCGGCATCTGGCTTGTCTACTTCAAGAAGGACTCCGGCAAGCCAAGCGTCAGCTACGACGAGGCAGTCGAAGAGGCGCTTTGTTTCGGGTGGATCGACAGCAAGGTAAAGAGCCTCGACGACGAGCGTTACATGCAGGTGTACACGCCTCGCAAAACGGGAAGCGTCTGGTCGAAGCTCAACAAGGAGCGGATTGAGCGGGTGATCGCCGAGGGGCTGATGACCGAGGTGGGGATCGCCAAGATCGATGCTGCGAAGCAAGACGGGTCATGGGTGCTGTTGGATGCCGTTGATGACCTGATCGAGCCTGATGAACTCCGAGCCGCCCTGGATGCCAACCACAAGGCTCGCGCCAACTACAACTCGTTTGCCGACTCAGTGAAGAAGCCGACCCTCTATTGGGTGTACAGCGCCAAGCGAGAGACGACCAGGTCGGACCGGATCGCTCAGATCGTTGAGGCCGCAGCCGAAGGAATGTCAGTGGCGGAGTACCGCGCCGGTCCTCCGTGATTCCTCCCCGGTGACATTTCGTAACGCTGCGGGAGCGGTGTGATACTGATCGTATGTGAGAGCCCGTCCGGCGCTTGGTCCGAACTCTTCCTGCGATGGCGGTCGGCTTCCTCGTCTTTGTGGCGGCCATGACAGGGACTGTTACGACGTCGGTGGTGTTTCGGATTGGGACCGTTGTACGTCGTGGCTCGGCACTCCAATCATGGAGTGGCGGGCCGGGTTCTGGGGCGACCTGCTTATCCCGCTGGGAATCGGAACCGTTGTGGGATCTACCGTTTGGTGGGCACTTGGGTGGATTCCGGCTCTGAGGGCCACTCAACTCCCTGACTGAGTCCACTCGACGCCGTCGGCCCCTGCTGACATCGCCGCACGCTCGGGAAGGCTGGGGTGGCCTAATCCCAGTTGAGCGCGCCATCCCCGCCTCCGAACTGGTTCCACTCCCGCACGCCGGCTGATGGTGGTGGTGTCACCACTCGATGCGATTGCCCGCCATCTTCGATACTCCAGCGTGGGCGATCCTCCGAGACCTCACCGTCTCGGCTGCTGAACCGCTATGGCATCGATTCCTGTTGCTTGTCGGTCGTCCCGGCATGGCGCGTCACACGGAATCCGATATGCCAAGGGAATGGTCGGGCTGAAGATACAGTCGCCTTGATTCGAGCAGGGAGGCTCCCTGGTGCCATCGCTTTTCGTTCGCCCAATCGCGATCCTCGGTTTGGTAGTGGTCCTGTTCGCCGGGTGCGGCGACGACGACGACGGCGGTGAGCGGATCACGGCTACCACCACTGCTGCGGCGACCAGCACGACTGGGTCCCCGTCCCTGACCCTCACCGTGGAAGGACTCGTTGGATTCCAGGGCGAACTGGTCGTCGGGTCGCTGTTCCCAGCCGAAGGCGGCGGAGACGGCCCGATCGGAAGCGTGTGCATCCAAGTGGACACTGATCCCTGGACCGGGAGCGGGGTGTTCTCCACCTCCGATCCGGGTAACCCCTGCGGGAAGGACGCTCCCTACGGGGAGGTGATTGCCGAGGCCGGTGAGTACTCATTGAACATCGGCGTGTACACACCAGGGGAGAGGGCGCCGGCTGTCTGCTTCAATGCCGTGGCGACGCTGTTCGGACCCAGCGAGGTGATTATTCCTGCAATCAACATGGTCCCCAACTGCA
>JAJCYA010000038.1 GCA_029263095.1 Acidimicrobiia bacterium | reverse complement strand
AACGCCCCGGTGTGGTCGCCGGACGGTACCCGGATCGCATTCGTGTCGGACAGGGATGGGGACTTCGAGATCTATGTCATTGGCACCGACGGTTCCAATCCGACTCGACTCACCACCTCCAGCACTCAGGACTCGGGACCGATGTGGTCGCCGGATGGCTCCAGAATCGCCTTCTCCTCAGATCGCGATGGAACAAGCAAGATCTACGTGATGAGCGCCGACGGTTCCAACCAGATTCGTCTCTCCGGCTCACCCTTCTCTGACTCGTTGCCGGCGTGGTCCCCGGATGGTTCCAGAATCGCCTTCACATCCGACCAGGACGGGGCCTTCAGCATCTGGACGATGAGAGCCGATGGATCCGATCCGTTGCGGATCTCCACATCGACGGCCCTCGACCTGGAGCCCGCCTGGTCACGCTAGAAGTGACGTCAACTCGCTTGGCTGAGACCTAACTGATTGCCATCCGGGTCCTCAAAGGAGGCCCACCAGCCCGACGGGATCTCCATTGGCTCCTGGGTGAACTCAACGCTGCGGGCCTGGATCGCAGCAAACGTCGCGTGGATGTCGTCACACAGGAACACCAGACTGGACGAGCTCCCGATTCGATCTTCGAGTCCAGGAGGCGTGAAGAGGGCGAGCACGGTCTTGGCTCCGGGCGGGACCACCTCGATCCAGCGGGGGCGCATCCTCCGCAGCACCTATCCGCACGTCCTTTCGCAGCTCGAAACCGAGTTGGTCCACAAAGAAGTCGACAGCGCGGTCCTGGTCGCTCACGTAGACGGCGACAGTCTCTACATGGGTAATCATCCCGACTCCTTCGGGTGGCCGGATCGACATACTCCGCCCAATCGGCGGCCATCGTCACAGGGCGCGGCGGGCACCGCAAGACGCCGCGTCGCTCACCGCTCGCTTTGCTGGTGCCCCCGCCGTCACAGCTCTCCGCCAGAAGTCTCTCGGCGAAATAGGACGGAGCCCGGCACAGTTGAATGGCCCAGAGGAGATGACCCCGTGAGCGACGCTCTCAAGATCAGCAGAAAAGTCTACGAACTGCTTTTGGCGAGCACCAGCAAACCGCCACCGGCCATGCGGTCGTGGACGGGCGAAACGTGGGGTCCGGCGGATGCGAAGTCGACCATCGTGTTGCAGCACCCTGGGGCGCTCAGAGCGGCCTTCTTCCCGCCGTCCGATCTCGTCGCCGGTGAGGCATATGTCCACGACGACATTGACTTCGAGGGTGACATCGTTGGTCTGCTGCACTTCGGTGCAGAGGTCGACCAGCTCAGGAGTAACCCCCTGGCAGTCGCCAAAGTGGCGAATCTGTTGCGCCGACTCCCCGCCGACAGCCGTCGCAAGAAGGCAACCCGGCCTGGGCTAAAGGGGCGCCTCCACTCATCAGGCCGCGACAGAGCTGCCATACGCCACCACTACGACACGGGCAACAACTTCTTTGCCCAGTTTCTCGATCCCGAACTCGTCTACTCGTGCGCCTACTTCCTCGACGCGAACGAGCCGCTGGAGGTGGCGCAGCATCGCAAGCTGGACCTCATCTGCCGCAAATTGCAGCTTCGACCGGGACAGCAGATGCTCGATGTTGGATGCGGATGGGGCGCCCTTGTGCGTCACGCTGCAGCTAACTACGGGGTGACCGCTGTGGGCGTCACGCTGAGCCCCGAGCAGGCGGCCGAAGCTCTGCGGCGAGTGCGTGAGGAGGGCCTCGAGGATCGCGTGACGATCAAGGTCAACGACTACCGCGAGATCGGTGGTCGATTCGACGCTATCGCCTCGATCGGCATGTTCGAGCACGTTGGCGCCGACCAGCTCGCGAACTACTTCTCTCATCTCCACGACCTGTTGACACCAAGCGGCGTTCTACTGAATCACGGCATCACCAACAGGTCGCGCCCTGGCCGCTTTCACCGTAATCGGCCCTCCTTCGTCAACACGTACGTGTTCCCCGATGGTGAGCTGACACCGATCGAGACTTCTATTGCCACAGCCGAGGCGGCCGGTTTCGAAGCTCGCGATATCGAGAGCCTCCGTAGCAACTACGCGCTCACGCTGCGGCACTGGGTGACCAACATTGAGAGAAACCGAGAGGCCGCCATCAAGGCGGCCGACGAGATCACCTACCGAATATGGCGTATGTACATGGCCGGGTCCGCGGTGGCGTTCGAACGTAACGCAATCTCGGTGTACCAGACGATCTTCGCGAAGGAGCAGCGTCCCTGGACCTTTGGACGGAAGTGGGCGACCGCTGGCGACGACAGCTGATCGGCAACCGACAACGGTCAGCCAGGAACCAACGTATACCGCTGAAGCATCGAACGCCTTCCGTACCTGGTCCCCGCGAACCGCGAACTCGAAGCCTTCGGATCTGTATCCGCCGACCATTCGCGTCAAGCCCCCCAACAAGGCGCGCTCCCCCACGTAGAGTCGTCCTGGTGAGCAGAAGACAAGACACGAGCGTGCCCGGCGAGCAGATCGTCACGCTGCGCGACGGGTCGCGCGCCCGGGTCCGCCCAATCCGGCCCGACGACAAGGAGGCACTCGTCGCCGGACTGGAGCGCCTGTCGAATGAGTCGACCTATCGGCGATTCCTCCGACCGGTCACCAAGCTGAGCGAGCGGGAGCTCAGATACCTCACCGAGATCGACTACACGAACCACTTTGCTTGGGTAGCCGCCGACGCCGACGACGCCTCCGATGGCTTCGGCGTTGCCCGGTACATCCGTGACGCCAAGGACCCGGAAGTCGCCGAGGCGGCGGTAGCCATCGTCGACGATCATCAAGGAAAGGGGGTCGGCACCATCCTCATGCGATTGCTAGTAGCCACCGCCCAAGAGAACGGCATCAAGGTCTTCAAAGGTTGGGTGCTGGGCGACAACCGTCAAGTGCTCGGACCCCTGGAGCGCATAGGCGCCCGCCGCACTCCCGATGAGGGTGTACTCAAGATCGAGATCGACCTCGAGGAGGCATTCGACGGGTCGTCTGTCCAAGAGGCGCTTCGGGCGGCGGCGGCCGGAGAATTCGAGGCAGAGCCAAGGAGCTAGGTGTACTAGGCCGGGAGTCGGCGGCCGCCCAATGCCACCGCCTAGTCCGTCTCCCCCAACCCGAACCACGGTCCTCGTGCCAGTTCCGCCAGGAAGACGTCCCGATCATCGCCATCACTGATTGCCGCGCCCAGGGCCGATGCCTTCGCGTGGTGCTCCCCGGCGGCCTCCGCGTTTCCGGCGGCGGCGTGCGCTCGGGCTATCGCCTCCTCGGCAAAGGCGACATCCCAGTCCTCTACGAGATCCGTGTGCTCGCCACACAACTCCAAACAGCGCTCGGCATGACGCAAACCCACGTCCGGGATTCCGACTGCGATCGCGGCTCGGGCGATGAGATGCTCACCGCGCGCTCGGTTGGCGGCAGTACCGGACGGTGTCTCCATCCAGTGATAAGCGCTGGCATAGGCGCGGTAGAGGAATCTCGCCCGCTCTTCGGGTGGAGAATCCGGCCCAGGTGGCCCCTCGTCGAGCAGCCTCCAGGTCTCGTTGTTCCCCTCGACTCCGAACCTTCGGTGTAGATCATCAGTCACAGCGCCACCTCCAACGCCATCCTCGCGCAGAGATACCCTCTATGCATGCTCTCAATCGACCACGTCATCGTCCTCGTGCCCGACCTGAGCCGGGCCGCAGACCACCTGCTCGATGAATACGGCCTCGCCTCGGTCACTGGAGGAAGACACACCGGGCATGGCACCGGAAACCGCATCGTCCCGCTCGGCTCCAACTACCTGGAGTTGATGGCCGTGGTGGAACCGGTCGAGGCCGCAGGAAGCGCCATGGGGCGGTGGGCGGCCGCCAACACGACTGCCGACCTCACTCCTGCTGCAGTGTGTCTGAGAACCGATGACATCGCTTCAATCGGAAGGACGCTCGATGAGGAGCCGGAGGCTATGAGCCGCCAAAGGCCGGACGGATCGATCCTGTCGTGGCGCCTCGTCGGACTTTCCGACATGACCGGACCCGGCAATCTGCCCTTCTTCATCGAGTGGCAGTGCCAACCGGAGGATCACCCTGCTGCCACACCGGTCGAGCACCGAGTCGACGTCATGGGAATCACGATCGTGACGATCGGGGCTCCCGGCACTCTCGGCCCGCTACTGGCGGACGTCGTGGGGATCAGAATCGAAGACGGTTCGGGTGTGATCGACATGACGATAGAGACCCTCTCCGGTCCACTCACCCTCGGCTGAGATCGAGCAGGATTCCTTCCAGCATGTCCGCCTCGGAAACCGTTACCGTGTCCGATCCCGAACGACGTACCGCCTCGGCTGCCACCACCGCACCGGCCAGTATCACCGGAGCGCGCTTCGGATCGAGCGACGGGATCTGAGCGGCCTCCTCCACCGTCATCGCGGCCAGATCCGTCACCAGACCGTCGAGATCACCCAGACTCAGCACCGTGCGGTGGACCTTCGTTCGCTCGTACGAGTCGAGGCCGAGATGGATCGCAGCCAACGAAGTAAACGTCCCGGCCACCCCGATGATGCTCACCGGAGGCTTCGGAGTCGGAACGGATGAGAACATCTGGCGCACATGAAGGCGGGCACTCTCTAGTTGGGCGGGTCGAGGAGGACGGGCCGCAAGCAGCATGTCCGTCAACCGAACCGATCCAATGTCGATGCTCACCGCCGACTCAGGGTGCTGGACTCCGGAGACGAATTCGGTGCTGCCTCCTCCGGGATCGATCACCAGGTGACGGCCCTCCAACCCCGACCCCCACACTGCCCCGGCGAACGCAAGGCCGGCCTCCTCCTCACCGGATATCACGTCGGGAGTCACCCGCAACGTCGACCCGATTCTCTCCATCAGCTCTCCCGAATTCGACGCGTCGCGTGACGCCGACGTTGCCACGACCCGAATTCGGGATGGACTCGCCTCCCGAATACGGCTCCCGTAGTGCGACAGGACCGTCGCCGCGGCCTCCATCGAATCAGGAGCAATCGCGCCCGAGGAGTCGAGACCACGACCCAGTCCGACGACTTCCACGGCCCGGTCGACGTCCTCGATCAGACGGCCTTCGACATCGGCCACGAGCATCCGAACCGTGTTGGTCCCGATGTCGACTGCGGCGATCCTCACCTGGGCTCGACCCACCTGCTGTTGCCCTCAACGCCCGATTCCGCCTCGATGACACATTCGGTGGCGCAGTCGAGCGGCTCCACCCACGGGGCGGTGACCGCCCCCACAGGATTCTCGTTGCCGACAGCGTGATCGGCGTAATGGGCGTGGAGACACTTCACTCCCGTACGGGCGCCGGCCACTCCGCCACTCGGTACCGGATCGGCGTCGCCGGGCAGTAGGGCGTCGCGGTCCGCTCTGTAGCGGTTGTGGGCTGCTTCGAGCGCAGCCCCAAACTCGGCATCTGCCGACGCCCGGCGCTCCATCGCCCTGACCCCGCCCGCCGATTCGACCCTACCGATTCGTCGAACCGCCAGCGGACACGAAAGCCAGTACGTGGTTGGGAATGGAGTGCCGTCGTCGAGCAGCGGTGGAACTCGGATCACCACCGGCAGGTCGAGGTGGCAGCGAACGACAACGTCGGCATGCGAACGGAGCGGACGTCCGAGCTGCACCGCCACGACGGCGGCGTCATCCATCGTCGACGATGTCGCGCCCGGTGAGGAAATCCCATACCTGGCGCCACAGCGGTTCCTGGCGCTGGAGGGTGAGGCCGCGACCGGTCGGCACCGGGTCCACGACACCTTCGGGAACCACGGCGACGTAACCAACCTCGCCCTGCATGACCAACCCGAAGTGCTCCCGAGCCAGGCGCTCGACCTCCTCGTCGGTGCCGAGGGCCGCAATCTGCTGCTCGAGCTTCAGATTCTCGTCTACGAGCGCGTCGAGTTGTGACTGAGCAAGATCGACCGCCCGCTCCTGGGCGAGCAGCTGGCGGAATGGGAAGATCCCTGCGGCGGCCACGACGAGCAACATCAGGGAAGCCAGAACCAGGAACCCCCCGAACCCGAGTCCGAGACCACGTTTCGTCTCGATCACATCGATCGTCGCGGATAGGTGTCCCAACCAGCAAAGCGAGCACCTCCGTCGAGTCGCTCCTCGATACGAAGCAGCTGGTTGTACTTAGCGGTTCGTTCACCGCGAGCAGGGGCACCCGTCTTGATCTGGCCGGCATTGGTGGCAACCGCGAGATGGCTGATGAACGTGTCTTCCGTCTCACCGGACCGATGGCTCACGACCCGCGTATAGGACGCCTGGTGGGCCCTCTCCATTGTGTGGAGAGTTTCGGACAGACTGCCGATCTGGTTGACCTTGATCAGAATCGAGTTGGCGATCCCTTCGCTGATGCCGCGCTGGAGCAGATCCTCATCGGTGACGAATAGGTCGTCCCCCACCAGTTGCACTCTGGCGCCGAGGCGCTCTGTGAGCGTCGCCCAACCCGCCCAATCGTCCTCGGCGAGTCCGTCCTCGATCGAGACGATCGGAAAATCATCAACAAGGCCCACGTAATACTCAACGAGCTCATCGGAGGTCAGCGCCCCGCCATCGAGCCGATACCGGCCCTCGCGATAGAACTCGGTGGCCGCAGCATCGATGGCGAAACCGATCTGACTGCTCGGTTCGTAGCCGGCCGCCGAGACGGCCTCCATGAGTAGTTCGAGCGCATCGCGATCGGCCGCGAGATTCGGAGCAAAACCGCCCTCGTCGCCGACGTTGGTTGCCAGACCACGACCTGCCAGCACCTTGCGCAACGCGTGGTACACCTCTACCCCGGCCCGCAACGAATCGCGGAACGTACCGAAACCCGCAGGGACCAGCATGAACTCTTGGATGTCCACCGAGTTGGCAGCGTGGGCGCCGCCGTTGAGAACGTTGAGCTGAGGAACCGGCAGCAGCCGGGCGCTGGGTCCGCCGAGATACCGGAACAACGGGAGCCCCACTCCCGCAGAAGCGGCTCGGGCGCAAGCCAGCGACACCGAAAGGATCGCGTTGGCTCCGAGGCTGGCTTTGTTGGGCGTGCCATCGAGGTCGAGCATCGCCAGATCGAGTGATTCCTGGTCGGTCGCGTCGCGCCCCATGAGAAGCGGTGCGATCGAGTCGTTGACGTGTTGGACGGCCCGCGTCACGCCCTTGCCGCCGAAGCGGTTTCCGCCATCTCGAAGCTCGATCGCTTCGAGCGCCCCTGTCGATGCTCCCGAGGGAACCGCCGCACGGCCGAAGTGCCCGCCAGCGAGCGTCACCTCAGCCTCGACGGTGGGGTTACCCCTGGAGTCGAGGACTTCGCGGGCCCGGATCGATGTGATAGTCGTCACGGGCCCTCCTTCAAGCGCGAAGGTACTACATGTTCTGCATTGGCTGAAGCCAATGCAGAACGGTCATACGTCTCTAGTCGCCGGTCACCTACATGAGGCGACGGATCAGAGCCGTTTCTCGTCGTGGACGTCGGCCTGTCCTAGTCGGCGACGACCGGCACCCGCTCCATGGCGGCGGCGACAGCCTCATCTGGATAGTCGTAGTCGACCAGTTCACCTGCGAGATAGGCTCCGTACGACGCCAGATCGAAGTGCCCGTGGCCGCACAGCGCGGTGAGGATCACCTTTTCTTCCCCCGATTCCTTGCACCGGTTGGCCTCGCGAATCGCAGCGGCAATCGCGTGGGTCGGCTCCGGAGCGGGCAGGATTCCTTCGGTGCGGGCAAACAGGACCCCGGCCTCGAAGCACTCCACTTGATGGATCGCCTCAGCCTCCACGAGACCCAATTCATAGATGTGTGACACCAATGGCGACATGCCGTGATACCGCAGGCCACCTGCATGAATCGGCTCGGGAACGAAGTCGTGTCCCAGGGTGTGCATCTTCACCATCGGGGCCATCCCGGCGGTGTCGCCAAAGTCGTAGCGGTACTCACCCTTGGTCAATGACGGGCAGGCCGCCGGTTCTACGCACCGCACCGTCGGATCCATGTTTCCGGCCATCTTCTCCCGCAGGAAGGGGAAGCTGAGACCGCCGAAGTTGGAGCCGCCACCGGTGCAGCCAACCAGGAGGTCGGGCTGCTCGTCGATGAGCGCCATCTGTTTGAGGGCCTCTTCCCCGATAACCGTTTGATGCATCAGCACGTGGTTCAGGACACTGCCCAACGAATACCGGATATCCGGATCCTGCGCCGCAACTTCGATGGCTTCACTGATGGCGATGCCCAGGCTGCCGGGACTGTCGGGATCTGCCTCGAGAATGGCGCGACCTGCCGAGGTGAGATCCGACGGGCTGGAGTGGACCGTGGCGCCCCAGGTCTCCATCATGATCTTGCGATACGGCTTGAGATCGAATGAGGCCGCCACCTGCCAAACCTCGCATTCGAGCCCAAACAGAGCACAGGCCAATGCGAGAGCCGATCCCCACTGACCGGCACCGGTCTCGGTGGTGAGCTTCTTGACACCTTCCTGGGAGTTGTAGAAGGCCTGCGGTACCGCCGTGTTCGGCTTGTGGCTCCCGGCAGGACTCACGCCCTCATACTTGTAATAGATACGCGCCGGTGTATCGAGGGCCTTCTCCAAGCGGTGAGCCCGAAACATGGGCGTCGGACGCCACATCTTGTACACATCGAGTACTTCACCGGGGATATCGACGTAGCTCTCCTGCGATACCTCCTGGAGGATCAACGCCATCGGGAACAGCGGTGCCAAGTCGTCCGGCCCTACCGGCTGATGGGTACCTGGGTGGAGCACAGGAGGCGGAGGCTCCGGGAGGTCGGGAATGATGTTGTACCACTGCGTCGGGATGTCCGACTCGTTGAGTGTGATTTTCGTTTGCACGGATTGACCCTTCTACGGCGGGTGCGGTGAAGTTAGCAACAACAACCGATTTGCCGCAGGCATCAGCCTGCAGACGTTCCAGTCTGTTATCCGTGAGCCGTAGACCTACTCGTCGTTCTTCGCCTGTTCCCAACGGCGGTCGAGTTCCTCGAGTGATGCGCCTGGCAGATCCCCGCCTTCCTCCACCACTCGAAAGCGTCTCTCAAAGCGGTTGCCGGCACTGCGCAGTGCCAATTCGGGATCGACTGCCAGATGGCGGGCGAGATTGACCACAGAAAAGAGAAGGTCGCCGATCTCGGATCGGACCGACTCGGGATCGTCGAGCGCATCGAGCACCTCGGCAAGCTCTTCTCGCACCTTGGCCACCACACCGTCGAGGTTTGGCCAATCGAACCCGATGGCGCCGGCTCGGGTCTGAAGCTCCAATGCTCTGGTGAGGGCAGGCAACGCCAACGGCACTCCGTCGAGCACGGAGTCACGGCCCTTCTCGTCTTGCTTGAGTGCCTCCCAGTTGGCGACCACCTGGTCGGCCGTCTCTGCCTCCACGTCGCCAAAGACGTGAGGATGACGCCGTATCAGCTTGCGGCGAATCGACTCGGCAACCTCCTCGATACCAAACATTTCGGCCTCGGTGGCGAGCGTGGCGTGGAAGACGACCTGTAGCAGGAGATCGCCGAGCTCCTCTTCGAGGTGCACATATCCATCGAGATCGGTCTCTCCTCTTGGAGCATCGGCAGAGAGCGCCTCGATTGCATCGAGCGTCTCGTACGCCTCCTCCAGAAGGTGGCGGGCCAACGAATGATGGGTCTGTTCGCGATCCCAAGGGCACTCCCGACGAAGCCGTGCGTTGGTTCGAACCAGTCCGGGCCATCCGGGGGCTTCGACATCAAGCGCGAGGGTCACCCGGAGACCGCAATGGTCCGGCCGAAGATCGCCGAGCGGGATCCTCGCCACCGATTCTGCTTCGGTTCCGAGATCGGTCAGCACGGTGAGCAATGCATCGCTCTCAAGGAGCCGGGAGAGCTGCTCGTGCACCCGGGTGAAGGCCTCGGGCCCATCCATCTGCACTATCAGAGTCGGCAGGTGGAGCAGCAAAGGGTCGGGCAATGAGTGGGCGTCGATCACCTGCATCCCGCGATCGAACGGGTCGATCTCGGCCTTCTCCAAGGCCAAGTCGAGAAACGACTCACCCGCTTCCACCTCACATGGGATGTCTGCTTGATTCGCACGAACACGAATCGCGGCCACCGCTCGCTCCCCCACTACAGCCGAACCGGGAACCACATAGGTCACGGGTCCCGCCGAGGCGAGGTCGAGCACCCGTGCCGCGATCGCCCCGTACACCTCGTCGAAGGTGTCACCCGACTCGTACAGGTCGTCGCACCAGATCACCGGTCTTATCGCCTCGAGATCGGCAGAGGCGGGGTGGTGCCTGGTACGGCCCACGACGGGAGTCGCCTCGTCCTCCAGGATGGAGCGGATCGTCCCCGAAACTCGGTCCAATCCCGCTGGGCCGAGCCCGACGATCCGAACCGGGCCGCTCATTCCTCGGTCGGAACGAGATCCGGACGATCCGGCGGGATGATTCCGACGGAGCTCCAGAAGCCGTACTTCTCGTCGAGGGTCACCTCGGCCGTCTGCAACGTTTCGTTGAACCACTCGGTCCAGATTGCATTCACATCGGCATCGGTCAGGTGGGCCTGCGGGTCGGCCTTGACCTCCTCCTCCGTGGGAGCAGTCCGCTCATCGACCACCAGCAGATGGAACCCGAAATCGGTCTCGATCGGTCCCGTCAAAGCACCGATGTCGGCGGTGACCGACGCTTGGGCGAACTCCGGTACGTAGCGACCCGCGGGAGAGCAACCGAGATCGCCGCCCGGCGTCCCCGTGTCGAGCGATACTTCGGTGGCCACTGCGGCGAAGTCCTCTCCGCCGTCGAGGCGAGCAAGAACGTCTTCCGCTTCCTCGGTCGTCGCCACAAGGACGTGACGGACACAGACGGTCGTGTAGGCCACCGGCTCACTGAAGAAGGCTTCGATGGTCTCGGGCTGCTGAATCAGCCCCTCGACCACCTGCTCTCTGATCACACCGATCTCTGCATTGAATCGCACCATGGCAACGCTGGCATCGGGCACCCCGAGGAAATCCTCCGGAGTCATGGCGGCTTCCTCCATCTGAGCGATGAGGTCGCCGTAGACCGAATCTACTTCAGTCTGGTCCAATTCGAGGTCGAAGTCGGCTCCGAGCCCTTGCAGCAGGATCTCGCGAGCCAGCAAGGCAAAGATCGCCTCCCGGAGCGACTCGTCGATCGGGAGCGTGTCCGACTCGAAGAAATCCCCGATGTCGGCCTCGGTGAGATCGGTGGCGCCAACCGTGGCGACGACACCAGATCCGGATGAGCAGGCAACCGCCACGAGGGCGAGCACGACGATGAGTGCTGACAACTTACGCAAGAGGATCAATCCCGATCGGGGGGCCACATTGTACGGATGAAGTCGATCAACTCCGTCGCCGGGTCATTCCCCGGCGCTGGAAGGAAGAGGGCGCGGTCACGCACGACCGCCCGACGAGACAGCCGCTGGACCCGCACCTCCTGGCTGCTGGTCAGGCGGATCGGTGCAATCCTCACCTCACGACGCATCGCCACGATCTCCTCGATCCCGACCCGCAGAGCCTCTACTCGCAGCCGTGCCACGTCGATGAGCGTCTCGGCGTTCTCGGGAAGCGGACCGTATCGGTCGGTCCACTCCCTCACGACGTCATCCACGTCGGCCGTCTGCTGGGCAGCCGCCAAACGGCGGTACGCCTCGAGCCGCGCCGCCTGATCGGGGACGTATTCCTCCGGAAGGTGGGCATCGAGCGGAAGGTCGATTCGTACCTGCGATGCCCTCGGCGTCGGCGCCTGCCCCGTCTCCAATTCTGAAACCGCGTCGGCGACCATCTCGACATAGAGATCAAACCCCACAGCAGACAGATGGCCCGATTGGACATTGCCCAGAATGCTCCCGGCACCGCGGATCTCGAGGTCTCGCATCGCCAGTTGGAAGCCCGAACCCAGCTCGCCGAACTCCCCGATGGCCTCGAGACGACGATGCGCTTCCTCGCTGAGGCGCTGGTCCTCCGGATGGAACAGATAGGCGTAAGCACGTTGCGACGATCTGCCGACCCGACCCCGAAGCTGATACAGCTGAGCCAAGCCCAGCATGTCGGCTCGTTCGACGACCAGGGTATTGACCTGCGGTAGGTCGAGACCGGACTCGATGATCGTGGTAGCCACCAGTACGTCGTACTCGCCGTTCCAGAAGTCGAGCATCACCTGCTCCAACTGCCCCTCGCTCATCTGACCGTGAGCGATTGCGTATCTGGCCTCTGGAACCAGAGCCTGCAGCCTGACCACTGCGTGTTCGATCGACTGCACACGGTTGTGTACGTAGAAGACCTGACCTTCACGCAGCATCTCGCGCCGGATGGCGGCGGAGACCGCCCGTTCGTCTTGAGGACCAACGAAGGTGAGGATCGGATGACGGTCCTCGGGGGGCGTTGAGATCCGGCTCACCTTCCTGACACCCGTGAGGGCCATCTCGAGGGTGCGTGGAATCGGAGTGGCGGTGAGCGTGAGCACGTCAACGGAGGTGCGGAGCGCCTTGATCCGATCCTTGGCGGCAACACCAAACCGCTGCTCCTCATCGACGACCAATAGGCCGAGCCCCTCCAAACCGACGTCTTCGCTCAACAGGCGATGTGTCCCGATGACAATGTCGACCGACCCATCCCCGACACCCGCCACCACCGCACGCTGCTGCTTGGGCGTCAAGAATCGGCTGAGCATCTCGACCCGCACCGGATAGGGAGCGAACCGGTCGGAGAAGGTTTGGTGGTGCTGCTGGGCCAACAGTGTTGTCGGGCACAACACCGCAACCTGTCGCCCATCTTGGATTGCCTTGAAGGCGGCTCGCACCGCAACCTCGGTCTTGCCGAAGCCGACATCACCGAAGACGAGCCGGTCCATGGGCTCCCCCGACTCCATGTCGAGCTTCACATCGGCGATCGCGGTGAGCTGGTCGGGGGTCTCCTCGAACGGGAAGGCCGCCTCCATCTCGCGTTGCCACGGCGAGTCGGGCGCATGGGCGTACCCAGCCACCTGCACGCGAGCCCGATGCAATGCGACGACTTCCTCGGCGACGGCGGCGACTGCCTTGCGTACCCGCCCCCGGGTCCGTTCCCAGTCGGCACCTCCCATCCGGCTGACCCGGGGCGATTCGCCACCCGTGTACTTACGGATAGCCGCCAGCTGATCCGTCGGAACATAGAGCTTGTCCTGTCCGGCGTATGCGACCAGGAGATAATCGCGCTCGATTCCGCCCAGACTCTGAGTCACGAGCCCCCCGAACTTTCCGATCCCATGATGATGGTGGACTACGAAGTCGCCCTCGGTGAGGTCGCCGTATCTGGCGGCGGTGCCACCCGTCGATCGGACCCCGACCCGACGGTGGGCGCGCCGCCGCCCGGCTATCTCGCGTTCGCCCAGAACCGCGACACCGAACTCGGGGAGCACGAACCCGTGGTGAATCCCCGTTGCGATGATGCCCGGTCCGGTCCCGACAGATTCGAGACGCGGTAGCGACAGACCTTCCTCTCCGAGCAGACGGGCCACCCGGTCCGCCGCAGCCATTCCGTCCATGGCGATGATGACATCGAACTTGCGGCCGATGAGACCTCCGATGCCGCCGGCGACGGATTCGGCATCTCCGGGAACGGCGTCCAGGCCGGTGATGGTGATGGCCTCGGCCCCCGGTCCTGCAGCCAGCGTCGGTGCCTCCAGGGTCCTCCCCTCTGGCAAAGAGGTCTCGAGATCGAGGTACAGCGCAGGGTGATCACCGGCCTCAGGGGCTCCGGGGCCCCATGTCGAGGCAAGCGCTGCCGCCAACTCACGCTCCTCGGTGACGAGATCGGCGGCCCGATCACGAGCCCGGGACGGTTCGAACAACACAATCGAGGTTGCGCCGTCCGCCTCCTCGATCGCCGTTGCCTCTCCGGATAGCCACGGAAGCCACGACTCGATCCCCGGAAACGACACACCCTCGACGATGCGTTCCCACTCGGCGGCGGCCCATGGAGCCGACTGACGCAGGGTTGCGGCAACCGTTGCCAGATGAGCGTCGGGTCGCATCTCCCGCGCCGGGAAGACCACAGCGCGTTCAATCGCGGTCTCTGAGCGCTGCGATGCCACCGAGAACGTTGTGATCTCCTCGACGATGTCGCCCCAGAAGTCAACTCGAACCGGTGTCGCAGCCTGGGCCGGGTAGACGTCGAGGATTCCGCCGCGCACGGCGATCTCGCCGCGAGCTTCGACACGATCGGTCCGTTCGTATCCGAGCCCGGCAAGTTTTCGAATCGT
This sequence comes from Acidimicrobiia bacterium, assembly GCA_029263095.1. Lineage (GTDB taxonomy): Bacteria > Actinomycetota > Acidimicrobiia > Spongiisociales > UBA11373 > JACZWZ01. Next base: position 34,074 of record JAJCYA010000038.1, on the reverse strand, counting down.
CGCGTCGAAGTCGACAGACTGCTTCGCCTCGATCTCGATGGGCTCCACAGAGGACGGGCTCACCCGCTGAACTGCGGCTCGGATCGAAGAAACGACCACCGATCCCGGGTGGCCTTGACGCAACACATGACGTGCCTGCATGCGGGCGGCCATCGTCGCCACGTTCGGAGACACATGCTCGAAGGGGAGCGTTTCCCAGGCCGGTAGGTGAAGAACGGCCGGTGAGAACAACTCGAGGTCGTCGGCGAGGTCCTCGGCATCTCGTTCTCCGGCGACGATCGCCAGGATCGGACCGTCGCTTTGAGAGGCGAGCCCGGCCAGCCAGAACGCGCGAACGGCCTGCGGCACGACGAGCGAACCGGATGGCTCCGGCGCGGGTCGTGCCGCCCAACGGTCTACGAGGGCGGCGAGAGGCGCTGTCATCTAAGGCGGTGGATGGTAAGCGAGGGGAGGTGGGAGTCCACTTCCGAGCCGCATCCACCATGCCAATCGCGGGAGGTGGCGTCGGCAGCCGATCCATTGCAGCCGAGCGGACGAGGCGATGCTTCAGCTGTCTTTGCCCCGAATCAGACAAGGCCTTCAGAGCGATACCACTCCACCGTCCGTCGAAGCCACTCCTCCGGCGGCGTGTAGGCGAATCCCCACTCCCGTTCGATGAGGCCGCCGTCGCAGCTGTGACCGTGCCGCAGCACCCTGACCATCTCCGGGCACAGTGGGGCGTCACGGCGAACGATCCGATACCAGCCACCGATCGCCCAGCCGACGCCACCGAGCAGCCACGGCGGGAGGTACCGAACCCGATGCTCGACACCGGTTGCTTTGGCCAACATCGTGATGGCATCGGCGACGGTGGTGGTCCATCCACTCACCAAGTAGCGCCGGCCGGGGGTACCAACCTGCTCGGCGCGCAAGTGGGCTTCGACGACATCGTCGATGTAGACCAGGCTCATTCGGGTGTCGATCGCAACCCGAAGACGCCCTCTCAGGTAGGCGATGAGGATGCGCGCGGTGCCCCCGGTCCGGCCGGGACCCTGCACCGAGGAAGGACTGACCGCGACCAGATCGAGGTCGGCCGACGCCGCCTCCTCGAACGCCACCAGCTCGGCCAGATGCTTGGAGCGCTCGTATGAGGTGATGTACGAGCCGCGGTGACCGGTCGACTCGGTACCGATCACCCCCGCCGGCTCGCCGATTGCTGCAGCCGAGGAGGTGTAGACGACACGATCCACTCCGCAACGAGCTGCGGCTCGGATGACGGCCCGGGTCCCATCCACGTTGACTCGCTCCAATGCCGACGGATCACTGAGACACATTGCGTTGAGGCCCGCTACGTGGAATACCGTCGCGCATCCCGCCATCCCGGTGGCCAGACGGTCGACTTCGGTGATGTCACCCAGGACCGTCTCAACACCGCGGGATTGCAGGGCCGCTGCTGCGTCTTCGGTGCGGACGAGCGCCCGCACCGATCGCCCATCAGCGACGAGCCGATCGAGCAGCGAACCCCCAATGAATCCGGTGCCCCCTGTCAGAAAGACGTCAGGCACTTGTGCGATCGGACCGCAGCACTCCGACGAACCGCGTGAGGTACTCGAAGCCGGACATCAGGGTGACTGCCACCGCAACGATCATCACCCACTGATCGGGGTAGAGCCCGCCGTAGGTGTCGGCGGTTCGCAGCAACGCCATAAAGATCGCGAGGAACTGGAAGTTCGCCTTGATCTTTCCCCACATCGATGGGGGAACCACCACCCCATCCATCGCCGCTACCCCGCGCAAACCCGAGATGGCAATCTCGCGGCCGATGATCACGAAAGCGGCCCAGGCCCAGGCCCGACCGACCGACACCAGACCAAGCAGGCCACCCGCCACCAACAGTTTGTCGGCGATCGAGTCGAGGAACCCCCCCAGAATCGATGTGATCTTCCACCGCCGCGCCAGGTACCCATCCAGGAAGTCGGTAAACGATGCGACCCACATCACGGCGGCGGCTATCCCGAAGGCGTGGTCGATGCGATCAGCGGCCAGGATCAGCGTGAGGATCGCCGGAACGAGGGCGATCCGCAGGTAGGCAAGGCGATCTGGGATTGACATAAGGCTTGATGGGGATGCTACCGAACCGGCGATCTCCGGTACCCAGTCATCGGTCCCGGCATCCGATCCTCAGCTGGAGGCGACGCCCGAAGATTCTCTTACTCCACCCAGTCTAAGGTTCGTTTGATTGCCTTCTTCCAACCGGTGTAGAGCCGATCGCGCTCTTCGCCTCCCATCGAGGGCTCCCATCGTTTGTCCTCGGACCACAGGCCGCGGAGATGATCGAGATCATCGAAGAAGCCGACGGCGAGCCCGGCCGCATAGGCAGCCCCCAGCGCTGTTGTTTCGGCGTTCTGGGGCCGAGCGACGGGTACGCCGAGGATGTCCGACTGGAACTGCATGAGCAGATCGTTGGCCACCATCCCCCCATCGACGTAGAGCGTCGAGAGCGACTCGCCGCTGTCGGCCTCCATCGCCTCGAGCACGTCGCGGGTCTGATAAGCCACCGCTTCGAGCATCGCTCGAGCGATGTGACCCTTGTCGGAGAACCGGGTGAGGCCGGCGATGACGCCGCGAGCATCGGAGCGCCAGTAGGGAGCAAAGAGCCCGCTAAAGGCCGGAACGAAGTACACATCCCCGTTGTCAGCAACCGTCATCGCCAGACTCTCAATCTCGGCTGCTGAGTCGATGAGACCCAGGTTGTCTCGGAGCCATTGGACACCAGCCCCGGCGATCGCCACCGATCCTTCGAGAGCGAACACGGGCTTCTCGCCTGCGATTTGATAGCCGAGCGTCGTGAGCAGTCCGTGGTCGCTGGGAATGCGGGCGGTGCCGGTGTTTAGGAGCAGGAAGCACCCGGTGCCGTACGTGTTCTTTGCCGACCCAGGGTCAAAGCAGGTCTGGCCGAACAGAGCTGCCTGCTGATCCCCCAGATCGCCGGCGATGGTCACCCCTTCGAGAACACCCGTTGCCGTGCCGTACTCGGCCACCGAGGGGAGTATCTCGGGGAGCATCTGTGGTGGCACCCCGATTGCGTCGCATAGATCCTCATCCCAGTCGAGAGTTGCCAGGTTCATCAGCATCGTCCGGCCGGCGTTGGTGACGTCGGTCACATGACGACCGGTCAGCTTCCAGATCAGCCAAGTGTCGATCGTCCCGAACAGAATCTCGCCTCTGGCCGCCCGTTCGCCGAGTCCGTGATGATCGAGGAGCCAACGGGCCTTGGGACCGGAGAAGTAGGTGGCGAGTGGGAGCCCGGTCTCTACCCGAAACCGGTTCTGCCCGAGGGCACCACCAAGGTCGCGCACCAGCCCGTCGGTCCTGGTGTCCTGCCAGACGATGGCGGGCGCCACCGGTGCTCCTGTGGAGGCCTCCCACAGCACTGTCGTCTCGCGTTGGTTGGTGATCCCAACGGCGACAAGATCGGCGGCGGTCAGTTCGGCTCGCTCCAGCGCACCGGCGATGACCTGTTCGGTGTTCTCCCAGATCTCCTTGGGATCGTGCTCGACCCAGCCCGGCTGCGGATAGATCTGACGATGCTCCTTCTGATCCAAAGAGACGATCCGGCCGTCGGCATCGACGATGACAAACCGGGTGCTGGTGGTTCCCTGATCGATTGCTCCGACGTACATGGGGGGACCCTACCGAGCAGCGTCAGACGCATTCTGCTCACTCCGGTCGCGGTGTCCTGTCGCGGGTCTGTGCGACGGGTCTGTGTGTGACGCGATCAGCGACGCATCCTTGCCGGGTTGTTCTAGGACCTAGAAGGAGGCTGAGCGAACCTATCCACCTCCAACCACATTCTCCAATACCCCCGGCGGCATGCTCCCGCCGCCGAGGATCTCTGGCCTCGAGGCCGATCTCCGCCGGATAGGGCCAGAAGACCCTATTAGGCGGCCACACTGGGTGGTGCAATACGTGACACAGAGGGGTGGGGTGCGCTGTGGGTGGCTGTCCCCACTCAAGAACCTATTGGGTGTGATGGCGATCTGCTATCGCTGGGGGTGCAGCCGACTGTCGAGTCGCCGCCGAAAGGGGAGGCTCGATGTTTCGCCGCTGCTCTTCTTCACGTTTCGTACTTCTGCTCACGGTCCTGGGGCTGCTTGGCGCATCCGTCGGGGCGACCCCCAACGCTGCGATGGCACAGATGCCGGTTGGTGATGTGTTTGTTGTCACCTCTGATCCGGGAAGCGACGGTGTCGGTGGACAGTTTTGGAGCCTGGATTCGTCGATCACCGTTCAGGTGTTCGACCAGACCAGCGTCTTGCAGGCCACGGTGACGACTACGACTCCACCAGATCCGGCCTCGAACTACTGGTGGGGCGTCAACACGGGGATCGATGTGCTCCCGGGTTGGACCGTCACTGCGACAGGGGACCAGTCGGGCTACTCGGTGAGCACGGTCGCCACGGATGTCGTTGTCGATGGATGGGACAACCTCTGTACGGTCTACGGGACCACGACGTATGACCCCTCCAGCCTCAGAGTGGACGTCTATGACCCGGTCAACTCGGGCCGCAATGTCACCTGGACCCTCATCTCCGGTGTCTACAACTGGACCGCCGACTTCTGCCAGCCGCCGAGTCCGGAGGAGTTCGGGGCGGCGGTCGATCCCAATGTGAATCCTCTCGTCGATCCCGGCGGCCAAGCGATTCATCACGACGGGTCGCTCGGCGCCACCATGTACCACTACGGGCCGTTTGCCGGCGGCGGGGAACCTGGTCCCGAGCGCTGGTTCTCGGTGGAGCCTCCGTATCTGGTGTGGGCTGGCGGTGAGGGTTGGCCGGTGGGTGCCACGGTCAATCTGACCGTCGATAGCGACTACGACCCGGGCAATGGCGTCTTGCACGCCGCGTCGGCGCAGGTGGCGTCGTGGGGACCGCAACCGTGGGAGCAGGGGTTCAACTTCGACCTGGGTGGTGTGTTCGAGATCCTGGTCGGTCATATCGTGACCATCACCTCCGATTTCGATGGTGACGCCGTGCTCGAGGTGGACAAGACTCTCGAGGTAGCGGATCTCGGTCCGGTCGCCGTTGATCCGGCCACGGGCATTGTCTCAGGCACTGCGGTTCCGGGGACCTGGATCAACGTGTCGGGTGGCAACGAGTTCGGGCAAGCCTGGCGGGATGTCCAGGCGGACGGAACCGGCTACTTCGAAGCCAATCTGGCCATCCCCAGCCCCGGTGAGCAGGGCACGATCAGTGTTCCGTTCCCTGATGGAACCGGCGGAGCAGCCCAGATCTTCGACCCCGACAGCGACTCGACTAACCGCGGCTGGTGCATCGGATGCGGCGGCGGCGCTGGACCCGGTCCGCCGGGGATCGATGTAACGATCGGCCCATCTGCCCAGGGGGTAGGGGGCTGGGGATTCGAACCGGGTCAACCGATCACGGTAACGCTGGATGTCGGTGGTGACGGAAGCGTCGACCACGCCTGGATCGTTCCAGACGACTTCCCGCAGGGCGGGATTGAATTCTTCGACAACGGCAGCTTCCACCTCCCCGGTCGATTCGCACCGGAACTCTCGGTGCTGCTCGAGATCGCACCCGGAGATTTGGTGACCGCCAGCGACGGGGTCTCCCTCGTGGAGCACACGGTCCAGTACCTGGAGGTCACCGCGGTGGACCATGTGGCCAACACCGTCACTGGTCTCGCCAACCCCGGAACGGTCGTCAGGGTGATGTCGGGCAATGCCGAACACTGGCGTACCCCGCAGGTGGAGGGCACCGTCGCGTACGAGGGCGGCGGGACATGGACCGCCACCTTCGCCGACCTGCTGGCCGGTGCCGGTGGCGCAGCCAGTGTGGACGTAGGCAACAACCACACAGCGTGGATCTGGGGAGCCCCGTTCGTCGTTGCGGGCATCGACGTGGGAGGCCCGACGGGCGGAAGCGACGCCACATCGGGTGCCTTCTGGTTCTTCGATCAACAGGTGAGCGTGACGGTCACCGACGGTGTCAGCGGCATCGTCAAGTTCGGGCCGCAGGTCTTCGAGGTCACCCAACTCCACTGGGGAGGGTTCGGGGACACGGCTTTGCAGCCTCCGACCGACCTTGCCGTCGGAGACCTGGTCGAGGCGGTCGGGATGCAGACCAATACCACCGTCAGCCACACCATCCTCGACCTCAGCGTCACCGGGTGGGAGGACTACCAGCCCGACGGTATCGGCAACGCCGTGCACGGCACCGCTACGCCATCCGGCCCATCCGACTTCGTCAAGGTCGAGGTCTACCTGCCCGACGATCCTCAAGCAGGCGGAGTGCGCTTTGCCGATGTGGTCGGAGGCAGCTGGACCGTCGACTTCGACAATCCACCGGCCGAGGGGGAGTCTGCCGTGGACGTCCAGATCGGTCCCGGCGTGACCGGAATCGTGCAGTTGCGCGGGCCGAACGGCAACATGACCTTCTCCCATTGGGGGGAGCACCTGCCCCAGCAGGCCCTCATTGGTGAGTTCGGAATGGACACCCGCGTGCATGGCGTCCTCTTTGAAGGCTACGCGACGCTCGAGGTCAGGGTCACCAACGACCCGTCCTGCACCGGAGTTGTCGCCGTCAGTGGGGACTTCGAAGTCGAGGGACAACAACTGTGCAATGGGGATCAGCTACAGCCGGGACACAACATCGGCGTCTTTACCCCTCAGGGTGACCCTGTTCGCGACCTCACGCTCCACGATGTTGTCATCACCCACGTGGATCCGGCCGCCGACACGGTTTCCGGCACCGGGACGATTGGAGTTTCGGTGGAGGTGGAGATCAGTTCACCCGGCGCGGAACCCGCCGAGTCCCCAGCGCTGCGATATGCAGCGCCCAGCCCCGTCGACGGAAGCTGGACCGTCTGGTTCAACGCGCCACCCGATCTGGGTTTGGGCGAGTTCGGCCAGATGGAGATCGACGATCAGAAGGGTGCCGCCAGGCAGTTCGAAAACGATGGCGACCACACCAGCTCAAGCTGGTACGACGCACAGGCGGGCCTCTTCATCAACCCCCTCGAGGACTTCGTGATTCTCCAGTCCTGGCCGGCCGAGGCGGTCACGGTGTCCGTCTACGACACCGTGGGCGGCGTTGTCCTGGCGGATCAGGCATTCCAACCCCCCGGCCCGTACTTCATCTTCGAGACATGGAGCGGTATTGGTGACCTCGACCTGGTGACCGGTTACCACGTTGTCGCCCAGAGCGCCTCACTGACACTCGAACACACGATCCGTCCACTCGCCATCGACCGGTTCGACTTCGACCTCAACAGGATCGAAGGGAGGGCCTCGCCCGGGGCCACGATGTACATCGGCGCCGAAAACAGCACCGGTGAGTGGGAGATGGGGCTGACCGCCGACCCGGCGGGCGATTGGCTAGCCGACTTCGGAGCCAACCTGGTCTTTGGCACAGGGATCGCCGGCGGCGTCGCAGAACTCGATGGTCCCGCAGCAACCGTCATCTTCTTCGAAGCGCGGCGGGTCACCGAAACGGTCCCGTCCAGCGGCGGCACTGTCTCCTCCGGCAGCGGAGGCGTGGTGGAGGTCGACGTGAACGTGCCAACGGGCGGCACGGTTTCGATCGTCACCTCCCCGGCGACCGGCGGACAGAACGGATTTGCATTGGTGGGCAACCAGATCACCGTGCAGTCGGATGTGACCGGCACGATCGGGCATCCGCTGATCCTCACGTTCCAACTGCTGGGAGCCGAGCTGCCCCCGGGAGAGGACGAAACCACGATCATGGTCTTCAAGGACGGGGTGCTGGTTCCGGAGTGCGTTCCGATCCCAGCCTCGGTCTCGGATTTCCCGTGTGTCTCGTCGCGGATACGGGACCTGGCGAGCGGCGACGTTTCGATAACGGTGCAGACGCTTACCCTGAGTTCGTGGACTCTGGGTTATCAGGCGCTCGTGATGGGCGAGATCACCGCGCCACTCGAACCGATCGCCGTCGGCCAGTTGGTCACCGCCAACCTCTGGTTCGAGGACAGGGCCGGGTCGCTCGACGAAACGGTCACCTGGCAGTGGGGTGATGACACAGAGACGACCTGTACGAACGCGGTCTCTACGCCCGAGTGTGCAATCGACTCGGCGAGCGGTTCGGCAAACGCCTCGCACACCTACGACGCGCCAGGCGTGTACGTCATTGCAGCAAGGATCATCAACCCACTGGGATCCGATGAGATTGCCGAGTTCAAGTATGCAGTGATATTCAACCCCAATGGAAGACACTTCCACGCTAACGGAGAGTTCAACTTCGAGACCTCCGAGATCGAGTTCGGGATCGGCCTCAAGTATGGCAATAGCGTCCTCGAGCCCGACGGGGAGGTCAAGGTCGAGATCGAGATCGAGCCGGAGGATGTCGGCGCCGATCATGAAGGCGATGACTCGGAGGAAGAGATCGAGTTCGAATCCGAATCTGTTGACTGGCTGTGGTTCTTGGGAGACTGGGCGTTGGCAGGCGGCACCATGATCCGCGACGACAACGAAGACGACGGTACGGCTACCACCATCTACGGCTTCTCGGTCTCCGCGTTTGACGATCCGGCCGGTGACGAAGGCGACCGGATCCGCATCAAGATCTGGCTGGCATCCGATCCCAGTGTGGTCGTGTTCGACAGTCAACCCGGCGACGGCAGCTTCGCCTTCCCGGTGACATTCCTCAAAGAGGGGAAGATCAAGATAAGGGCCAAATAGGCACCTGAAGGGCGCCTTGTGGTCCGACCCGATGATCGCCTACAACGGGCCGATGGTACGCCGCCGGCAGCGCGCTGCTACTCCCCGATCCCCAACCGCTGAGTGGCGTCTCCGGCGTACTGCCGGGCGGCCTCTCCACCTTCGACGGCAAACGTGGTCAGCACGTCGGCAGCCTCGCCAACGAGCAGCTCGACGTCGGTCTGTTCCTTCTTGGCGAACCGCCGCAGCACGAATTCGGCCGGATCAAGCCGGCCGGGGGGACGTCCGACCCCGATCTTGAGGCGCCAGAATTCGCGGGAGCCGATCGACTTGGCCACCGAGGCCACGCCGTTATGGCCGCCGGGCCCCCGATCGAATTGGAATCGGAGCCTGCCGAACGGGAGGTCGATGTCATCGTGGACGACAACCACGCGATCGAGGTCGATCCCGTAGTAGTCGATGAGCCCGGCGACGGTGCCACCCGACTGGTTCATGAACGTGGTGGGCAGGGCCAGCGTGGCAGTGCTCTCCCCCACCCGAATCTCGGCAACCTGGGCTCTGATTCGCTTGGGAGCGCGCTTGAACTTGGCCTCCCCGGCGAGACGCAGCAGCACGGGCTCGCCGACGTTGTGGCGGGTACCGTCGTATTCCGGGCCCGGGTTCCTCAGGCCGACGAAGAGGGGGCGGTGACTCAGCCCTGACCCTCGCTGGACTCTCCGGTATCGCCGGCTTCGGCATCCCCTTCGCCTTCGACAGGCTCGATCGGCATACCGTCCTCGTCGAGTTCGACGGGCACGATCGGCATGCCGTCCTCGTCGAGTTCGACTTCCGGCTCCTCGACTTCGAGGATCCTCGGGATGATCACGTTGACGAGCGGCGTCACTTCGTCCTCGAGGTATTCGACCCCTTCGATGACCGGAAGATCGGCGGCTGTGAGCGTCATGCCCACCTCCAGCGCCGAGATGTCCAGCGGGATCGATGACGGGATCTCAGTCGGCAAGGCCAACAGCATCACCGAGGTGCGGAGGGTCTCGAGGATTCCGCCCTCCTTGGCGCCTTCGGGCTCGCCCAAGTATTCGATTCCAACCTCGGCGTTGATCTTCTCGTCGAGAGCAATACTGATGAAGTCGAGGTGGATGATCTCGCCCCGCACCGGATGGCGCTGCAACTCGCGAGCGACGGTGAGGAACTTGTCGCTTCCGACCTCGAGGTTGATGAGAGCGTTCGTTCCGGCCTCGGTGTGGAGCGCGGAGTACAGCTCGCGGCGGTCCACCGTGAGAGGGGTGCTGTCGAGACCGCGGCCGTACAGCACGCCGGGGACTCCGCCCTCGGCACGCAGCCGACGGCTGGGCCGGGTACCCGACCCTTCGCGGCGCTCAGCGCGCAGGCTCACCTGATCCATGGGGAACTCCTCAGAAGAATTGATGCGGAGCGAGGATTATCGCACTGTTGCGTTGTCTTGGGCAAGATGAGGAGGGGATAGAGGGGAAGGCGATTCGCGAACAAGCAACGCATTAGCCCGAACCGGAAACGTGACAACGAGCACTACGGCTTATCAGAGACGCCAAGCGCCCGCTAGGACATGAAGCTTCGGAATTGCAATTGCTGCCGCTCGAGAAGCGCCTCTACGAGGTCTCGCACCTCATTTGCGGCTGACATGTCTCCTTCTGCCCTTCACCCCTAGATTTGAGATGTGCGAGGGTCTCTCGATGCGCGAAATCCCGGAACGACAGGATTCTCGGACCTCCTTCCCCAGCAGGTAAGGCATTCCGTCGGTCAAGGGCAGAACCAGCGGTAGATTCGCGCCATGCGCTCACAGGTCGTGATCGTCGGCGGCGGGTTCGGCGGCCTGTACGCGGCTAAAGCGCTCCGGAAGGCACCGGTCCGGGTGACCATCGTCGACCGAACCAACCACCACGTCTTCCAACCGCTGCTGTACCAAGTTGCTACCGCTGGCCTAAGCGCCATTGACATCGGCGAGCCGATCAGAAGGATCCTGCGGCGTCAGTCCAACGCCACCGTGCTGCTCGGCAACGTCACTCGCATCGACACGGACGGCCGTTTGGTGCACCTGGCATCGGGGGACATCCTCGACTACGACTATCTCATTGTCGCCACGGGAGCCGCTCACTCCTACTTCGGCCACGACGACTGGGCCGAATACGCCCCGGGCCTTAACACCATCGAGGACGCGTTGGAGATCAGGCGTCGGATTCTGGTGGCGTTTGAGCGGGCCGAACTGGCCGACGACCCTACCGAGCGGGTGCACTTCCTCACCTTCGTCGTCCTCGGCGCTGGCCCTACCGGGGCTGAACTAGCCGGGGCAATCGCCGAGCTTGCCCGGCATGCCCTCGTAGCGGACTTCCGCAGGATCAGCCCCCGCGACGCCCACATCGTTCTGATCGAAGCCGGCGACCGAGTGCTCTCCACCTATCCCGAGAGCCTGTCAACCAAGGCGCAGCGGCAACTCGAACGCCTTGGCGTCGAGGTGCGGACCGGAGAGATCGTCACCGGCATCGACGGACGAGGCGTGGATACATCCGCCGGCCGCCTCGAGGCCGCCACCGTACTGTGGGCGGCCGGGGTAGCCGCCTCGCCCCTGGGAGCATCCCTCGGCGCACCGCTGGACTCGGCCGGCCGCGTCCTAGTGGAACCCGACCTCACGCTTCCCGGCCATCCCGAGGCGTCGGTTGTCGGCGACTTGGCGGCCGCTACACATCATGGAGCACCTGTGCCGGGTGTGGCCCCCGCCGCAATGCAGATGGGCCGCCACGCCTCACGCACCATCGAACGGGCCATCTCCGGGCAACCGCCCGAGCCATTCCACTACATCGACAAGGGCTCCATGGCCACGCTCGGCCGCAGCAGTGCGATCGCATCTATCAAGGGACTAAGGCTGTCGGGATTCCCAGCATGGGCAGCATGGCTCCTCGTCCACATCGTCTTTCTCATCGGATTCCGCAACCGGTTTGTCGTTCTCTTCGAATGGACGAAGGCCTACCTCACGTACGGACGCAGCGCCCGGCTCATCCTGTTCCAGGAAAGCGAGGAGTAGCCCACGAGGTCCTAGGTCCGATCGCACTGCAGTCGCCTGACTTCTCGACTCCAACGCCGACCTCACTTACGCTCCGCGGTTGGCAACGTCATCGGCGTTGTAGGGCTCGATCATGATGCACTCGCCTGGGCATTCCTCGGCCGCCTCGATGGTGTCCTCGATGAGGCTGCTGGGGATCCGGGCGACGCCTCTCGAGCCCTCGGGGCCGTGTCCGTCTCCCTCGGCGCCGTCAAAGACGGTTGTCGTGTCGAAGTGGCTGGCTTCCTCTTTGACGACCCACAGGCCGTCGTCGCGGGCAACGAAGACATCGGGCGCGATCTCTTCACAGATCCCGTCGCCCGTGCAGAGATCCTGATCGATCCATACCATGTACTGGGTGGCATCGGACATGACTGCAGAGCTCCTCGTGGTTGCTTTGGAAGGGTTCCGTCAGTCCGACGGGCGCAGCAGAGCGACGGCACGTCGGTAGTAGGCGAGCGCTTCGACCTGGCGAATGTTGCGGGCGCTGCGACCGAACTTGCTGGCGATCTCGTCATGGTCCAGCCCCTGATCCCGCAGGGCGAGCACCCGCGACTCGAGCGCCTGAGCGAATCTCGAGGGTCGCCTGCTCCGGGGGATCTCGGTCCACTCGATCATCCGCTCGACGTGCTTGGCACTGCGTCGAACCCGCTGGGCGATCTCTCGGCTGCCGAGCCCACTGTCACGCATTTGGAGAATGCGCCTTTCGATCGGCCGTAAATGATCTCCTCGATTCACCACACGCTCTCGTTCCTCGCGATCGGACTCATGATGGCTGACTCGCGTCCCTGTGCGAGCCGCAACGAGGCCATGGGGAGGTCATCGGACCCTCAGCACCCCGGTCGGGAACGAGATTCGTGGCCATTGTCACGTTTCGCGTTCGGGCTAATGCGCACCTTGTTCGCGAATCGCCTTCCCCTCTATCCCGGCAAGATGAGGAGGCGGAAGGGGGGTCGGCGCTCAAGGAGTGATGCGACCGAGCCAGTCTGGATCACGAACGATGACCGTGTATTCAGAAATGAGGCCATCGGTGAGCGAGAGACGATAGATATCGATGCTCTCAAAATCGACTGGGAAACCCTGCTTTGTCTCCCCGGTGACCCGCCAGCGGCACGCAGCCACAGGCGGGTCACTGCTGAACAGTGGGGCTCCGACAGCGTCAAAGTTCATCCACGACATCACGCCGAACACACCGCCGAACAACTCCCTAATGACCTTCCGCCCCCGCGACGGCCTGTTTAAGGAAAAGTCATCGACCAAGACATCCTCACTGAACAGGGCCGCGGCGGCTTCAGCATCCAAAGCATTGCCAGCCTTTGCGATTCGTCGCAGGAACTCTCGAAGACGTACCTCTTCTGTCTTGCGGTCAGTCCGCTTCCTACGCGCCATATACCTTCGGGATGCTAATCGAGGCGGCACCCTGACCCCCGAAGACGGCCGTCAGCGGGCCTCGCTCGTTTACGGATCGGTGTGTAACCCGGTGATCAGGCCGAGCGAACCCGCCAAATCTGCGAGGACCGCACCGTCTCCGGCGACCTTTGCCTGAAGCAGGGCTCCCTGGACGAGAGCGAGAAAACGTCGGGCCACCGTTGCCGCATCGCCCGGAGGTGCCTCGCCACGCTCCATGGCATGACGGACGAAGGCCTCGTAGTACGAGCGGATTCGCCCGAACTGCTGATCGGCCTTCTCGCGGAGGTCAGTAGAGATTGTGGATAACTCCTCGGCGATTTTGGCGATCGGACATCCAACCTGCACGCCGAAGTGATCGCTGCGATCGGCGTAGTAACGCTGGAGAAGGTCAACGAACTGTGACAACTGGGTTGGAGACGGCTCGTTGCCGGAAAACGCACGGCTGTGCACCGCATCGATGACCCGATCTGTGGACCGTTCCAGGGCTGCGATTCCCAGTTCATCCTTGGACTGGAAGTAGTAGTAGAAGCTGCCGCGTCTAACGGAAGCAGCATCGCACACGTCTTGGATGCCGACGCTGCCGTAGCTGCGAGCGTGGAAGAGATCAGCCGCGGCGTTGGTCAGTCTGTTGCTCGGGTCGGTGGTGATTTGCTCGTTCACGCGCCCTTCACTTACTAACCGGTTAGATAGTGTACCCCGCTCTACCCATATTCTTTATGCACAAGATGGTTTGCATTAACTAACCGGCTGGTTAGTCTCCCGGACGCGGTGAGTCCGGGGCCCCACGCCGATTCGGTTGTTGTGCCCGTTTCCCAGAATCCTCCGTCGTCCAAAGGTTCCCCGGCCATCGCGCAGAAAGACAAGAAAGCGGACGTGATGGCAACTTCAGACCCCAGCAACAAAAACCCGACCAAAGCCGGTGACCGGTATCGGCGGGTCTTCGAGAGTGCCCCCATTGCTCTCTTCGAAGAGGACTTCAGCGCAGTTTGGGGTTGGATCGATCGGCAACGAGCAGCAGGCGTCGCTGACATTCGGCAGCACCTTGAGTCCAGCCCGGAGGCCATCCGCGAGGCTGTGAGCCTGATCGAGATCGTTGACGTCAACCCGGCAGCGGTGGAGCTGCTCGGAGCCCCCAGCCGAGGCGATGTGCTCGGCTCCCCAAAGGACCCAATCGTCACAGAGCAATCTCTCCCCTGGTTCATTGAGGAAATCATGGCCTTGGCAGAGGACCGGCCAAAGCTCCACTTTGACATGACAGGACATACATTCGCCGGAGACGAACGCGACTTCACAGTCATTTGGGTATTGGGACCGGACCGCCCTGCAGCCGATTCGCACGTTGTTGTCGCAGTCCTTGACGTCACAGAACAGCGTGGCCGAGAGAAGGAGCTCTTGGCTCTGATGGAATCCAAGGATGCGCTCATCGCTTCGGTGTCGCATGAGCTGCGCACACCGCTCACAGCCATCATGGGGTTCGCCCAAGAACTGGGAGTGGGCTGGGATCAGTTCGCGGATTGGGAGCGAAGAGAGATTATCGCCCAGGTCGGAGCCCAAGCGAGCGAGCTGAATGACCTAGTCGAGGATCTCTTGATCGCCGCTCGCCTAGAGAACCACAGTCTTTCCGTTCTCGTGGAAGTTGTGGACCTGGCCGAGGTTGTGCGATCGACGCTGGACTGCCAGACCACGCCCAACGCACAGCACCTTTCAGTCTCCCTTGAAGAGTCCATCGCACTCGCCGATCCGCGTCGCCTTCGCCAGATAGCACGAAACTTGCTAACCAATGCTGTCAGGCATGGAGGGAAACAGATCCTGGTCTCCACCGAATCCAGCAAAGACGCGGCTTGTCTGGTCGTGCGAGACGACGGGTCTGGACTTCCACCCGAGCACATCGAAACCGCGTTCGGCAGATACGTAGCGCTCTCAAGTGCCCGCCACTCACCCCGCTCGATAGGACTAGGCCTGCCGATATCCCGACATCTGGCCCAAGCGATGGGCGGCAACCTCACCTACAACCGTCAAGACGGGTGGACTGAATTCAAACTCTTGCTACCCAGACCACCACAAGACACAACCGACCAATCCAACACCACGCAGACCGGCAACGGCGGCGCCGACCCCCCTTCCGCGGCAAGATGAGGAGGGGCTAGAGGGGAAGGCGGTTCGCGAACACTCGTCGTTTTGCGCGAACGCGAAACGTGACGCGCGGGCTCCATCCGACGACATCATGCTGACCGAATGGAGTGGTCTGACCTCTGACCGCTTTCTTGGGGCGGTGTTCGCACCAGGGGCTGATGTGCCTCGCATCAATGGCAAGGGAAACGAAGTTGGAGCCCTGGAAGAAGCGGTCGTGGCAAAAGGTGCTGAAGTAGCTGGAAGATTCTTCTGTAGAGGTAGGTTCCTCTTCCTTGTCCGAGAGCATCCCACTGGCAACGACCTGGAAGACGCAAGGAGATTCGCCCGTGAAGTGGCTGAGGGTTGACACAGTGGAGATGGCGCTCGCCAGCTCGCCCCGCTAGGCGTAGCTTCATCCTCTTCGAGACCAGGTTGAGGTTCTGGGGTGGCATCTTCGGAGACCTCTTGAGGACCGTACTCTCTGAACGAACGGAGAGCGCAAGTCGAGGTTCAAGTCGCGGCGGTGGAAGTGGGCGATCGGTCTGTTCGCCGGGCTGGGATTTCGCTCATAGTGGGGTGCATACTGGTAACCCGGTGTAGCCAATGTGATGGTGAGGTGATTTGAGTGTCGTCTGAAGAGAACAAAGCGATCGTTCGCCGGTTCATGGAGGCGTACAACAGCCGGGAGCTGGGCATCTTCGAGGAGTTGGTGGCCGAGGACTACCACGACCACATCTTCGAGGAGCGCGGTCGCGAGCACCTCAAGATGTTGTTCACAAAGGCCTTTGAGGCATTCCCTGACTGGTACGAATCCATCGAAGACATCATCGCCGAAGGCGATCGGGTGTGGCTCCGGGTCAAGGCCACGGGGACGCACACAGGCGAGTGGAATCTCTTTGGGGCGGTGTTGCCGCCGACCGGTAACGAGGTGACACTTGAGATGGTATTCATCTGGCGTATCGAGAACGGTCAGCTCGCCGAGGGGTGGGAGGTCGACGCCGACCTGCCGTTCCTCCAGAAGCTCGGTGTCGTCGCGTTTACGGAGCTCGGCAAACCGCTCGAGGAGGTGTTCAAGTAGCGGTTTGGACGGATAAGTGGATGTGCGCTGAAGCCGTGGTCAGGCAGTTGCGTCTCGTAGAGGAAGCTGACACGACATGACTGCCCAGTCCCCTCGCGCGCTGTCACACCTCCCGTTCGCGTCAATGCGTTGAATGGTCAGCGTGTTCGCTTTTTGCCTTCCCGTCTTTCCCGGCAAGATGAGGAGGGGATAGAGGGCAGGGCGACTCGCGAGCAAGGACCCCATCAGCCCGAACGGGAAACGTGCACCGGAAGCCGGTCTAGTTCGCCCTGGTCGATTATCAGCACCCGCTTGCTTCCCATGAGTTGACGCCCCAAACGTCGCCTACCCGGCTCACGTAGATCAGTGTGACGAAGCCGGGGTCCAGGTCTGAATCAATAAGCGGCTTGCCATATGTGATCGATCCGTCGGGTTGGGTGAGTTCGACATACCCGGTACGAGCTATGCGCAGTTCGGCCGCGCTGCTGGCGATGAATCCCTCGAGCGCCTCGACCGGGGAAGCGTACGGCCCCTGCTCGATCTCCCCGGCTCGGTTCGGGCTCAGCAGCACCCCATCCGTGTCGCGGCACTCGAAGATAGGCGGCGCTGCTGTCAGTTCGATCGAGTCGATGACGAGCGACTGATCCTGCGACGGCACGATTTCGGACCATTCATCTGGTGTCAGTTCGACAACGCCGCTGGCGGCTTCGAGGACGTCTTCCAAAGTAACGGTGTCCCCGTCGATGAAGAGCCATGCAGTTGCCTCGTCTGAGGCTACCCAAGCGACGAAGAAGGTCCCGTATTCGCTGAATACGCGGGCGTCGTGGCCCATCACCGTCGTTAGACCGTGGTCGATGATGTCGGGCGTGCCAACAGCAGGGCCCAGATTGAGTGGGTTCTCGGGGACAGACTGACCGCACCAGGTCGCAACTGTGTTGACGGTGAGCTCTACGGTGATGCGTGTCCGGAGCGAGGATCCCCGCCTGACCCATCGCGATCCACGCATAGGGGCTTGTTGCTCGGAGTCACCGCAGGTGGTGAACGCCTCATCCGGAGCCGACTCGAAGTGCCAGTCGGGCAGATCCATTCCGAGGTAGGGGAAGGACGATGGCTCCGAAAGGGTTTCTGGGGCAGGTACACCGGTTACGACGATCTCGCCGAGGGCCAATTCCTCGAACGGCAACTTGTCTTCGTAGCTCGTTCCGGGATAGGCCGTTGTCACGGTGATGGTCAGACTTGACGTCTGGATTGTGGCGATTCCCATCCATTGAGTGTCGTCGTTGGTGTCGGCCAGCTCGCCGGTCCAAGTGCGCGATAGATCGTCGGCTTTGATCTCCACATCTTTGATGCGGGCGTTGCGGCTGAATTGTTCGGGGTCTGTTGTGTTGGTGAATCCAACCACGGCGATCTGAACAGGCTGGTCGAAGAACAGGGTGATTTGTGCATCGATACCGCCGTTCGGGGCTTGCCACATCGTTTGCGCCGAGCCGTCCAACAGCGAATCACACGGGAACGCGTCGAGCTGGGCAGAGCAATCGATGCGAACCGGTTGCAGATCACTGGGCACAGGAGCGACCTGATCGGTCCCGATCACTTCGCCGCCGGCGTCATAGGCTCGTGCGGAGAGGCTGGTACGTAGCCAATTGTCGGGTACCTGGAAGACGGCGACACCCAAAACCGGGCGCACAACTATCGGATCACCTTCATCGCTGCTGAGCACGGCGACCGCGACGTCGGTCGGAAGACCGTTCATCGTGACAAAGCTGATCCGCTCAACACCAGGTGGTACCGCCGCGGATGGGTCGGCCCAGACGCTCAGACCGATGAGTTCGCTCGTGGTCGCTGGTCCACAGGACCAGCTCGCTTCAAGTTGGCGCGGTGACCAGGTGACAACACAGGTGTCGGATGGGTTGCCGGTGTCTGGATAGAAGTACGTTGTGATCCCGGTGTCGAGATGTCGACCGGCGTACACGACGGTCGCATCGGCCGGAATCAGATCCGGCGGGTTGAGGTCGGGTTGGCCGATCTCCATCAGCTGCTCAGTTCCCAAAGAGAGGTAGTCGAAACGAGGCTCCGGCGTGGCCGACGCCAACGCGATCCGAAGACTCGCATCGGTTGGCTCGCTGTTGGCTACAAGCCAATCCCAACGGGTGGAGGCAGCGGCCACAGTTGCAGTAGAAGTCGAGGCCGGCGAGGTCGCTGAGGTGACTTGGTCGGCTACGTCGCCATCACTATCCATGCGAAGCAAGAGTGCAGTCCCGCCGAGAACAAGAGCAACCACGGCGGCCACGACGCCGATCTGCCAGCTGGGCCGGACGCTGAACCTCCGGTGCACGCCGGACTTCCGGTGCACAGTGTGCGGGATGTTCGTCGGATCGATCGGGTGCGCAGCCTCATCAAACAGTGCACGGAGCCGGTTTCCGATATCACTCATGACACTTCAGCGCCGAGACGGACGCGGAGTCGTTCCATCGCCCGCCGGTGGTGGGACTGCACCGACGACGGGCGCACACCAAGAAGATCAGCAACCTCACGGAAAGTCCACTGGTACGCCTCAATTAGCACCACCACCTGCCGCTGGCGGGGTGACAGGCTCTTCAACGCACCCGACAGATGCGGTTCGAACCAGGGATGACGGCCGACCGGGGACGCGGAGAGGATGTCGGGGACGAGGCGCCGTCGCCGCGCTTTGCGCTGTCCGACGCGATAGAGGTACCCGGCTGGGTTGTCGAGGCCGGCGATCCGATCCCAGTGCTGCCACGCGTAGACCAGAGCATCGTTGGTCGCCTCCAGACCTCGACTGAAGCCGTGGGCGGCAGTCAAGGCCATGCGCAACTCAGGCTCGACAGATCGAGCGAACCTCACGAAGGTGTCCTCCGTACTGTCTTTCAATGCACTCTCACTCCACAAGGACGTCGACATAGCCTGCTGTACGACAGACTCTTCGAGTTTCTCTTCCGCACTCCGGTCAGTCTCCCGCCGGGCTCACCCAGCGTCCGCCTGGTAGAGGTTCCCGATCGACCTTGAAGAAGAACATCGTGACCCCACCGGCGTGCCATCGCATCCGATGGGCGTCGATCCACAGTTCGAACCCCAGGTCGTCGTCCGAAGCCCACAAAGAGGGCTGCATCATGCGCTCAGTCGCCATCAGCCTGTCGGATCCGTCCGCTGCGACGCAAGCCGAGGCGATGAACAGCATCTGTGCCAGGTCGTTGAGATCAGTCTGCTCGACCGATTCAAGGGCGGTTGACGATGCCGGCAGCACCGCCGTGCTAGTCGTAGAGCACCACGAGTCCGTAGGGGCCCTCGGCCATGACGGATCGGAGGTCACCCTCGACCGAGCGCCACCACACCAATGCGAGCCGATCGTGCGGGATACCGATGAGTTCTGTTCCTCGGGTGGTGACACCGACGATGCGGGTGGTGCCGTCGGGGACCATCGATGCGAACATCCCTGTCACATCGGTTCCAGATTGAATGGCCTCCGGGTCCGATCCGATCTGCCAGCACGACGCGCTCGAACCCCTACCCAAGAACGCCACGATGCAGTCGAGGCCATCGGGCGGGTCGGCCATCATCTCGTTCGGGATCAACTGGACGAGCGTGACGACCCCACCGGTCGAGTTGGCGCAGGCGACCCTGATCGGATCCGTGTCCGTGAAATCGAACAAGTACTGCGGGAGCTCACCGCACGTGCCGGCCTCGACCGTCCGGGAGGTTTCGGGCCCAGGAGCGTCGGGGGTCCCACTGCCGGCCGGTTCTACGCCTCCCCTCGCATCCCCCTCCCGTTTGATGACGCACCCGGGGGTTCCGCCCGACTGATCGAAGATCTCCACCGTGGTCGACGACGCAGCCCGGTCGATGAAGGCGAACGGCCGCTCGCCGTCGTACTCAATGACCGCCGTACCCGAGGAGTCTGAGATCTCGACCCTGCCAAAACGCGGGGCCACTGCGAGAACGAAGGGCTCCTCTTCGGCGAGAAGGCACCCATCCCAACCCGGATAATTGGCGTACTCCTCGAGCGAGGTGCCGACGATCCGGTAGACGAAGAACCACCCCTCCGGGCTCTGACAGTTGCCAGTACACCGCTGCTCACCCATCGTGACCAGCACCTCTCCGCCTTGGAACGGCGCCCGACCGATCTCGCGTTCGTTGAGGGGCGTGAGCGGGATCTCGCGGTGATACAGGTGCCACGCCGGTCGAAGCGACCCCATCACTTCCTCGACTACGGCCCGATCCTCGGACGCGACCTCCACCAACCACACTCCATCTGAGCCGGTGGCGAACCACGTCGTCCCCGCCTGGTACACAGGCTCGCGTTCGATGCTGGGGCATCCCTTGCGCTGAGTGATCGTGTAGCTCTCGTAGCGGAATTCCACCTCGAGACACAGATCCCGTGAGAGATCCTCCGAGATCCGCTCCAGTACCTCGGGTTCGGTGGGCAGGAACCAGCGGTCCGCGTAGAAGTCCGTCGCGTCTCCGTAGGCGACCGCCAGCGGAAACAGCGCGGCGCTCGTGCCCTTCCCAAACGCTTGCTGCGCGAGCGCCTCGACCGTCCCGTCGGGTGCAGTGATCTCCAGAGCCCCGAACACCTGCTCGAGATCGTGTGTCTCTTCTGCTTCGAGCGATCCGACGGTCAGCGCACACCGCTGGCCGCGACGTCCCCACCTCAGCTCCCGCCCGACGTTGGTGCCATCGGGTTCTCCCCAGTCCCGCTCAAGCCCCTCGGCGAACGCCGGGACCGATGCGACGATGAGCTGACGGCCCGGTGCCTCGAAGCGACCCACACCCCACAGGCCGCTACCGACATCGCCTGAGATGATGGATGTCTCGACCGTCGCGGCGAATGGGTACGTGACTCCGTCGCCAGACAGGACCGTCTCGAACGCCAGGACCCCGGGGCCCACCAGTGCACAGGATGTGAGCTCGACAACGAGGCCCGCGGGCGCTTCGATCTCTGATCCGCCGCTGTGATCCGAGGTGAGGTAAACCGTCGGAGCTGCCGGGCTCGCCAGACGCACGGGAGCCTCGCCGATCACCTCGCCGATGAGCGGAAGCAGGTTTCCCGGCGGCTCAGTGATCGTCGTTGACGATTGGGATCCCAGGGCAGGCGCCACAGTCGAGATCTCCGGCACAGACACCGGAGGATCCGCTTCGCCCTGTCCACAGGACGCGACCGACAATGCGACGATCGTCACGACACTCACTCGCGCTCGTCCCAGTCGTCGACCACCGAAAGGTCGGCCGGAAACGGGTGTGCGGCTGATCGTCACAAGGCCAGTGCCCACTCTTGAGCTACTTCGCACATCTCATCGGTGGTGAGTCGAGCGATGGTTGAGGGCCTCCTCCCCATGATCACACGTCCATTCTGAGTGCGAAGCGCCAGATGCCGTGCAGCAGGAGGGGCAATGCCAAGAGAGTGGTCCGGCGCATCAGGGTTGACCGATCCGGGTGAGCAAGCTGTGTAGCCCGACAACTCCCTGACCGAACTGGGCGTCGAGCCAACCCTGCGCCCCAGCCTCGGCAGCGAGCACGTAGAACTCGATCCCACCAGTGAAAACGTCGATCGTGTCGCCGTACTGACCGTTCATCAGGTAGATGCCCGCGGCGTTGGCTTCGGGACTGACAATGGCTTCCTTGACTCTGCTGCGAATGGCTTCGAGTTCCGCCAGCGACCGGCGGACCAGGCTGACGCAGATCGGTCCTCCATAGATGTCGCCGATCGCTTGCTGATGCTGTTCAAGTTTGGCGGTGAAAGTGAAGACCTTCACCGAATAGACACTTGCGTCGGCGGGTAGGCGGTAGGTCCAATTGCCCATGAACTCGGGTTGGGCTTGGGCATACCCGACGGCAGCACCGTCATTGTCGGCAGTCGCTGCGTTGATGATCTGCCAGCCGCCTTCGGGCTCGTCGCAGGGCAGCGGAACAGTGAACGGGGTCTCCTCGCCCCTGAGTGGGGGCTCGGGTGGTCGGGTGAGTTCGAAGCGTTCACCGTCGTAGGTTCCGAACAGCGTGAGATCAGCCCACCTCACGCCACCGGCCGTCTCGGCCCAGTCGATGTCCAACCAGTCAAGGCCGACGACGGGGACGCCTTCGCACTGTGGTGGCAGCGAGGCCATCACACCACCGGGACAGATCACAGGTTGGCCATCGTCGATCACCGTGCCAACGAACTGCCATTCGGTGACCGTGGACGGGCCGAGGTTCGGCTCGCCGAAGTCGGGCTGGGTGGTTGTCGGCGTTGTGAGATGAGGCGGAGTGGTCGCCGCGGTCTCGTTAGGGGCCACGCCTGTCACTGGGCCGTCGGAACACGAGCTGGCGAAAGCCATCAGGGCAACGAGCGCTATGAACGTCCTTCTCATCTCAGCCACTCGATTCCGGCACGAAGGTGAAGATGGACCAGGGGTCCTGCACTGGACCACCAGTCTGCGATGAGTTGCGCCGCTAGCTCATCGATCGGTGCTGCGGCGCTCTCGGAGGTCACGAGTTTGAACCGTCCGCCGAGGGACGAGCGTTGTCTCGCCACCACATCAACGAGGGGAATCCCTCAATCGGCAGGACATTCAGGGTGCGGGTGCCGATCTCGTAGATGGCTGCGGTTCGGCGGCCCTGCCAATTCCCTTGCTCGTCCTTGATATACCAGCCCCAACTGAGAGCGATAGCTTCGTTGCTGGCGGTGAGGCTCCAATCCTGAGTCGAGTATCCGGGTCCGGTCAGGATTCGTGTCCTGTCCACCTCCGTTCCTGTGCTGAGGTCGAATGTGACCAGGTCCGTCGCGCGCTTCGAATCGTCGATCCCTAGTCCGGAGAGGTCCGACACCACATATGCGATGAGCGATGTGTCAGGAATCACAGTCACCACGGCGAGGCAATCGTTGAAGCCCTCGTCAGCGGAGCAGCGGGTCTCCATTGTCTCGGGATTCCCCGGCCATGAGACCGGTTGCCCCACCGCGTCAGACAGCGAGAGCGAGGTCCCGCCTTCGCTTTGGACCGACATCACGAAAACCTCTTCTGATGGGAGCCAGCCGATTCCGGTCACGCCGCCCTCCCCCGGCGTTGGGATCGACATCGCGGTCTGCAGAACTGCAGGCGCGTGGAGCGACCAGTTCCACACGGATGAGCGCGAGAACGCTGCCTCGGACGGCAACGATTGACTCGTCGTGAAGATGACGGTTTCCCCCGGCGGCGCATCGTCCCAGTACACCTGGTACAGCGTCGGTGTTGAGCCGTCGGTCACGCCTGATCCACTGAAGAGGACCTCCAGACGCCCATCAGGATGGACACGCCAGATCCGGTCGTTGCCCTTCTCTGAAGGGTCCACCCAGTATTCCGGATGGGAGCCAGGATCGGGAATGGTGAAGACGATTGCACCTTCGGCATCCACGAACGCCCGGTGAGCCGGAGAGATGACCGGCCGGTGAACCACCACCCCATCGCGCACTACCACCACACCGTCGGGACCAGCGACCAACACGTCACCCGATCTGAGAGACCAACCACCTGTCGGCTCCGGCATCTGGGGAGTCCCGGCTGGTGGGATCGTCGTGTGTCCGGTCATCTGAGACTCGATCGAACTGGTCGACGTTTCAAGGCTCGGCGCACCAGCTGCAGGTGCAGTTGTCGGCGTCGCGGCTTGAGACGGGTTCGTCGCCACGGTCTCGTTCGGCCCTACATCCGCAACTGGGTCTTCACTACACGCAGAGGTCAGAAGTATGAGCGCGACGATTGGGAGGATCGTCCGCATCAGTCGCACCCCCCGGGAGTGAACGGGTACACCCACAACGCTATCCGCCTGTCCGCATTGGGGTCGGGACACACACTGCTCCCTCGCAGGAGGTCGTGAAGACGACAGTCAGAGTGTCGGCGAGATCAGGATTGCCCTGGAAGGCGGTGTGGCTTTCGGTTGGGAATCGGGTGAGACCGGCCGCTTGCGCTTGCTCGATTGTCTCGGCTGCCGCCGCCAAGAAGACCTCTGCCCCGAGTATCTGCTTCGTGCGCCCGTCACGCTGATTGACGCGTACGAGGTACAGCTGATTGCCCAGGTCGATCGCCGCCCATTCATCAATGTCTTGGCCGGGAACCCAATCGCTCGGGTCCTCGCTTCCGTTGTGGCCGTAGACCACCGTTTCGCCAAGCCGCACCGAACCGATCACAGAGTCGGCGGGTAGGTCCTCCTCGATGTGTGAGTACGAGAGGAGTTCCTTCTCTCCCAGGAATCTCAGGTAGCCGGGGACTGTCGGGCGGACATCGATGGTGACTCGATAGAAATCATCGTCGAGCCACTCAGAGAATGCCGGGACAGTGCCGGAGAAGCCCGGTCCTCCTTGTGGCCAGATCACGACCGATCCTTGGAAACCCAGATCGACCAGCGCAGCCTCCAGAAACGGTATCGCCTCCAGTATCTCGGTCTCGGTCGGCGCCGCCTCGTCGGATCGGCGTTCCCGGATCACGTCAGCCGTGGGATTGGCGGAACTCAGGGCGTCGGGATCCTCAATGTCGTCGACCGCCAAACGCACGAGTTCTCCGACCTCCAGATCCACCGCTCGGAACGCAGCCAATTCGGAGTATCCAGGCTCGTCGTCGAGGCCGACTCCAGAAGGTGCGGTTGAGGTCGTCGTGTCATGCAACGACGTCGCCGTGGAGGCGAAGGTGAGGCTTGCGCTGTTTGGTTCCGCCGGGGCTCCACAAGCCGACGCGACCAATGCCGCACCTACGAACGCCCGTCCGGCCAGTCTCATACTGACTCCTTCTGAGGTCGTCTTCGTCCGGTGGAGCCGTCCACACGAGCGGTCGTCACGGCTGAATCTCATAGAGGAGGACGTCGGTCGCGACGGATGTTTGTGACTGGAGGTCCGACGGAGAGCAGCCCGCCAACAGCAGAATCACCATCACGAGCAGAATGCCCGTCGCTCTCGGTTTCATCGCGGTCTCCCTACCGCCCCTCCTGAACTCCGTACCAGAGTCTGGCAGCCACAGGGTGTACGTTGTCCAACGTCTGTCCGCGGGTGTCGAGAGATCGCCCACACTGCCCTACCCAGTGAGGACCGGCAACGGCGGTGCTGCCCTGCCGCGGCATAATGAGGGGGGATCGAGGGAAAGGCAACTGGCCACGACGACCCGTGGCCATTGGCATCAACGGGAAGTGTGACAACAGGGCAGGACCAAGCACTGCGGCGTTCCCACTCTTGGGCGTGATGTCGGGGTGAGACCGCTTCGACTCGGCTGGTCCCGCTCCTGGATGTTGCCGGACTCGTGATTGTGCCTCTTGTGTCAGCTTGTGAGAACGGACAAGCGAGGATCGAAGATTCGACGGGCGTAGGCTTGTGGCGATGGAACCACCGGCTGATGCCACCGAGACAACTTCGGCGATCCTGTGGATCGAAGACGCGATCATCCACGTCCACTCAAAGGGCGTTCCGAGCACGCACGAAACGGTTACCGAAATGCTTGTCGCGATCGGTGACCATCTTGATGGTGTGCCCAGACCGGCCCTCCTCGATCTCCGAGAGTGGCCGGAGGGTGACCCCGAGGCGTGGAACGCCATGATCTCAGGCTCTGTGTCGGTCTTCTCGGCAGTTGCAGCCATCATTGATCCCGACGCTCCAACAGCGTTGGGTGACTTTCCGGAGGCACTCAGCCGGTTGCCGATGCCTTTCCAGGTGTTCGTGAATGAAGCCGATGCCCTGGCGTTCCTCCGGAAGAGCACCGAGCCGCCACCTCGCGAGTAGCCAGCCGTAGCGATCTGAACCCGTGAGGCTGGTCCGAGAAGGGCAAGTCGGACGTTTCGGCAGCTGCTCTCGGGTGGACCGTTTCCGGTCCTTGGGTGTCTGGAGCAGCTTCACCCTCCTCACGGCTGGTCGTGTAGGTTCGTGGTGGGGCACCGCCATTCAATTGGAGAACCGTTTTGGCCGCCGACCATGACCATGGAGCCTGGACCGGGTGGAAGGCGCGGGCCTACGCGCTCTTCCACCGCAACCCTGCCGCCAGCCGAGGGGTGGTCGACTGGGCTCAGCTCCAACCGGATATGCAGATCCTCGATATCGGTTGCGGAAGCGGAGCAGCGGTTATCGCTGCCGCCCCGCTCCTCTCCGACGGTGCCGCGTTTGGCGTCGATCCATCTCCGGACTTCGTTCGGATGGCTGGGCGCCGCGCTCGTCGTCTCAGCAACGTCGCCTTCGAGGTTGCGGCTGCCGAACAACTCCCCTTCCCCGACCAACGCTTCGACGTCGCATGGTCCGTACACGCCACTCACCACTGGGACGACCTGACCAAAGGGTTCATCGAAACCCGAAGGGTGCTCCGTCCGGGAGGCCGGTTCCTCATTGTCGAACGCCACGATGGAGATCGATCCTGGGGGATCACGAGCGAACAGGCTCAGGAACTCTCCAACACCATGGCGGACAACGGCTTCGTCAACGCCGCCGTCGAGGAACGAAAGGCCGGCCGAAGTCAGGAGTTTCTGATCAGCGGAGAGAAATCCGCCGACGACTGATCCTGAGGAAGACGGGGAGGCGCAATGGAACTGATCGACCGGGAAGAGCTAAAGGCAAAGCTCGACCGAGGGGACGATTTCAAGCTGGTATTGGCACTGCACGATTGGGCTTTCGAAGCTATTCGAATACCCGGGTCGATCAACGTGACAAGCGTGAAGGAGGCCGGAGAACTGCTGGATCCTGAGGATGAAATCGTCGTCTACTGCTCCGACGTTGCGTGCTTCGGAAGCCGGCTCGCTTACGACTACCTCGTCGAGAGCGGCTACCACCACGTCAGGCGCTACGAAGGTGGCCTAGCCGATTGGCAAGACGCTGGCTATCCGCTCGAAGGAACGATGATCGACAAAGGAGTGGAACTGGGATGAAGGACCTGCCCATGATGAGACTCGGCATCGGTGAATCTAGGGTCACACCCTCGATCTGAATCGGGGTGAACGGAGCCGACCGACATGTCAGGGTTGACCGCACGGATGCTCGCGCTGGGGACTGCGCTCGTTCTCGTGGCAGCAGGCTGTTCATCACCGAGCGATTCAACCGAGGCATCCCAACCAACCTCGCCGTCGGGCGGCTCGACGACACCCACGACCACCGCACAAGAGCGCGGAACCATCGACAGCCCGCTACCCGTCGATGATGCAACGGCGAGTGGATTCAGCTACGCCGCAGGCGATGGGTCCTCGGCATCTTGGGATGGGCTCGTACTCGGTCTCGTCGAAACCGGGACGCACGAGTTCAACGATGTCGAGGGACGATGCCTATTCCTGCTGGGAACCCTGACGCCGACCGCACTCGCAGAAGGACTCGTGTCGGACGGATCCGCCACGCCCCCCATCTCGATGACCATCGCGGGCGTCTCGATGGACGATGGAATCAACGAGTGCGACCTGGAGGAAATCAAGGCAGCGGGGTACGGATGGATACGCGACGCCCAGGTGACCGTCGGAACCACGTTTCCGTTCTACTCGGAGTTCTTCCTACCCGGACCTGATCCGGCTGAACCCGACGTAGTCACCGTCGGCTCGGCATCCAGCGATGACGCCACCATCTACGAGCTGACCGTCCTCGACGCCTTGCCCAGTCCCGGCGTCGTGATCGGCGGATCGGTTCTGGCCGGTCGGGAGGCTCTGCCGGTTGGCGATGAGGTGGCGAGCGGGTTCGGCCATACCAGTAGCGCTGGGCCTCCGACGGACTGGGACGGCTTCGTATTCGGCCTCATCGAGACCGAGACGCATCCGCGCTTCAACAACGACGAAGGTCGATGCCTGTTGCTGCTGGGGGCGTTGACGCCCACAGCACTCGCGGAAGGACTCGTGTCGAGTGCGGCGGCCGTGCCTCCCATCTCATTGGTCGTCGCGGGCGTCTTGGTGGACGACAACAGAAACGAGTGCGACACGGAGGCGGTCGAGGCGGCCGGATATGGGTGGATTCGTGAGGCTGAGGTCGCGATCGGAACGACGTTCCCGTTCTACACAGAGTTCTTCCTGCCCGGCGATGATCCGGCCGATCCTGAGGTGATCGTGATCGGTTCGGCGATCAGCGACAGCGCCACGATCTACCAGCCAACCGTGCTCGACGCCTTGCCGTAGAGGTGGATCGGTCCGCTTGGAGGTTCGCTCGGTTCAGCTCTGGATCCGACTACCCGAGGCTCCGCACCCAGTCGTCGAAGCCTTCCGCCGCAAAGGCTCCGCGCGATTTGAACTGCCCAGTGACGTTGGCGCCCCGCTCTCCCAGCCTTGCCGCCATCTTGGGGAGCATCCCGCCCACGGCCAGCTTGTAGGTGCAAAACACCGCAGCGGGCTTTCCATCCAACGGACCGAGGCGGTCGATGAACTCCATCGTTGCCTTGGTGGCGTGCTGAAGCACCACGAAGAGCCCCTCGGTCCAGCTGCCGATACACACCGCATCGGCGGCGCTCACCGTGGCGGGGCCGGCATCCTGAACCGATTGCACGGAGCACTCGTGTCCCGCTGCCCGGACCACCCCAGCCATTTGCTCGGCAGCCGTTCGGGTCCTCCCCGTAGAGCTGTCAAAGACGATCGCCACATTCATGGGGAGCTTCCCTCCGTGTCGGCTTGTTCCGGACCACTGTATTCCGGGAGTTGCACGGCCGCTCGGCGCGTCCGGAATACCCCATCGCCTTCAGACCAGCATCCGGTTCTCCCCAATCGACGGCTGGGTGTCTTTCGCCCCTACCGGGGATGACTCAACGGCCAGATGCTGTGCAGGCCGTTGACAGAGCGGGATTCGACTGGAGCTAGGGAGGAAGCCGAATGCGAAAGTTCACCTTGGGGATCGCCGTTGTCTTGGTTCTCGCCGCCTGCGGTGATGACGAAGGCGGAGTGTTTACCACTAGCGATAGCGAGGCGACCTCAACAACAAACGCACCGGCAACCACCACCAGCGACACCACGGCAACCACCACCACCGCGGCAGGTTCGGATCTGCTTCAGAAGAAGGATCCGGCCGAAGAGCGGAAGGACCCCGCAGGCGCACAGAATCTTGCACTCTCCAAGGCGGGCCGCACCGACCGAGCCGACGTCGCTGCGACTCCCGAACCGCCTGCGCCACCCGACGACCGGGGCGACGACACGCAGCTCGACTCTCTATGGAGCGACTGCGCAGCCGGCGACATGGCCGCCTGTGACACTCTCTACCGCGAGTCCCCAGTCGGTTCGGAATACGAGCGATTCGGCGACACATGCGGCGGGACGACAGCCGGCGGGGTTTGGTGCAGCAGCGACGAGAGCGGTCCCACCGACCCATACCTCGACGTGCTGTGGACCGAATGCGAGATGGGTCTCTGGGCCGCATGCGATTCGCTGTATCTGGAGGCTCCGGTCGGATCGGACTACGAGGCGTTCGGCGCCACCTGCGGCGGAATCAGCGATGGATCTATGTGGTGCGTCGATGAGTTCGCTGCCGCCGACACCTACCTCGATGGGCTTTGGGCAGATTGCGGAGCAGGTGACTGGGCGGCGTGCGACACGCTGTATATCGAGGCTCCGATCGGGTCCGACTACGAGGAGTTCGGCGCCAGCTGCGGCTATCTGACCGATGGGGCCCGCTGGTGCACCGACGAGTTTGGAGAGCCATCGACGTACGGGGACGACGCCTACCTCGACGGGCTGTGGGATGCATGTGCGGCCGGTGACATGACCGCATGCGACGCGCTCTTCTCAGAATCACCGGTCGGAACCGAATACGAGGACTTCGGAGGCACCTGCGGCTACCAGACCGACGGCACGCTCTGGTGCATCGAGGCGGTACTCGGTGAGGTGTTCACCTACGGTGACGACGCCTACTTCGACGCCCTGTGGGACGCATGTGCCGCCAGCGACTGGCCGGCATGCGACACGCTCTACTCTGAGTCACCGATCGGATCCGAATACGAGGAGTTCGGGGGAACTTGCGGCTACCTCACAGATGGCTCGGAATGGTGCGACGGCGATGATGAGAACTACCCGCTTGCGTACGGCGACGACGCCTACCTCGATGGATTGTGGGATGCGTGTGCCGCCAGCGACTGGGCGGCCTGCGATGCGCTGTACGCCGAATCAGCGGTGGGATCTGACTACGAGGGCTTCGGAGGCACCTGCGGCTACCTGACCGATGGCGCTGAATGGTGCGTCGACATCATGACGCCGTAGGTACGGCTCAGCCGACCCGAACGCCGACCGTGTGCGCAACATTGTTGGCGTAGCCGTTCCGGTTCCAGATCGATTCGAGGGGCTGAACGTTGCCGGCGGAGTCGGTCGCCCGCGCTCGGATGGAGCGCGATCCGGGCTGGAGCGAAATGGACATCGACCACGGAGTCGGGGCAAACGGTCCCAGTGGTGTTCCCAGCCCGGCTTCGACCCAATCTCCGTCATCGACCTGAATGGTCACCGATTCGATGCCGCCTGATCCACTCCAAGCAACACCGTTGATCTCGGTCCTCTCACCTATGTCCTCGCCGTCACCGGGCGACACGATCAACGAGCGGACCCTTATCGGTCCCACATTCTCGCCCTCAGAGGCGATCGGGTCTCCCAGGTAGCGGTACTTCAATCGGAAGTGACCGGTGAAGCGTTCATCGATGGCAGTGATGCTGGTGAGCCACTTCACCGAGGCCATCCCGTAGCTGCTGGGAACCAACAACCGCAGCGGAGCTCCATGTGTAGGCGTCAGGGACTCGCCGTTCATTTGCCACGCCAGGATCGGGCCTGGGGACAGCGCCGTACCGGCATCGAGGCTGAAGGCGTAGTTGATATCGCCTTCCGGTTCGACCCTTCCCCGATCGAGACCCGTAAAGACGAAGTCGACAACATCCCGCAAGGGGTTGGCTGCCGCCAGCACCCGGGCCAGAGGCGCTCCGGTGAATTCGGCAACGCTCACCGCCCCCAACCCCCACGGAGCACCACTCGGAATCGGATCCATCAGGATCCGGCCGTTTCCGGCACACTCCAGCGTCACCAGCTCCATCGACTCACCGAACGACATGATGTCGCTCATCGACAAGACCATCGGGTCATCAACCAGGCCGGAGACGGTCAGTCGCCAGGCATCGAGATCGACGGTTGGAACCTCGAAGTTCGACCGGGTGTAGAAGGAACCGACCGGCATCGCGTCGGCCCCGAGCCGCGACAAGGGGGCTGCAGCATTCAGTTCATCCAGTGGTACCAGGTTGGTGATGGCGCCTCCTCCTCGACCTCGAAGCAAGATACTGAACGGTCGATCAACCTGCTCAATTCCGGTGTGCCTCGACGGGGGCCGGCGCCCTCGGCGGCACCCTCGGCATCAGTCAGACTCAGGGAACTATTCAAAAGGAAGGGGAGCTGAGGGCCCGGAGACTCCAGCCTCCAGACAGCAGAGTTCAGAGGCGAGGCGAGGCGGTCCGCTTTGGCCGATCACTCCCCGAGTGCGACTACCTCGACTGTGCCCATCGTCGCCAACCCATCGGAGAATGCTTCCAGATCGTCGCCCTCGATCGTCAATAGAACCAACTCGGAATTCACAGGCTCATCGCCGTACCACCACTGGATGACAATCTGAGAGATCGGCAGAACGCCGAGCTGGATTGTGCCGGTCTCAGCGTTGAAGTTCCACGGCCCAGTCAGCTCGAGACCGATGCCTTCATCCGCGATCATCCTCTCGGGAACCGAAACACCGTCAACACCCGGCGACAGCACCTCGTAGGTCTGCATGTTTGTAAGCCGACAGGCAAAACCAGGATCGTCGTCGCATAGGATCGCCCGGTCGTCGCCCACCCACAGTTCGATCTGATACTGGTGGAACGGCCAGTCACCGGGGTTACCGCACCCCGGTTGGCAATCAACAGTGAGAATGTGATCGCGCAGCGCCAACGCTGCCGAGGTCCCCACTGTCTGCGTGCCATCCTCTGCGCACGGAACCGGCTGAGGGACATTGTTCTCGATCCCCTCACACCTGGCCGGTATCTCGAAGGAGGTCGACAACCCGTCCGTGGTGGCCTCGCCGCCTGCCGTCCCCTCCTCAGTCGCGCCGTCATCTCGGTCATCACCCGGAACCGCCCTGCACTCGACACCAACGTGGACTACCACAGAGACCGGAAAGACGGCGGAGCGGTCCGTCAAAGGGAGATGGACCAACATGCCAGAAACGACCACCCCATAACTGCCATGGCCCGAGCTGCCACACTCCCATTCACCCATTGGGAAGGTGACCTGCTCCGACGAAGTGAGCTGAATCTGCCTGTCTTCGGCGCTCTCTCGAACGGCAACTGGAAAAGAGGAGTCGTGAGTGAGATCGACAGTCAGGCTTTGGATTTGGTGGAAGCGATCATTATTCGTCACAGCCAGTGCGGCGAGCCATGTATCCCCTATGTCCCTCCATGACGGACTGATCCTCTCTAGTTCGATAGTCACCTCGCCTTCGGTTTGGACCGCCCACGAGAAGTGCTCAACAGCGCCAGCAACCACCGCGGTCCCGGTATCGAAATCGATCACCACCTCCAACTCAACGACCTCGAACTCGCCATCACCACTACGCACGACGACCACCGGAGGAGCGACGCCCTTGTCGGTGGTCACAACAGGAACCGTCAACTGGAAAAGGGCTGGCTCGGCGAACTCCAACCCGTCGGGCTCCAACCGATAGACCGCTCGAGGTTCGATTCCGACCACATCCTCAGGCCACTCGTCTTCGGAAGCAACGCCAATCGAGATCTCGACACCCTCGACGAGCGCCCCCGCCGGAATCGACAGTGTGAACCGCCCATCGGGACTTGCCACTTCCCCACCGGCAGCGCCAACAAACACAGACTCAGCAGAATCAGCTTGGGAATCCGAGCCAGCGCCAGGGCCCCCCGCGTCACCACCACCACCACCACAGGACGCAGCAACCAGGACGAACACAACCGCCAATGCCGCACCGTGTCGGCTCATTGGAGCCTTCCCCCAGGATCGGAGTCCCTCTGCCCTGAAACCCTACACCCGGGGTCGGCGGCCGGCCCGGGTCGCTCAGACACCCACAGCCCTCGACTTCCTCGGGGGCCTCACCCGGAGAGAAACGAAAGCCG
Source organism: Acidimicrobiia bacterium (assembly GCA_029263095.1). GTDB lineage: Bacteria > Actinomycetota > Acidimicrobiia > Spongiisociales > UBA11373 > JACZWZ01. Next base: position 721 of record JAJCYA010000038.1, on the reverse strand, counting down.
CACGATCCGCTTCGGATTGTCCCGATTGGAATCGACTAGGACGATCGATTGCCACGTCCCCAACTGCAGCCTTCCGTCGATCACCGGTATCGAGATTGATGGAGCGATCACCGCAGGCATCACGTGATCGGCCCCATGACCGGGAGAACCGTGGGCATGGCTCCACCGACCGTCGCGCGGGAAGAGCGAATCGAGATGATCGAGCAGGTCCCGATCGCTCCCCGCACCCGTTTCGAACACCGCAACGCCCGCCGTGGCATGAGGAACGAACACATTGAGCAAACCGTCGCCTTTGCCGCGTACGAACGATGCGGCGTCGGTGGTGAGGTCGACAGCTGAAGGCCGAGAGCCGGTGGCGATCGTGAGGGTGGTGGTTTCCATATGGATCCACAGTCTGGCACTCAGAAGCCGGCCCAGACAGGCCGTTGGCTCCCGCCGGAGTGACTCCCCTTAGTGGGGGAGAGTTGTCAGAATCCACAGACCACCCCCCACCAAACGCCTACGGCGTTTGACTCCCCCCAAAAGGGGAGAGTTGTCAGAAACACTGAGCCCACTCCCTCTGAACTACTCCACCCTGGAGGGGGAGTCAGCGAGCAAAGCAAGCTGGCCGGAGGGAAAGCTCAGACCACCCCCCACCAAAGGGGAGAGTTGTCAGAAACACCAAGCCCACTCCCTCTGAACTACTCCACCCTGGAGGGGGAGTCAGCGAGCAAAGCGAGCT
>JAJCYA010000037.1 GCA_029263095.1 Acidimicrobiia bacterium | reverse complement strand
CTGTATGGATCATCGGCCATCCGAACTGTTCCTTTCAAACCTCTGCGACAATCGTCAGGCATTCAAACTCTGGAATTCCAATCTAGCAGACTTCATCTGAAATGTCCGCTTCGTCCCGCACCTTACCAGTTCATGCGCTGTGCAGCGAACGTCAGCTATCGCAGTTCCGATCCGGGAGCGACGCGGCCACTTTGGGCTGCTCCCGGCCATTGCCGCGCTTGGCACGAAGGTCTGCTCTGGGCCGCAAGTGTGGGAATGAACGGACGTAATGCTTCCGCAAACCGGTCTCTTCCCAGCCTCGTCCTGTTGACACCACCGGCGGTTTGACCGTTCACAAGCCCGGCTCCCACCCGGCCAGATCACCCAACCTGGTTTCGATCCAGCAACGCGCCTCGTCCGCGCAGCCATCGATCCAGAACGCCCGTTGCCAGGAGCGGCCGCGCCCGGGGCGGCGGTAGGCAGCCGATTTAAGGGACATTTCCCTATAAGAACTACTCATAGGGTTTTGTCCCTTAAACATGCTCCGGGAGAGGGCCTTCTTCGCCTGCTCCAGATTACCGAACAACTGCAGATACAAGCTTGCTGCGTCGCTCGGACTGTCAACCGCTACGCCGCTCAGCAGCATCCGCAGAAACACATCAGGCTTCTCGAAGTCCCACTGCGCCAGCCGATCATAGACCAGCGGCAGGGCCACGTCCGCGAGGACATGTACCTCCAGCGGAGTGTCAGCCGTCCGGTTCACACCGCGGCCGCGACCGATAACCTGAACGAGTTCGTCATCACAGATTGCCGCGCGGAGCGTCTCGGCGCCCGCATCCTCATGACGGATTCCGTCGATCCCACGGGCCCCGCCAGCGCGCATCCGGAGGCCAACGCGAGCACGGCGATACCGACCTTTGGGGGCATGGTCAAAAAAGGCACCTGCAAGCGCCTCCAATTCCGTGCTCGGTGGCAGCGGACGGCCAATGCTGATCAGAAGCGCTACATCCTTGTATCGATCCAGGCCGGCTATTGCATTGAAGTGCGCGGTCTCGACGTTCTGGATGCCTGCAAAAGCGGTCTCGACGGCCTGATAAGTGACCACGAGAACCTGGCGTGGCCAGATGCGCCGCGCGTGCCAGCGGACATAGTCAACGCATTCCCGTAGCCGGTTCTCACGGCGTCTTGATTCATTGGCAGGTAGACCTGGCACCGGGCAGAGCATGGATTTCCCGAAGCTGCCCTGCACATGCCGCAAATGCATGAACGGAGCCGATACGTCGATGCTCTCCATCCTGAGGTCTGGCAGGACGGTCTGCGCGATCTCCGGCCGCATGGTCGCATCGAGATGCAGGACCGGTTTTCCGCGCAGGCTCTCATGCAATCGGCCGATACGCCGCAAATCGATCCTGTGTTTGCCTTGCCCATCAGGCGCCGCTATGCGCATTCGGCCGGATAGCTCCTGTCTGCCGTCGAGAAAATGGGCAAGTGTCTCCCAGATGGACGCCAATCGCATAATTCGCGCATTCTCTGCCGAGACCCTAAAGGCCTTATGTCGTTCTGCCCCGGTGAGACCGGGGCGAAGACCGGGATCGTCAAGCCGCCAACGTTCCAGCCGGGCGGCATCCCGGCACACATCTGCAGTCAGTTTTGCCTTGGACACCTCCAGGCGTTTCACAGGCCCGGGTCCATTGCTCAGAAGAGCCTCAGAGAGCCTTCTCCGGAACGCTACAAGGTCGGCCATGGCACCTATCGGTCCGCGGCCGATCCCGTTGCCCATGCCCGCGATAGGTTCCTGCGTGATATCCTCGATCGCGATATCGTCATTCTGCACGATTGCGCGCGCCCAGCAGCCTTCGTCGATAAGCAAGAGCGCAACATCATCCTTTTCAAACGCCAGACCGGAATAAAGCGTGTCGTAAGGGGCAACCACCACATCCGCGGTGGCCACATCGCGCAGGTTACGCTGCTTCAGGCATGTATCGTAGAAACGACAGCGTGCACCGCTCTTGCCGGAGCACGCCGCCTCGCGCACCGGAAGCCCCGAAGAAAGGGCCGCCCGGACAATCTCGACATCCCGGCACATCGGCTGGCTCGTTATCGGATCAATGCGCTCATAACCGCGCAGGACCGCCACATGCGCGCCCGCCTCGGCCCATGACGCCGCGGTCTCGTCCGCTAGCGTGTGTGATGGTACGAAGATCAGGATACGGTGAGCAAGCTGCTCGGATTTCAGTTTCTCGGCGAGCGAAAGTAGATGCTCACAGGCCGTTCGGGACTTGCCTAGTCCGACTGTCGCACGAATGCCAAGGGATGGCAGGCATTCACTGCCTTCGCGATGCCAGCTGTGCACGTCAGAACTGAACTGCTCGAGCAACTGCGCCAAGCGCGCTCGGCCGTCCGTGACCGAAAGCGCCGGCACCTCACATTCGGGCGGCGGCGTGATCGTGTCCCGCCCCGGCAGACGCCCCTCCAGCGCCAGCCTCAACTTGTCACGGACCTTCCTCTGTGCATCTTCCGGACCGTAAAGGCGGCGGCCATCCTGCCGCGGGCGGGAAAGATCGGTGCTGTCTGCAAAACGCTGCCAGACAATATCAGCGATCTGCTCCGGACCTGTCTCGGCCTGTGTGTCCGTCGCATCGTGCACGGCGTGGAAGGCGATCTGGCTGAGCCAGGCGTCGCGGCCATCGATGACGAGGCCTCGGTCATCGCGCACGGGGGTGTCGGTTCTTTTGGATTTCTGGCGGCGCGCGCCACGTTTGGGCACGGCGACAGACGCATCGTCCGGACCGAGTTCGGCCAGGAACGCTGACGCGCTCTCCGGGTCAATCAAAGGCAGATCATCGACGCAGATATCGAGCGGCGTCTCGCCCGTGGTCCAATAGTAAGGCCGCCCGGTTCCGGAATGCTTGCCAAATGCGACGAATTGCTGACCTGCGCCGAGGATCTCGACCTTGCCCGCCTTCATTTTGGAAAATGGAACCCCGGTGCGATAGAGCAGCAGGCGCTTGGGCCATTGCCCGACGCGCACAAGCGTTTGGCCAAATCGCGCTTCCGCGAGGCTTTGTGCGGCATGGGCGCGGTCGGCATCCAGGTCATCAATATCGAGGCCGACAAGTTTACCGGCTCGAAGACCGACACCATACTCCGGAAAGTGATCTACCCACCGCTGAACAAGCTCGGCCGTCAGCGATACCGTCGACCAACGCGTGGGTGCCGGTCGCTTCTGTCCCGGAATGATGGGCAACGGC
>JAJCYA010000036.1 GCA_029263095.1 Acidimicrobiia bacterium | reverse complement strand
GGGCGCACTGTTGGTGCGGGTCGGGTGACCAAGATCCACAAGTAGCGCGTCACCGACACGCAGCCGACCAGAACCAGAGACCGACAAACAGCAACTAGCAACTAGCAACTGACGACTGAGGACTGAGGACAACAGAATGGCTTCTGACAAGCGACCGCCGCTTACGCTCGCCTGCGAGACGTGCAAGCGTCGGAACTACGTCACTACCAAGAGCAAGACCAACACGCGCGACCGGCTGGAGCTGAAGAAGTACTGCCGTTGGTGTCGGACGCATACCGCTCACAAAGAGACGCGTTAGCTCACCAGGAGGCCACTAGATGCCCGGCCTCGATGGACTGGTAGGTACCACCTATGGACCGTTCCCGGTGTCGGTCACCGGTGAGCGGGTTGCTGCGTTTGCTGCGGCTGTGGGTGACGATCCCAGTCGGTGGAGCAGTGACGCACCGCCGATGTTCGCCAATGCGGTGTTGTTTTCGGCCGCTCCGGCCTTCCTCGATGATGAGGCGGTCGTGCCGTTCACGCGGTCGCTCATACACTCCGAGCAGTCCTTCGACTGGAGCCGTCGACTCCGGATTGGCGAGACACTCGACGTGACCGGCACTGTGGAGGCGACCAGGGCCAGGGGCCTGCTGAATCTGGTTACCTTCTCGCTTGTTGCCGCTTCCGACCGCGGACCGTGGCTCACTGGTTCGTCGGTGTTTCTCATGTCTACCGAATCCGCCGCAGGCGCCGAGGATGCCGGAGAACCCGCAGCCGACATCCGGCCCCTCTTCGACTTCGATGGCGGGACTCTGGTACTTCCCGCCAAAGGCGAGCCGCTTTCCGAATCGAGATGCGGTGCCTCTCGGTCCGATCTGATGCGTTATGCGGCAGCGTCGGAGGATTGGAATCCGATCCACTTGGATCACGACGCCGCCCGCGCTGCCGGTCTCGGCGGGGTGATCGTCCACGGTCTGCTCATGGCTGCGTGGATGGGACGACTCGCGATGAGGTACGGGACTCTGGAATCGATGCGCCTGCGGTTCCGTAGTCCCCTTCGACCGGCCGTACCCGCGGTCGTCACGGGTTCAGTAGCCGTTACCGGCGAGACCGGTGCCGACCTCGACCTGGTGCTGTCGGCACAAGATCAACGCCTCGTCACGGCCGGCGCATCGGTAACCCCGTGATCTCACGAAGGGTCCAAGTGGACGAACAAGCGCTCATCGCTCTCGCCAAGGAGGGCGACGCCGACGCCTTCGGCGAGCTGGTGTGGAGGTACAGAGACACGGTGTACACGCTTGCGGTCCGTCTCGTTGGACCCGATTTGGCTGCGGACGTCGCGCAGGAGGCACTCATTCGGGCCTGGCGGGCCATGCCAAGGTTCCGTGGTGAGGCGGCCTTGGGAACGTGGCTCCACCGCATCACCGTCAACACTGCATGGACGATGCGCAAGCGGGCCGCTCGGCACGAAACACAGCAATTGGACGAGGCCGTGTTCGACCAGGCGGTCGATCACGCCACAAGCCCGGAAAAGGCCGGAGAGATGATCGAGGTGCGCGCCGGTCTACGGTCAGCGATCGAGCGGTTGAGCCCCGGTCAACGCGCCGTTCTGGTGCTGCGAGATGTCTACGGCTGGTCTCACGCCGAGGTGGCTCGCGAGCTCGGCATCACGCACACTACGGCGAAGGTTCGACTGCATCGCGCTCGCAAGCGGGTCCGTGTGCTCCTTGAGGAGCAATCGTGAGCAGATTCATCTGCCGGATGGCCAATACCGTTCCCGGAGGTTCTCGCCTTACGAGCTGGTTCGACGGGCATCGAGAACGCTGTTTGCGGTGTCAGGCTGATGCAGCCAGGTTGCGTGGTGTCTCTCGCGACCTCGGCGGGTTGGAGGGCGAGATGCTCTCTGCTCCCGGCGGATTGCACACACAGGTGATGGCCACGCTTCCTCCCCAGGACGCTTCGAACCCGCGGCGGCCGCTTCTGATGCGGGTGATCGCGCGCTGGGCCACTGGGATCGGTGTGGCGGTGGCGACGCTGGCGGCGGTCGTGGGCCGGAGGGCCAGACGTAGGGTGTAGTGCGGGGAGATCACCGTATGGCAGAGCGACGTCTGGATCTGGCCTCTAATCTGAGGTTACAATGCCGCCCGTTCGCCCCTAGGCTCGCGCGCGGGATCGAACACCCCAAAGGGGCGTAGCTCAACTGGCAGAGCACTGGTCTCCAAAACCAGCGGTTGGGGGTTCGAGTCCCTCCGCCCCTGCTACACGAACTGCCCCATCACGAGGACACCATGAACAGAGAGTTGCGACGACTCCAGGAGAAGGACGAGAAGCGGGCACGCGAACGGCGTGGTGCCCAAGCACAAGCGCGCCGCAGGCGTGAGCGTGTCGGTATCCGTCAGTTCATCTCTGAGGTTCGAACCGAACTGAAGAGGGTTGCCTGGCCGAGCCGCCGCGAGGTCACGACCTTCACTCTCGTGACCCTGATTACGTCGTTCTTCGTCACGATGTACACCTTCGGCCTCGACCTGACTCTCAAGCGGGCCGTGTTGGAGCTGCTGGCGCTGCGATGACCACTCCGGAAACCCCCACCTACGTCCCGGACGACGCCGACGACGGCGAGACGGGCGGCGTTATGGCCGAGGCGCTTGCCGGTGTCGCTTCGATGCTGGGTGGCGTCACATCTGATGCTCCCACCGAGGATGCTCCCGCTGCCGAGACGGTTGATGATTCCGACGAGGCGACCCTCGGCGACATCAATGAGGATTCACCGTTCGCCGCGGCCGCGGCGGTCCTTCAACCGCCAGCGGAAGCCGAGGAACAACCGGCCGACGAGGTAGAAGCTGACGCTGAGGCTGCTGTTGACGACGAATTGGAGCCCGAACCTGAGACTGCGGAAGTGGTCGAGGGGTCTCCGGCGGCTGAGGTCGACGCCGGCCCGGAAGCGGATGCCGAGGAGGATGCCGAGGAGGATGCCGAGGAGGTACTGCCTCCCGCCAGCCCATACGACCTCCCCGGGGGCTGGTATGTCGTTCATTCCTACAGCGGGTACGAGAACAAGGTGAAGGCGAACCTCGGCACTCGCATCAGGTCCATGCATATGGAGGACTCGATCTTCGACATTGTGATCCCGATGGAGGATGTCGTCGAGATCAAGGCGGGTCGCAAGGTCACCGTTCCGCGCAAGCAGTTTCCCGGATACATCCTCGTGCGTATGTACATGGACGACGACTCGTGGGGGGTCGTGCGTAATACGCCCGGTGTCACCGGATTCGTCGGATCGGGTACGAAACCGGCACCGCTGTCGCGCCGCGAGGTTGAACGGATCTTGGGCGTCCGCAAGGACGAGGAGAAGAAGGCCCCCCGGTTCAAGCCGGATTGGGAGGTCGGCGAGACCGTGCGCGTCATCGACGGTCCATTCGCCGACTTCAACGGAATCATCGAGGATTTCAACGTGGATCAGTCGAAGGTTCGGGTTCTTGTCGACATCTTCGGTCGCGAGACACCCGTCGAACTGAACTTCGAGCAGATCCAGAAGTTTTGAGAGCCCGCTGAACAACACATGTCACTCATCTCGACGGCTAGTCATCACCACTCGCGGCGTCCCCGGCTCCGCCATTCCGACATGCGGAGTGGCGAAACCGAGATCCTTGCGATTGGCGCGCCTAGCCGCCGATCTGAGCAACGGCGTTGTTCAGCAGATTCCCGATAGTCACAAGGAGAATTCGTACATGGGTCGCAAGAAGGTAGCCGCGCTACTCAAACTGCAGATTCCCGCAGGCCAGGCCAGTCCGGCTCCACCGGTGGGTCCGGCGCTGGGTCAGCACGGCGTAAACATCATGGACTTCGTCAAGGCGTACAACGTAGCGACCGAGAGTCAGTCCGGGACAATCGTCCCGGTCGAGATCACCATCTACGAAGACCGGAGCTTTACGTTCATCACGAAGACTCCGCCGGCCGCGGTCATGCTGCGCCAAGCGGCGCGGCTCGAGAAGGGTTCACCGATGCCTCACACCGAGAAGGTCGGTTCGGTGACCCGCGATCAGGTTCGACACATTGCCGAGACCAAGATGCCGGATCTCAACGCCAACGACATCGACGCGGCGATGAAGATCATCGAGGGCACTGCTCGGTCGATGGGGATAACCGTTGATGGCTGAGCCTGGTTCACCCATCAAGCCATGAGCCACTAGGTATCAGCGATAGGCAAGGACCGCGTGGGACGGTTTTGTCGATCGCCAGTTGCTAGTTGCTCGGAGAAGAGAAGACACACCAGCGGGAGACTCGTCGAGTCAATTGCACCGCGAGGAGGAATGGGAATGGGCAAGAAGAGGACTGCAGTAGCAGCAAGAGTCGATAGAGACCGCGCATACGCTCCTGAGGAGGCACTCGGCCTCGTCAAGGAGATAGCAACCGCATCATTCGACGAGACCGTTGAGGCCGCGTTCCTGCTCGGCATTGACGCCAAGCAGGCCGACCAGGCGGTCCGGGGCACAGTCTCGCTTCCGCATGGAACAGGCAAGTCGGTGAGGGTGGTTGCGTTCGCCGAAGGCGACGATGCGAAGGCGGCGGAGGAGGCCGGGGCCGATCTCATAGGTGCCGCCGAATTGGTCGCTGCCATCCAGGCCGGAGCCCAAGCCCTTGATTGGGACATCACAATTGCGCATCCGTCGCTGATGGCCGAGGTCGGGAAGCTGGGACGTTCCCTCGGACCGCGTGGGCTCATGCCGAATCCGAAGGCTGGGACGGTCACCAAGGACGTTGGCAAGACGGTGGCAGAGTTCAAGGCCGGCAGGGTCGAATACCGCAATGATCGTTACGGCAACGTGCATGTCGCCATCGGCAAGGTGTCGTTTTCCGCAGAGCAGCTCACTGCGAATCTCGCTGAGCTGGTCGTCGAACTCAACCGAGCGAGGTCGTCGGCCTCCAAGGGCCGCTACATCCGCAAGCTGACCGTGTCGTCGACGATGGGCGTGGGTGTTCCGGTGGAAGTCGGCGCACTCGACGATCTCGGCACGGACTAGGGAAGATCGTCGGCTGGTGCCGCTCCCGGGCGATTGACGAGACGGTTCCGTCGCTCCGGCCAGCTCTCTGGCGACGTCTTGCTCTCGGCGAGTACCTGCCGTACAGTTCCGTTTCACAACAAGAGAACTACCGACCCGAGACCGCAGGTCCCTTTTGGGGTAATGGCCATCTGGCCGCCGGCGCAGGTTGCGAACTGGCTTTTCAGAGCCCCCGCCGCCACTTCTCGTCGGGGGCTTTCCTGTTGGGGGTTGTGGAGACACGCAGCCCCAGGACAACGTAAGGAGAAGGCATGCCACGACCTGAGAAGGTCCAGGCGGTTGCCGACATCAAGGAAAGCCTCGAGGGCTCGGTTGCAGTCTTCCTGGCGGAGTACGCCGGGCTCTCCGTTGGAGAGCAGCAGGAGCTCCGTCGGGGTCTGCGTGCCGCGGAGAGCGAATTCAGGATCGTAAAGATGACCTTGGCTCGAATCGCCGCGACCGAACTGGGGCACGAGGACCTCATCGAGGGACTCAGCGGACCCACCGGCCTCGCATTTGCGAGCGGCGATGCCGCTGCAGCTGCGAAGGTGCTGCGTGACTTTGCGAAGGAGCACACGCAGCTCGTTCTCAAGGGGGGTTTGCTGGAAGGAGAGACGCTCACGGTCGAACGCGTGGAGCAGCTAGCCGCCCTCGACTCCCTCGAGGTTCTGCTCTCCAAGGTCGCAGGTGCGTTCCAAGCCCCGATGGCGACGATGGCCGGCCTCATGGCCGCGCTGCCGCGCAATCTGGCGTCGATGATGTCGCAGCTGATAGAGAAGCTTCCCGCCGTGGAGGCTGCTGCTCCCGAATCGGGAACGGTCACTCAGTCCGAGGTTCCGGAGGCGGATACCCCCGCTGAAGAGGGAGCCGCCGACGAGGCCGATCCCGAAAAGGCAACAGAGTCGGCCGACGCCGAAGACGCCGCCGAGGCTTCTGATGACGCCGAGGCGACCACCGAAGATGAAACGGCCGACTCGGCCGAGGAGGAATAGCAATGGCTACCAAGCTCAGCAGCGAGGATCTGCTCGAGGTATTCGAGGCGATGACCGTTCTCGAGCTCTCCGAGTTCCTCAAAGCATTTGAAGAGAAGTTCGACGTCACCGCAGCAGCACCCGTCGCAGCGGTTGCTGTCGCCGGTGGTGGCGACGCTGCCGCAGAGGAGCAGGACGAGTTCGATGTCATGCTCATGGCGACGGGTGACAAGAAGATCCAGGTCATCAAGGAAGTTCGCACCCTGACCGGACTCGGTCTCAAGGAGGCGAAGGCCCTGGTAGATGAGGCGCCCAACGCGGTCCTGGAGGCAGTAGACAAGGAGACTGCAGCCAAGGCGAAGGAGACCCTCGAGGGTGTCGGCGCCACGGTCGAGGTCAAGTAGGCGCGACCTAGTCGCACTGTTGGTGATGGGGGCGGGTTTTACGACTCGCCCCCATCACCTTTTTGGACCCCTCAGCCTCCACCAAGAACAAGCCCGCTGGTCGCTGCCTAGTCCCCGATCACTCGCTCGTACACCCAGTCGCACAGACGCCCGAAGAGGGGTGGGCGGGGGGCATGGATCAGAGCGTCTGCGGGGTCGAGGAGAACTCCGATGGTTCGAGCCCACCACACCGCACCGGCCGCGACGGCTACCGAGATCAGAAGACCGACTCCGATGCCGACTACCAGTCCGGCACCGTCTCCGGTGAGCCATCCTGCTACCCCGAATCCGAGCGGGAAGAGGAGTGGGCCGAGCATCTGGCAATGGTATTCGTCTGCTCCCTGCCAGGACCTGGCTGGAGGAGCCTTGACAGCGTGCCGGGCATCTGTATTCTTCGCGTCACATAGTTGGAGACCACCACACGGGGTCTTGCAGAGATAGCCGGCCTTGCCGAGCCGGGGTAGCCGCGTGCTATCCTGGTTTCTTGACGTCTCTAGATCCTGTTACGTAAGTCCAGAACGTCCCCCGCCCGCCAAACCGATTCGAGGAGGAAGCGCCCTTGGCCCGTGCGCGTACCGATCGCCTGTCGTTCGCCAAAATCCCTGAAGTACTACCCCTCCCGAACCTCCTATCAGTTCAATCCGAATCCTTTGATTGGTTCCTTGAGCGCGGGCTCAAGGAGATCTTCGAAGAGATCTCACCGATCGAGGACTTCACTGGTTCTCTCGCTCTCGAGCTCACCGACCACCGGTTCGAGGATCCGACCATGCCGATCGAGGAGGCCAAGGAGCGCGATACCAATTACTCGCGCCCGCTCTTCGTAACCGCCCGATTTATGAATCGCCAGACCGGCGAGATCAAGGAACAGCAGGTGTTCCTCGGCGATTTCCCGATGATGACTCCCAACGGGACGTTCATCATCAACGGCACCGAGCGTGTCGTCGTCAGCCAGCTGGTGCGTTCCCCGGGTGTCTACTTCGCCGCAGAGCGCGACAAGACATCGGACAGGATGCTCCACAGTTCGAAGATGATCCCGGGTCGGGGTGCCTGGCTCGAATTCGACGTCGACAAGAAGGACACGGTCGGGGTCCGCGTCGACCGCAAGCGGCGCCAGATGGTCAGTACGTTCCTGCGCGCTCTCGACTTTGCCCAGACCGATGAGGAGATCCTCGAGCTGTTCGACGGGTCGGAGCTGATTCGCAACACCCTCGAGAAGGATCCCACTGCCGACCGCGAAGAGGCCTTGTTGGATCTCTACCGCAAGCTTCGACCGGGTGAGCTCACCACTATTGAGTCGGCCCGTGGCCTCATCAACACCCTCTTCTACAACCCGAAGCGTTACGACCTCACCCGGGTCGGCAGGTACAAGCTGAACGAGCGGTTCCCGCGCTGCATTGAATGCCGCGGTGACATCGTCCGCGACGACAAGGGCAAGTGGGGGCACGTCACGGCGCCCGCAGAGAAGCACACCGTTCTGGCTCTTGACGACTTCGACGATCTGTCGGAGTATCGCGAGCGCGAACTCGGGTTGTTGTCCCAGGAGGACATTCTCGACACGCTGCGCTATCTCGTTGACCTCCACGAGGGCAAGGACGGCCATCGTCCCGACGACATCGACCATTTCGGGAACCGACGTATTCGAACCGTCGGCGAGCTGATCCAGAACCAGATCCGGGTGGGCCTCACGCGCCTCGAGCGCGTTGTGCGAGAGCGGATGACCACCCAGGACCCGGAGGCGATCACTCCTCAAACGCTCATCAACATTCGTCCGGTGGTGGCATCCATCAAGGAGTTCTTCGGGACGAGCCAGTTGAGCCAGTTCATGGACCAGCCCAACCCACTCGCCGGTCTCACCCACCGTCGTCGTCTCTCGGCGTTGGGCCCCGGTGGGCTATCCCGGGAGCGTGCCGGGTTCGAGGTGCGCGATGTGCACTCCTCGCACTACGGACGGATGTGTCCGATCGAGACCCCTGAAGGTCCCAACATTGGGCTGATCGGATCACTCGCCTCGTACGCCCAGGTCAACCGTTTCGGGTTCATTGAGACTCCCTACCGCTCAGTCGTCGATGGCGTTGTCACCAACAAGATCGACTACCTGACGGCGCGTGAGGAGGAGCAGTTCGTCATTGCGCAGGCAAACGCTCCGCTCAAGGAGGATGGCTCCTTCGCCGCGGGTCGGGTGCTGGTGCGGCGTTTGGGTGGAGACGTCGAGTACGTGTCCCCCAAGGATGTCGACTACATGGATGTCTCACCGAAGCAGGTCGTTTCGGTCGCCACCGCCCTCATCCCCTTCCTCGAGCACGACGATGCAAACCGTGCACTCATGGGTTCGAACATGCAGCGCCAGGCTGTTCCTCTGCTGCGCGCCGAAGCGCCGCTCGTCGGCACCGGTGTCGAAGCTCGGGCCGCGCTGGATTCAGGCGACATCCTTGTCTCCGAGGCCGAAGGTGAAGTGGTCGAAGTCACCGGCAATCACATCGTGGTAAAGAGCGGGAACCGCCGTGTAGTCCACGACCTGAAGAAGTTCGTCCGTTCCAATCAGGGGACCTCGATCAATCAGAAAGTTCTCGTGGTCGAGGGCGAAACGGTCAAGGCAGGTCAGCCGATCGCTGACGGACCCTCCACGGAGGAGGGGGAGCTGGCACTCGGCAAGAACCTGCTCGTCGCATTCATGTCGTGGCAGGGCCACAACTATGAGGATGCGATCATCATCTCAGAGCGCCTCGTCAAGGATGACGAGCTCACGTCGATCCACATCGATGAGCACGAGATCGAAGCCAGGGATACCAAGCTCGGCGTCGAGGAGATCACTCGCGACATCCCGAATGTCGCCGAAGAGGTTCTGAGAGACCTCGACGAGGAAGGGATCATCCGTATCGGTGCCGAGGTGGGTCCTGGCGACTACCTGACTGGGAAGGTGACACCGAAGGGCGAGACCGAGCTCACGCCTGAGGAGCGCCTGCTCCGAGCAATCTTTGGTGAGAAGGCTCGTGAGGTACGCGACATGTCGCTCAAGGTGCCCCACGGCGAGAAGGGCAAGGCCATCGACGTCAGGGTGTTCCGCCGCGACGAAGGTGACGAGCTTCCGCCCGGCATGAACGAGCTGGTCAGGGTTCACGTCGCTCAGCAGCGCAAGATTGCTGAAGGGGACAAGCTGGCGGGCCGCCACGGCAACAAGGGGGTGATCGCCAAGATCCTCCCTGAAGAGGACATGCCCTTCCTCGAGGACGGAACTCCCGTCGACATCATTCTCAGCCCACTCGGTGTTCCGTCACGGATGAACCTTGGACAGGTGCTGGAGACCCATCTCGGATGGGCCGCTGCCACCGGCTGGGAAGGGTTCGAGGGCGACACCGACGCCTCCAAGGGCGCTGGTCCGTGGACCAAGGTGGCGACACCGGTATTCGACGGAGCCAACGAAACAGAGATCGCCAATGTGCTGGATAACTCCCTGCCCAACGGGGACGGGATCCAGCTGGTTGGCGAGACGGGCAAGGCGCAGCTGTTCGACGGCAGAGCCGGTGAACCTTTCGATTCGCCGATCACGGTTGGGTACATCTACATCCTGAAGCTGCTCCACTTGGTTGACGACAAGATTCACGCTCGCTCGACCGGTCCGTACTCGATGATCACGCAGCAGCCACTCGGCGGCAAGGCTCAGTTCGGCGGACAGCGGTTCGGCGAAATGGAGGTCTGGGCGCTCGAGGCGTACGGAGCCGCGTATGCGCTCCAGGAGCTGCTGACCATCAAGTCAGACGACGTACGCGGTCGCGTCAAGGTCTACGAGGCGATCGTAAAGGGCGAGAACATCCCGGAGCCGGGGATCCCCGAGTCGTTCAAGGTGCTGATCAAGGAGATGCAGAGCCTTTGTCTCAACGTCGAGATGCTGGCGGCCGGTGAAGAGGTCGAGCTCCGCGAGCTCGATGAGGATCACTTCCGCACCGCGGAGTCCCTCGGCATCGATATTTCCCGCCCCGAGCGCGGCGAAGACTGAATCCACGTTTTGAACCACACGAAGTTGTACGAGAACGAGACAAGGAGCACGGGTGCCCCAGTTCTTTGACGAGCTCAAGATCGATCTGGCGACCGGCGACCAGATCCGGGCCTGGTCTCACGGTGAGGTCAAGAAGCCTGAGACGATCAACTACCGGACCTTGAAGCCTGAGAAGGACGGCCTTTTCGACGAGCGGATCTTTGGTCCGACGCGCGATTGGGAGTGCTACTGCGGGAAGTACAAGCGCGTCAGGTTCCGCGGAATCATCTGCGAACGCTGTGGCGTCGAGGTGACGCGTTCCAAGGTGCGGAGGGAGCGGATGGGCCACATCGAGCTGGCCGCTCCTGTTACCCACATCTGGTATTTCAAGGGCGTTCCGAGCCGGCTGGGATATCTGCTCGACATGTCTCCAAAGGAACTCGAGAAGGTCATCTACTTTGCGGCCTATCTGATCACACACGTCGACGTCGAGAAGCGGGATAAGGATCTCGCCGAACTCGAGGAGGCGATGGAGACCGAGGCGACCCTCATCCAGGGAGACTTTGCGGAGTGGGAGTCCGCCCGTCTCGAGCGTCTGGAGCAGGAGCTCACGCAGATGGAGGACGCGGGAGCCAAGGGTCAGGAGATCTCGGCAGCGCGGCGCGAGGCCGAACGCGAGATCAAGGATCGGCGCGAGCGCAGTGAGTATGAAGAGGAGCTCGTGCGTGAGGCGTTGGATTTCTTCCGCGGCATGAAGGTCAAGGATCTCGTCGAGTCTGAGCAGCTGTGGCGTGAGATTCGCGACCGCTACGAGGACTACTACGTAGGTGCCATGGGCGCCGAGGCCATCAAGGATCTGCTCGGCCGCCTCGATCTCGATGCCGAGATCGTGAAGCTGACCGAGGACCTCGATGCCAACTCACAGCAGCGCAGGCAGCGGGCCACGAAGCGCCTCAAGGTTGTGACTCCGTTCGCCAATCGGGTCAACAGCCCCGAATCGCTCATTCTCGAAGCGGTGCCTGTCATCCCGCCCGATTTGCGCCCGATGGTGCAACTCGACGGTGGCAGGTTTGCCACGAGCGATCTCAACGATCTGTACCGCCGCGTGATCAATCGCAACAACCGGCTCAAGCGCCTGCTCGATCTCGGTGCACCCGAGATCATCGTCAACAACGAGAAGCGGATGTTGCAGGAGGCCGTCGATGCTCTGTTCGACAACGGCCGCCGCGGCCGTGCGGTAACGGGTCCTGGCAACCGCCCTCTCAAGTCGTTGAGCGACATGCTCAAGGGCAAGCAAGGCCGTTTCCGCCAGAACCTGCTCGGCAAGCGCGTCGACTACTCAGGCCGCTCGGTGATCGTCGTCGGTCCTCAGCTCAAGCTGCATCAGTGTGGCTTGCCCAAGGCCATGGCGCTCGAGTTGT
This sequence comes from Acidimicrobiia bacterium, assembly GCA_029263095.1. Taxonomy (GTDB): domain Bacteria; phylum Actinomycetota; class Acidimicrobiia; order Spongiisociales; family UBA11373; genus JACZWZ01. The sequence continues at coordinate 2,389 of JAJCYA010000036.1, read as the reverse complement.
TCAAGCCGTTTGTGATGAAGCGGCTCGTCGATCTCGATCTCGCCCAGAACATCAAGGCCGCCAAGCGGATGGTGGAGCGTCACCGGCCGCAGGTGTGGGATGTCCTGGCCGATGTGATTCAGGAGCACCCCGTGCTGCTCAACCGCGCCCCGACACTGCACCGTCTCGGGATCCAGGCTTTCGAGCCGATCCTCGTCGAGGGCAAGGCGATCCAGATCCATCCACTGGTGTGTGAGGCGTTCAACGCCGACTTCGACGGCGACCAGATGGCCGTCCATCTTCCGCTGTCGGCCGAGGCTCAGGCCGAGGCCCGGGTACTCATGTTGTCCACGAACAACGTCCTGTCACCCGCCAGCGGGCGTCCGATCGTGACGCCGAGCCAGGACATGGTCATCGGTGTCTACTACCTGTCGGAGCTCGTCGAAGACGACCCAGGCGCCGGCCGCATCTTTGCCGACATTGAAGAAGCACAGATGGCGTACGACCTGGGTGAGCTCGGGTTGCAAGCTCCTATCAAGCTTCGTGTGGGAGATTCGGCGGGCGACCCCGGACTGCACGCCGAGCTGAAGCCACATCTGGGTGATCTCATCCCGGATGAGCCGGTCGATGGTTCGATGCCGTTCGACACAACATTCGGTAGGGCGTTGCTCAACACTGCTCTTCCGTCCGACTTCCCCTATATCAACGGAGTAGTGCTCAAGTCCGACGTTCGGACGCTGATCGAGGAAGTCATTGCCCGCTACGACAAGTCGCAGCTGCAGCGTTTCCTGGATGCCCTGAAGGCGCTCGGCTTCAAGTTCGCGACCCGCTCTGGTCTCACCATCGGCCTCGAGGACGTGAAGACGCCCGACGACAAGCCGAAGATCCTCGAGGAGTACGAGGCTCGGGCCGAGAAGGTCGAGGAGCTCTTCCTTCAGGGGATCATCACGGACGATGAGCGCCGTCAGGAGCTCATCGAGATCTGGACCGAAGCGACGGACAAGGTCAAGGACGCCATGGAGGTGAGCCTCAAGGCCGATCCGTTCAACCCAATCGACATGATGGTGCGTTCGGGTGCACGAGGGAACGTGATGCAGGTGCGTCAGATCGCCGGCATGCGTGGCCTGGTGGCCAACCCCAAGGGGGACATCATTCCTCGTCCAATCAAGGCGAACTTCCGCGAGGGTCTCTCGGTGCTCGAGTACTTCATCTCAACCCACGGTGCCCGCAAGGGTCTGGCCGACACGGCGCTGAGGACGGCCGACTCCGGCTACCTGACCCGCCGTCTGGTGGATGTGGCCCAAGAGGTCCTCGTCTACGACGAGGAATCCGATGACCCGGGGATCGCGATTGAGGTCAAGGACCAGAGTGGCGAGCCTTATCGTCACCTGCGCAGCCGGGTATTCGGTCGGATCCTCGCCGAGGACATCAAGATCGGTCGCTCCCTCGTCGAGACCAGCGCCGGAGTCAAGCTCCGCGCCGGCGAACTCGTGGATCGGGACGCGATGGTCGCGATCAACGCCGCCGAGGAGGTGACCGAGATCAGGGTTCGGTCTCCCCTCACCGACACGCTGCGCCACGGTGTGAGCCAGGCGTCGTACGGCCTCAGTCTCGCCACCGGAAGGATGGTCGAACCGGGTGAAGCGGTCGGCATCATGGCAGCACAGTCAATCGGTGAGCCGGGCACTCAGCTCACGATGCGCACGTTCCACACAGGCGGAGTCGCCGGCGAGGACATCACGCATGGTCTGCCTCGTGTCACCGAGTTGTTCGAGGCTCGCAGCCCCAAGGGCAAGGCACCGATTTCCGAGATCGGTGGTGTGGTCAAGATCGCCGAAGACGAGGACGGCCGACGCATCGTGATCGAGGGTGCCAAGGAGGATGAGCGGGCGTACCCGATCTCGCGGTTCGCCAATCTCAAGGTTCGTGAGGGAGACACCATCGAACCGGGCACACCGTTGACGGCTGGTCCTCTCGATCCGAAGGAAGTCCTCGAGATCATGGGCGTGCGCGCTACCCAGCAGTACCTCGTAGATGAAGTGCAGGAGGTCTACCGCAGCCAGGGTGTGGAGATCGCCGACAAGCACATCGAGATCATCGTGCGCCAGATGTTGCGTCGTGTGCGGGTTGTCAATCCGGGCGATTCGAGCTACTTGCCGCAGGAACTCGTCGATGCCCAGGCCTTCCGGGAGACCAACCGGCAACTGGTGGGCGACAGCAAGGCGCCGGCCGAGGCACGTCCCGAGCTGATGGGTATCACGAAGGCTTCGCTTGCGACTGATTCGTGGTTGTCGGCTGCTTCGTTCCAGGAGACGACGCGTGTGCTCACTGAGGCGGCGTTGCAAGGACGTTCCGATTTCCTGCGTGGTCTCAAGGAGAACGTCATCATTGGCAAGCTGATCCCCGCCGG
>JAJCYA010000035.1 GCA_029263095.1 Acidimicrobiia bacterium | reverse complement strand
GTGACGGCGATCACGATGCCTGCGGCGACGACGAGGGGAGCCACGGCGGTGACGACAGCTAGGCGGCCCGTACTACTGGAGAGCGCTCGCCCGAATCTCGGAGGGGATTCGCTGCTCGCAGGCTCCCTGTCCCGTTCATCCCCACCGGCAGACTCCGACTGTCGTCTCCATGGGCACGGCAGGGGGAGCGCACGCTCATTCCAGTCAAGGAGGCATGTCGGGTTGTCGATACCCCTCTCGATGTCCCGCAATCGACTACGCGTATCAAGGCACCGTTCACTCTGGTCGGACGACCGGGGTGTGAGCATTGTCGAACTCTCCGTGGCGATGGTTATCACCGTGTTCATCGCCAGCGCGATGTTGAGCTGGATCGTTGGGGTGGCGACAACCGATGACCGTCTCAGGTCCAACGACCTTGCCCTCGGCGATCTTCGCGACGTGAGCGACCTGCTGTCGCGCGAGCTTCGGTCATCCGAATACCTGACCGTCGCTCAATCCGGGACGATTTCGTTCTGGTATGACAGCAATCGAGACGATGTCGTTGACCCTGGTGAGTCGATCACGTGGTCCCTCGAGTCGGATGGCAGTGTGGTGCGGGCCACGGACGCTGGCGTTCAGACGACTGTCGCCACGCGATTGGATCCGGGGTTGAGTTCGTTCTCCTACGACGTGGTGACACCGGTGGATGTCACCACCGTGACGATCGAGCTGGTCGCGCTTTCCCCATCTGGCAACACCAATGATGAGCTTCGCTACGCCTCCAATGTCTACTTGAGGAACTCATAATGCTTCGGCGTCTGCGAACCGAACCGGACAGGAGTGAAGACGGGTTTGCTATCGCAGTAGTCATGTTGGCGGGCATGATTCTTGTGCTTATCACCGCCATCGTGATGTCGCGAGCAGCGCGTCAAGTGGGGACCGTCTCGGGCGACGTCAGGTGGGAGCAATCCCTGCACGTGGCAGAGAGCTGCCTGGATGTCGGGCTTGTCACGCTGTCTACCGACCTTGGTTGGACGACGGGAGAGACTCTCGATCTCGGCGACATCGGTGCGCGGGCAGAGAGGGATTGGGCCGTGGCATCTGCCGACGGTCAGTTGAGTGGAGACCTCGTGACCACTCCCGAAGGCGACTGTGCGATCGTCAAGCCTTCCAACGCCGACTTGCTCTTTGCAGTCGGCTTTGCACCGTCGCGCTCTGCAACGGAGCGCCGAGTGCGGGTGGTGCGGGCGGCCCTGACGCCGGCCCCGTCGTCGATAGCGATCACGCGTGCCTTCCTCACCAACGATGAGCTCGAGCTCGAAGGGAACCCCACCTTCATTGGCATTGCAGCGTCGGCGCACACGAACTCATCGGTCGAAGTCGAGGGCAACGCGACATTCCAGAGTGGGTGTCTCACGTCCTCGACCGGAGGGGAGGTCGACGGAAACCTGAATGTTCACTCTTCGTGCCCGCCTACTCCCTTCGACGAGCCGGTGATCGAGATTCCGGCTGTGGAGCCGCGCGATTTCTGGTACCTCAGTGAATACGACATGTGCCCCGACGGTGGCGTCTACGCCGGTCCGGCCCATCCGACGCTGGGGGGCACGGTGGGAGCCGAGCCGTGCACCGGACTCGTCATCGAGCCCGATGCCTCCAGCGGCTACCGGGGCTGGGTATTCGATGGCTGCTGCGACTCAGAGGATTGGGCGGAATGGTCCTACGGCGGAAACACCGCCAACGACGGGGCGTACTACTTCTATTGGGGCACTCCAGATGTCGTGGGAAGCCCCGGTACCAATAACGATCCCTGGGAAGTGCTCATCATGGCCGAGGCAAAGGGCATCTGCCCCGACAGGCTCGGAGGAGATGTCTTCTTGAACGGGAACATGGCCATTGGTGCGTATCAGGCCGGTTCGGCGCACGCCAGCAACACCTTCGTGGTGCTAGCGGGTCGTGATGTCGGTTGGGAAGGGAATGGGAAGCTGACGACTCCGGGCATCGTTGCCGCGACCGAACAGATTGAAATCGATGGCAACGTTGATGTGGAAGGTGCGTTCGTCGCTGAGGGTCGATGTGACTCGGAAGAATCTCACATCGACGACACAGAGATAGAGGGCAATCCGACCTTTAGGCTCGACGGGTCGCTGCAATCTCTGTGGCAGTCGTTGCCTGTGGGACTTGCGGTGCTTGGCTGGGATGAACTCTAAGGGTCCAACGGACTGATCTAATCTGCGGCGGTGTTCATCAGCGGAATACCCCTGTGGGTGGCGGAGACCAATACCTGGGTGATAGCGCCCGAGAAGGGCGGTTTGGCCGTCGTCATCGATGCACCGCCCGATGTCGACGGCATTGCTCAGTTGCTCATCCGTCACGACTTGACTCCGGTTGCCCTGCTGGTTTCGCACGGACACGTGGACCATGTCGGCGGAGCCGGCGGCGTCGCGGGTCGCTACAACGTCAGTGCCTACATACATCCCGATGATGAGTTCCTCTATTCAAACCCCGCTGCCCAGCTCAGGCAGCTGTGGGGGTTCGAACTACCCGGCGATTATGCCCCCCCACAGCGTTGGGAACTTCTCGCAGGAGGAACCTCGCTGGAGCTGGCAGGGATCGACTTCGAGGTACTCCACACCCCCGGTCACAGCCCCGGTCACTGTTGCTTTCACGTCGCCGCCGAGGGAGTGCTCTTTTCCGGCGATCAGCTCTTTGCGGGATCGATCGGGCGTACCGACCTACCTGGGGGCGACTACGACACTCTCATGACAAGCATGCGGAATCGGATCGTCCCACTCACTCCTGCGACGGACGTGTTCCCCGGTCACGGGACCACCACTACGCTGGCCGTCGAGCTGGCGACGAACCCCTTCATGCAGGAATTCCGCACGTGATACCGCGCCTCAAGGGCACAGACGACATCCTTCCGCCCCAATCGGAGAGGTGGCGGAGGCTGCTGCGCGCCTTTGATGATCTCGCCGAGCGCTACGGGTACGACCTGGCACTCATGCCGGCGATCGAGTCGACGGAGCTGTTCTCACGCGGTGTCGGGGAGACGACCGAAGTCGTCGAGAAGCAGATGTACACATTTGAGGATAGGGGAGGGCGTTCGGTGACTCTTCGCCCCGAGTTCACTGCGGGCATAGTGCGCTCGTACATCGAATCGGGTGGTCAAGGCATCGTCAAACTGGCGGCCGCCGGGCCGCAATTCCGATACGAGCAGCCCCAGAAGGGTCGCCGGCGTCAATTCTTCCAAGTAGATCTGGAATACCTCGGCGAGTCGGCTCCCGGTGCCGATGTCGAGGTCATCGAATTCTCATACCGTCTGCTGGAGATGGTGGGGGTCTCGGGGATCGGTCTTCGGCTCAACTCGATCGGGGACTCGGCCGACCGCGTCGCATATCGCAACCTGTTGCAGGAGTACCTCCGCCAACGCCAATCGGATCTGTCGGAGGACGCCCGACGGCGGATCGACTCAAACCCCCTGCGGGTACTCGATTCGAAGGCGGATACCGAGGTGGTTCGCGACGCACCGGTGCCGTTGGACCATCTCGGGCCGGAGGCGGCGCAGCACTTCAGTCGGGCTAGGTCGGCGCTTGATGGGCTCGGAATCCCATACGAGATCGACCCGCGGCTGGTGCGTGGTCTCGACTATTACAACCGAACAGTATTCGAGTTCTACTCCTCTTCGTTCGAAGCCGCCCAGTCGTCGCTCGGTGGCGGCGGACGCTACGACCCGCTGGCCGAGCTCATCGGATCTCGGCATCCGGTCCCGGCCGTAGGCGTTGCCATGGGGTGTGACAGGATTGTCCACGCCATGCCGGGTGTAGCCGAGCACAGGCTTGATCTGTATGTGGCCGTGGCTGACCACGATCTCACGCCTCAGGCGACGGAATGGGTGTCGCGGCTGCGGCAGCGAGGGTTCAAGATCGACTGGGATGCTTCGGCTTCTCGCTCGGTCAAGGCGCAGTTCAAGGCCGCGAATCGTTGTGGGGCAGCGGCGGTCGCGATCGTGGGGTCTGAGTGGTCGCGGGGGCTGGTTTCGCTAAAAGTGCTGGAGACGGGGGAGGAACGCCAGGTGTCCGTCGAGGAGGTCGAGGAGTGGATGAAGCAACGCTGAGGACGGCCCGGGCCGGGCACCTCGGATCCGGCGACATCGGGACCGAGGTCAGGGTCGCCGGGTGGGTGGCGACGCGACGCGATCACGGTGGCGTCTTGTTCGTCGATCTGCGCGAGGCCAGCGGCGTCGTTCAGGTGGTGATCAACCCCGAAGAGCAGCCCGACCTCGTCGACCTTTCCCACGCCCTCAGAGATGAGTTCTGCATATCAGTGCTTGGATCGGTCAGGGAGCGACCCGAAGGAACGGTCAATCCCGATTTGGCTACGGGCGAAATCGAGATCAGCGCCACCGAGATCACTGTGTTGTCTCCGGCGGCACCCCTCCCGTTCCAGATCGACGACAGGAGCGACGTCGATGAGGTGCGTCGCCTCGAGTATCGCTACCTCGACCTGCGGCGGCCTCGCATGGCGGCAAATCTATTGGCCCGTTCTCGCGCCGTCGGTGCGATGCGGTCGACGTTGGCCGACGAGGGGTTCCTCGAAATCGAAACTCCGACCCTGGTCAAGTCGACGCCGGAGGGTGCTCGCGATTTCCTGGTACCCAGCAGGCTCCGCCAGGGTTCGTTCTATGCCCTGCCTCAATCGCCCCAGTTGTTCAAACAGCTGCTGATGATCGGTGGCGTCGAGCGCTACTACCAAATCGCCCGGTGCTATCGGGACGAGGACTTCAGATCGGATCGCCAGGTGGAGTTCACTCAGCTCGATATTGAGGGGGCCTTTTGGGGACAGGATCAGGTATTCGATGCTCTGGAACCGGTGATCGGCGCAGTTGCCAAGGCCTTGCGCGACTTGGACTTGGGCACGCCATTCCCCCGGATGACGTACGCCGATGCGATGGCGCGGTACGGAACCGACAAACCTGACATTCGCTTCGGCATGGAACTCGTAGACCTGTCGGAGGTCTTTGCCGCCACGGGATTCAAGGCGTTCTCGGGGGTTCTTCAGGGCGACGGGCTGGTCGCGGGGATCAACGGCGGTGGACTCGGGCTCTCCCGGGCGGGGCTCGATGGTCTGGTCGACCGAGCGCAGGCTCTGGGGGCGAAGGGTCTCGTGTGGATGGTGGTCGAAGATGGTGGAACGTTACGGTCTCCGGTGGCCAAGTTCCTCTCCGAGGCCGAGCAAGCGGGCATCACGGAGCGGCTGAGTGCAGAGGTCGGCGACACACTGCTGATCGTGGCCGATTCGGTGGCGCTGACCCGCGCAGTGCTCGGGGCGCTTCGCAACGAGTTGGGTCAGCCCGAAGGCCACGATGAGCTTCGGTTTCTGTGGGTAACCGACTTTCCGGTGTTCGAGCTGGTCGGAGAGGGGCGGCTGGTGTCCGCTCACCATCCCTTTACGGCTCCGGTGGATGTGGTCGAGATGGAAGAGCGTCCCGAGACAGCAGTGTCGCGCGCCTATGACCTCGTTCTCAACGGAACGGAGCTCGGGTCGGGGAGTGAGAGAATCCATGATCCGGAGACTCAGGCGCGGGTATTCAAGGTGCTCGGGATCAGCGACGAGGAAGCCGAGTCACGCTTTGGATGGTTCATGCGGGGCCTCCAATACGGGACTCCGCCCCACGCAGGTTTTGCAGTGGGTATCGATCGGTTTATTGCCATCCTCCAGAACGAGCCGAATATCCGCGAGGTGATCCCTTTCCCGAAGACGCAGACGGGTTTCGACCCACTCACACGGTCGCCGGGCCCGGTCGACGATCCCCAGCTGGAGGAACTCGGCATCGATCTCCGCCCCGGGGTGCGGGCTGCCCTCGAAGACGAGGAGACTCCCGAGTGATGCCTGCTTCGAGGTCCCCCGTTGAGAGCGGCGATACTAGATGCGTCACGGGTTCGCACCTCGAAGCGTCGTAGTGATGGACGACCTCTTCGCAGCTCAACGTGCCGAGCGACGTCGGTCGGCCGAACCACTTGCTGCGCGCATGCGGCCCGGTCGACTCGACGAGGTTGTGGGCCAACCTCACCTGCTGGGTCCCGGTGCGGCGTTCAGTGTGATGGTTCGATCTGGTCGGCCGGTTTCGATGATCCTGTGGGGTCCGCCGGGTACGGGAAAGACCACTCTGGCCCGATTGATAGCAACGGAAACAGACGCCGCCTTCGAGGCGCTGTCTGCGGTCACGGCTGGTGTCAAAGATGTACGAGAGGTGCTGGCCAAGGCGAAACAGCGCCTCGAGCAGGATGAGCGGCGCACGATCCTGTTCCTCGATGAGATCCATCGTTTCAACAAGGCGCAACAGGACGCTCTGCTGCCGGGAGTCGAGACCGGAACCGTCATTCTCGTTGGGGCCACCACCGAGAACCCGTTCTTCGAGGTCAATTCCCCGTTGATCTCTCGGTCGACCCTGTTTCGCCTCGAAGCCCTGGAGCCGACCGAGGTTGCGGTGCTGATTGATCGAGCGGTCGAGGGCGTGCTCTCCGAACCGGGTTCGATCACCGACGAGGCGCGAACTGCTCTGGCGGAACGATCGGGGGGAGATGCGCGTCTCGCAATCAATGCGCTCGAGGTTGCCGCGGCGATATCGGCAGGACGCGGCGACGATGCGATCGGCCTGGAAGTAGTTGAAGAGGCACTTCAGAGGAGGATTGTTCGCTACGACAAGGCGGGCGATCAGCACTACGACGTGATCTCCGCGTTCATCAAGAGCGTGCGTGGATCGGCTCCCGACGCGGCGGCCTATTGGCTGCAAACCATGATCGCCGCCGGCGAGGACCCCGAGTTCATCGCGCGCCGAATGATTGTGCTTGCTTCCGAGGACATCGGCCCTGCTGATCCCACCGCGCTGGGGGTGGCAGTCGCCGCCTTTGACGCACTGAGGATTGTTGGACTCCCGGAAGCCGGATATGCCCTGCACCATGCCGCGATCCATCTGGCCACCGCGCCGAAGTCGAATTCGATCAAGCGGCTGATCGCCGCAGCCAGTGAGGTGGTGGAGGACACGTCACACGCTGCGGTACCGCCCCACCTGCGCTCCGGCGGGTATCGAGGAGCCGAGCAGCTCGGCCACGGGGTCGGCTATCGGTATCCGCACGATCACCCGGAATCGGTTGTCCCCCAGCAGTACATGCCAGACGGCCTCGAGGGCAAGGTGCTGTACCGGCCGTCCCGATCCGGTGCCGAGGGAGTCGTGGCAGACCGGCTCAGCGACATCGACGAGAGGATGGGGCGGGAGCGGAGGGAATGAGTACCCTGCCGCCGATGCACCGGTTGGAGGAGATTCAATGACGACGCCCGTCTCCGGGAGCGACGTCAGAAGGACGTTCGTGGAGTTTTTCCGCGATCGCGATCACACGGTCGTGCCGTCTGCTTCGCTCATCCCCACCGATCCCGGTCTGCTGCTCACCGTCGCCGGCATGGTCCCCTTCAAGCCGTATTTGCTCGGCGAGGAGCCTGCTCCGTATCCGCGTGCGGTGAGCTCCCAGAAGTGCATTCGCACCGTAGATATCGACATCGTCGGCACGACGGCGCGACATATGTCGTTCTTCGAAATGCTCGGCAACTTCTCCTTTGGCGACTATTTCAAGGAACTCGCTTGTTCGCTCGCGTATGAGCTAATCACCGAGGGGTACGGGATGGATCCCGATCGCCTCTGGTTCACGGTGCACGACGACGACGACGAGGCCGAGCAGATCTGGATCGACAGTGTTGGCGTGCCGGCGCAGCGAGTGCAGCGCCGTCCGGACTCGGAGAATTTCTGGCAAATGGGTGTGGCCGGGCCGGCGGGACCGGCCTCCGAAATCTTCTACGACCGTGGCCCCGACTTTGGGCCCGAGGGCGGCCCGATCGTCGATGAACAGCGGTTCATGGAGTTCTGGAACCTGGTGTTCATGCAGTACGTCCAGGACGAACCGTTTCACGTTGTGGGTGACCTTCCGGCCAAGAACATCGACACCGGACTGGGATTGGAGCGGATGTGCGTACTGCTCCAGGGGGTCGACAACGTGTTCGAGACGGACCTTGTTCGAACTGTGCTGGCTGCTGCGGAGGGGGTGACCGGTCGTACCTACGGGGAGAGCGAGGGCTCCGACGTCAGTTTGCGGATCATGGCCGATCACGGAAGGGCGATCACACACATGATCGCCGACGGGATCGTTCCGGCCAACGACGGTCGCGGCTATGTCCTACGTCGATTGTTGAGACGCGCGGTACGCCATGCCTGGCAGCTCGGTGCCGAAACGACGGTCACGCCTGCTCTCATCGACGCCACCGTCGATGCTGTGGGCGACGCCTTTCCGGCTCTCCTCAGTGGACGCGACGGCATCGTCGAGACTGCCGAACGTGAGGAACTCCGTTTTCGTCGCACTCTGGAAGCCGGGCACACCTTGCTCTTCGAGGAACTCGATCAACTCGAGGGAGGTGGCACGCTTTCCGGCTCGACGGCCTTCAAGCTGCACGACACATACGGGTTTCCGGTCGAGTTGACCGATGAGATCACGGCGGAGCGGGGGCTCAGTGTCGATATTTCCGGCTTTGAGACAGAGATGGAGCAGCAGCGGTCTCGGGCGCGTGCGGCGCGCCGGAGCGAAGCGGATGGCGAGACGGTCACCGTCTACCTGGAGGTATTCGATCAGTTCGGGCCGACCGCGTTTCTCGGCTACGACACTGTTGACGCCGAGGGGACGGTCCTGACGATCCTGCGCGATGGTGAGGTCGTCCAAGAGGCATCGGCTGGCGCAGAGATCGAGGTGTTCTTCAACGCCACGCCCTTCTACGGCGAGTCCGGAGGCCAGGTGGGGGACACCGGCACCGCCACCACAGAAACCGGAGTTCTAGAGATCTCGGACACGCAGCACGCGCTACAGGGTCTGCATGGTCATCGCGCCACGGTGACGTCGGGCATGATCGCAGCGGGGCAGCAAGCCGGACTGCAGGTGGCGCCGGGACGCAGGGAACGGATCCGTAAGAGCCATACCGGCACCCACATCCTCCACTGGGCTTTGCGTAGCGTGCTCGGTACTCATGTGCAGCAGGCCGGTTCGCTGGTCGAGTCGGGAAGGCTTCGTTTCGATTTCAGCCACTTCGGACCGCTCAGTCCCGACGAGATGCTGGAGGTGGAGCGAGTCGGCAATGAACGTGTCATCGAGAATGCTCGGGTTCGGACCCTCGATCTGGCGCGACAAGAGGCCGAGGACATGGGAGCGATCGCCTTCTTTGGGGACAAGTACGGAGAGCGGGTGCGGGTGGTGGAGGCGGGGGAGTACTCCCGCGAGTTGTGCGGGGGGACGCACGTGCCATCGACTGGTCAGATCGGTCCGCTGATCGTGGTCGGCGAGTCCTCGATCGGCAGCAATCTGCGACGCATCGAGGCCTATACCGGCTCGCTCGGGTACGAGTACCTGGTCGAGCTGCGCGGTCAGCTCAAAACGGCAGCAGACCACCTGAGGGTCAGGCCCGACGGGCTGGGCGATGCCGCGGCCGGGCTGGTAGCGCGGTCCAAGGAGCAGGAGGACAGAATCGAGGCGTTCGAAGCCCGTACCCGGTCCGAAGAGGCGCTCGACATCATCGCTTCGGCCGTGTCGGTCGGTGAGTTCACCGTAGCCACGGCGTTGCGAGACGGACTAACTCCTGACGCCCTGCGACAGCTGGCCGTCCAGGTGCGCGACCGTCTGCAGAGTGGGGTCGCCTTGATCGGATCGCAGCGCGAAGGAAAGGCGAGTCTCGTCGGCGTCGTCACGGCCGACCTGATCGCTCGGGGAGTGTCGGCGGCGGATTTCGTCGGACCGGCTGCCCGCCTCGTCGGTGGCGGCGGTAGCAAGGACCCGGAACTTGCTCAGGCGGGCGGGCCCCAGGGCGCCGAGATCGCAGCGGCACTCGAACATGCCTCCGCGCTCGCCACTGAGACGCTCGGAGAGTTGTAGATGGGACGGGTGCTTGCGCTCGATCCAGGGTCGGTTCGGATCGGCGTAGCCGTTAGCGATCCTCTGGGGATCATTGCCCAGCCTCATTCATCCTTGGAGGCTGGAGATCCCGAGATCATGTCGGGGATCGCATCGCTGGTGGTCTCGCTCGACGTTGATCGGATCGTGGTCGGCTGGCCACTGTCGCTAGATGGGACCGAGAATGCGTCTGCCGTTCTGGCGCGAGAGTTCGCCGATCGTGTCGGGGAGGCGACTGGAATGGAAGTGGAGCTGGTCGATGAGAGGTTCAGCACCGTGGTGGCGGAACGGGCGATGATCGAGGCCGGTGCACGCCGATCTGAACGCAAAGAGGCACGTGATCGCGTGGCCGCTGCAGTATTCCTGCAGGCATACTTGGATGGGCTGCGATGAGCCTCGAACTCGAGCAGTACGACGACGGTGGGGACGATGGCGGTGTCCCGAGCGGACCCAGTCGACTTGTCCGTACGTTGGGGATTGCTGCATTCATCGTCGCGTTGTTCGTGCTGGCATACGTTGGTGTGCAGTGGCTCGCCGACTCGGTGAGTGGGGTGATCGCGAGCGACGAGACCGTCGTCGAGGCGGGATTGGATGTGACACTCGAGATCGCCCCCGGCGAACCGGCCTCACAGATAGCACGCCAACTCGATGAGGCCGGCATCGTCGCTTCGGGTGCCGAATTCGAGCGCGTGGTGCGCGAAGCTGGTGCATCGAGCCGACTCCAGGCAGGCAAGTACGACCTCGAGACGGGTATGGAACCTGAAGCCGTGCTCGCGGTGCTACTGGAAGGTCCGGTCGGTGGCGATGTCTACCGTCTAACGGTCATCGAGGGTCTCACGATCGGTCAGACGCTGGAGTCACTGTCTCGCCAGACGGGGTTCACGTTTGAAGAGCTGACCGAGCCGCTCCTCGACGGCACGGTTTCATCGGACCTCCTGGTGGGGGAGCCCCAAGAACTGCGTGATTGGGAAGGGCTGCTGTTCCCCGATACGTACGAATTCGTCGAGGAGGCCACCGCAGTCGATGTGCTGACGCGTCTTGCGGTCACGACGGAGGAGCGGGTCGGTGGGATCGACTGGACGGCGCTTGAGGAGCTCGGCTTCAGCCCCTACGACGGAATCATCATCGCCAGCCTCATCGAAGAGGAAGTGGCGGTCGAAGAGGATCGACCGGTGGTAGCAAGCGTCATATTCAACCGACTCGACGCGGGAATGAGACTCCAACTCGATGTCACCGTCGTGTATGCACTGGGAGCGGTGCCGGAAGGAGGGCTCGCTCTTGCCGATCTCGAGGTCAACTCTCCTTATAACACGTACCTCATCAATGGACTGCCACCGACGCCAATTGCAGGAGTAAGAGTCTCTTCGCTGCAAGCCGCTGCCGATCCGGCGCTCACCGACTACTTCTTCTTCATCACGACCGATGAATCGGGTCAGATGACCTTTGCCGAGACCTTCGACGAGTTCCTGTTGATTCAAGAGGAGCTTGCTGGGAGCGGTGCGTAGCCATGCGTTTCGCCCTGTTGGGCGATCCGGTTGCCCATTCCCGATCTCCGATCATCCACCGCGCGGCGATGGAAGTTCTCGGCATTCCCGGCTCCTACGAGGCTCGTCGCGCGAACGAGGCTGGTGTGACGACGGCATGCGCAGAGATACGGTTTGGAGCTCTCGACGGAGCCAACTTCACCATGCCGCTCAAGGGGATTGCCCTTGGCGCGGTTGATCACGTTACGGAGATCGCCAGGCGCGCCGGTGCAGTGAACACTGCTTGGTTGCGAGACGGGGAGGTCTGGGGGGACAACACCGATGTGGGCGGGTTTAGTGACGCCTGGAGTCACCGGCGACTTCCCGATGACACCCCTGTCCTCGTTCTTGGCGCCGGTGGGGCTGCGGCGGCGGCGTTGCTCGCGTGCGCCGGGTCGGAGCTTCGGGTGAGCAGTCGTCGCCGCGGTTTGGGAAAGGCCCTGGCGGCCCGTCTCGATGTCGACGCCACCGAGGTTCCTTGGGGCGTCGCCGTGAGGGGTGCTGTCGTCGTCAACGCTACGCCGTTGGGAATGCACGGTGAATCGTTGCCCGCCGGCGTCCTCGAGGACGCTGCGGGGTTCTTCGACATGGCGTATGGTGCTTCTCCATCGCCCGCAGTCGCCGGTGCGCGAGATATGCCGTTGGTGGACGGTATCGACATGCTCATTGCTCAGGCTGCGAGGTCCTTCAGGATCTGGACCGGTATCGCTGCTCCGCTCGACGCGATGGAGGCGGCGGCGAGGGCTGGGGGCGTTCGCGACTAGGCGGAGACCCGCAGGATCACAGGGGTTCCCTGCGGTGCCGCCCATCTCGTCGAACCCGGAGTCGTGATCCCAATACCGTCGGTGGGGGCTATGGGTGAGACCCACAACGCACGACTCAAGGCATGCCGTGGGACTGCCGACACTCTCGTGAAGCATCCGTTCCGGCGTGTTCGTCACGCCGGGTGCGACATGAGGAGACCAGGTGGCGCAGCGCGAGAACATCGGAGCCATCCTCGTCCGTGAGGGCCTCGTCACGGACGACGATCTCAAGCGGGCTCGGGCTATTCAGACCGAGAGTGGCGAGGCGCTGACCCGCGTTCTCGTTGAAGAGTCACTGATAGACGAGACCAAGCTCGTTCGAGTTCTCGCGGGCCATATGGGTATCGAGTTCGTCAGCCTTGCCGACGAAAAGGTCGATCCGGCGGCCGCCGCCCTGATTCCGGAGACACTGTCCCGGCGCTACAGCGTCATTCCGTACGGGTTCGACGACGATGCGCTGCTCGTCGCGATGGCGGATCCGAGCAACGTGCTCGTCGTCGACGACATTCGTGCCATCACGGGGATGCGGGTGGTGCCGCGCATCTCGACAAGGTCCGACATCGACGATGCGATCCGGCGTATCGGGCGATACGACGATTCGGTTTCTGACCTCGCTGACCTAGTGAGCGACGATGACGTCCCAGAAGATCTCAGCAAGATCGAGGCAGCGGTCGAAGAAGCCCCGATTATCAAGCTCGTGAATACTCTCGTGACTCGGGCGGTCAACGAGCGTGCGTCTGACATCCACGTCGAACCCGGGGAGCAGGACCTCCGCGTTCGATTCCGCATCGACGGCGTGCTGCACCAGATCATGTCCATGCCTCGCAGTATTTCGGGCGCGGTGGTGAGTCGTCTCAAGATCATGGCCGAACTCGACATTGCCGAGCGGAGGGTCCCGCAGGATGGACGGGTGAGTCTCCGGGTCGCCGGTCGCCAAATAGATCTACGGGTGGCGACACTTCCATCGATCTACGGGGAGAAGGTCGTCATCCGGATCCTCGACAAGGACGACGCGATCTTGGGTCTTCCTGATCTGGGCTTCCTTCCCGAGACTCTCGACCGATTCGAGCTCTCTTATCGGAAGCCTTACGGCACCATCCTTGTCACCGGTCCAACCGGCTCGGGCAAGACGACCACGTTGTACTCGACTCTCAACATTCTCAACGAGCCCGATGTAAACATCATCACCGTCGAAGACCCGGTCGAGTACCGGCTGCCGGGTGTCACCCAGGTCCAGGTGAATCGCAAGGCCGGGCTTCTGTTTGCCACGGTGCTCAAGTCGATTCTGCGTTCCGATCCCGACATCATTCTCGTCGGCGAGGTGCGCGATGGGGAGACGGCCAAGATCGCGATCGAGGCGGTCCTCACCGGGCACCTCGTGCTCACTACGCTCCATACGAACGACGCTTCTTCGAGTGTGGGCCGGCTCGTCGATATGGGCGTCGAGCCGTACCTCGTCTCGTCCGCTCTGGACTCGATCCTCGCCCAACGTCTGGCGCGTCGCATCTGCGATCGCTGCAAGAGGTCGAAGAAGGTGTCCGGCGACCTCGTGCGCCAGATGGGATTCGACCCGGATGACGGACCGCTGACGATCTACGACTCGGTCGGTTGCGCGACCTGCTCGGACACGGGATACCGAGGCCGCATTTCCATCAATGAGATCTTGCTCATGACCGAGGAGATTCAGCGGTTGGCCGTCGAGCGGCGCCCCTCTGATGAGATCAAGGCAGTGGCGGTGGAACAGGGGATGAAGACCCTGCGACGCGACGGAATGGAAAAGGTGAAGCGGGGTCTGACAACGCTCGAAGAAGTGCTCAGGGTGGTGGTCTGAGATGGCAACTTCACCATCACGTCAGATCGCCGAGGCCCTCGTTGATCGGCGCTTGATCACCGGCGACGACCTCATGCTCGTGCAGGGCGAGGCCGACGCGACCGGTGGCGACGTGCTGCACATGCTCGTGGCTACCGGAAGAGTTCGGAGAATCGACGCGCTGCGAGTCGTTGCCGACTGTATCGAGATCGAACTGGTCGACCCGAGTATCGATTTCATCCCCGACCCCTTGGCACTCGGGAGGCTGGATGCCTCCATCGCAATCTCCGAAGCCGCTCTGCCGGTCAGGGTCCACGACGATGTCCTCACCATTGCCGTCGCCGATCCGTTCGATACCGAAAAGCGCGACCGTCTTCAAGTGGCAGCTCATTCGGGTGTGCAGTTGGCGCTTGCACCCGAGCAGGAACTAGCCGAAACAATCGGTCGGGTCTATGTGGTGGAGCCGACATCTCAGTTGGAAGACCCGGATGGACCGACCCCGATCGGAGCCGGGCAACAGCCGGGAGCACCCGCCGAGTCCAGCTACCACATCAACGAGTTGCTCATGATTCTCATGGACCGTGGTGGCTCTGACCTCCACCTGTCTGCGGGGTCCCCCCCACAGATGCGCGTCAGGGGGAGCCTCATTCCGATCGAGGGCTACGACTCTCTGCGTCCCGCCGAGCTGAGGACGATGGTCTACGACATCCTGTCGGCACGTCAGCGCGAGGAGTTGGAGGAGACACTTGAGTTGGATGCTTCGCATCCCGTCGCTGGTCGCGGCAGATTCCGTTCGAACGTGTTCTTCCAACGCGGCGCGGTGGGTGTTGTGATGCGAGCCATCCCGAACCGCATCCCGTCTCTTGCGGAGCTGGGTATGCCGCCGATTGTGGGCGAGCTGGCAAGAAAGCCCAGGGGATTGGTTCTTGTGACCGGTGCCACCGGGACCGGGAAATCAACGACGCTCGCCGCGATGATCGACGTGATCAATGCAGAGCGCTCTCTCCACATCCTGACGGTGGAAGATCCCATCGAATTCCTCCACTCACACCGAAGCGCGATCGTGAATCAGCGCGAGGTCGGCGCTGACACCACATCGTTCGCGGCCGCTCTGCGTCACTCGCTACGCCAGGATCCCGACGTGATACTCGTCGGGGAGATGAGGGATCTTGAGACGATGTCAACGGCCCTGACGGCCGCCGAGACGGGGCACCTCGTCCTCGCCACCCTTCACACGCACGACGCCCCGGGATCCATCGAACGAATCATCGATGTGTTCCCGCCCTATCAGCAGCATCAGATCCGGGTGCAGCTGGCCGAGACGCTTCAGGGGGTGGTGAGCCAACAGCTCCTTCCAACCGTCGATGGTGACGGTCGGATCCCCGCCGTCGAGGTAATGATTGCCACTCCGGCGATTCGGAACCTGATCCGCGAGGGAAAGACGCCTCAGATCAAGAACGCCATGCAGGCCGGCGGCCAGCACGGCATGCAGACAATGGACAGGGCGCTAGCCGATCTCACTCGATCGGGGCGCATAGACATGGCGGTCGCTAGTGAACGAGCCGAGTCGCCCGTCGACTTCATGAACCTGGTTGGAGGTATTGCGCAATGACCACTGCACTCACCTACGAGTACCGGGCACGGGACAATACAGGTGCAGTCCACGCCGGACAGATGGATGCGTCGTCGACATCCGCCGTTGCGGGGACCCTGCGCGAGAAGGGGTACATCCCACTCCGGATCGACGAAGTCAAGACCACGGGCCTTCAGAAGGAAATCCGGATTCCCGGCTTCGAGAAGAAGGTCAAGGTCAAGGACATCGCGATCTTCAGCCGTCAGATGTCCACAATGGTCGACTCGGGGCTTACTCTGATCAGGTCACTCTCGATCCTCGAGGAGCAAACCGACAACCGCATCCTCCAAGGCGTAATCGGCGAAGTCCGCAGGGCGGTCGAGCAGGGGAGCAGCCTTTCGGCTGCGTTGGAGGAGCATCCCGAGGTCTTCAACCATCTGTACGTGTCCATGGTACGGGCTGGTGAGGTCGGAGGTGCTCTCGACGAGACCCTGATCAGACTGGCGAACACTCTCGAGGCTCAGGTGCGGCTCCGCTCGAAGGTGAAGTCGGCGATGGCGTATCCAATCGTTGTGCTCGTACTCATCGTCTTCATAGTCACAGGCATGCTGCTGTTTGTTGTTCCCATCTTTGAGAACATGTACGCCGACTTGGGGGGGTCACTTCCGCTGCCGACCCTGGTGCTCATCAAGATCTCCGGAGTTCTGACTTCCCTTTGGTGGTTGTTCGCCTTCGGACTTACCGGGGCGATCGTCGGCTTCCGGCGGTGGAAGAAGACCGATGCAGGCCGTGTTGCCTGGGATCGGTTCAAGGTAAAGCTTCCGATCTTCGGCGTGGTGGTGCAGAAGGTCGCCATCAGCCGGTTCGCCCGGACCTTCTCGGTATTGAGTCGCACCGGTGTGCCGGTGCTTCAGGCGCTGGACATCGTGGCCGCGACATCGGGCAACTCGCTCGTGTCCGATGCGACTCTGGACGTCCAGGCATCCGTCAGGCAAGGCGAATCTCTGGTGTCGCCGCTCCACCGGCATGAGATCTTCCCACCGATGGTCACCCACATGATGGCGGTGGGCGAAGAGACGGGGGCTCTCGACGGAATGCTGTCGAAGGTAGCCGACTTCTACGACACCGAGGTCGACGATACGGTGAATGCACTGACGTCGCTGATCGAACCGATGTTGATCGTCGTGATGGGTATCGCAGTCGGTGGAATTCTGATCTCGTTGTACCTGCCGATGTTCAACATCGCCAACCTCATCCAGTAGAGACGAACGGTTGCTGGCGCCAGGGGCGCTGGATGGAACCCGCCGAGTGTGGCGGGTTCCATCGCGTGGGGGTCTCGAAGATCGATCCGACGTCGGGTCGTGGCCGGCTGTCGCGGCAATGATCGAGGCGGACGATCGCAGCCGGTGGCGACTCTCGCGACCGCAGTACGGGCCCTACGAAAGTGATAGCGCGAAAAACGCTTAAGACCAGGAGCGACGGAGGCCGATAACAACGACGGGACGCAACAGCGTCCCGGACCTGAGAATCAGGAGGTTCTCCAAGATGATCAAGGCTATCCGACGTGGGCTGAATAAGGATGAGGGTTTCACCCTCATCGAGCTCATGGTTGTGGTGATGATTATTGCAGTTCTCATCGCCATCGCCATCCCCTCGTTCCTCGGATTCCGCAAGTCGGCGCAGGATCGTTCTGCTCAGAGCGAAGTGCGCAACGTTCTTCTCTCTGAGAAGGCGTATTGGTTGGATAACGGTGACTACACCGAGACCATCGCCGACATCACGGCATTCGAGCCGAATGCAAACATGCACGCGACGGCGCCGGCTACCGGCGTTGTTGCCCAGCTGAATGCGACTTCCAGCGACACTGTCTGTCTCACCCGTACGGCTGATTCCGGCAATACATTCGCGATTTGGGAGAGCTCGACCGCTGGCACGTGGTACGGAGAGACGGACCTGGCAACCACTTGCCCGGACGCGGCTCCAGGTACCTATGCCCAAGGCGGTTGGTAAGACCCACGGTCAACCACTTGGCCTGCGAAGGTCAATCACTTGACCCAGAAGGAGGGACGGGGAATCCCGTCCCTCCTTCGCGTCCACCGGACCAACGAGTCTTGGAGGACCTGGTGTACCCTCGCTGCGACGGCGGACAGCAGCGTACGATCCCGTCGAAGGGGCTTTTAGTGCTCGACATGCCTGCTGCAGGATCTCTTTCGTGACGGCGCTTGTTGTCGGAGGCGGATTCATCGGGCTACTCATCGGCTCGTTCATCAACGTCGTTGCCTACAGGGTCCCAAGTGGGATCTCGGTCGTCACACCGCCATCGGCGTGTCCGGTGTGCGATCACGAGGTTCGGGCTAGAGACAACATTCCGGTGGTCGGATGGCTGATGCTGCGTGGCAGGTGCCGCGACTGCAACGCACCCATCTCGATTCGCTACCCATTTGTGGAGGCGGTCACCGGAGGCGTCTTTGCGGCGGCGGCCGCAGTACTAGGCCCAGTATGGGTTCTGCCGGCGTATTGGTGGTTCTGTGGTGTCACCATCGCCCTCACCCTCACCGATCTCGACGTCAAGCGGATACCCAATCGCATCCTCTACCCCGGGACGGTCGTCGCCAGCGCGCTCCTCGGCGGGGGAGCGGCACTTGATGGAGATTTCATCCGGTTCGGTCGTGCCCTGATCGGTGGGACGGGCTATTTCTTGTTGCTCCTACTCGTGGCTCTCGTCGCCCGGGGAGGTTTTGGCTTTGGCGACGTCAAGCTTGCGGCGCTCCTGGGTCAGTTTGCTGCCTACCGTGCATGGGAATCGCTCTTCGTTGGCGTGTTCGCCGCCTTCGTGATCGGGGGTCTTCTGTCGATCCTTCTACTCGTGACGCATCGGGTCGGTCGCAAGGACGCTATCCCCTTTGGTCCATCGATGGTGCTGGGTGCCTACGTCGGAATCGCGGCCGGGGAAGCCATTGCCGCCTGGTACCTCGGCTAAGAGGCCCGGGGGGTCGCCGATTGCAGGTTCTCATGTGTAATCGGATAGCGAGAAGGTCGGAGATCGGACAGCTCGTAGGGGATCGGAACACCGCGCTCTGCGCGAGATCTTCGCGCGGGGAGTGTGGGCAATCCTTGGTGGAGCGCGTCGAGCGCGGTAGCCTCTGCATCACACAGGCGTAGTTACATACCTGTGGTTTGGTGAGGAGCCTCAAGAGGCCCACGCGGGTCATATGGAGGAGGCCAATGGCGGTCGCGGTCGGACTCGACATCGGAACAGAGGCGGTGCGTGTCGCCGTCGTAGATAGCGGTAGAGCGACGCCCGTATTGCGTCGCTTCGCCGAGATCCCGCTACCCCCTGGCGTGGTGTTAGCGGGTGAGATTCTCGACGTGGGTGCGGTGAGCGAAGCCGTCGCTGCCTTGTGGAAGCGGCACCGTCTTCCACGCAAGAATGTGATCATCGGTATCGCCAACCAGAGAGTCATTGTTCGCCAAATCGACGTGCCCCATTTGGAGGAATCCGAGCTGATCGACGCCCTTCCCTACCAGGTGCAGGATTCCATCCCCATTCCGATCGAGACTGCGGTGCTCGACTACGTGCCGCTCGAAGAATTCACCACTCCAGAAGGTGATCTCATGTTGTCGTTGTTGGTCATCGCAGCTCATCGGGATATGGTCGATGGGCTGGTTCAGATCGCCACCGACGCGGGCGTCGACGTGTCCTCGATCGACCTGCAGGCGTTCGGCATGGTGAGGGCGGCTTTCGGGACCGATTTGCTGCTCGGAGGCGAGGGCCCGCAGGCCCTGCTCGACATCGGTGGCTCAATGTCACAGGTGGTCATCGTTCGCGGCGGCATCACACGGTTCGTTCGGATCCTTCCGATCGGCGGAGGCCACTTCACCGAGGCTCTGTCTTCCGGTTTGGCGATGTCACGCGAGGATGCCGAGGAGCTCAAGCGTCGGGTCGGCGTTGCTGCCGAGGGGTTCCCCGACGGCGACGACGAAGAATCGACTGCTCGCCGCATCCTGACCAGGTCCGCAGACAGCCTGATCGATGAGATCCGCGGTTCGGTCAACTACTACCTGACGCAGGCAGGCGAGCCTGCGTTGCAGCGTCTGGTCGTCTCAGGAAACGGTGCTCGGCTTCCGCACCTCGCGAATCGCGTCGGAAAGGCGCTCAATGCACCGGTCGAACCGGTGCGGGTGCTCGATCACGTGAGTGTGGGACGTGTTCAGATGACCGAGAGCCAACTGCTTGAATACCAGCCGGTGCTCCCCGCCGCGGTCGGTCTCGCGCTGTGGGGGTCTTACGTCGTGCCGCCTACCAACAGATTCGCCCATGTCGGGTAGGAGCAGGCGATGAGACCGATCAATCTGCTGCCACCGGAGGTCGGCCAAAGAAGGGCGCGTCGCCGTCGCATGGGCCTCCTGGCGCTTGCGGCCGTCGCCTACGTCGTTCTTCTCGGATTCGGGTATCTGATCTGGGGTGGCCGGGTCGACAACGCCAGACGCGATCTCGAGGCACAGAACTCGATCGTGCAAACGCTGGAACGCCAGATTGTGGGCCTCGCCGATTCGGGAGAACTGGCGATCCGATACGAGGCGCGGTCTGAGCTCGTACGCACCGCTCTGAGCACTGACATCGACTGGGGCATCCTCATGAACGACCTGGCGAGGCTGCTTCCGCCGCGCTTGTGGGTCGAGACCTTCTCGGGGAGAGTGCTTCCACAGGCGGTTCCCGGGGTGCTTGGACAGGTGGCGTTCAGCGGAGTCGGCTTTGATTTCCCCGATGTTTCGGCCTGGCTCCGGATTCTTGATTCGGAGCAGTTCGCCGGTATCACCGGCACCTGGGTCAGTACCGCCGCTCAAGGTGCGATCGGTCAAGAGGAAGTCGTGAGGTTCACGAGCACTGCTGCGCTCACCTCTGCCGCGGTCACCAGTCGAGCCGACAACCTGATCCCGGAGGTTCCCTGATGCGCAGGATGGGTTTGTTCGCAACCCTGGCGGTGCTGCTGGTCACAGGGGCATGGTGGATGTTCCTGATCGGTCCGAAGAACGGCGAAATCGCCGATTTTGAGAAAGAGCTCAACGTCGCGATCGACAACGAGCAACGTCTCAGGGTGAAGATCAACGAGCTCGAGGCGGTCCGACAGGCCGAGGTGGAGTACTTGGCGGCCCTGGGGCGCCTCGACGCGCTCATTCCGGAGCGGCCGCTGCTCGAGGAATTCATCGAACAGATCCACGAGTTGACCAACGAGACCGGCGTGGAACTGCAGACGTTGGCGCCATCCCTTCCCGAGATCTCGGATGATTCGGACCTCCGAGAGGTGGTTGTTTCTGCCCAAATCGAAGGCGAGTTCTTCGAGGTGCTCGGATTCCTCTTCGGACTGAGCGACATGGAGCGTCTTGTCCGGGTCGACTCGGTTGCCGTCAGCTCGGCCGTCGACGAAACGGGCGAGACGGTTCTGTCGGCGAGTGTCGAGATGGTGCTCTTCACCCTTGCGGATCTCTTTCCAGCCATCGAGGATGTCGCGACGATTACGCCCGACGGGTCAGCATCCGGCGACGGGCAACCGAGTGCGGGCGATGTCGAAGCTGCCGAGGCCAATCCATGATCGGTGCCAGACGAACCCTGGTCTCGGTGGTGGTGTCGGTGCTGCTCGTGGCAACCGCCGTTGCTGCGACGTGGCTGATGGCGTCGGCGGGTGTGTTCAGCGGTGTCGAGCAGCCGCTGCCGGGAGCACCTGAGTCAACAACCGCGACCACTCCCTCGGTGGCTTCGGGTGCTGGGTCCGTGGAGATGAGTTCCGGTTTCGAGATTTCCCAGCCGCGAGATCCCTTCGCTCCGCTGATTGACGACGGTGGTGGCGACGTGACGACCACCACGATTGGCGACGGATCGACCACGACCACGACAAGCGGTGACGGATCGACCACGACCACGCCGGGCGGTAATGGGTCGACGACGACGACCACTGTTGGCGACAGCCCCAGCGGGATAAGGGTTGTTCTGCTCGAGGTCCGCGATGAGAGCGGGTCCTTGGTGTCGGTAGTCGAGGTGGATGGCGAGACTCATACGGTGGGCGTGGGCGACACCTTTGCGGACAGCTTCAAAGTCGTGAGCCTCACGGAAACGGGTGGGGTGTTCACCTTCGGTGACAGTGCGTTCACGCTGGCTGTCGGCCAGAGCATTCTGAAGTAGCGGCCAGCGCCGCCTCCTGCGATCAGCGGTTCACCCTGCGAGGTTGCCTGCTGCCCGTCGGCGCGAGTTCATTCTGCCGGAGTGGCGTTCTCGACCCGGTCCAACCTCTGGGTACCATCGCCGCATGCTGCGTTTCCTGACTGCAGGCGAATCCCACGGGCCGGGTCTTGTCACGATCGTGGAGGGTCTTCCTTCCGGACTCGAGGTCTCCGGCGACCGACTCCGGACGGAACTGGCGCGTCGACGCATGGGGGCGGGCAGGGGGCGGCGAATGGCCCTCGAGCAGGATGAACTCGAGATTCTGGGCGGCATTCGATTCGGTCGAACGCTAGGAGCGCCCGTAGCGGTTCTGGTGAGGAACACCGAGTGGCCCAAGTGGGTGGATGAGATGTCACCCGCACCGGGGTCGAGCCAGAGGCCTCTGACAACGCCCCGTCCCGGTCATGCCGACCTGGCGGGCATGCAGAAGTACAACAGCCACGACGCTAGGGACATCTTGGAGAGATCCTCGGCGCGAGAGACGGCAGCTCGAACGGTCGCCGGGACCCTCGCCAAGCGATATCTGGAAGAGATCGGCGTGTCCGTGCTCAGTCACGTGCTCGCCATCGGGCCGATCGGTGTGTCCCGCGACGATCTTCCGGGCCCCGACGCGCTCGATCAGATTGACGCTTCACCGGTTCGCACATTCGACAGCGAGGTCGAGGCCGCGATGCTGGCTGAGATAGCTCGCGCTCACGAGGAGCGCGATACGCTCGGAGGGGTGATCGAAGTCGTGGTATACGGGCTGCCCGCCGGGGTCGGGAGCCACGTCCACTGGGATCGAAAGCTGGATGGGATCCTGGCCGGTGCCTTGATGTCGATCCCGGCGATCAAAGGGGTGGAGATTGGGGATGCCAGCGCTGTGGCGGCGTCCTACGGGTCCTTGGCTCACGACGAGATTGGGTACGACGGGGCCGCATTTACCAAGGCCACGAATCGTGCCGGAGGTCTGGAAGGTGGGATCAGCAACGGCGAGCCACTGATTCTGCGGGCGGCGATGAAGCCAATCTCGACGCTGATGCGACCGCTGCAAAGCGTGGACGTGACGACCAAGGAGGCAGCGGACGCTTTTCGGGAGCGATCGGATGTGTGCTCGGTACCGGCGGCCGGCGTTGTCGCAGAACAGATGGCTGCGTTCGTGATCGCCGATGAAGTGGCTCGGATGCTGGGCGGAGACACGATGGAGGATGTCACAGAACGGATGGCGGGCTACCGCGCCAGGATCGAGCGATTCTGATGGAGCGGCCCATCTGGCTCATCGGAATGATGGGCTCGGGGAAGACGACCGTAGCGCCCTTGGTGGCGGCAGCGCTTGGCCGCGACTGGCTGGACGCAGATACAGCTATCGAGGACCGCACCGGGCGCACGATTGCCGAACTCTTCGACGAGTCTGAGATACGGTTCCGCGCGGCCGAAGTGGATGCGATCCGCGCGCTCGCCGCCGCGGATGCGGTGATTGCGACAGGTGGCGGTGCTGTGATGACAGAGGCGGCTGAGATCATGAGTGGCAGTGGCGTGGTCGTGTGGCTGCGAACCGCCACGAAAACGCTGGCGGGCCGGGTGGGAGATGGCTCCAATCGTCCGCTGTTGACCGAAGGTGTGGCGGCCCTGGCGCTCATAGAGAGAGAGCGTCGCGAGCATTATTCGAGTCTCGCTGATGTCGTGGTCGACACCGACAATCTGACTCCCGCGGAAGTAGCCGATCGGGTGGTGGAGGCATGGACGAACGTAACGTCGCAGGTGTGACCTCTGTTCGGATCGGCCGAGACAACCTCGGTGATGTCGCCGATGGCTCGGAGCCATTGATTGCCGTTCTCGGCCAGCCGGGAGGCAGCCATATTGCCGAACGGGTAGTCGCCGATCTCGAGGCTCGGGGAATTCCGGTGGAGACGCGTTTGCTCCCCGATTCGGAAGCGGCCAAGTCGCTGGCGGTAGTCGAGGAGACGACGGCGTGGTTGGGTGAGATAGGACTGAAGAGGGACGGCATCGTCCTCGGCATCGGAGGAGGCGCCCTCACGGATGTGGCCGGGTTTGTCGCATCGGTCTATATGCGAGGAGTCGAGGCTCGCTATGTGCCCACGACCCTCCTTGGCGCTGTCGATGCCGCGATAGGCGGGAAGACGGCCGTAAACGTCGGCGGCAAGAACCTGGTCGGCACCTTTGCCCACCCGGAGCGGGTGATCATCGATGTAGGGGTCCTCGAGCGTTTGGGAGACGATCTTCTCGCCGAAGGGATGGCCGAGGCTTTCAAGGCGGGACTCATAGGCGATTCCGATCTGGTCGTTTTGCTGGAGAGCGAAGGGATCCGAGCCGATCTGACACAGGTTGTCGAACGTTCGATCGCAGTGAAGCTGGCCATTGCCGACGCCGACTTCAAAGAGGAGGGGATTCGGGCCCACCTCAACTTCGGCCACACGGTTGGACACGCGATTGAGGCGCTCGCAGGTTGGAGCCATGGACGGTCGGTAGCAGTGGGCATGGTTGCGGCGGCCGCCATATCGCGGTCGGTCTGCGGCTTCGACGGGGAGGAGAGGATCGCAACTGCTCTCACCTCACTGGGCCTGCCCGTTACTGGCCCGGAGCTGGAGCGGACCGACGTCCATCGGCTGATGCGGATCGACAAGAAGGGCGACTCGGACGGGCTGCGAATGGTGCTGCTGGAGGGGGTTGGCAGCCCTCTGGTGTCGAATGTCGACACGGCTACTCTCGAATCCGGCCTTGACGCTATCGGCATCGGAGGGACATGAACCACGCCCGTCGCCTGGAGTTGCTCGGCGATGCCATCGAAACCCCGTTGCTCGTGTCCAAGGCACCGAATCTCAGGTATCTCACCGGTTTCACGGGGTCGAGCGGTTGGATGCTGGTTCGTCCTGGCGGCGCGGCCACGTTCGTAACCGACGGCAGGTACGGGGAGTTCGCGGAGGAGCTGGTGGGGGCGCTGCCGGACACCGATTTGGTGGTGTACACCTCCGGCATGTGGGATGTCTTCGGGTCGCTCGTCGATCGCCTTGCCACGGTGGACCTTGAGGCCGACGACGTCACCTGGGGGTTTGCCGACGAGTTCGCGAAGGAGACAGGTGTGGAGATCGGGCCGGGGAGCGGGGCGGTTGAGGCACTGCGCCGCACCAAGGATCCCGACGAAGTGGCGGCGCTCCAAGCGGCCGCTGATGCTGGCGACAGAGCGTTCGCCGCACTAGGAAAGCTCGTCGAGTCACCGCTGTCGGAGGAGGAGCTCGGGTGGCGCCTCATCGACGAAATGAGGGAGGCGGGCGGTCAGGCGGCGGGTTGGGAGCCGATCGTCGCGACCGGAGCTGGGGCGTCGATCCCGCACTACCGCTCAGGTCGCAACCCGGTTCGTGTTGGGTTGCTCCTGATGGACTACGGCTGCACAGTCGAGGGGTACCACAGTGACATGACTCGCACCGTGTGGCTTGGCGGAGAGCCGGACGAGGAGATGGAACGCGTTTACCGGGCGGTGGCCGAATCCCAGGAGGCCGGACTCGCGGCCGTGGCACCCGGCGCGACGTGCGGATCGGTGGATGAGGCGGTCCGAGTGGTGCTACGGGGGTACCGCTACGAAGATCACTTCCTCCACAGCACCGGGCACGGAGTCGGCCTCGAGATCCATGAGCCGCCTTGGGTGCGCCGGGGCAACGATGACCGGCTCGAGGTGGGGGATGCGATAACGATCGAGCCTGGCGTCTACCTGCCTGGTGTTGGTGGAGTGCGGATCGAGGACATGGTCATGGTCACAGAGTCCGGATCGACCGTCCTCACCAAGTCATCGAAGGAGCCAATGGGACCATGATTTCCACGAATGACGTCAGACCGGGCATGGCACTCGACCTCGACGACGGAATATTCCAGATCGTCGAGTACCAGCATGTGAAGCCGGGAAAAGGCAAGGCCTTTGTTCGGATGAAGCTGAAGAACGTTGAGTCGGGAACCGTGCTGGATCGTACCTTCAGAGCGGACGAGAACGTCCAGCAGGCGATCATCGACCGCCGGTCCCATCAGTTCCTATACCAAGACGACATGGGGTTTCACTTCATGGACGGCGAGACGTTCGCACAAATCCCCTTGGGTGTCGATGAGGTCGGCGATGCATCATCCTTTCTCAGGGAAGGAGATTCGGTCGATCTGGCCATGTACGAAGGAAGAGCTATCGGAATCAACCTTCCTACATCTGTGGCGCTCGAGGTAACGGAGGCCGAACCAGGCGTCAAGGGGGACCGTGTCGCGGGAGCGACCAAGCCGGTCACCGTTGAGACTGGGCTTGTCGTCCAGGTCCCCCTGTTCGTCGAACAGGGGGACCGCATCAAGGTGGATACTCGCAATGGCGGGTACATGACGCGGATCTCCTAGGGCCCCCGGCATGGAACGCACCGAACCTCGCGAGGATGCCCTCAAATGCCTGTACGAGGCCGACCAACGCCGCTCAGAGCCCTCCACAGGCGATCTGGGACGCCGGGCGGCGGAATTGGTGCATGGGGTCTGGGCCGAGCGCGAGGCGCTGGATGAGGCGATCGGACGGGCCTCGCGCCGTTGGAGGGTCGAGCGTATGCCCCCGGTCGATCGCAACGTCTTGCGGATCGCTCTGTGGGAGCTAGAGCACCACAACCGTACGCCGGTACCGGTGGTGATCAGTGAGGCGGTACGGATGGCGAAGGCGTATTCGACCGAACGCAGCGGCGGTTTCGTAAACGGCGTCCTTGCCAAACTCGCCGGTGACCGGGAAGAGGCGTCCGAATGACCCGGCTCGTGGTCTCGCTGGATGTGCCGACGGCCGCTGAGGCTTGCCGCGCCGCCCGAGCGCTGGGGGCGGCCGGCGCCGGCGTCAGAGTGGGTCCCCGTCTGTTGAACAGAGTCGGGCCGTCGGTGGTGGCGACCATGCATCCCGAGGTAGAAGTGTTGGTCGATGCCCGCATTGGAGGATCCTGTGGAGAGGTGGCGGCGGGGACGCGCGCATTGGGGGCGCTTGGAGCTCGCTGGATCACGGTCGAAGGAGCGATTGGACCGGCGGCCGTTGCGGCGGCGGCCGAGGCCGCGGGCGAATACGGCGCTTCTCTAATGGCGACGACGGTGCCCCCCGAAGCTCCGGACCCGCCCGGCGGCCGCGGCAGGGCCGTCAGCGCTCTGGCGCAGGTGCTGTCCGAGACCGGAATCGCGGCAGTCCTTGGAATGGCGCAAGACGTGGGAGTGGTAGTGCAGGTGGCGCCGACGATTCCGGTGGTCGTCTTCGGCGCCGAGTCCACGGCCGAGGTGACGGATGCTCTGGCGCGGGGGGCCCTGGCGGTGGTTATCGAGGCCGGAGTCGCCAGAGCGGTTGATCCGGCGGCGGCAGCGGCTCCCTACATCGAGGCAGCGCGGGCCGCTTGATAGCATCATCAGATGAGGAGGTCACGATGGGAAGTCCCCCAGAGCTGACGGCGGAGCAGCGAACAGCCGCTCTCGCCAAGGCGGCCGAAGCACGCCGAGCGCGCGCCGAAGTGCGGGAGGCGCTCGGGTCCGGTCAGATGACTCTTGTAGATGCGTTGGCCAAGTCGGATGACGATCTGGTGGGCGGTATCAAGGTAAAAGCAATCATCACTGCCCTCCCGGGCTTGGGGAAGGTCAAGGCGTTTCGTCTGATGGATGAGCTCGGGATCTCCGAGAACCGCCGGCTGCGCGGACTCGGACGCAAGCAAAGGGAGGCCCTCCTCGCGGCGCTCTCCTGACCAGCCCCGGCGCGGGCGTCTGATCGTCGTGTCGGGGCCGTCCGGCGTTGGGAAGTCCAGCGTTGTCGAGGGTTTGGCGCGACGTCTCCCGTTCTCTTTCTCCGTCTCCATGACGACGCGGGCACCACGGCCGGGCGAAATCGATGGCGTGCACTACTGCTTCGTAGATCGTGACGAATTCGAGGAAGTCGTCGCCGCCGGAGGCCTCGCTGAGTGGGCCGAATACGGCGGCTATCTGTACGGAACACCTGCCGATCAACTGGAACAGGAATTGGCAGCCGGCAACGACGTGCTGCTCGACATCGAGATCGAGGGATCGCGCACCATCCGAGATCGATTCCCCGATGCACTGATGGTCTTCATCACACCGCCAGACAGGAGGGAGTTGGAACGCCGGTTGCGGGCACGGGGCGATACGTTGGAAGAGGATGTGGCCAACCGACTCGGAGTGGCTGAGGATCAGATCGCAGCCGCACGGCGGTTTTTCGACTATTTTGTCGTAAATGATGACCTTGCAGTCGCCATCGACCAGGTCACCGATATACTCACGCCCGTTCCCGAACCAGTGACGAATCAAGATGATTGAACCCCCCATTGAGACCGTGCTCGAGCGCACCGGCCAGCGATTCACGTTGGTTGTGCTGGCCGCTCGACGCGCCCGCCAGATCAACGCCTACTTCAACCAACTCGGCGAGGGCATCGGTGGGTACGTCCCTCCGCAGGTCCACTCCCTGTCTCGCAAGCCGCTCTCGATCGCCTTCGAGGAGATAGCGGCAGACAAGGTCGTCGTCGACACCGACGAGTAGCAATGCTTACTGGTCGCCGGATCCTGCTTGGGGTCAGCGGTGGCGTCGCCGCCTTCAAGGCCGCCTACTTGGCGCGTCGCCTTGTGGAGCGCGGTGCAGAGGTCCGAGCGATCATGACCCGTTCAGCACGTGAGTTCATCGGCGCCCAGACGCTGGCGGCGATCACCGGTTCGCCCCCGTCGGAGGATCTGTTTGGTGCAGATTCGGTGAGCCCGCACACCGATCTCGCCGGCTGGTCCGATCTCCTCGTGATTGCTCCAGCGACGGCGGCAACCATGGCACGGCTCGCCAACGGCTTGAGCGATGACCTGCTTTCGGCGACCGCACTCGCATTCGTGGGACCTGTCGTTGTTGCTCCAGCAATGCATACCGAGATGTGGGAGCAACCGGCCACCCAACGCAACTTGGCACTGCTGAAAGCCGATGGGGTTCACACCGTGGGGCCGGTGAGCGGAGCCCTTGCCGGCGGCGATGAGGGACCGGGGCGAATGAGCGAGCCGGAGGAGATCGTCGACGCGATCGAGATCGTTCTCGGTGGGGGCGCTTTGTCGGGTACGAGAGTGCTGGTGAGTGCCGGGGGGACCCGTGAGCCCATTGACCCCGTGCGGTACCTGGGAAACCGATCATCGGGGAAGATGGGAACGGCGGTCGCCGAGGAGGCCGCTGCACGCGGCGCCGAGGTGACACTGGTCACGACCGCTGAGCTGCCGGTGTCCGATGCTGTAGCGGTGGTGGTCGTCGAGACTGCCGACGAGATGGCCGACGCGGTGTGGAACCGCACCGGAGAAGTTGATGTGGCGGTGCTGGCGGCCGCCGTTGCCGACTTCAAGCCGCAGGATGCCGCTGGGTCAAAGCTGCGCCGGGCATCGGGGCCTCCCGACGTAAAGCTGGTGCCGACGCCCGATATTCTCGCCGGCGTGGCGTCGCAGGACGACCGGCCGTTCCTGGTCGGATTTGCGGCCGAGGCCGGCCCTGCAGAACAAGCCGTCGGCAAGGCGGCCGCGAAGGGTGTGGATTTCTTGGTCGCCAACGACGTGACCCTGCCCGATGCCGGTTTCGGGACCGATACCAACCGCGTGACGATCATCCGTCCAACCGGCGATACCGACGAGTGGCCTGTAATGAGCAAGCGGCAGGTAGCGGCGCGGCTGTGGGACCTGATCCAAGGAGAGCGAGCCTCCAGCTGACCCGCATCGTTCGCGTCGTGCCGAATGTCCCGTCGTTCTCGGTCGACGACGGCTTCGCATACGTCGTTCCAGATGGCATCGAGGCGGGTGTCGGCTCGATCGTTCGGGTTCCTCTCGGAGGTCGCCGTGTAAAGGGCTGGGTGGTCGCGGAGAGTGGGGGTGACGGCGGCGCTCTCAAGTCGGTCCTGAGCCGTTCGGGCGACCTTCCCGTGTTCGACGCCAGATTCCTCGACGTGATGCGGTGGGCTGCCGTCAGGTACGTAGCCCCACTGGCCGCCGTGCTGGCAAAAGCAACACCACCCAACCTGCCGAGGGCCAGGTCCTGGAAGGATCGTGCGCCGGTCGGGGATTTATCCGATATGCCTTCGTGCGACCTGGGGATGGCTCTCGCGGCCGGGAAACGACCATCGACGGAAGTATGGGTGGGAGGCGGATCCTGGGCGACTCCGATCGCATCGTCGGTCGCCGCCGCCTTGACGGCTGGACGAAGCGGGCTCGTGGTCGCTCCGACAGTGGTCGAGAGCGAGAGACTGGCAAGGGACTTGACCGCAGTATTGGGGGACAGGGTGGTTTCCGCCCCGTCCGCCGGAACGGGTGCACAGCACACGAAGGCCTGGGTGGAAGCGGCGACGCGCGCCGGATGCTTGGTGGTAGGCACCCGAGCCGCTGCGTTCTGGCCGGTGCGGGATCTGGCGGTCGCATTCGTGGTCGGTGAGGGTCGACGGGGTATGAAGGACAAATCCACCCCAACGACGCACGCCCGTGAGATTCTGCTGAAGCGCGCGCAGATGCAGCGTTTTGGGCTGGTTCTGTGCAGCTTGGTGCCGACGGCCGAAGCGCTTTCGCTGGGAACCGTTCATCGGATTCCGGCGGCCGGGCGCCCTTGGGGACAGGTTGAGATCGTCGATCGGCGCGCCGAGGACGGCGAGGGATCTCTTCTCGGTCCGACGGCGCGGGCGGCCCTTCGCGCTGCGCTGACTGCCGACACCTCGGTCCTGTTGTTTACTCACCGCCGCGCGACGGCCCAACGCTGCGCTCGCTGCAAGGCCCTGAGACGCTGCGGTCACTGTGGGTCGGGAGCCTTCGAAGTTGGCATCTGTGTTCGTTGTGAGAGGCGGTCGGAGGAATGTTCCGAATGCGGGTTCGCTCGATTCGAGATGATGGGTTCGGGCGCCTCACGGGTGGCGGCCGAAGCGGGCCGTGTTGTGGGTCGAAGCAACGTGGGTGCGGTCGGCAGCGGTCTACCTGTGCTCGTCGGAACCGAGCGTGACCTTCCCGGTCTCGAGGTGGGCCTCACGATCGTGGTCGATGCCGATGGGCCGATCCTTGCTCCAACGTACCGTGCGCCCGAGGACGCGCTGCGCCTCATGGCAAGAGCGATCGCCGCAGCGGGACTGGGCCGAGGTCGGCGCGGTCTACTACAAACCTCTGATCCAGCACACCCCGTGATAGACGCGATACGCCGCGCGGACCCGATCACATTCGTGCGTCGGGACTCGACTCGGCGCGCTGCGGCTGGATTCCCGCCGGGGGGAGAGGTGCTGGTGCTCGAAGTGGAAGGTGCCGTCCCCGATGCCGGTGAGCAGCTGGAAGAAGCAATAGGGGATCGCGCCGAGGTGCTGGGTCCGGCGGACGGCGGTGGCAGGACTCGATGGCTACTCCAGGGCCAGGATCTGACCGCGGCCCGCATCGCGGTACGGGCGGTGGTGTCGCGTTGGCGCGAAGGCGGT
The DNA here is from genome assembly GCA_029263095.1 of Acidimicrobiia bacterium. Taxonomy (GTDB): domain Bacteria; phylum Actinomycetota; class Acidimicrobiia; order Spongiisociales; family UBA11373; genus JACZWZ01. Next base: position 68,390 of record JAJCYA010000035.1, on the reverse strand, counting down.
GCTCGAGTGAGAATCGACGCCGATCCCGTAGATCTCTGATTTGGATGTTGGGTTGTCGGCTGCGCCGTCTCCCGCAATTGGCAAGAGAGGTGCTATGGCTTCTCGCCGGTCGCCGGTCGCCGGTCGGCCTCTAATCTTCATTCCTGCAATGGCCATCTTCCCCATACGTACATACCCCGATCCCGTTCTTCGTATGGTCTCGAATCCGGTGGAACACATTGACGCCGACATCCGACGTCTCGTGGAGGACATGCTCGAGACCATGTATGCAGCCCCCGGCGTTGGCCTGGCGGCTCCGCAGATAGGAATCCCGCTCCAGGTTGTCGTCTGCGATATCGGGGAAGGACCGTTTCATCTCATCAATCCAATCATGGAGGCGACGACCGGTTCCTGGACCTATGAAGAGGGTTGCCTGAGCGTGCCCGACCGGTATTGGCCGATCAAGCGATCGGGTCACGCCAGGGCGTGCGGCCTTGACCTGGACGGCCGGGAGGTGACCTACGAGGGCGATGAGCTGATGGGACGGGTGCTGCAGCATGAATTGGATCACCTCGAGGGGACGCTGCTGTTGAAGCGGCTGACGCGGCGGGTTCGCAAGGAAGCCTTGCGCGAGATGCGCGAAGAGGAGTTAGCCCGGGGAGGTCTGTGATCGAGCATCCGCTGAGCAACGGCGCCACTCAACCGACTTCCCGAGCGGTGTTCATGGGGACTCCGACGGCGGCGATTCCGGTGCTCTCTGCGCTGTGCGGGGTAGCCGAGGTGTCGCTCGTCGTCACCCGTCCCGACCGGCCGCGCGGTCGATCGAAACGCCCGGATGCCCCGCCTGTGAGGGATGCGGCAGAGGCTCGGGATCTACGAGTCGCTCAGCCTGAGTCGGCCGCTCAACTGCTTGATGCAGTCAGGGCCGTCTCTCCGGATGTGGTGGTGGTCGCGGCCTACGGGAGGCTGATCCAACCCGAGCTGCTGGAACTTCCACCTCACGGGTTCGTCAACGTCCACTATTCGCTGCTGCCGAGGTGGCGTGGCGCCAGTCCGGTGATCCGCGCCCTGTTGGCGGGCGACTCCGAGACGGGCGTTTCCCTGATGAGGATGGATGCAGGGCTAGACACGGGCCCGGTCATCGCGACTGAGGTCGTGTCGATCGAGCCCGACCACACCGGGGGCACCCTCACCGCGGAGTTGGCAGCGACGGGGGGACGCTTGCTGGCGGCTTCTCTGAGCCGCTACCTAGCCGGCGAGATCACACCAGTGCCGCAGGACGATGCCATGGCGACTGCCGCTGCCAAGGTCACAACTGAGGAGGCTCACATCGATCCGCGGCGCCACTCGGCGGAGGCGGTGGATCGCGCGGTGCGTGCCTTCAACCCCAAGCCGGGGGCCTGGTGCATGGCTGGAGACGATCGGTTCAAGATCTGGAAGGCGGCCCCGGTACGGGATGTCGATTCAGTCCCTGGTGAGGTCCGGTTGGTGGAAGGACGTGTGATCCTGGGAAGTCGAACCGGCCCCATCGAACTTGTCGAGGTGCAGCCGGCAGGCAAGGCGGCGATGACCGCGGTTGCGTGGATGAACGGCCGACGGTCGGAACCGGCCCAACTCAGATGATCGTGATATCTCGGAGCCCGTCCTCAGGAGGAGGGAAGCTCATCTCGAGCCCCTCCAAGGCGGCGACCACAGCTTCCGACACGACGAGATTGCGGTACCACTTGCGATTGGAGGGGACTACGTACCACGGTGCCCAATCGGTGCTCGTGTGTTCCAGCATGTCTTCAAACGCAGCTTGGTAGTCGTCCCAGCGCTCTCGTTCGGCAAGATCGCCGGTTGCGAACTTCCATTGCTTCTCGGGTGTTGCGAGGCGAGCTCGAAGGCGCTCGGCTTGCTCATCCTTGGAGATGTGAAGGAAGAACTTGAGGATCGTGGTGCCCTCATCCACCAGCATCCGCTCGAAGTTATTGATGTGGTCGTAACGCCTTGACCAAGTGAGCTCATCTACGAGCGAGTGCACCCTCACGACGAGCACGTCTTCGTAGTGACTCCGGTTGAAGATCGTGATCTCACCTCTCCCCGGCGTGTCGGTGTGCACTCGCCACAGGTAGTCGTGGGCGAGCTCCTCGGGTGTCGGTTTCTTGAAGGAGGCGACCTTGACTCCCTGCGGGTTTACGCCTTCGAACACATGCCGGATCGTGCCGTCCTTCCCACAGGTGTCGGTTCCCTGAAGGACGATCAGCACCTTGTGCTTGCCCTCTGCATAGAGGAGTTCTTGGAGTGGCTCCAACCGGTCGTTGAGTTTCCGGAGTCGCTTCTTGGCCTCGTTCTTGTCTCCGGTGAAGCCTGAGGCGTCGGCGGGATCGAACGAGCTGAGGTCAACGGTGCTGCCTGCCGCTATCCGATGTCTTTCCATGCGGGGAGGGTAGATGGAGTAGCAGCCCGCAGGCTGGCGGCGCCTCGCAGGACCGCTCCAGGATGAGCCACCGATCGCACGGCGCTGCGTTCTATCCTCGCACCATGCCCGTCAAGATCGCGCCGTCCCTGTTGGCCGCCGATTTCGCACGCCTGGCCGACGAGGTGGCTGGAGTCGAGTCCCACGTAGACCTGCTGCACGTTGATGTGATGGACGGCCACTTCGTTCCCAACCTCACATTTGGCATGCCCGTGATCGCGTCACTGAGGGCGACCACCGAGCTGTACTTCGACTGCCACCTCATGGTTTCGAACCCGATCAGCCTCTTCGGGCCGCTGGCGGAGGCCGGCGCCAATCTCGTGACGGTTCACATAGAGGTTCATCCCGATCCGACGCGAGCAGCATCGGCGGCGAGAGATGCTGGCCTCGATTTCGGGCTCGTTCTTTCCCCACCGACACCGTTCGACGCCGTGGTTCCGTACGTCGAATTGTGTGACCTGTTGTTGGTCATGTCCGTAAACCCAGGGTTTGGCGGGCAGGCCTTTGTTCCAGAGGTGCTCCCCAAGGTGGAGGCCGCCAGGAAGTTCATTGACTCCGAGGGTCTGCGTGCCGATATCGAAATCGACGGGGGGATCACCCCCGGCAACGCCCCGCTGGCTCGCGCCGCGGGTGCGGATGTCATCGTCGCCGGTACGGCGGTCTTTGGCGATCCGGATCCGGTCGCAGCCGTGGAGCGGTTGCGAGCCGCTGCCGACGGAGACGAATGAGCGAGCATATCCTGCTGATCGACGACGATCCGGATGTCGTCCAATACGTCTCGACGAACCTCGAGCTCGAGGGCTTTACCACCAAGAGCGCGACCACCGCCGAGGAAGGTTTAGCGGCGGGCATCGAGCATCCGCCGGACCTCTTTCTGCTGGATCTCGCCCTCGATGACGGGGCCGGATTCGAGGTGCTCACCCAATTCCAGACGAATCCGTCTACAGCCAATGTGCCGCTCGTGTTGCTGACCACCGAGTCCCGAGTGACCGACATCGTCCGGGGACTCGATGCGGGTGCCGACGACTACATCACAAAGCCCTTCGCCATCGATGAACTTCTCGCCAGGGTTCGCGCAGTGCTGCGCCGCTCCAAGGCGATGCGCGATCTGTCGCCACTGACCGGTCTGCCGGGAAACTTTCGGATCGCCGAGGAGTTGGAGCGGCGAATCAACGCCGGCGGTCCAGTGGCGGTGGTCTACGGCGACCTGGACAACTTCAAAGCCTTTAACGATCACTACGGCTTTATGCGGGGCGACAACGTCATCAAGTTCACCGCCAACACGTTGCTTGAAGCGGCGAGCGCCGTGGGGGATCCGACATCCTTTATCGGACACGTCGGCGGCGACGACTTCATCATGGTCATGGACCCTGATTTCGCCGAAGCCTTCTGCAAGGACGTCGTGGAGCGGTTCGACGATGGCATCCTCGACTTCTACGACGCCCACGACGCGCTCAAGGGACATGTCGAGGTCATCGATCGTCGCGGCGAGCGTCACAGCTTTCCGATCGTCTCGTTCTCACTGGGTGTGGCGACCAACAGGCGACGCAGTTTCACCACGGAGTGGGAGGCCAGTGCCGTGGCCTCAGAGATGAAGGAGCACGCCAAGTCGGAGGCTGGATCCTCCTACAAGATCGACCGCCGCACCGGCTGATCCGGTTTGGGGAGCGGCGCCGCATAGACTCCCGCTCTGGCATCGCGTCGGAGAACGCAAATGGATCTGAATATCCCCGACCTCATGGCACAAGCCGCCGACCTGGCGCGCTCCCAGCACCCGCACCCGAATCCGCGGGTGGGTGCCCTGGTCGTCGCACCCGAGGGCGAGGTCGTCGGCAGAGGGGTCCATGTCGCGGCAGGCAAGCCTCACGCCGAGATCACCGCCCTGGTGGATGCCGGGGGGAGGGCAGCCGGCGCCACCGTCCTCGTCACATTGGAGCCCTGCAACCACGAGGGCACCACGCCACCGTGCACCGATGCCCTGATCGCCGCGGGTGTTGCTCGGGTCGTGGTCGGCGTCGGCGATCCCGATCAACGGGTCTCCGGGACAGGAATAGCTGCACTGCGCCGGGCCGGTATCGAGGTCGAGATGGGTCCCAATCCCGATGGAGCGGAGGCGATCGACCCCGGCTACTTCCATCACCGCCGTACCGGACGCCCCTTTGTGACGCTCAAACTGGCGATGACCTTGGACGGGCAGACCGCGGCGGCCGACGGCACATCGCAATGGATCACCTCACAGCAAGCGCGAACCAACTCTCACGTGCTGCGGAGCAGGTCTGACGCAGTGATGGTTGGGGCAGGGACGGTTCTTGCCGACGATCCTCGACTCACAGTGCGGTTGGACGGATTCTCGGGCAACCAACCGCGACCGGTCGTTGTCGCCGGGGTACGACCGCTGAATCCAGCTGCGACCGTGTTCTCTCGGGACCCGATCGTCTACGCAGCCTTCCCGGTGGAGCTTCCAGGGGAGGTCACGGTTCTGGGCGACGAACGCCGAGTCGATCTAGATGGCGCAGTGGCCGATCTCGGCAAGAGAGGGATCGTGGATCTGCTGGTGGAGGGCGGTGCCGGTTTGGCCGCCGGATTCGAGTCAGCCGGTCTCGTTGATCGCTATGTGCTCTATTTGGCTGGCGCTATCGCCGGCGGAACGGGGCGGCCCGCCTTTGCTGACTTGTTCGCCACGATTGGCGACGAACGCCGCGTCGAGGTCATCGACGTTCGTTCGCTCGGACCAGATATTCGAGTGGTGGCGAGGAGGTCCGCATGACGGGGGAGGGGCCCCTGATTCGCAGGGCAGAGGCCCGGATCCCTACGGAGTTCGGTGATTTCAACGCGATCGGATTCGAAATGGGAGAGGACGAGACCCAACATATCGCCCTCGTCCACGGAGATGTTGCCGGTCGCGAAGGCGTGCTCGTCCGCGTCCACTCGGAGTGTCTGACCGGTGATGCGCTCGGGTCATTGCGATGCGATTGCGGCCTTCAGTTGAGGACTGCTCTTGGGGCGGTGGCACGTGAAGGAGTGGGAGTGGTCCTCTATTCGAGAGGTCATGAGGGGCGCGGTATCGGCTTGATGCGAAAGCTCGATGCGTACGCCCTCCAGGACGAGGGGCTCGACACGGTGGAAGCGAATGAGCAGTTGGGGTTTGCCGCAGACGCTCGCGACTACGAGGGCGCCGCGGCGGTCCTCGATGCGCTCGAAATCCGATCGATTCGACTACTCACCAACAATCCAGCCAAGCGCGCCGGATTGGAGGAACACGGCGTGCAGGTCAGGGACCTGGTAGCGCTCGTGACCGACCCCACCGACCACAATCGCGGCTACCTCGCCACGAAGGCGACAAAGTTGGGCCACCTGCTGGAGATCGAGGAGGCCTAAGGTCGGCGGGTGGCGGCTTCTACCGTTCCCAGACTGCGCGGTGCTCTCAAAGGCACGGCTCCCTCGACGAGAATCGAACGGGAACTGTGGGATGCGGGTAGAGATGTCATTGTGGGCGTCGACGAGGTAGGTCGCGGAGCCTGGGCGGGACCGCTGACCGTTGGCGCAGCCGTCATCCCCCGTGATCGACGGGTCTACAAAGTACGAGACTCGAAGCTGCTGAGTGAAGACGAGCGCGAGGCCATGTTCGGCCGGATCGCGGGATGGTGCCGTACCTGGGCGATAGGACATGCGACGGCGAGCGAGTGTGATGCCCTGGGCATGGCCGATGCGCAGCGACTGGCGGCCCGTCGAGCGCTCGACGGTCTTGGTTTGGAGCCGGACGTCGTTCTAGTCGATGGTCCGTGGGACTTCATCGAAACGATCGAGACTCGCACCCTGGTCAGAGGGGATGTCCACTGCTTATCGATCGCGGCAGCCTCGATCCTGGCCAAGGTGACTCGGGATCGGATGATGCGGGCCGAAGCTGATCATTACCCACACTGGTCATTCGACTCGAACAAGGGATATCCGGGCCCCCGCCACACCGCGGCATTGCAGTGGTGTGGTCCGAGTCCGATCCATCGCCGATCCTGGGTGTTCATGGACGGAATCGCCTGGAACGGCGTCGATCGATTCGAGCGGTCGGGACCACAGGGCCGTCTGTTCTAAGGACCGGATGCTTGCAGGATGTCGATATTGCGATGCGATCGCCTCGGCGCGACCGTTTTGCATTGGAAGGTCGGGCCTGGCTCCAGCGATATCTATAGCATTGATGGCTCTGAAGGGCGGAGTCGTGTTGTGACGAAGACCGCTGGTAGTGGTGGCCTATTCAGACGTCTGTTCTTTGGCGCCTCTGTTTCCCCAACTCGCTCTTGCCGTCGGCGGTCCTTCGGGCTGCTCGTCTTCGGCTTTGGACTGGTGGCTGCGGCGTGTGGCAGTGGTACCGGTGAAGTGGTTGACGGCACACCGGTCGAATCAGCCTCGGCATCCACATCGACGGTCGCGGCGTCGAGCACCAGTGTCGAAACGATATCCACGGTTACCACCACCACGCCCTCGGTTCCCATCACCACGCCCTCGGTTCCCATCACCACGACGTCGGTTCCCGTCACGACCACTACGCGGGGGCCGGTGACTTGCAGAAACGATGTGTACGGGTTCACCTTGTTCGTGCCTGATCCGTGGAACGTAAGCGGCGGTGTCACCGCGGATGTCGCGTGCCGACAAGTCTCAAAGCCGGGTCGCAGTGGAAACCCGATCATCGTTGAGGCCTATCCCGATCGCGCCTTCCCGCACGGGTTTGCGTTTCTCAGAGACAGTGATGACCAACGAGCACTGGTCGAGTACGTCGAGTATGCAACGGAAGGCGGAATCGACGCGTTGTCGGTGGTGCAGGAGCTCATCGGAGGTGAGTTGGCGGGGCGCCACGACCTCTGGGTCGTGATTGACACCGACCCGCCGATCGCGCTCTTCGTCGCGATCGAGGATCTGGTCGAGCTGGAGGAGATTAGAGAATTCATGACACAGCTCGCCAGCGCGATTGTGACTGACTGATCCCGACAACGACCAATCACGACGTCTGTCCCGCTGGTGACATTGATGATGAGTTACTTGCGTCGCCACTGTCGGCGGTGTGTAGGGTCCTCTTGGTGGTGATCCGTTTGTGAGGGGACCGATCTACGGAGGCTGCAATGAAGGTTGTCGGGGGGGTGGCGGCGGCCGCAGCGGTTCTGCTTGGTATCTGGGCGGCGGTGGGTCGGGGAGCGTCCCCGGATGCCTCCCTTCCAGATGCAGCCACGAGCTCTACAGGTCCAACGACGACGATCGAGCTGCCCGACGAGGTCGAGCTGCCCGCAGCAGTGCTCGGCCTGGGCAACGGCTCGGCGATGCTCAAGATCGATCGCACGCTCGAAGTCCCGCTGGGTCTCTTTGAATTCACTGCGGACTTCACTCTCAACACCTTTCATGGTCTCGTGGGGGAGCCGGGGCAGACGAACGAGATAGCCGGGTCTACCGAGTCCGAATACACCGTCGTGATGACCGGCGTCGGATCGACCGGAATCTCGCACACGACCACAATGATCGGTCCCCTCGTGTACGACGTCACAGGCACGTTTCACCCCGCCTCCGGCGGATGCACATTCGATCTCACGGTGATCGAAACGGCCGTGCTGTCTGAAGTGACGTCGATGGTGAACACGGTCCTGGGCGAACTTCCGGTGCCACCTGAGGGTGCGGGCGCCGATGTGATCACCTCCTTCGACGTGCAATTCGATGAGGAGAGCCTCGACTTCTTCGTCATTACTGGTGAGTACTCCTCTTCGTTCACGCTCTATGACGTTGCCCTTCCGGATGGCACGGGCTGCAGTTTCACGGGCTGAGGCCTTGCGGCCGGCCATTGGTAGACGATCGGTCGCAGACCAGCGCTGAGACAACATACGGACGCCCCCGCGAGCGGTGGCCGAGGGGAGCGCGCTCAGGTCATTTGCGCCCATTGCCTGGCTGTCGAGGCCCGGTCGGGTCTAGGCGGTACGGCGCTCGGGATCTGCGATGGCGTTGGATGACGCTGCGGCATCGAGCTCTTCAGATGTCACAACCGCGCCGATGACGTTCCCGACGTGATCGAAGAACGGGGCGCAGTAGGTGCGGGTGGTCGTCTCGGATCCGTCGGAGCGCCGAATCCTCAGCAGGAAGGGACCGGTGGAGCGTCCGGTGCGGATGGCCTCGGTGACGGGCGCGGTGTCGACGTTGAGAGGTGTCCCGTCGGCGAAACGGACATCGAACAGCTCCTGGCTTGTCGCCAAATCGGAAGGACGCATCGAGTCGTCGAGGATCCCAAGCATTTCCCGCTCGCGGCGGTTCCAGTCGATCACCCGGGGTGGATCACCGGCGAACACCGAGATGGCAAGTGGAAGCGATTCCATCACACTCGATCGAAGCTCGCGTTCGAAGGCCGCATCCTCAACCAACGCGCTGCGATCGATCGCAAATGCAGCCAGTTGGGCAAGGGCCGCGGCGACGACGCGCCCTTGCTCCCCAGGCAGGTCCTGTGGCGTAGCCCACCCGATCAGGAACACTCCGACCGGCACCTCATCGTCTAGAACAGGGATTGAGAGAGCCGCGTCGCTGTCCAGTTCCATCGCCATGGTCTGATGCCCCTCTGCCGCAAGGTCGCTACAGATCATCGGTTGCGCCGCAGCCATGGTGGCGTGGAGGAGACGTCGTTCGAGCGGGGCTTCGTGGGTACCGCCAAACGACCCGACACGTTCGAAACTGCCGGAGGAGGTCGGAATCGCCAGGATCGCGGAGCGGGCACCGAGCATCTCGACGCACAGCTTGTGCAGGCCCATGACAACTCGGTCGAGAGAACGATCGGAGAGAGCATCCGTCATGTCTACGAGCAGACGCGCCCTAGGGGAGAGAGCGACCGAACGATCAGCCACCCGCGGCACCGGGTCGGACGACGAGGGGATCTGGGTGCTGTGCGGGAGCAGTAGCTGGAGGGTGGCACCCTTGCGTCTCGGTTTGGCGATTCGCAGATCACCCCCCATGAGGCGGGCCAATGTACGACTCAGAGAGAGGCCCAATCCGAGACCAACGCGGCTCTTCCCGACCTTGAAGACGGTCGAGCGGCTGATCCCAGGACCATCGTCTGAGATGCTGAGCACGACCTCGTCCTGCTCGATCGCGCAGCCGATTGCGACCTCGCCATCGGGGGCGTACCGCTCGATGTTCTGGAACAGATTGAGCAGGATCTGCAGGACAAGCGCAGGGTCTGCGTAGGCCGGCATGGCGGCCTGGCGGGACACGTACGTCCGCTTCTCGACTGTCGGCATCCGCTGTAGTGCCTGCTCGACGAGTGATATCGGGTCGAGAGGTTCGGGGTCGGGCTCGAGCAGACCCCGGTCGACACGAGTGGACGCAATCAGGTTGCTCACTACATGGCTCATGTGCATCGCTTCGCCATGAGCCAGACCGATGAGTTCCTCCATTTCACCTGGTTCGAGCGGAACGGTCTGGTCTTCCAGCACGTCCATCAGCCCCAGAACAGAAGTGAGGGGCGTCCGGAGCTCATGAGAGAGGTGAGCAACGGCCACGCTCGACCCGCGCCGAGTCGCTGCTCGCGAGGCCCGCGCTCGACCCAACCCGAAGGCGATGGTGACAGCAGCGACGAGCGCTGCCACGATCGGTTCGGTATTGGTCGCGACGAGGCCGATGGTGGCTCCGGCCACCAGGGCCCAGAAGGCCCACATCCAGTTTCTGTTTAGATCGGGTGCCACCAGATCCTTCCTACACCGTAGAGGTCGTTATCGGTCGGCTCGGCGGCAGTCTTGACGGGCCTGAGTCCCGGTCTGCGGAGCTTCTAGGGGGGTTTGTGTGGCCGCGAAGCTGGAGTGACATTGACTCCGCGGATTCGCACCTTTACCCTCCCTCGGTACAATTGAGAGAACAAGCGGAGGCGCTGCTTCCCACCCAGCCATCTCACCCAGGGGCGTTTCGTCTGCTGGCTCGATGAGCCGAGGTCACCACACCAGGTCGCCGTAGAACGCGGTCATGGAGCGGAGACGGCAGCATCGCTGCCGTCTTTTTCATGCCTGACGACGCAGCCATCGACACAGGAGGTCGATCGATCGCACAAGAACCGAGGGTCAACGACAAGATCAGGGCCAAGGAGGTCCGACTGGTAGCTCCCGACGGCGGGCAGATAGGTGTCAAGTCCATTGAGGAGGCCAAGTGGCTTGCCAATGAGCTCGGCATGGACATTGTGGAGGTGGCGCCCGATGCGCGGCCTCCCGTGTGCCGGCTGATGGACTACGGCAAGTACAAGTACGAGCAGTCGGTCAGGCAACGCGAGGCTCGCAAGAAGCAGACCCGCACGATCATCAAAGAGGTGAAGTTCCGCCCCAAGATCGATGATCACGACTACGAGGTCAAGAAGCGACGAGCCGTGCAGTTCCTCGATGAGGGAGACAAGGTCAAGGTCACGTTGATGTTCCGGGGTCGGGAGATCACTCACCCGGAGCTCGGGGAGAAGATACTTCGGCGGCTCGTCGAGGATGTGAAGGAGCACGGGGAGATCGAATCAGGCCCCAAGCTCGAGGGTCGGAACATGATGATGCAAATGGCGCCGCTTCGAAACCGCCCCAACAAGGGCGGGTCGGAGGCGGGCGCGGAGACGAACGCCGAGGAGTAATCCACATGCCGAAGCAGAAGACACGCCGGTCGGCCGCCAAGCGGTTCAAGAAGACCGGTTCCGGCAAGCTGCGACGCCGTCAGGCAGGACGGGCTCACTTGGTGGTGGGTAAGAAGTCGAGCAGCAGGTTGCGTCGGCTCCAGGGAGATGCGGAAGTGTCGCCGGGAGATCGCAAACGCGTCAAGCGGATGCTCGGGGAGTAGGAGACGTCATGGCACGGATCAAGCGTTCCGTACACAGCAAGAAGAAGCGCCGCAAGGTTCTTGAGCGGGCCTCAGGCTACAAGGGAGCCAGGGGGCGTCGTTATCGCGCTGCCAACGAGCAGGTCATGCACGCTATGCAGGATGCCTATCGGGATCGACGCGCCCGGAAGGGTGACTTCCGCCGTCTCTGGATCGCCCGCATCAACGCCGGGTCACGTCAGCACGGTATGTCGTACAGCCGGTTCATCGCCGGGCTGAAGGCGGCCGACATCGAAGTCGATCGCAAAATGCTGGCCGAAATGGCTGTGTCCGATCCTGCCGCCTTTGGGGAGCTTGTCAAGACCGCCAAGGCCGCCCTACCGGTCGCTTCGGTCCCGCAGCCGGTTGTCGAGACGAAGACCAAACCGGTCTCGAAGCCTGCTCCCAAGCCCAAGGCCGAACCGGGTCCCGAACAGGAGAAGGTGGCAGAGGCACCGATCGAGGAACCGGTCGCAGAGGTACCCGTCGAGGAACCAGCCGCAGGAGCGCCCGAGTCCGCCCCCGGCGATCCCGCCGACATGGATCAAGATGCAGCGGCGGCGCACGTGAAGGAGCGCTTTGCTGCGCTGGCGGATGCCGCGCCCGATGATCTCAAGAAGATCAAGGGTGTGGGTCCGGTGCTCGAGAGCATGCTCCACGAATTGAATATCAAGACCTTCGAGCAGATTGCCTCATTCGATGGCGAGGATGTTGCGCTGGTCACGGCCGCCCTCACGAAGTTCAAAGATCGCGTTACTCGCGACAACTGGGTTGACCAGGCCAAGGAGCTGCAAGCCGAGCCCGACGGCGGCTGATCTGCGACGCCATGCCCCCTGGGGCCATGCCGACTGAAGAGGTCATCTCCTCTGTGAGGAATCCCGTCGTCGCGGCGGCGGCCGGTCTACACCGGGCTCGACAGCGTCGAGCCAACGGCCGGACCCTGGTCGAAGGCCCCTCCGCCGTCGGTGAGGCGATACGCGCCGGTGCCGCGGTACATGAGGTGTTTGGACTTGACGACTCAGCGCGCGTGCTCGCAAGTGATGCCGGGGCGACGTATCGACCGGTGACGGAGCAAGTGCTTCGCCGCATCGCAGGTACCGGGACGCCACGTGGTCCGATCGCTGTGATCGAGATTCCACAGTCGGTGATTCCGGCTGATGGACGCCTGTTGGTCGCCTGGGGAGTGTCGGATCCCGGCAACTGCGGCACGCTGCTGCGAACCGCCGCTGCGTTCGGCTACGGGTACGTCGCAGGACCAGAATGCGCAGACTCTTGGTCGCCGAAAGTGCTCCGCAGCGCGGTGGGTGGGCATTTTCGGACCACGGTGGGGGAGATGTCGTCTCTTGGTGATCTGGCCGGGCGAGAAATCGTCGGAACCGTGCCGACCGGAGGGGAGAGCGCCGGTCGGGTTGGGGACCGGACCGCCATCATCGTCGGAAGTGAAGCTCTCGGACTCTCATCGGAGGTGCTTATGCACTGCGACCGGCTGGTGAGTATCCCCATGCCGGGGGGTGTTGAGAGCCTCAACGCGGCCGTTGCCGGAGCGATCGTTGCGTATCTCGGAGCGGTGGGCAACGGGGAGGCTGGCTGAATCCTCATCTGAGGACGGTTGATCGTCGGCGCGGTTCCATGCCCGGCTCTGCGTTTGTTCACGGCCCATCCGTCAGAATCATGTCGCCCGTGGGGTGGCGCATCACTCCCCGCGCATCCTCTAACCTCCGCTCCTCATGGTCTCCCTTGAAGATCTCAGCGGACTGCAGACGCGCGCCGAAGCCGATCTGGCTGAAGCGAGCACAGTCGACGCTGTCGATGCCATCTCTTCGGCCCTTTTGGGCCAAGGATCACCGATAGCCGAGGCCCGCCGCGGTCTCCGTGACGTCGACCCCGATGAGCGGCGTGAGCTCGGCAGGGCCATCAGTGAGATCGCTGAGGCAATCGAAGCGGTCGTGGATGAGCGGCGAGATGTGTTGGCGGCGATCGAGCGGGCCGAGCACCTGGCGGCTGACCGGGTGGACATGACCCTCCCGGGCCGACGTCCTCAGCGGGGATCGTCCCACCTGGTGAGACAGGTGTGGGAGGAGGTCGTCGACATCTTCACGGCGATCGGATACACGGTCGCATCGGGACCCGAGGTTGAGACCGCTTACTACAACTTCGACGCCCTGAACACGCCTCCGACTCATCCGGCCCGTCTCGAATCCGACACGCTCTACGTCGAATACGGCGATGATCCCGAAGGTGTGCTGTTGCGGACGCAGACGTCGCCCGTACAGGCCCGGTGGATGGAGTCCCATGACCCACCCGTGTACATCGTGTCGCCCGGACGTGTTTACCGGCGGGATGCCGTTGACGCCACGCACACGCCCGTCTTTCATCAGATGGAGGGTCTCGCGGTTGACGACAACATCACGTTCGCCGACCTCAAGGGCACCCTTGCGTACTTCATCGAACAGTTCTTCGGACCAGGGGCGCGGCAGCGGTTCCTTCCCAACTTCTTTCCGTTTACCGAACCGTCCGCTGAGATGCACACCTCATGTCATGTGTGTGGCGGATCTGGATGCCGCACTTGTGGCGGCACCGGTTGGATCGAGCTTCTGGGCTGTGGTGTCGTGGATCCGTTCGTGCTCGAGACTGCCGGGTATGACCCGTCGCAGGTGTCGGGGTTTGCATTCGGCGTTGGGATCGATCGTCTGGCAATGATCCGCTACGACGTCCCGGAGCTGCGGTACTTCTTCGATGCCGACATGCGGGTTCTGGAGCAGTACAGATGAAGGCCTCGTTGCGCTGGATCCTGGAGTACGTGGAGCTTCCCACGCGCGATCCGGAGGAGCTGGGGGAGGTGTTGTCGAACCTGGGTGTCGAGGTCGAAGGCATCGAGACCATCGAGACGCAGTTCACCGGTGTCGTGGTCGCCAAGGTGCTGGACGTAAATCCGCACCCAAATGCCGACAAGGTGCGCGTCGCGACCCTCGATGCCGGCGGAGATCCGATCGAGGTTGTTTGTGGAGCCTGGAATTTCGAAGCGGGAGCCACCGTGGCCTACGCAACGGTCGGCGCCATGCTCCCCGGCGGGTTCGAGGTAGGGGCGAAGGAGATCCGGGGAGTCGTCTCTCCGGGCATGATCTGTTCCGAGGTCGAGTTGGGACTCGGTGATGAGTCGGACGGAATCCTCGTCCTGGAAGACGGATACGCCGATGCGGGCACCGAATTCGCTTCGACCCTTCCATATCCCGACGCCGTATTCGACGTCTCCATCACTCCCAATCGCCCCGATGCCATGTCTATCCATGGAATCGCTCGCGACCTCGGGGCCTTCTTTGACCTCCCGGTGACTGTGCCCGAGACCAGCTTCGACGAGGACGGCTCCAGCAATGCGGTCGTCCGGATCGAGGCACCCGATAGGTGTACCCGCTTTACGGCTCGCGAAGTCAAGGATGTGACGGTGGCACCGGCGCCGCTGTGGTTGCGGTTGCGGCTGCGCGATGCCGGAGTGCGTCCGATCAGCAACGTCGTAGACGTCTCCAACTATGTGATGCTCGAGTTTGGTCAACCCTTGCACGCATTCGACCTCGACCGCATCACCGACGAGACGATCGTCGTTCGACTGGCCGAGGACGGAGAGAAGCTCACGACGCTCGACGAGGTCGAGAGGACGCTCACCGCAGACGACCTGGTAATCGCCGGAGTAGATGAGCCCCTCGGTCTGGCGGGGATCATGGGCGGCGGAGACTCGGAGGTTTCAGATACGACTACGCGGGTGTTGATAGAGGTGGCCCACTTCGAACCCACCCGTGTTCTGATGAGCGGCAAGCGCCACGCCCTCCGTACCGAGGCGGTGGCCAGGTTCGAACGAGGCGTTGATCCCGAGCTGCCGCCGGTCGCCTCGGCCCGTGCGGCGATGCTGACGGCGATGTTGGGCGAGGGCCGGGTCGTCGGGGGGTTCGTCGATGAGCATCCTCGGCCTCCCGAGCCCGTGATCGTGGATCTACCCGATCACGAGGCGGAGCGGCTGTTGGGCGTCGAGATCGCGGTGGATCAGCAGGTCGGATACCTGACCAGACTCGGGTTCGGGGTCGATGGCACCAATCCGATGCGGGTCACGGTGCCGACCTACCGTCCTGACGTGACCCGCCCTGCCGACCTCGTGGAGGAGATCGCCCGGATTCACGGCTACAACGAGATCCCGAGCCGACTGGTCATCGGGCGAGGCGGTGGTCTCAACGAGCAACAGCGTGCTGTCCGGGCCGTGCGTTCGATCATGGCCGGAGCGGGGTTCTACGAGATCATGTCGTTCGACTTCCTCGGCCTCGCCGAGATCCAGTCCCTCCGCCTTGACGAAGACGATCCCCGGCTGGATCCGGTTCGGATCAGGAATCCGCTCAACGAGGAGCAGGAGTATCTGAGGACGACTCTGCTGCCTGGTCTCCTTGCCGGTCTGCGCCGCAGCACCCAGCGCAATCGCCCGAACGCAGCACTGTTCGAGATGGGCTCGGTCTTCTTGCGGGGTGATGCCTCACTTCCCGACCAGCCGGAGCACTTGGCCTTTGCAGCGACGGGCGCCAGGTCCGAATCGCCCCTGGATGCGGCTGGGGACTACTCGGTGGAAGATGCGTTGGGGACCGTAGAGGTCCTGCTCGGATCGCTCGGTATCGATGCGACGATCAAGCAGCGTTCGGTGGCGGGCCTGCACCCAGGTCGCAGCGGCTCGGTCATGACGGACGGCACAGAAATAGGAGTCGTTGGCGAACTGGATCCCGATGTCTCAGATTCTTGGGACCTCAATGGGAGGGTCATCGTCGGAGAATTCGACCTTGCGCTTTTGGCGCCGGGACCCCCGGTGCCGTTTGTCGTCCCGAGTCCCTATCCGCCGGTGGTCTTTGACCTAGCTTTCGATCTCCCGAACAAAGCTGCCACAGCCGATCTCCTGGCGGCAGTGGAGGCGACCGCCGGTGGGGACCTGGAACGGATTGTGGTGTTCGATGTGTTCAGAGGCGGGCCTCTCGCCGTGGACCGCAAGAGTGTCGCCGTGCGTCTCACGATGCGCAGCGCCGAACGTACCCTGTCTGATGAGGAAGTTGCGCCGGTCCTGAGCCGGATCGCCGAGCGCGTCAGCGACGAGCTCGGGGGGAGTCTTAGAGGAGGCTGATCGTGGATTTTGTGAATGTGCTCGACATCGGTGGCGATGGAATTGCTGAGGTCGTCGATCTCGCCGCCAAGCTCAAAGCAGATCCGTCGTCGGTGGCGGGTACCCGATCCGGAATGCGCGTCGGTCTGTTCTTCGAGAAGCCCTCGACGAGGACTCGCGTCTCCTGTGAGGTGGGCACCGCCGAACTCGGGGCGCAGCCGATAGTGCTCAAGAACGACGAGGTCGGCCTGGGCACACGGGAGGCTCCTCAGGACGTTGCCAGGGTTCTGGAGCGCTATCTGGACGTCTTGGCCTTCCGAGTGTTCGACCACCGCAATCTGGAGCTGATGGCGGAGCACGCCGCAGCACCCGTGATCAATCTGTTGTCTGATCTGGAGCATCCGTGCCAGGCCCTCGCCGATCTTCTCACTGTCGCCGAGCACCGGCCGCTCAGGGGGGCATCAATCGCCTATGTGGGTGATGGGAACAACGTCGCCCACTCCCTCATGCTGGCTGCAAGCTCGGTTGGAGCCAGTGTGACGGTGGCCGCACCTCCGGGGTACGAGCCGAACGAAGCGGTGGTGGAGCAGGCGCGGGCTGGAGCGATAGGCGGAGCTGAGATAACGATCAGCAACGATCCGGCTTCTGCCGTTGCCGGAGTAGATGCCGTCTATACGGACGTCTGGACGTCTATGGGAAGCGAGAGAGAGACGGAGGAGCGTCGCAGCCTCTTCGTGCCGTTCCGGGTGACCGAGGAGCTGTTCGAGCGGGCAGGACCCGACGCCATCTTCATGCACTGTCTTCCCGCCCACCGCGGCGAGGAGGTCACAGACGGTGTGATGGAGCACTCTCGCAGCCGTGTGTTCGATCAGGCGGAGAACCGGCTCCACGCCTTCAAGGCAATCCTGCTCCATCTGACCGCTTGACTCTGGCGGACTTGCTCGCCGGTCCGGTACTCGATGCGGCCCGAGGGTTGCTGGGTCGGCGCCTTGCCTCCTCCATTGGTGGAATCGATACCGCCGTCACCATCACCGAGGTGGAGGCCTATGCCGGTGAAGCTGATCCAGCCAGTCATGCCTACAGGCGGCAGACGGACCGCAACGCGGTGATGTTTGGCCCGCCCGGGGGCTTATACGTGTACCGCTCATACGGCATCCACTGGTGCATGAACGTCGTCTGCGGATCTGAGGGTCTGGGACGCGCTGTTCTGCTGCGGGGCGGCGCACCGATCGAAGGCATCGAGCTGATGACCGAGAGGCGGGGGAGGGGGAACAACCTCACCGACGGCCCGGGCAAGCTGTGCCAGGCGATGGGGGTGAGCGGCGAGCAGGACGGGTCGAACGTATTCGATGGTCCTGTGACAATCTCGGGCGATCCCGTGCCGGGCCTGATCAAGGCGTCGCCGCGAATAGGAATTACCAAGGCGGTAGACCGGGAGTGGAGATTCGTTCTCAATCCGACTTCATAGAAGAGGTTGCCATCCGCGACTGTGGGCCAACCGGTTCCCTACGGTTGAACCCAGATGGTCACCCTGCCATTGGGTGATTCGCCGCCCCCGGGGAACTGACCCCACACCAGATCGGACGCGGTGCCCTCGTCTGGACTCGGGTCAAGCAGCACGATCACTTCGACGGAATTACCGGCACCCTCGAGCCGGGCGATGGCGTCGATGCGATGCCGCCCTCTGACGTCGGGAACGACGGTTCCCGGTTCGGGTCCGGCCACCACGATTTCGACGGTTTGGCCCGAATCGAGTGCGGTGTGCGGTGTCGGAGTCTGGGCGACGATCGTCCCCGGCGTGACGGAATCCGACTCCGGAGCCCACGAGATCCGTACGTCATAGGCTCCCGCCTCTAGGAACATCACGGCGTCGACCAGCCCGAAGCCTTCGACGGCGGGGACGGTGCCGTCATCGTGGACGGCGAGACCTTGGGGGTTGTGTATCGGGCAGATGATGCTGGGGACTACCGCCGGCCGTAGCTGCACTGTGGCAACGTGAGATCGAGGACAGAGGGGCCCTGCGAGGAAGCCGGTCGAGGTGTCCAGGCTGACGGTGACGAGCTCCACGTCGGTGGCCGTCTCTAGTTGTGAGTACGAGACGCCCTCGAGTGCTGAGATGGCGAACCGAGACCAAATTCGCGCTGGCCAGGTGCCTCCTGTGATCGTGTATTCGGTATTCGGAGCAACCATCGGGACGTTGCCCTCGGGGAATCCAACCCATACGGCTGCGACGAGCTCAGGGGTGTAGCCGATGAACCAGGCATCGTGGTTGCCCTCAGTCGTTCCTGTCTTGCCGGCGACGGGGCGGCCGATCTTGGCCTGTTGGCCGGTGCCGCGACGCACCGCGTCGGTGAGGGCACCGGTGACGTCACGCGCCACTTCCTCGGAGAAGACACGGGTATAGGCGGGCAAGTGCTCGAACAGCACATTCCCGGCTGCGTCCTCGATGCGAGTGACGAAGACCGGGTCGACGTGGATGCCGTTGTTGGCGAATGTCGTGTAACCCTCGGCCATGTCGAGCACGGTGACATCTTGGGTGCCGAGGACGATTGTGGGGACGGCGGCGAGTTCGGTGTCGATCCCTGCGGCGTCTGCGGCGGCGACCACCGGCTCGGGACCGATCAAGTCGACGAGGTATGCGTATGGCACATTTACCGAGAAGACGGTTGCCTCTCGCAGCGTCAAGCCGGGGTAGTAGGCGTCCTCATGGTTGGCGACCTCCCAAGATCCGTTCAGCCCATCGACGACAGCGCGGCGGCCGCCCGGCCACCCCGATTCGATGTCGACTCCAGCTTCGAGGGCGGCTGCGAGAGCAAACGGTTTGAAGGCCGATCCCGGCTGACGGGTGCCCTGGGTGGCGAGGTTGAACTGAGCGATCGGGTCGGTATCGTTGTAGTAGTCGCGCCCTCCGACGACGGCGAGTACCTGACCATCGCGGGGATCGATCGCAACAAGAGCGCCTGCCGGTCCATCGTCGGGGATCAGGGAAGCGACCGCGGCCTCGGCTGCGAGTTGGGTGTCTAGATCCAGGGTTGTGTAGATCTTCAGGCCACCGCCGGTGAGGGTGGCGTGGCGTTCCTCGACCGTATCTCCGAGAGCGGGGTTGTCGAGGAGGCGCCGCCGGACCTCGTCGGTGAAGTAGGGGAACCGCATTTCGTCCGCCGAGCCGCGAGGCACCAGCGACACCGGCTCGAGGGACGCCGTATCGGCCGCTGTCCTGTCCACCCAGTCGAGGGCGACCATCTCCTGGAGCACGGCGTCGCGTCGCGCCGACGAGAGGTCAGGGTGGTCGTACGGATTGAGAGCGGTCGGTGAGTTGATCAGTCCGGCGAGGAGTGCGGATTCGGATAGCGTCAGGTCGGCCGCATCCTTTCCGAAGAAGCGCCTGGCGGCGGCCCCTATCCCGTAGGAGGATTCCCCAAAGAAGATCGTGTTGAGATATCGCTCCAGGATTTCAGGCTTGGTGAGGGTCTCTTCGACTCTGAGAGCAAGGCCGATCTCGGATGCCTTCCTCTCAAAGGTGACGTCGTTGCCGACCAGCACGTTCTTGACGTATTGCTGAGTGATGGTCGAGCCACCCTGGACGATCCGACCTGCCTCCAGATTCGCGTTGGCGGCGCGGGCCACAGCCCTGACGTCCAGCCCGTTGTGGATCCAGAAGCGCCGGTCTTCGATGGCGACGACTGCATTGATGAGATGCGTAGGTAGCTCGTCATAGCTGACGAGGGATCGGTCTTCTCCGGCGTGCCACTCGGTTAACACCGAGCCATCAGCCGCGTAGACCGTCGTAGTGAGGCTGCCCGCTCCAATCCCCGGATCCTCTATGGGCTCAACGGTGCAGGCGGTGGCCAGCAGCGCGATGGCCAGGACGCCCGCCGTCAGGCGAGGCATGGGTATGTATCTGTCTCCTCGCGCGGAACGGTAATCGACGACTGCGCTAAGCGCGCGGCAATCCTGTGGATAAGTCCAGGAGGAGTCCGGCGCAGGTGCGGCGCTAGACGAACCGAGCCAGGAAGTACCGCTTCTTGCCGACTCGAAGAACCAGCGTTGTCTTCGAGGCGAGGTCTCCCGAGCCGAGCTGCTGGGTGGCATCGTCGACTCGGGCATTGTTGAGCCTGACCCCACCCTGATTGACCAGCCGGCGCGCTTCCCCGTTGGAACCGGCGGCACCGACTTGAACCATGAACTCGAGTAACCCCAAACCGGATTCGAGATCGGCCTTGGGGAGCGTGACCGCTGGAGCGCCATCAAACGCGTCCATCAGGGTTTGATCGTCCAGCTCAGTGAACGGTTCATCACCGAACAGGATCCTGCTGGAACGTTCGGCTGCTGCGAGGCCGTCATCGCCGTGCATGATCCGTGTCGCCTCGCGCGCCAGGGATTTCTGGGCGGCTCGACCGCTCGGATCCTGCTCGGTCTGAGCGACAAGATCGGCGACGTCTCCCAGATCGAGATAGGTGAAGATCCTCAAGAAGCGCCCGACGTCGGCATCGGGCGTGTTGAAGAACCACTGGTAGTAGGCGTAGGGGCTCGTCTCGTCGGCAGCGAGCCAGACGGCCGACCCAGTGGACTTCGAGAACTTCCTTCCATCGGACCTCTCCAGCAGCGGCCAGGACAGACCGAATACCTCCGCACCGTGCAGGCGACGGGTCAGGTCCACGCCGGCCGTCACATTGCCCCACTGGTCGGAACCACCGCCCTGGAGGCGGCAACCGTACGTCTCGTAGAGGTGGGCAAAGTCGTATGCCTGGAGCAGCTGGTACGAGAATTCAGTGAAGGAGATACCTTGCTCGCGTTCCTCGAGGCGGCGGCGTACCGCCTCGCGGCTGATCATCTGGTTGACCGAGAAGTGCTTGCCGACATCACGCAGCACTTCGACGAATCCCATCTGGCCGAGCCACTCGTAGTTGTCGACCATCAAGCCCTTGTCGGGGTCGGACACGTCGACGACACGGCTCAACTGCTCCTTGATACGCCTCAGATTGGAACGGATGGCATCCTCATCGAGAAGCTCTCGCTCGTCATCGCGACCCGAGGGATCGCCGATGCGACCGGTTCCGCCGCCGGCAAGAGCGACGGGTCGGTGCCCGGAGCGTTGTAGCCATGCCATCGCCATCATCCCGACCAGGTTGCCGATGTGTAGTGACGACGCGGTCGGATCGAAACCGACGTAGAACGTGACGCGTTCGGCTTCGAGCAGCTTGCGGAGGCCAGCCTCATCGGTGATCTCCTGTACGAAGCCCCTTTCGCGCAGTAGGTCAATAGGATTTGTCACGGCGCGCAGCGTAGTGAGGACATCGACCGATCTCGATGGAATCCCGCCGGATCGGCCACGGCGGCCCTCTCAGAATCGAATCGCGGAAGCCGCGATGAGGGTTGAATCGTGACATTCCGGGGGTGTCATTCGCCCAGCTCCGCACAGGTCACCGGCGAGCTCACCGAATCGGCCTCCACGGAGGCTCGGCGCTGTCTTGACGGGGGTACCGGGGGGGTGTACAGTTTCGACTCGCCTCCCCGGCGTGCGCCTTGATGCGCGGGCCGGGGATTGGAGTGTCTCGGCTCCTTGACAACTGAATAGTGTGCCACACAAGTCAGTTTTGCCACCAGGGCAAGGCGGGTTCTTCTCGTCGCGTCCTGGTTGGCCTGTACTCGAGTAAAACAATTACATCAGACAACGCACTGATGTCGGAAGCAGGTGCGCGGTTTGGCCAACCACCTGCAAACCAAACTCGACAACCTATTGAGGATCTTGGCTTCCACCCTTCGGGGCGGAAACTCTGATCTTTCGTTGGAGAGTTTGATCCTGGCTCAGGACGAACGCTGGCGGCGTGCTTAATGCATGCAAGTCGAACGAAGACCCCACCATGGGTAACCACTGTGGGATTCTTAGTGGCGAACGGGTGAGTAACACGTGAGAAACCTGCCCCGGAGACCGGGATTGCCCAGGGAAACCTGGATTAATACCGGATACCCTCCTACGACCGCATGGTCGATTGAGGAAATGGTCCGCTGCTCCGGGATGGTCTCGCGTCCTATCAGCTAGTTGGTGAGGTAAAGGCTCACCAAGGCAATGACGGGTAGCTGGTCTGAGAGGACGATCAGCCACACTGGGACTGAGACACGGCCCAGACTCCTACGGGAGGCAGCAGCAGGGAATTTTGCACAATGGGCGAAAGCCTGATGCAGCGACGCCGCGTGGGGGATGAATGCCTTCGGGTTGTAAACCCCTTTCAGGAGGGACGAAGCGAAAGTGACGGTACCTCCAGAAGAAGCCCCGGCCAACTACGTGCCAGCAGCCGCGGTAATACGTAGGGGGCGAGCGTTGTCCGGATTTATTGGGCGTAAAGAGCTCGTAGGCGGCTCAACAAGTCGGCCGTGAAAACCAGAGGCTCAACCTCAGGACGCCGGTCGAAACTGTTGTGGCTAGGGTCCGGTAGAGGAGAGTGGAATTCCCGGTGTAGCGGTGAAATGCGCAGATATCGGGAGGAACACCAGTAGCGAAGGCGGCTCTCTGGGCCGGTACCGACGCTGAGGAGCGAAAGCTAGGGGAGCGAACAGGATTAGATACCCTGGTAGTCCTAGCCGTAAACGTTGGGCACTAGGTGTGGCGGACTCATTGACGTCTGCCGTGCCGTAGCTAACGCATTAAGTGCCCCGCCTGGGGAGTACGGTCGCAAGGCTAAAACTCAAAGGAATTGACGGGAGCCCGCACAAGCGGCGGAGCATGCGGCTTAATTCGATGGTACCCGAAGAACCTTACCTGGACTTGACATAATGGGAAAAACCCTAGAGATAGGGTGTGCGTAAGCGTCCATTACAGGTGGTGCATGGCTGTCGTCAGCTCGTGTCGTGAGATGTTGGGTTAAGTCCCGCAACGAGCGCAACCCCTGTCCTATGTTGCCAGCGGATAATGCCGGGGACTCATGGGAGACTGCCGGGGACAACTCGGAGGAAGGCGGGGACGACGTCAAGTCATCATGCCCCTTATGTCCAGGGCTGCACGCATGCTACAATGGCAGGTACAACGGGCAGCGATCCCGCGAGGGTGAGCGAATCCTTTAAAGCCTGTCTCAGTTCGGATCGGAGTCTGCAACTCGACTCCGTGAAGTCGGAGTCGCTAGTAATCGCGAATCAGCTATGTCGCGGTGAATACGTTCTCGGGCTTTGTACACACCGCCCGTCACATCACGAAAGTTGGCAACACCCGAAGTCAGTGGCCCAACCGCAAGGAGGGAGCTGCCGAAGGTGGGGTCAGCGATTGGGATGAAGTCGTAACAAGGTAGCCGTACGGGAACGTGCGGCTGGATCACCTCCTTTCTAAGGAGTTATAACGAGGCCTGTTCTTAGGAACAAAGCGTCTCGAACTTCTAGTCAATGACTGACTTTCACGCCACGGCGATTGCCAGAACGGCATTAGTCGGGACGGCGATTTCCCAAACGGTAAAGGTCGAGCCGGCGCAGTTCGCTGCGTCTCTCTCCTTGACCGGGCGTGAGGCACACTATTCAGTAGTGAGGGAGTCGGGGCTTTCGAGCTCCGATTCACTCTGGCACCTTGAGAACTGCATAGCGAGCACAAGCGTCTTGGATTCATATGATTCAAGCTACAAAGGGTCTTTGGTGAATGCCTTGGCGCTGGGAGCCGATGAAGGACGCGGCAGACTGCGATAAGCCTCGGGAAGCCGTCAAGCAGGCGTTGATCCGGGGATGTCCGAATGGGGAAACCCGATTGGGGTAATGCCCAGTCACACTGGTCTGAACACATAGGGCCAGGAGAGGCAACCGGGGGAATTGAAACATCTCAGTACCCCGAGGAAAGTAAAGCAATAGCGACTCCCTGAGTAGCGGCGAGCGAAACGGGAAGAGCCTAAACCAGCGCGGTGTCATAGGTCGACGCCGTTGCCGTGCTGGGGTCGTGGGACCCACCTGACGGTGCGTCGAAGCCGTCGAGGAGTTACAAACTCAGGTGTTAGCCGAACATGCCTGGAAAGGCAGGCCGTAGGAGGTAACAGCCCTGTAGGCGAAAACACTCTGAGCTCCTGGAGGAGTTCCCAAGTAGCACGGGGCCCGTGAAATCCCGTGTGAATCTGCGAGGACCACCTCGTAAGGCTAAGTACTACCCAGCGACCGATAGTGAACTAGTACCGTGAGGGAAAGGTGAAAAGCACCCCGGTGAGGGGAGTGAAATAGAACCTGAAACCATAGACCTACAAGCAGTCGGAGGATCACTTCGGTGATCTGACGGCCTGCCTTTTGAAGAATGAGCCAACGAGTTAG
Organism: Acidimicrobiia bacterium; assembly: GCA_029263095.1. Lineage (GTDB taxonomy): Bacteria > Actinomycetota > Acidimicrobiia > Spongiisociales > UBA11373 > JACZWZ01. The sequence continues at coordinate 43,719 of JAJCYA010000035.1, read as the reverse complement.
CAGTACGTGGCAAGGTTAAGGCGTGAGCCGTAGCCGCAGCGAAAGCGAGTCTGAACAGGGCGTTCAGTCGCGTGCTCTAGACCCGAAGCCGAGTGATCTATCCATGGGCAGGGTGAATCGAGGGTAAGACCTCGTGGAGGCCCGAACCCACCAAGGTTGAAAACTTGGGGGATGACCTGTGGATAGGGGTGAAAGGCCAAGCAAACTCGGCGATAGCTGGTTCTCCCCGAAATAGCTTTAGGGCTAGCGTCGCATGTTCCACCGTGGAGGTAGAGCACTGATTGGGTTAGGGGGCCAACAAGCTTACCGACCCCAGTCAAACTCCGAATACCACGGTGCCACAGTGCGGCAGTCAGACCATGAGGGATGAGCTTCATTGGTCGAAAGGGAAACAGCCCAGATCGCCAGCTAAGGCCCCTAAATCAGGACTAAGTGGGGAACGATGTGGAGTCGCCCAAACAGCCAGTAGGTTGGCTTAGAAGCAGCCACCCTTTAAAGAGTGCGTAACAGCTCACTGGTCGAGTGACTCTGCGCGGAAAATGTAACGGGGCTCAAGTCCTGTGCCGAAGCTGCGAGATTCCATCTTTGCTCGGCCCACCTTTGGGTGGGTCCAGGCGATGGGATCGGTAGGGGAGCGTCGAGTGGCCAGCGAAGCGGCGGCGGAAGCCAGCCGTGGAGGCCACTGGAGTGAGAATGTTGGCATGAGTAGCGAAAGAGGAGTGAGAATCTCCTCCGTCGAATGTCCAAGGGTTCCTGGGGAAGGTTCGTCCGCCCAGGGTTAGTCGGGACCTAAGGCGAGGCCGCGAGGCGTAGTCGATGGATAACTGGTTGATATTCCAGTACTACCACGCACGCGCCAAGGCCGAATCTAGTTTGCTAAGGAAAGCCCTTCGGGGCCTACCGACCCAACTGGTATTAGGCCAGCAATGGGGTGACGTGGAAGGCTAAACAGACCCGGGCGTTGGTTGACCCGGGGTAAGCGTGTAGGGCGAGGTCTAGGCAAATCCGGACCTCACGAAGCCTGAGGCGTGATACCGACCCGCTATTAGGGGAAGCTGTCGAAGCCATGCCACCGAGAAAAACCTCTAGCGAGTGTGCGGGGTACCCGTACCCCAAACCGACACAGGTGGACAGGTTGAGAATACCAAGACGAGCGAGAGAACCGTGGTTAAGGAACTCGGCAAATTGGCCCCGTAACTTAGGGATAAGGGGCGCCCCGGTAGGGTGAAAGGACTTCGCGTCCTCGAGCCCGAGGGGGCCGCAGTGACTAGGCCCAAGCGACTGTTTACTAAAAACACAGCAGCGTGCTAAGTCGCAAGACGACGTATACGCTGTGACGCCTGCCCGGTGCCGGAAGGTTAAGAGGAGCGGTTAGCACTTCGGTGCGAAGCTTTGAATCTAAGCCCCGGTAAACGGCGGCGGTAACTATAACCGTCCTAAGGTAGCGAAATTCCTTGTCGGGTAAGTTCCGACCTGCACGAATGGCGTAACGACTTGGGCACTGTCTCAACCACGGACTCGGCGAAATTGCAGTGTGAGTAAAGATGCTCACTACCTGCGACAGGACGGAAAGACCCCGGGACCTTTACTGCAGCTTGACATTGGAGTTTGGTTTGGTATGTGTAGGATAGGTGGGAGGCTTTGAAGCGGAGGCGCTAGCTTTCGTGGAGCCACACTTGAAATACCACCCTTATCACACTGGCCTTCTAACCTCGGTCCGTTATCCGGATCAGGAACAGTGTCTGGCGGGCAGTTTCACTGGGGTGGTGGCCTCCCAAAATGTAACGGAGGCGCCCAAAGGTTCCCTCAGTCCGGTTGGCAATCGGACGTTGAGTGTAAGGGCACAAGGGAGCTTAACTGCGAGACCTACAAGTCGAGCAGATGCGAAAGCAGGGCCTAGTGATCCCATGGCGGCATGTGGAAGCGCCATGGCTCATCGGCTAAAAGGTACCCCGGGGATAACAGGCTAATCTTGCCCAAGAGTCCATATCGACGGCAAGGGTTGGCACCTCGATGTCGGCTCGTCGCATCCTGGGGCTGAAGCAGGTCCCAAGGGTCGGGCTGTTCGCCCGTTAAAGCGGCACGCGAGCTGGGTTTAGAACGTCGTGAGACAGTTCGGTCCCTATCCGTCGCAGGCGTAGGAGGTTTGAGAGGAGCTGTCCCTAGTACGAGAGGACCGGGATGGACGTACCTCTGGTGTGCCAGTTGTCTTGCCAAGGGCATGGCTGGTTAGCTACGTACGGAACGGATAAGCGCTGAAGGCATCTAAGTGCGAAGCCGGCCTCGAGATGAGACCTCCCACCGATTTATCGGTTAAGACCCCTGGCAGAACACCAGGTAGATAGGCCGGAGGTGTAAGCGCAGTAATGCGTTCAGCCGACCGGTACTAATCGGTCGAGGGCTTGAGTCGAACCCTTGATGTCTTGTGCTCGCTATGGAGTGCTCAGGGTGCTGAGCACACACCGGTTTCCGGTGGTGATAGCGGCGGGGAACCACCCGTTCCCATTCCGAACACGGAAGTTAAGCCCGCCAGCGCTGATGGTACTTGGGGCGTAGGCCCCCGGGAGAGTAAGTCGCCGCCGGAGTATTTGAGGAAGGGGCCGCCCGCACGTCTGTGCCGGCGGCCCCTTCTCGTTGTTCGGGTCCGAACGATCGCAGCGGGTTGGCCGCGGCGCTTTGGGTTGCAGGGCGGTGAATGCGGACTCCCCGGAATGCGATTGGTGGCGGACGGACCGGTACCATCACCCCATGCCTCAGAATCCTCGGAAACCGTCGCGCGGTCGTCAGAGTGGCGGTCGTCAGAGTGAACGACGAGGGTCGCGCGCTGACGGGCGCCGGTCCGAGCATTCGGGCGGTCGGGATCGCGGCGACTCCGGGCGACGAGACGATGGCGCCCCTCCACATCGTCCCCGCAAGCCGTGGTCACCCGCGGGAGGTCAACTCCCCAAATGGGTGAGCGACCAATTGGGACGTGTCACACCCAAGGGCAAGCTCCCTGCGGCCACGGAGCATCTTCTGTCGGCTGCGACCTTCTTCTCTTCGGGGAAGTACGGCAAGGCACTCGCAGAGGCGGAGCAGGCCAAGGAACTCGCACCCCGGGATGCCACGATTCGCGAAATCCTGGCCCTGTCGGCCTACCGCCTCGGCAGGTGGGATGTTGCGCTGCGGGAGCTGCGGACCTTTCGCCGGTTTACCGGCGAGAACACACATATGCCGGTAGAGATGGACGTGCTCCGTGCCTTGGACCGCGGTGATGACATCGAAGCGGTCTGGAAGGCGTTCAATACGATCCGTGGCGGTGTGCGAGCCACTAGGGATGAAGCGAAGGTGGTCTTCGGCTCGTATCTTCTCGACGCCGGCGACCCGCACCGCGCCTGGGAAGTCACCAACCCCAAGCGAATGCCAGCCGACCCCGAAGAGAGCGAGCTGCGGGTCTGGTACGTGGCTTCGAGGGCAGCACACGATCTCGGAGACAACGAGACCGCTCGCCAATTGCTGACGGCGATAGAACGTTGCGATTCTGCCTTCCCCGGGCTCGACGAACTTGGTAGGCAGCTCCGCAACGACTAGGGGAACGCTTCGCGTTCCTTGGGAGTTGGCTTCGCCAACTCCGGGTCGCGCTTCGCGTTCCTTGGAACGTAGTCAGTCCTCAGTCTCCAGCCAGAATCCTCACTGGCTACTGGCTACTGGCTACTGGCTACTGGTCTCTCAGGGATAGCCAGCGCTCGATGCCCGCCGCTTGCATAGGCCAGAAGCTGTTGCGGTCGTACCGATCGATCAGCGCTTCTTCATAGCCCTGAGCCCGATAGTCATTTAGTACCCAATCCCGCAGCAGCTCGGCGATGTTGTCATCAGGAGTGACTTGTTCGATCCACCGCACCCACTCCCACAAACGCTCCTCGGCGCGGGCGAGTGTTGCCTGAGGCCGTGGATCCGCGCCGAAGTGGGCGAATCCAAGAAACGCAGGTTGGCGGGCAGCGATCCGGTGCAGCTGCTCGGTGATCAGGATGGGGTCGAAGTCCGGTGGGGGAGTGTTGGGTTGGACCATGTGACCGTGGGGGAACGCAATCCCAACCGCGTCACCCACGAAGCATGCGCCGGTCCTCTCTTCGAAGAACACGATGTGGTGTTTGGCGTGCCCTGGCGTGTGCATCACCTCGACGGCGCGTCCGTTGCCGAGGGGGATGGCGTCACCCTCGTCGAGCACCAGCAGGCGGTTCTCGGCGAGCGGCTCCATCGGTCCCCAAAGATCGAGCATCCCCTGGGCCGAGTAGATGCGGGTGGCCGAATCCCACAAGCGCTCGGGGGAGACGAGATGGCGTGCACCTGCCGCGTGGACTCCGATCATGGCATTCGGGAAGCGCCTCGCCAGGTGCCCGGCCCCGCCGGCATGATCGAGATGGATGTGGGTGACCGCCATGACGGCGAGATCGTCTACGCCGACGTGGTCTAGCGCTCTGTAGAGGTGATCCAGCGTGCGTGACGGACCGCATTCGATGAGCACCCGGTTGGGGGTGTCGAAGAGGTAGCAGGCGAGCCTTTCGGCTTCGTCGTGCATTTGGGCATCGATCAGGTAGAGATCGTGGCCGAGGTCGGTGACCGAGACTTCGGGCATGGAGGAGACGGTAGCGCCCGGTCATGAAGGGTTGCGGTCTCTGGGTTTGGTGTGTTCTCAGCAGATTCTCATCCGCGCCTCATCCAACCCGAACGGACCGTTCCGACGATCATTCCATGGGTACCTGGAGAGATCGAGACGGTCCCCGATGGTCGAGGCCGGGGCTTCTGCTCCTCCTGTTGGCGGCGGCCGGTGCGTATACGTGGGCGCTCGATGCCAGCGGCTATGGGAACGAGTACTACGCCGCGGCGGCATACAGCGGATCACAGAACTGGACGGCCTGGCTGTTTGGATCGCTTGACAGCGCATCCTTCATCTCGGTGGACAAGCCGCCGCTATCGCTCTGGGTGACCGGGTTGTCGACGCGTATGTTCGGTCTGAGCAGTTGGAGCGTTCTCCTCCCACACGCGATTGCCGGGGTTGCCACGATCGGGATCCTGTACAGAACCGTTCGAAGCTGGCACGGGCATGCCGCGGCTCTTCTGGCGGGAGCTGCCTTGGCGGTGACGCCGATCGCCGCTGTGATGTTCCGGTACAACAATCCCGATGCTTTCCTGACCCTGCTCATGGTGTCTGCGATCGCGCTTGCCTACTCGGCTACGCAGCGGGGTAGCGGTTGGCGTCTCGCTGCTGCCGGGGCGCTTATCGGCCTCGCCTTCCTCACCAAGACAACCCAGGCGCTATTGGTGATCCCCGCGATCGCGATCGGGTATCTGGTGGCGGCACCGATCTCCCTGCGGAAGCGAATCGCCCACGGGTTCGGGGCCGGCATAGCTGCAGTCCTGGCCGCGGGTTGGTGGATCGTGCTCGCCGAGACGTCTCCGGCAGCGCCTTACTTTGGTCAGACATCGACCGGATCCTTTCTCGACTACGTGTTGGGCGTCAACGGGCTCGACAGGGTCACCGGATCGGAGTTTGGAGGACCCGACCGCTTCGGTGGTTCAGGGGGCTGGGGCCGGTTGTTCAACGAGGAGGTTGGAGGCCAGATCTCCTGGCTCATTCCTTTGGCAGTGGCCGGTCTCCTCTTCGCAGTGTGGCGATATGCGTCGACTCCACGCACCGACTCGGTTCGGGCCGGCTGGTTGATCTGGGGAACAGTCTTTGTCACCCACTTCATCGTGTTTGGACTCATGCACGGTGTCTTTCATCCCTATTACTCGATGTCGATGGCACCAGCCATTGCAGCTCTGGCGGCGGCCGGAGGTGTCGAAATGTGGCGTATGCGCCGCGACATCCATCCGTTGCGCTGGCTCTTGCCCACGGCGGTAGTGCTCTCCGCAGCGTGGGCGTGGGTGCTGTTGGGGCGGAGTCCGGGGTTTGTTCCCTGGCTGGGACCGGTGGTCCTTCTCGGCGCTGTAGCCGGGTCGGCCGCACTTGTTGCGGGCTGGAGTTGGGCCAGGTTGTCGCTGCGAGTCGAGGGCGCCGTTGGGGCGCTTCTCATCGCCGTATCCCTTGCCGGCCCGGCGGCGTTTGCGCTTGCTTCGATCGGTGCGGACTACTCGGGTGGTGATCCCAAGGCGGGGCCAGGAATGGCTGAGGCGAGGTCTCTACCGGTTGGTGGGCAGGCAAGCGGTCCGGTATCCGGCGCGCCGGCTCCCCACGACGGCGTTCGCCCGGTCGGATTGCCCCGCCCACCGGCCCGACCTGGGTACCCGGCTGAGGGCGCCGACCGACCGCCGGCTGCAGCACGAGACGCCCCGGCTCGCGTCGGCAGTCAGTCCGTGAGCGGCGACGTAGTGGAGTTCCTCGTCGAACGGTACGACTCGGAGTCTTGGTTGGTAGCAACCGTCGGGAGTCAGGCGGCGGCATCCATCATCTTGGACACGGGCGAACCCGCCATGGCAATGGGCGGGTTCAGCGGCGGGGACCCGACGCCGACGGCCGATGAGTTGGCGGAGTACATCCAATCGGGTGCGCTGCGTTTCGTCTTGTTGGGCGGCGGACGAAACTCGGGGGAGTGGGAGCCCGTCGTCACAGATCTCTGCAGTCCCACCGGAATCGGAGGCCCCGGGGCAACGCTCTACGACTGCGCTGGCTAGTCCTCCGTCGTGCTGATGCGGCCTGCCGTGTCGCAGTCGAGTCCTATGTTGATCCATGCGGCATCCAGAAAGGATTGCCGCATGGATTTGAATCTCGTCGTCTTGGCAGGCCGACTCGCAGCACCCCAAGAGATTCGTCAGTTCGAGTCTGGATCCCGCCTCGTGCGTTATCTGGTGACCGTTCGGTCTGAGGAACCGACACACCGTGTCGATGTCGTCCCGATCACGCAGTGGGATCCGCCGGATGAGGTCATCGATATCGATCCGCAGCCCGGGTCCCGGCTCTGGGTGGCCGGGTCGGTTCAGCGCAGATTCTGGAGCGGATCGGAGGGCCGTCGCAGCCGACTCGAGATCGTCGCCGATCAGGTCTGCCCTCGAGAGGCTGAAGATGATTGACCGCTACGATCCCGGGCATGCGACGTGTTGCCATCTCTGCTGCCTCGCGTCCCGGTGCGGTCGCCGGGGCTGCGGTGGCCGACGCCGGCGGGAATGCAGTTGATGCCGCCATCGCTGCCACCGTGACCGGGATGATTACTGATCCGGGCATCATCGGACCGGGAGCGGGATGTTTCATCACCATCTGGCCCGAATCCGGGGACCCAGTGGTGATCGATGCGAACGCGGCGATGCCTGGTCTCGGCAAGAGTGAGCCCCCCTCGTCCTTTGGAGAACGAGTTCAGATGGAATACGGAGGGGGCATGGATACGCTGGTGGGCCCCTCCTCTATTGCGGTTCCCGGCGTGTGGGCCGGACTCGGGAGGGCGGCGGATCGTTTTGGCGCCGTCTCGTGGCATCAGATCATGGAGCCTGCAATCACGCTCGCCGATGAGGGGTTCCCTCTGAGTGGGGTCAGCGAGGCCTACCTGGCCTACGCCCATGATGCGATCTACGATCGATATCCGGACAGCTTTGCCGCCCTACACCATCAAGATGGGTCGCGTGTGGCTGATGGCGATGTGATAGTCATTGAGGGTCTCGCCGAGAGTTTGCGGACTATCGCCGACGAGGGTCCCAGTTCGTTCTACACAGGCTCGATCGGACGGCGGCTCCTCGATGCGATGGAGGAGTGGGGCGGAAACATCACGGCGGTGGATCTCGAGTCGTACGAGGCAATCGAACGCGAGCCGATCATCGTCGACGTCGATGGTTGGCGTGTTGCCACAAACCCGGCACCGGCCATTGGCGGTGCCGTCTTGGCGGCGCTGGTGCTTCTGGTCCAATCGGCTGGATTCGACCGGTGGTCGGAGGAGGGAGCGAGAGCGTTGGCCGAGGTCCAGCGGTCGGTGCTGGCCTACAGGGCCGGCTCACTCGATGGTGCTTCCGATACCGGCAGGGCCGTCGCCGATCTACTGGAGCGAGCCCGGTACGGCGACCATCGCAAACTCATGTCGTCGCCCTCCACCATCCACGTATCCGCCGTAGACACTGGAGGACTCGCCTGCTCAATCACGAGTTCAGCGGGCTATGGGTCGGGGGTGATGATCCCGAAAACAGGCTTGTGGCTCAACAACTCACTCGGCGAGATCGAACTGTTCCCGGCGGGTATGACGCAGTTCGCGCCGGGTGACCGCCTGTCCTCCAACATGGCGCCGACAATCGCCGGCGGTCCGAATGGATCGGTGATGGCCGTCGGTAGCCCTGGCGCCAGCCGAATCACTACAGCCCTTGCCCAGGTGCTGACCAATTTCATCTGCCTGGAGATGTCGGTCACCGAGGCGGTTCAGCATCCCCGCCTCCATGTGGAAGTGTTCAACGGTGAGCCGACGATCGCGTACGAACCGGGCATCCAATTGGAGTCGTTCGACGACTTTCGGATGCGCCGGTTTCCGGATCTCTCCATGTACTTCGGGGGCGTCGGGCTGGCGATGTATGACCCCGACGCTGGCCTTTACCAAGTGGCGGACTCGAGGCGAACCGGTGCCACCGCAGTGGGCGGGCTCTGACCGCGGGATCTCACATGCTGACCATTGCCAAGCAAACTGGTATGCCGCTCTGCCGATGCGACCTAGACGCACCTCGACCTTGGATCGAGGTGTTGCAGGAAGATTCAACTCTCGGTTGACGGTTGCCGAGCCCTCTTTGATGGGTCCCGATCGAGGGTTGTTCCGCCCTTGGCATCCGAGACGTCATTCGAACAAGCACGACCCACACTCGACGATGGACCGACCTGATTCTTCTGGCAGGGAACTGCCGCGTCGCCCCGACAGTTGGTGAGGAGTGTGGAGCGTATGGCAGTCACCGTCGGCCGCAGATCATGGCGGGCCGTCGTGGTTCCCACCTCCGATATATGGTCCTACCAGCAACCGAGGAATCATGAGCGACCTTCCAAGCAACGAGGCAGAGTGGCGCGAGCGTCTCGCACCGGATCAGTTCCAGGTGCTGCGCGAGGGCGGCACCGAGACAGCCTTTACGGGGGTCTATTGGGACGAGAAGGCGGCCGGTATGTACCGGTGTTCCGGGTGCGGCGCCCCGCTGTTCGAATCCACGACCAAGTACGACAGCGGATCAGGATGGCCGTCGTTTACGACACCGGTTGAAGGGGCGGTGAACACCACCGAGGACCGGAGCTTGGGCATGGTCCGCACCGAGGTCACGTGTGCGGCGTGTGACGGGCATCTCGGTCATGTCTTTCCAGACGGCCCGGGTCCTGATGGCCTCCGCTACTGCATCAACTCCGTCTCCCTCGACCTCGAGTCGTCCTCGTGAGCGACCTTGTAACCGGAGCCGATTCTCGGACCAGGTGCGCATGGTCAGCAGGGGACGAGCTCTACGACGCCTATCACGACGAAGAGTGGGGGAGGGCCGTCACTTCCGACGCCGGGCTCTACGAGAAGATCGTTCTGGAGGGTTTCCAGGCGGGCCTGGCCTGGATCACCATTCTCCGCAAGCGGGATCGATTCCGGGAAGTGTTTGCCCGGTTCGATCCGACACTCGTTGCCGAGTTTGGCGAGGCCGAGATCTTGGAGCTCCTTGACGACGCCGGAATCATCCGTCACCGAGGCAAGATCGAAGCAACCATCAATAATGCAGGTCGAGCGCTGGAGATGATCGATGAGTTCGGTTCGATCGCAGCGTATGTGTGGCCGATGGCGTCATCGAGATCTGTGCCGAGATCCTTTGCTGATCTCCCGGCGCAGACCGATGGGTCTGCGGCGCTGTCGAAGGACCTCAAACACCGCGGTTGGAAGTTCGTCGGCCCCACAACCATGTACGCCTTCATGCAGGCCATGGGCCTCGTCAACGACCACCTCGAGGGGTGTTGGGTTCGCGACGCGTGTGAGGACGAGCGTGTTCCCGTTCTGAAGCGCTTCTGAGGCCTAGTGGTCGTGACCTTCGTGGCCTTCGCTTCCTTTGGCCTCTTGCTCGGCTACCTGGCGATGGACGTCCTCCATGTCGACTCCCTTTACCTGGGAGATGAGCGAATCGAAGGCATCCGAGGGCAGAGCTCCCGCTTCGCTGTAGAGCACTACGTTCTCGCGAAAGACCATCAGGGTTGGGATGGATCGGACGTTGAAGAGACCCGCCAGCTCGGGTTGGGCCTCGGTGTCGACCTTGCCGAACACGATGTCGGAGTGCTGGTCGGAAGCGGCCTCGAAGGTGGGGCCGAAGACCTGGCATGGGCCACACCACTCGGCCCAGAAGTCGACAACGACGGTGTCGTTGTCATTGATCGTGCTCTCGAAGTTCTCTTTGGTTAGTTCGACGGTCGGCATGAATCGCTTTCGGGCGGGTGGTCCTGCAACCGCGTGTTCTCGCCGGACATTCCCGCTCGCTTGGGGCCCGATCTGATAGTTTCATCACCGTGACAAAACAGGAGGCTACCAAGACAGCGTGTGCATGGTGTGGGGGTGTGGTCATGCAACCGGCTACGGGCAGACCACGGAGGTACTGCCGTGCCGCGCATCGGCAGAGGGCCTACGAGGCGCGCCGTCTCGGATGGCGCATGGGGCTCGACTCTGGAGAGGCGATCGTGTCGCCTGAAGCCGTCAGCGACATCGGAGACCGGATCACGGTGTTGGAAGCCGTCCTGGACGATGTTGAACAGGACCTGCGAGGCTCGCCGAGTGGTAAGGACTACGAGGCAGCCTTCAAGCACCTCTATGCGGCAGCCGGGGGGCTCAGGGGCCGCCGTTTGCGAGTCCGGGCACTGGTGCGCCGTGCGGGAAGAGGCAGGAGTGAGCATTGAGCGCTCTTACGCCCATAATCCACGTTATGTCAAGTTAGGCGGGAGTTGGTCAAGGTCTCTCACATCGCCAGACGGGACTCCGAGGGGGATCCGGGACTACTGTCGGCGGCATGAGCGCTCTACGGATGCTTTGGACCGGTCGGTTGGTCGGCATGGTGGCTGTTTTGGCGGTGATGGTGGCCGCCTGCGGGGGTGGTGGGGGTGGCATCGAGGATCTCACGGCTACCACGACTCGGGGTGGCGTCGCCGGGACGTCCTCCCCTACCATTGCGGCTCCCGCCGGGACCGAACCCGCTCCGGCGGTGAGCGGTGTCGATCGGAGCGGCGAGCTGTTGGGAACGTGGGAGATCATCACCTACAGGCTCCCTGATGATGCTTTGACCAACGTCTTGGGTGAGGATGCGCACCTGACGTTCGCCGCCGACGGAACCCTGACCTACGGGACCGGATGCAACCAGGGCTCGACCACATATGTGACCGCGGGCTTCTACGTTGTACCGGACTCCCCCTTGGATGAGACCCCGGAGGGTCAGAGCATTGCCCTCGGGCCTGAGTTCGTACAGACGGAGATCGGTTGCGAGGGCTTTCTCGGCGAGCAGGACGTCGACATCCCGCTCCGGATGCAAGATGCGACCCGATTCCGAATCTTCGAAGGCAACCTGCTGCTGCTCGATGAGTTCATGGTCATCGAGGCCACGGTGGCGAATTGAGCTCAGGCTGAGTGAGCCTTTGCCGCGGGCTTCTCTTCGTGGCCGCGAGTGGGGGTGAAGAAACGCAACCCGGCCACCTAGGGATTGTGTGGCGGTGGGCTAGCTTTTCTGCTGCGCGTCGCGGTAGCGCTTGCCAGCGTCGGCAAACTGTGCCCTGACCTTGCCGGCCCCGACGGCCATCACGATCGCGGTGACTGCGTCGATCTCCTGGTTCGATATCTCCTGCTCCTTGGCCACGCCAAGGTAGGACGCCATTCACGGCTCGCAGCCGAGAGCCATCGCCGAGGCGAGGTGCAACAAGAGCGTCGTGCGATCGTCGAAGGTGTCGTTGTGGCGGGCCGAGTCGTAGAACTGGTCGAAGTAGTCCATCTGCTGTGACTTCACGCGCTCTCCTGGCTTCTGATGTCGTTGCCGCGATTGCTCTGAAGCTATCCGAAGCCAGATAGCTGTCCATGGCATCCGCCGATCTCGATGCCAATCCCGGGTGGCACGGCATGTGGTCACAGGGTTAGTCTCCGAGTCTGGAGGGATCGACCTGACGTGAAAACGGCGCTGCTCGTCGGCGCGATCGCGATCGGAGGGGCTGTCGCTGGTTTCGCGGTTGAGCGAACCGGCCTTGTTTCGCCTGTGTCCGAGACCTCCTATGTGGCTGCCCTTGATGAGGTCCCCTACTTCGAATGTCCCGAGGAGGGCTTGCTCGGGGATTTGCACCGCGGTGACAGAGTGTTTGTCACCGGTCGAACGATCGACGGTGATTGGGTCGAAATCCGGGCTCCGTACGACACGCAGAGCCGGGTATGGGTGGCCGCTGGTTGGTTGACCCCCGATTCGAGCCTGCAGGCGGTCCCCGGGGTCGACTGTGAGCTGTCCGAGTTCGACGCCGCCGGTGAGCCGGTGGGCACTACGACCACCACCACCGGCCCGACTACGACTGCTCCCCCATCGTCCACCACCTCGGTCGTCGGTGTTACCTCTTCGAGCAGCAGTTCCACGAGCTCCAGCACCACGAGCAGCTCGACGACATCGGCTACAACTCCGAGTGACTCGACCACACCGCCGAGTGACTCGACCACACCGCCGAGTGACTCGACCACACCGACACTGCCGGCCGACCAGCAGGGTCCCGTGGTCAACTTCTTTCAGAGCACGGAGTCCGATCTGTGGGAGAACGCCAGCTACGGCGGATGTCCCAGCAACCCACAGACGGCTGCGATTTCCGCTGTCGTGTTCGATGCTTCGGGCATCTCGTCGGTGCAGCTGGCCTGGAACGTCGGCTCCTCAGGGGGAACGCTGGTGATGTCGGAGATCGCTACCGACGTCTACTCGGTCACCATCGGACCCTTTGCCGAGAGCACGCTTTCGGGGAGCGACGCTCCGATTTCCCTGACACTGACGGCTCGCGATGCCTTCTCCAACCCGACCGTGGTGTCGTCCGGCAACGACATCCCCCCACTGCTTCACGATTGTGTGGTCGGGTGAGATGACCCGGTCCGGCCGTGATGTTCTCTTCGGTCTTCTCGGGGTTGTGATCGTTCTCGGGATCCTGGTCGTGGTGAGTCAGTTCCTGGGAGACGACGATGTGGCCCCATCTCAGGCAACCGGCGACACTCTCTCGCCCGGCACCGGACCAGATGACGCTCCAGAACTCACGATCGCTTCATCGGACACGACTTCCGCCTCCACGACGACGACGGCAACGACGACCATGGCCGTCACAACGACGGTGTCCACGATCGCCGAGGCCATCTCGATCGCCTCGATCCAGAGCACCGAGCTCGAATTGTGGGAGGACGCCGCGGCATGCTCGGAGCGCCCGCGGACGGCTGTCGTGACTGCAAACGTCGTCGGCACCAACGAGATCGTCGGTGTCGTTCTGGGATGGGCCGTCGACGGACCCGAGTTCGAGATGGAGTGGGTGGAGATGGCCGAGACCGACCCGGGCATCTACTCATTCGAGGTGGGACCATTCGACTCGGACTCAGTGGCTGTGGGCTCGGCCGAGGCGATCCTTCTGGCGGTGGAGGCCGCCGATGTGGCCGATGAAGTCGCTTACGACGACTCGAGCCTGGTGCTGCTGCTGTTTGACTGTGAGGTGGGATCGTGAGCCGGGACGCACGACGCGATCTGTTGTTCGTGCTGATCGGGGCACTCCTGGTGGGTGGCGGTCTCCTCATTGGGATTCTGATGTTCGGAGGCGGCGACTCGGTTGCGACCGGCTCTGCGGAGGCGACCACCGCCTCTTCTCCCCCATCAAGCGATCCGGGTTCGGCATCGACCAGCAGCTCGCCCACTTCGAGCAGTTCCTCCACCACCGTAGGTAGCTCGACGGCATCGAGCGGCGCGACCAGTTCATCATCTCCTGCCGACCAGACCGGACCGGTGATCAGCAGGGCGCAGAGTTCGGAGCCCGGGGTGTGGGAGGTCGGGACCTACGCAGCGTGTTCCGCCAATCCACAGACGACGCAGGTGGTTGTAGATGTGAGTGATCCGTCGGGGATCGACGCCGTGGAGTTGACCTGGACCCTCGACTCTCAAGGTCAGACGTTGGTGATGACCAGGGGTGCCGACGGCGCCTACTGGGCTTCAATCGGTCCATTTGCCGCCGCCACGCTTCCGAGCGGTGCATCTATGCCCGTCACCGCGGAGGTGTATGCCCGGGACGGCCTGGGCAACGAAGTAAGAGATCTCTTCTTCCCGTTCTTCTGGGTCAACGATTGCTCAGATCAGGACGGACCACAGATCCAGCTCCTCCAATCCACGGAATCGGATCTGTGGGAGAACGCCAATTATGGGGGTTGCCCCACCAACCCGCAGACGGCACAGATCAGTGCCGTCGTGTCCGATCCATCGGGACTGGCATCGGTGGATCTGGAGCTGAGGATTGGCGATCTTGGCTGGTCGGCGCAGATGGCTGAGATCGCCGAGCATGTCTACTCGGTCGAGATCGGACCCTTCCATGAGGACACATTGGCGATCGGGGGAGGCACTGCGATCATCAGCGTGAGCGTGATCGCCACGGATTCACTTGGAAACGGACGGAGGGACACATCAGACACTCTGGTAGTCCTCCACGATTGCGCTATCTAGTGATGGCCCTATGAACAAGGAAACCCTGCGTGACATCCTCTTTGGTCTGATCGGCGCGTTGTCGCTGTTGGGCGGTGTGATGGCAGCCGACGTCCTCTTTGACGACGGCAGCGTGAGCCTGCCGGCGGCGTCGGTGTCATATGTCGCACCGCACGGAACGGAGGCGGCGGAGGGTGATCCAGGTGGATTGGTGGCACCCGTGGCGGTCCCGGCACCCGAACCGCTGTTCCCTGGCGCCGCTGTCGTGTATCCCACCGTCATCGATTCCGACGGCCAACCGTATCTCGACATCCCCGATGGAACCTCCGGTTCCCAGGGAGATGACTCGACCGGCGGCGGCTCTGCGGGCAATGGGTCGGAGCAGGGTACCGACCAGCAGTCTGACGGTCAGGCAGCCTCGCCCCAGGGCGCCGGCGGGACGGTCCTGGCTCCTTCGGCATTGGAAACTGCCGGCACCGAGATGGCGACGATCGTACGATTCCTGGATCTCTGCGCCGATACCTCGTCACCGGCCTGCCCGGCGGGGATCGGCGCTGTCGTCCTTTTCGAAGGGTCGCCCGCTCCCCCACCACCACTAAAGATCGAGGTCCTGGTGGATGCGACTGCGGCGCTGTATCCCGGGCTGCGGTGCGATCCGGGATGGCCGACGCAAGATGTGGTTCCGGTGGCACTGGTGAGCAATCGCCCCTTGTCGCTGGCGAATGTGTCGCTTCAACTCAAGACGAACCCTTCATCCGTGGTCGCACTCCACGAGGTGAACGGCCTGAAATCCGCCCCGACGGAGCATGCGCTCTACGAGCAACGGGTAAAGGCAGCCCAGCCGACAGGAACGACCATCGGGACGGGGTTCCACACGTGTCTTCAGTTGCGGTTCGATACGTCGGCGAATACGACCCCCTTCTCTCGCAAGACCGAGTTCGACCAGAACAGTTGGTTCGAGATCCACGTGGTCGGTTTCCACAAGACCGATGGCACGACGAGGACTGTGAAGTTCATCAACCAATACACGGCGAAGAAGCGACCACCGGTGCGGGTCAAGCCGCTCGACGGGAACCGAGCCTCCGTCTGGGTGCCCCAAACGCCAGCCGACACCCCGTTCGTGTGGGTGGTCCCGGCCGCGGCCAGCACCGGGTGCAATGCTGGGCCGGGAACTGACGGCCAGGCTCGCCTCAACTCGGCGACTGCGGCCCCGCAGCCGATCCCACCGAATGCGCTCAATGACCCCACCTATCCGTGGGATCGGACGTTCGATCACTACACGGTTTGGGACCTGGAGCTGCGAGCGTCCTCGATCTACACGATGTGCGTTCAGTGGAAGAAGGAAGGTCGGCTTGAGGTATGGAGCTTGGAGACGCCCGATGGCCTGTCGATCTCGCTGAGAAGCGGCTGGCGCCATTGGCGCGACAACAAGTACGCGGGTCCGGCGCGGATCATGGTTGTCGGAATGCCGGGCTGCTCTGTGCTCGCCGAGGATTCGTTCCAGGCCTTTGAATGCAGGAGCGTAGGAACAAGCATCGGGGCGGATCTCGAATTCAGGGGCCTGCTGCCGGGTGGCAACGAACCCTACGGAATTGTCAGTGTGTCCAAGTCCAACCTGGTCTCGCGCTGCGCGGACGGCGCCGGTAGCGACGGGCGCTACCCGTGCAAGTTCCGTCTCGAGTGGCGCAGTCGTCAGACGCTGTGTGGAGGGAGTGTTCTGTTCCCGCCGACCAACTGTGGGGATCTGCTGCTGGAGTACGAGATCCACCTCGAGGTCAAGCGACTCACCACCAATGGCCGTTCCGATCCACTGGATTGGGGGATAAATCTGTTGTCGACGGTCGGAGGGGCCTCGCCCTAGGGACGCTCCGGCGACCTCCTCTGGTTGCCGGTCCCGCCACCTGGTCGGTCTCGTGACCGTCGTACGCGTGTCAGGCTTCCCCGCGATCCGGGATCGTCATTGGCTAGTGTCCGCGGCGGCATGGTCGTGCGATTGTGAAACTCGCGCTTCTAGCTGGCGCGATTGTCGTCGGAGGATTCGCTGCCGGAGTCGCCGTCGAGCGGGTCGGCCTGGTTTCGCCTGTTTCCGAGACCGCCGTCATCGCCACACTCGATGAGGTTCCCTATCACGACTGCCCTGACGAACCGCCGATCGGCGAACTCCGCAGGGGCGACCGTGTGTTTGTCACCGGGCGGACGGCTGACGGAGCATGGGCCGAGATTCGGGCTCCCTACGACACCGCAAGTCGGGTGTGGCTCCGATCGCGCTGGATGGTTACGGACGAGGATCTCCTGGCGGTCGGCGTGGCCGTTCCGGTGTGCATTTACAACGACAAGGAACCGGCCGACGAGGGACCCACAACGACCACCACCACTCCTCCATCCAGCACGACCTCAGTGGTGGGTTCAACGTCGTCGACCAGCTCCACCACGTCGAGTGGCACATCCGCTACAAGCACCACCACCAGCTCTACGGCCACGACCTCGACGAGTACGACTACAACGTTGCCCGCCGACCAGGAAGGTCCGGTGATCGGCCTCTTCCAAAGCACCGAGTCCGACCTTTGGGAGAATGGTGTCTACTGCGGCGCCCAGCAGCAGACCGCGGCGATCAGCGCGGTGGTGTCGGATCCGTCGGGGGTAGCGTCGGTTCAGCTGACCTGGAGTGTCGGCTCCTCAAGCGGGATGATCGTGGTGCCGAGGATTGCCGACCCCGGGATCTACTCGGTAACCATTGGTCCGTTTGCGGACACGACATTGTCGGGGGGCAACGCACCTATCGCTCTTCAGATGACGGCCCTCGACACCTTGTCCAATTCGACGTCGGTGTCCTCGGGCAACGACATCCCGCCCGTGTTGCACGACTGCGTGGATGGCTGATGAGTGCACCGGCAACGCGTCGTCTCTGGTTGGGCGTTCTGGGAGTGATGGCCATATTCGGGGGGATACTGCTCTCGGATGGGGTCTTCGACGATCCCGAGGTGGTGTTGCCCGAGCCTGCTGAGGTGTTCACGGTCCCGGCGCGTGACGCGGCAGACACTGATGATCCCGGTGCTGTGGTGGGTCTGGTGGAGGTGTCCGCTTCCGCGCCGCTGTTCGAGGATGCGACTGCGCTCCACCCGACGGTATTTGACGAGCAAGGCGAACCGGCGGCCGATGGTCCCACCCCCGGATCCGGCGATGGTCCTGCCGGTGAGCCTGAGGCTGATTCCCCCGGAGGAGAGGGCGGATCTGATCCCTCGCCCGCCGACTCCGGCCCGAGACCGGTCCTGGCCGTTGGCGAAGAGGTCCAAACCGTGGCCAGGTTCCTCGACTTCTGCTCCGAGGACCCGAGTCTGGGATGCCCCGTCGGTGTCGGGGCCACGGTCCTGTTTGCCGGCGAGACACCCATGCCGCCTCCGCTTCGGATCAACGTGATTCCGGAAACGATGAAGTCGGACCATCCCGGGTTGCGCTGTGATCCGGGCTATCCGACCGAGACCTTTATGTCGCTGTTGGTGCTCAGCAACAAGCCACTGACGGGGCTTGACCTGCGTTTGAGCACCGAGAACTGGCAGGGGCCCAACGCTCAGGGTCTCCGATCATCCGACTCGGAGGCGGTTCCATACGAGCAGAGGGTCAAGGCGGGGCAGCCGACCGAACCGACGGTGGCGGCAGGGGTCCACACCTGCCTCGGTTTCCGACTCGACCGAAAGACCGAGGGCGGCCCCGATCGCAAGGGCCCATTTACTCTGTTCATACAGGCACGAGCATCCGCCCCTGGGTATCCGCAGGAGTTGGTCCAGGAGCAATTGGACTTCATCGGCATCTACGACGTGGGAACGCGCCCGCAAGTTCGCATCTACCCGCAGGATCAGAACAGGGCATACGTGATCGTCCCTCAGCAGGCACTCGAGGAGTCCGAGGTTTGGGTGATCGGCGGGTATCAGGACTGCTCGGTTCCTGGTCCCAAGTCCGGCTCCGAGGCAACCCGGAGCAGGATTCGCAGTTGGCCCGATGTCGGCGCTCCCGACTTTCCCTGGGATCGCTCCTATGGCTACTACTCGGTGTGGGATCTGAATCTCCGGCACTCGGAGTACTACACGCTCTGTGTCTGGTGGAAGAAGGAGGGGCGAGTGGAGGGGTGGCGGTTGGAGACACCCGACGGCTGGGATTTCGTGGTCTCATGGGACTGGCTGGGGCACGCTCGGGGTGCCGCGCCGGGAGCGCTCAGGGTGACGGGCTGTCCGGAAGCCGGTCAGCCTCTCCCCCGCGTGCAAGGCCGGATCCCCCATGTGGATGTGGAACCCAACGGCCAGATTCTCAACGCTCCGCCTCTATCAGAGTCCAGGGTGCTCTGTTACACCGGTGGATGGCCGGTCCCGCAAGGCGGGTACCTGGAATTGCGGGCCGAGATCGTGGATCCCGAATACGTGGACCTGTACGGGGCAAACCAGGTGTACGGGGTGGTTCGCAGGCCCCTGGACGTGCAGATGGCCAGATGCGGAGCGCACTACAACGGGCCGTGGATCACATGCGGTGCCACCTTGGAGTGGAGAAACCCGAAGGTTCTGTGCGGCGGCGGGCTTGACCCCGACCCGACCTGCGGGGGTGATCCGTGGTTCAGGATGGGCATCCAGTGGGAGGCCATACAGAACACCACGACCAAGCGTCCCGACCCCAAGGGCTGGGGAATCACGAAGTTCCTCGAGGCCGGCACCGTGCCGCTGCTCTGACGGGCTTCCGGTACGCACCGCCCCTTCATGCCCGGCGTCGTTGAGGTTTGCCGGGCCCCGGACGCCGGCTCTACCCGCGGGCGAGGATCTCGCTCAGACGATGCAATTCCCCCGGCAGCCCTTGCGCCGTGTGGTTGAAGCCGGCTATGACCAACTCTTCAACACCTGCCTCGGCGTAGGAGGCCACGTGGGAGAGGATCTGGTCAGGCGTCCCCACCAACCCGCCCCGCTCCCCCATGGCGTCTCGGGCCGCCGCCGCTCGATCGGCATCATCCTCCACGATCAGGAAGGCGTTGGCCGAAACCGCGACCTCGACAGGATCCCGGTCTGATTCACGACAGTGCCGTTCGAAGATCATCTGCTTCCGAGCCATTGTCTCGGGGAGGCCCCACGCATTCCAGTGGGTGGCGTACCGAGCTGCGGTCCGCATAGTCCGACGCTCCCCTCCCCGCCGATGAGAAGCGGCATCGGATTCTGGATCGGCTTGGGTTCGAGCGGCGCTTCCGTCAGCTGATAGTGGGCGCCTTCGACCGAAACTCGGCGAGCCGGAGAGAACAGGCCGCTGATGACCGCTGCCGCTTCTTCCAGCCGATCAGAGAGTTCGGATGGGGTCGGCAGATGTATGCCGTAGCGTCGGTGCTCGTTTTCCTGCCAGCCGGTGCCGAGGCCGAGGATATGGCGTCCACCTGAGATGTGGTCGATCGTGGCAGCCATCTTGGCGAGGACGGCCGGATGGCGGTACGTGTTTCCGCTCACCAAGACTCCCAGCCGGACCCGGGGAATGAGACCTGCCAAGGCAGCGATCAGGCTCCATCCCTCGAGCACGGGATCCAGTTCGGGGTCGTGGCCTGGGTTGGGTTCGTTGCCATACCCGCGTTCCGGGGGCATGAAGTGGTCGGGGATCCAGATCCCGGTCCAGCCGGTGGATTCGATATGCCGGCAAAGGCCAAGAATCTCCTCCCAGGAGTAACCACTGCTGACCCACACGCTGAACCGCATCGGGCGACGCTACCTGTCCTTGGCCTCGAGTTCGTCGGTTGGTGACCGGATCTCAGGCTCCGACCCGAGCACCGCGGCCCTCTTCACGGCTCCGCGGCCGAAGCGAAGTCGGGCCCGGTCTACTGCATCATCCAGATCGTGATGCAGAAGGTTCTCGACGGAGCCCGCACGGACGACCGCGTCCTCTGGGAGGCCAGAAAGGGATAGCTCCATCTGGATGTGGGGTGCCCGCTGCAGAATCGAAACAGAGATTCCGACCAGGGTCACGCCCTTGCCCTCACCCCGCTCGGCGACGAGCGCATCGGCAAGAGCGGTCGCTTGGTGGTGGATGGCGGTGGTCTGGGCGATCGGTCCCGGCAGGGTCACCGCCCTGGACACGACAGACATGTCATCGAACCGAACCCGCACCGTGATTCGGCGTCCGGCCCGTTCCTTGCGCCGGAGGCGGGTGCCAATCCGATCTGCCAGGGAGAGGAGCGTTCGGTGTCGCGTCTCCAAATCGGTGGCGCGTCCGGC
This sequence comes from Acidimicrobiia bacterium, assembly GCA_029263095.1. Lineage (GTDB taxonomy): Bacteria > Actinomycetota > Acidimicrobiia > Spongiisociales > UBA11373 > JACZWZ01. The sequence continues at coordinate 22,873 of JAJCYA010000035.1, read as the reverse complement.
GCTCTGCGCTCCGACCGACCCTCTGCCGGTCGAGCGCTCGACCGGTCGTGAATCTCGGTTGTTGGCCAGGTGCCACAGATGCTGCCCCCAGTGTCGGCCGAGCCACCCGGCGAGAGTCGTCGGGCGAAGCTCAGCAAGTTGCCCAATCGTTTGAATGCCGTACCGGGCCAATTGCTCCTCCCCCACCGGTCCCACTCCCCATATGTAGGTCACCGGCAGCGGGTGGAGGAAGTCGTCCTCGCGCCCAGCGGGTACGACGATTAGGCCGTCGGGCTTGGCGACCCGGCTGGCGATCTTGGCCAGGTGCTTGGTGGTGGCAACCCCGACCGAGATCGGTAGACCGATCTCGTCGCGCACCGCCGAACGTAATGAGCGTGCGATTGCATCGGGTTGACCGAAGAGTCCTATCGAACCCCCGACCTCGAGGAAGGCCTCATCGATCGAGATCGGCTCGACGAGTGGGGTGTAGCGCTCGAAGATCTCTATGACTCGTTTGCTGGTGGCGACATATTCCTCGAACCGACCCGGAACCACCCTCAAGTTGGGACAGCGGCGCCGGGCCTCAACTCCGCTCATAGCGGACCGGACCCCAAAGCGGCGCGCCTCGTATGTGGCCGCCAGGATCACTCCCCCACCGACGGCCACGGGCAGCCCTTGAAGCCGGGGATTGTCCCGCACCTCTACGGACGCGTAGAAGGCATCGAGGTCGGCATGCAGGATCGTCGCCGCGTCAGCCACGGCTCCAGTGTCGCGTTTGGGTGTGACAAAGAATCTGAGGATCTGTTTGGCCTTTGTTGGCTCTAAGGCGCCGTTAAGGGACCGCCGGGCATGCTCTGCGCAGAAGGACTACCCAAAGGAGCAGGAAGATGGACACCAAGAGCGCAGTCGCCGCAGCCGGCGCACTGGTTCTAGTGGTCGCAGGAGGCGCTAGTGCGCTGGTGGCGGCCCAGGAGCCGATCGTGATGTCTTCGGATACGACCGCAACCACCGCAACGATCGCGGAAGCTGTGGAGCCGACGGTGATAATCGAGTACGTCGATGAGGCGGGCAATCCGGTAGCGGATCCGAACTCAGAGCCGACGACTGAGGTTCGCACGTACAGCGTCGATCGCGAGATCATCGTCCAGTCGGAAGTGGAGCCTGAGGTCATCTGGGTCGACGTTGCTGTTGCAGCCCCGGCTCAGACCCAGGTCGCCAGCCAATCCGGTGGTGGCGGTCACGACGACCACGACGACGACCACGACGACGACCACCACCATGACGACCATGACGACCATGACGACCATGATGACGACGATGACGACGACGATCACGATGACTGATCGAACTCGTCGTCCAGCGACAGGAACTGCAACAAGGCTGCTCGCGACAGGAGCAAGTGTCGCCGCAGGGCTGGGATTGATCGGGCTTATCGACGCCACAGCCGTGAGCGCGGACTCGGTTAGTACGTTCGAGGGGGTCGAGGTAGTTGCCTCTCCTCCGGTCACGATTATCAGGAGGGTCGTTGTACCGACGACCGCTCCCGACATCCTGCTGCAGAGCTCGATGGGCGAGTCCAAGATCGTGATTCAGGAGGCCCCGGCTCCGATCGTCCGAACCAGGTCGGTCGCCACACAATCGTCCGGCTCGGCGCCGTCGGCACCGGCTCCCGCCCAGTCGAAGTCGTCAGGAAGCTGATGATGATTGCGGCTCCGGCGCTCACAGAGGCTCGGTTCCCGATCATGGGGTCGGCAGGACATGTGTTGATCCTCGGCGGTCCGCCAGACCTGGCCGAGAGGGCACAGCGACATCTGAGGCGTCTGGAGGGCCTGTGGACCCGTTTCGCTTCAACCAGCGAGATCAGCGCCATCAACAGCGCGGCGGGCGAGCCGGTTCCCGTGGGAGCCGCCACACGAGCCCTCGTCGATCGAATGGTCATGGCATGGGAGTTGACCGGGGGTCGGTTCGATCCGACGGTTGGCACTGCCATGGAGAAGATCGGATACGACCGGTCCTTTGCCGAAGGTCTCAGCCGAGAGGGCACTCTCGAGCCCTTCCCGGGCGATGGTTGCGAGGGGGTTGTGGTCGATCATGACCGAGAGACCGTGATGGTTCCTGCCCACGTCAACCTCGACCCTGGTGGGATTGGGAAGGGCCTCGCCGCCGACATGGTGTCCCAGGCTCTGGTTACTGCCGGTGTCGCAGGAGTGCTGGTCAATGTAGGCGGTGACCTCAAGGTCGCCGGCGAGGGCCCGGTTGACGGAGCATGGCGGATAGACATCGCCGAGCCGGCCGTTGCCGAGAGTTCTGTTCTCGAGCTTCTGGTACCGGGCGGCTCAGGCATCGCGAGCTCAACCCCTCTGCGCCGGACATGGAGACTCGGAGACGATGAGGTGCATCACTTGATCGATCCCGTAACCGGACTTCCGTACCCCTCCGTTGCCCGCCTCCTTTCGGTGGTGGCCGCCGATGCGTGGTGGGCCGAAGTCTGTACCAAGCAAATCGCCGGATTGACGCCACAGGAAGCGACCGGGCTTCTGCGAAATGCCTCTGCGCTGATGGTCGACGCCTCAGGTGTGACTCATCTGCTCAGAGGAATGGAGGAGTACGCGGCATGAGTGAACAGATCTATTGGTACACGGCCCGTTCGTCGGGCATCGTGGCGCTGGTCTTGGTGACCACATCAGTTGTGTGGGGACTCCTGTTCTCTACTCGACTGCTACAGGGCCGACCATCTCCGAAGTGGTTGCTGGCGTTACACCGCCACCTCGGCGGCCTCGCGGTGATCTTCACCGCCGTACATATCGCGGCTCTAGTCGCCGACAGCTACGTCGAGTTCGGCCCGAGTGAGATCCTGGTGCCGTTCGCATCAGAGTGGCAGCCACAGGCGGTCGCTTGGGGTGTCGTGGCCATGTACCTCCTTGGCGCCGTCGAACTGACCTCACTGCTCCAGAAGAGACTGCCGCGCCGTTTGTGGCGCTGGGTTCACCTTTCGTCCTATCTGGTGTTCTGGATGTCGATCGTGCATGGCCTCACGGCTGGAACCGACGCCGGGACCCAGCCCTACATCGTTGGCTCCCGTATCGCGGTGCTGCTGGTCGTGTTCCTCTCGGTATACCGGATCATGACCAAGCGGACGGTCAAGCTAGCTGCTCGACGCTCGAATCCCCGTCCCGGTCGCCCCTCCCCCGGTTCAGCTCTACAGGAATCGCCACAGAATCCGGTAGCGGTGCCTGTACAAGCCGGGTAGTAGCACCCTCAATCGCTGCCGCGAGGCACGCGGTGCCCAAGACCGTTGCCGGCCGACGGCGTCAGGCGGTCAGGGTGGGGCTGGCGACCTCGAACACAGCTGCTGCGTACTCGCTCAGCTTGGTGGCGGCGTCCGGGTCTCCGACGAGGTCGGAGTAGCTGAGCTTGGTCCCCTGCCATCCTTCGGTGTTCCAAACCGCGCCGTGCGGGAGCTGATTGGCGGGCAGAGATTCGTCGAACGGCCACGGATTCGAATAGAAATACGCGTCACCGGCCGGGTAGAAGCCCAGGTTGAGCTGCGAGGGGTACTCCTGGATCTCGCCGTTCTCCTTGTGGGTCTCGACCTTGGTACCAAACCACTCGAACGACAGGTCGAAACCGTGCGGCCAGAGCTGCAAGGGGCTGACCGAGCCCTCCAGCGACAGCCTGTGGGCATCGAAGACAGAGTGGATGTTGGAGAGGGCCTGCCAGAACGTCGACGCGTGAGACCTGTCGTATGTGCGTGGTTCGTTGTTTTCGAACTTCTCTCGGTCGTATACGCCTGCGAGTCCGAAGCCTGCGGCCGTTTCGATGAGCTGATCGGCGAATTCGGTGCCGGTAGCTCCAACCGTCATATCGAATTCTATTGACGCACCTTCCGTGGGTACCAGGAGCGCGACGTGTCGCTCGAAGTCCAAACGCGCTGTGAGGCTTCCGCCACCTGGGAGCGGGATTGGCTCGGTGGCGAGACCGGTGGAGTCTGCCTTGAGACTGGCGTGCCACCACTGGGGGTGAGCCGGGGCGTGGGTGCGCGCCAAAGCGGCCACACCGTGCGCGTATGCGTGCAGCGTGGCACGTGTCGGCTCCCAGTCCTCTGGAAGCGCGGGCAGGAAGTCGGCGGTTGCCATCTCATGTCCTCTCGGTGGTACGCCTTGCCCAACAGCCGGCACGTGTGGGTTCTTCCCGGTGCGGACTCGGGAAGAATGACGCCTGCCCGACCGTTCGGCTATTCAGCACGACGAAAGGACCCACATGTCGACGGACGCCCTCAATGCAGGACTCCTGGCGCTTCGCCTGGCGCTCGGGATCGTATTCATCGCTCACGGAGTCAAGCATTTCTTCAACCGGGAGAAGACGATCCGCTGGACCGCCTCGATCGGGTTCAAGAGCCCGGGAGTGCAATGGGCCTTCATGACATTCGCCGAGATTGCCATCGGGGTCGGCCTGGCTATCGGCCTCCTTACCGCGTTCGCGGCGGCCGGCTTGGTCTCGATGATGTTCGTTGCCTTTTGGACGGTACATCGCGCCGCGGGGTTTTGGGTGTCGGCACGACCTGATGAAGGCTACGAATACGTTCTCGTGCTTGTCGTGGCCGCATTCGTCCTGGCGCTGATCGGCCCTGGTGAATGGTCGGTTGACGATGGTCTGGACATCGCTACTTCCTTGGACGAAGGCGTTGGTGCGTTGATCGCAGCCGGCGGATTTGGTGCGGCATTCCTGCAGCTGGCAACGTTCTACCGCCCGGTGGCCAAGGACGCTGCTGAGTAGGCCATCGCAGCTCGCAGGCGCCACCGGCGTGCGGGGCGCTAGTTGAGACCCGGGTCATCGGGATAGGACCGATAGCGGCGAACCTCGCCCGGTTGGCGAGCGAATACCGCTCGCCACAAGCCAAGCGGATCCGGGGTCAGCACATCGTTTGCCGTGCCTGAGAAGACAAACCACCCGCCCGAGGTGATCTCGTTCTCCAGCTGCTCTGTCTCCCACCCTGCGTGGCCGGCAAACAGTCGGATCGTCTTGGGGGAAGCGAGGGCTGCCGTCTCAGCGTCGATCACGGCGATGCCGGAGTCGCTCGCCCCGAGTATGACACCATGCTCAACTGCAACGGGACCTCCGTGAAACACGAGCTTCGGCTCCGCGCTCGACTCAGACAGTTGAGGCATCACATCGCGCACCGGGATGTCGGTCGGCCGGTTGAGCACCAATCCGGCTGCGCCGTCGGTGGTGTCAAACAGGTATACGACCGTGGCATCGAAGTTCGGGTCGAACATCCCCGGTATCGCTACCAGAAGTTGGCCGGATTCCGGCGAAAGCATGCGGATCGGCCTCAGCCTACGAGGGCTCGCGCCTGGCCGACCCAGTCATCTCGCCGAATCCGACCTGGATACACCGGCATCTTCTCCCCAAGACGATCGATATCTGAGTCCGAGAGCGCTGCGATTGCGGGAATCGACGAGATCCCCTCGGCGTCGAGAATGGCGGCTATCACCGGTCCAATCCCCTTGATTGCGGTGACGGGAGCGAAGACTCGACCGGGGCCAGTCGCGTTCTGCTCATGAACCCACTCCTGAAGGAGCCTCTCCTTTTCGGCGATGACTAGCCGCAGGTGCTCGACACGGTCTCGGAGGCGTCCGGTCTCCGCCTGGACGGAAGCCGCCACCTGCTCTCGGAGCGTGCTGTCCCACTCGGCATAGGTTGCGGTACCGCCCGGACCGGGTCCGGGTCCTGGTGTGTTCGCTTCAACGATCTGCTGTTCGAGCGCAGCAATCTGGCCATCGCGTTGCGCGATCGTGCCGTGCAGCCGCTCCAGACGGGAGATTCGATCCGTCGCCGCAGCCTGCTCTGCCGATCTGGTCGCGCTCAGAGCAGCCAATTGCAGTGCCAGATCCTGCTTCATCGCCTCAGAGGCGACCAGCCTGTCATCGACCTCTCGTGACGAGAGCGCTGCTTGGAGGTCGGTCACCTGTCTTCTGGCCGACTGCAGTTCCTCGCGGGCATCTGTGGCGCGCCGGTCTGACTCGGACAACTGCGATCGCAGGTGAGCCACCTCGCTTCCGAGATGCTCGATCTCATGGTCATCTGGGAGGCTTGTGGCGATTGCGGTGACACGGGCCCTAAGAGTCGCGTTCTCCGCTCGCGTCGCGGAGAGCTCCTGATACACCCGACCCAGTGCCGCTAATTCTGCTTCGAGTTGCTCACCCCGTTGAACGCCCGCGCTGAGACGATCTCGCTCTCTCACCACCGAATAGAGACGTTGTTCGATCCCCTCGAGTTCGTCGAGTCGCGTGGCGGTTCCGGCGGCTTCGGCCCTCGACCGGCCGAGATCCCCTTCGAGAATCGTGCAACGGGTGGAGGCTTCGCTGAAGTCGGCTCGAAGCCGGTCCAAATCGCGATCCGCAGCTCCCAGTCGCGTTCGCAGGTCGTCGAGGTCACCTTGGAGCCGGTCCACGTCGTGGCTCGACTTGTCGAGTTCGATCATGCTCCGGTGGAGACGTTGCGTGGCTGCCGTGGCTGCCCAGGCAGCTTCGCGCTCGCCAACTCTCAGCGATGCGAGCGCCTGTCGCGCCGCGCCCAGCTCGGCTCGGAGCCCGGCTGTGCGCTGGAGCTCCTTGCGTCGGTCCCGACGTGCTCTCCACCAGAGGGAGGCGGTCGCCAGTGCGAGGGCACCGAGGGCGGCGGCGATCAGCGTTGGCTCCACGATCTGAGTGTACGGATTCGACCACCGACGCGTCACGGTGGTGTCGAGTAGCTTCCCGGCATGATTATCCGCAAGGCCACGCGGCCGGATCTGCTCGGGATCGGGCGGATCGCAGAGGAGGCCCATTGGGTGTCCTACGAGGGCCTCGTCCGTCCCGACACAATCGGCCGCCTCGTACTGCGCGACTTCTCCCCATCGGCTCTCGGCAGGCGCCTGCTGCGAGGAGGCGTGTTTGTCGCCGTGGCTTGGGACGAGATCGCGGGCTTCGCCGATGGGGATGTTGGAGCGGAGGCGATCCACGTACGGGCGATCGCGACCGAGCCATCAATGCGGCGGCGTGGCGTCGGAACGGCCCTCCTGACGGCAGTGAGGGGGATGGCACCCGACATTCCGGTCGCCGCCGACGTTCTGCTCGGCAACCTCGAAGGTGAGAGGTTCTATGAGACGAACGGCTTCGTGCCCGGCGAGGTACAGCATGGCTCGCTCTTTGGGGAGGACGTTGTAGAGCGCCGGTGGTGGCGCGAAGCAATGGCCGAGATCCTGCCGGTATTGCGGGCCTCCTCGGATGGCTAGAGGGTTGCCGAACGGGCACTAGCCTTCTTGGTTCATGTCTATCGATGGCCTGAGAGCTCTCCCGAAAGTCCTCCTCCACGACCACCTGGACGGCGGTCTGCGTCCGCAGACGGTGCTCGAGTTGGCGAAGGCGACCGGATACGACGGGCTTCCGTCGTACAACCTCGAGGAGCTGACCGAATGGTTCTTCCAGGGTCGGTCCGGGTCGTTGGAGCGCTACCTCGAAGCCTTCACGCACACCGTTGGCGTCATGCAAACTGCCGAAGCGATCGAGCGCGTCGCCTACGAGGCAGTGGAGGATCTTGCGAACGATGGGGTGGTCTACACCGAGATTCGGATGGCACCGTCGCTTTGCTCCGCTCGTGGTCTCGATAGAAGCGAGGCGATCGCCGCCATGCTCGCCGGGATGCATAGAGGAGAATCCTCATTCGGGTTGCCGACCAGGCTGATCGTCGATGCCATGCGCCAGCATTCGGATTCGGTCGAGGTGGCTCGAGCTGCCACCGAATTCGCCGCCGAAGGTGTTGTGGGCTTCGATCTCGCCGGACCTGAAGCGGGATTCCCGGCCTCGACCCATCGGGAGGCGTGCGACGTGGCGGTCGCGGGCGGGCTGCACCTGACCATTCACGCTGGTGAGGGCGACGGAGTCCCCAGCATCGCGGGGGCGATGGAGACGGGTGCCGAGCGCCTCGGGCACGGGGTGCGGCTGGTGGAGGACATAGAGGTCGATGGAGGCGAAGCCCAGAGCCTTGGGATAGTGGCGCAATCGGTATTCGATGAGGGGACCACGTTGGAGATCTGTCCGACGTCCAACCTCCACACCGGCTTGTACAAGGATTCGGCGTCTCATCCGCTCGGGCTTCTCCACCGAGCCGGATTCGCAGTGACTCTCAACACCGACAATCGGCTCATGAGCCAGATCTCGCTCACTGATGAGTTCCTCTTTGCGGTGGAGAATCACGACTTCGACGTTCAGGATCTCGAGGTCGTGACGATGAAGGCCATTGACTCGGCTTTCTGCGATCAGGCGACGAAGGACCTTGTCGCGGCAAAGGTGATTGCCGGCTACGAATCTGTCGAGTAGCGGGATTGCAGCTTGGTCAATGTGTGGGTCGGGGGCGACGACAAGGTCCTAGATCTGTGTGTCGATCCAATCTGCGATAGTCCTCACCGCCAGCTCCCCGCCCTCTTCGTTGAATGACTCGTGTCTGAAACCTTCGAAGACCACTCGGGTTGCCCCCGGAATCGCGCCAACACTCTCCGAGAAGCGAGGCTCCACGATCGTGTCGGACCCGCCGTGGACGACGAGGGTTCGGTGAGAGATCCGTTCGAGCGAAGTCTGGGCTCGCTCCATGGCATCCATGAGGGCGACGCCAAGCCTTATCGTCGACTTGGGGAACACCAGCGGATCGGCGAAGTAGCGCTCCCCCACAGTTGGGTCATGACTCAACTGTTCGCCCTTCAGACCATTGGACACCTTCAACCTGGGGAGAACACGGACCAAGACCTTGGCGGCGACCGCCTTCGCCTTGGGAAGCTCAGCTCCGATCGCAGGAGCGGACAAGACCAGCAGATTCGGCTGTGGTTGATCAGCAACCGCATAGAGGGAAGCGATCAATCCTCCCATCGAGTGCCCAAGCAGGACGACGGGAGCGCCCGACTCGCCGGCAGATATGACATCGTCGGCGAGATCGGCTGTGTACTGCGAAAAGTCCTCGATGTACGCTCGGTCGCCGCCCGATCCACCAAAACCACGGAGGTCGGATCCGCGGACGTCGAAGCCGCGCGACGCGAACTGGTCGCCCACGTGGTCGTATCGACCTGTGTGCTCGGCCAGACCGTGTACCAAGACGATCGCGGCTCGCGGGTGTGAGACCGGCCAATGACGCGTGGCCAGATTGGTGCCGTCGCTCGCAGGCCGGGTGCCGGTGATCGACGTCATGTGGCCTCCTGACATGCCAGTGCGGCTCCGATGATTCCAGCCTGGTTGCGAAGTGTGGCGGGGACGATTCGGGCCCTTGATTCGAGCATACCGAGGAACTCGGCGTGCTCCTTGCTGATCCCGCCACCGATCACGATGAGATCGGGCCAGAGGATTCTCTCCACGGCTGCCAGGTACTTGTTGACCCGAGAAGTCCATTCGGGGTAGGTGAGCTGCTCCTCTTCCTGGATTCGAGCGGCAGCTCGCAACTCCGCATCGACACCATCGATTTGGAGGTGTCCGAGTTCGGTGTTCGGTACGAGCGAGCCGCCCGAGAAGAGAGCGCTTCCAATCCCAGTACCAAAGGTCAGCAAGAGCACGGTGCCTTCTTCGCCACGCCCCGCTCCGAAGCGCATTTCGGCGAGGCCGGCAGCGTCGGCGTCGTTGAGAAGGGTCACGGGAGTCCCAACCGCAGACGCGATGAGGGCACATGCGTCGACGCCGACCCAAGAGGCATCGATGTTGGCGGCGGTTCTCACCACTCCAGCGGTGACCACGGCTGGCAGGGCGCATCCAAGCTTGGGGCCGGACCATCCGGTCTGTGCTGCTACCTCGGCGATCGTCGCCGCGACCGCATCAGGTGTGGCCGGCTGCGGCGTTCGGATGCGGATCCGCTCTGTGGCGAACTCACCGATGGCGAGGTCGACCAGCGCTCCCTTGATGCCCGATCCACCAACGTCTATGCCGAGAGAGGTAGTCACTCCTCGGCCGCCATATGCCAGGTGAGCACCGGCTGTCGAGCCGCCAGTGCGTCGTCGGTTCTGGTGATCGGTGCGCGATGTGGGGCGGCCTGGACTTCCTGGGGCTCCGTATGAGCGCTCTGGGCGATCTCATTGAATGCGTCGGCAAGAGCCTCAACCGTTTCGGGAGATTCGGTCTCGGTGGGTTCGACCATGAGCGCCTCTTCGACGACCAGCGGGAAATACATGGTCGGAGCGTGGAAGCCGTAGTCGATCAGTGCCTTGGCCACGTCCATCGCTCGCACCCCGGTCGCTCGCTTGAGTGCGGCGGCGGAGGCGACGAACTCATGCATACACGGCGCCGGATAGGGGATCTCGTAATCGTCGCTGAGGAGGGACTCGAGGTAGCGAGCGTTGAGCACCGAGCGCTCAGCGACTCTTCTCAAGCCCTCCCCTCCCAGCGCCCGCATATACGTAAGCGCTCGGAGCACGACGAGGAAGTTGCCGTGGTTGCCGTGCACGCGACCGATCGACCGTTCCGGCTGAAGCCAGGTGATGGCGTCGCCGACCCGCTCGGGTATCGGTCCCGGGAGGAACGGGGCGAGGTGCTCTGTAACAGCAACAGGCCCCGCTCCGGGTCCACCACCGCCGTGTGGGGTCGCAAAGGTCTTGTGGAGGTTGGAGTGGACGATGTCGAACCCCATGTCGCCCGGTCGCGCCACGCCGAGGATGGCGTTCAGGTTGGCCCCGTCGTAATAGACCAGACCGTCGACCTCATGGATGAGGTCGGCCATTGCGACAATGTCCTCCTCGAAGAGCCCGAGCGTATTCGGGTTGGTGAGCATGAATCCGGCGACGTCCTCGTCCACGGCTGATGCGAGAGCGTCGAGGTCGACCATGCCGCGATCATCGCTGGGAACCTGTCGGACCTGATAGCCGGCCAAACTCACGGAGGCGGGATTGGTCCCATGGGCGGAGTCGGGGATGATGACGGCCCCCGGGTCGCGGCCCTTGGACTCGTGGTAGGCCCGCATGATGAGCAGCCCCGTCATCTCACCTGCAGCGCCCGCCGGTGGCTGGAAAGTGGCTCTGCTCATGCCGGTGAGCTCGCACAAGATGGCCTCGATCTCGAGAATAACCTCGAGCGCTCCCTGGGTGATCCCCGGCGGGGAGGAGGGGTGGAGGTTGCTGAAGGCTGGATGTTCGGCGGCCCAATCGCAGATCTTCGGGTTGTACTTCATGGTGCAAGAACCGAGCGGGTACGCGCCGAGATCGACGGCGAAATTGCGATGAGCAAGACGATTCACGTGCGCAACCAAATCTCGCTCGGAGACCTGCGGGAGGGCAGGTGGCGCCGCGGCGGATTCGGGGAGTGAAATGTCTCCCAACGGGACATCGAGCCGCGGAAAGCCGGACGCTCTCCGTCCCTCGACCGAGAAGCGATCGAGCGTCGGCTCCTCTCCTCCCCCAACCAGAGGAATCGAAGTGGCCTTGCCGGCGGCATCAACCATCAGCCAGCACCTCCTCGAGGGCGGTTGCGTACCCGTCGAGCTCATCCACAGTGCGCTTCTCAGTGACGGCGACGAGCAGCCCGCCTGCGAATTCCGGGTAGTCGTCGGAGAGAGGGATGCCGGCCAAGTACCCTCGCTCGGCCATTTGGTCTACGACGTGATGAGGATCTGCCGGGGTCAGGATGGCGAATTCTCTCGCGTACGGAGCGCCGGGGGTTGCCATTTTGACCCCACGGAGCTGTTCGAGACGCTTGGCGAGGTAGTGAGCCTTCTGAACCGATTGATGGCCCACTTCGTTGAGTCCCGCCGGACCCAGCCAGGCAAGGTGGATCGAGGCGGCGATGGCGTTCAGCGACTGATTCGTGCAGATGTTCGACGACGCCTTCTCGCGCCTGATGTCCTGCTCCCGCGCTCGGAACGTAAGGGTGTAGGCCGTACGCCCCTCAGTGTCCGTGGTCCGACCCACGAGGCGACCAGGGATCTTGCGCATCAAGGGCTTCGAAACGGCGAACATACCCAACACCGGGCCGCCGAACGACATCGGGTTTCCGTAGGGCTGACCCTCGGCGAAGGCGATGTCGAAGCCGGCATCGCCAGGGGTGCGCAGAATGCCGAGCGTCATGGCATCGACCTCTGCAATCGCGAGGGCTCCTTGCTCCGTCGCCACGGCTCGGGCAGCGTCGTAGTCCTCGATCACACCGAGATAGTTCGGCTGCGACATGACGATCGCCGCCGGTTGCGAGACGCCTTCCGGTGCCCAGACGGTACGGCCACCGACGAGGGGATGGTCGACGACCTCGATACCGCGGGCATGGGCAAATGTGGCGATGATCTGGCGCGTATGGGGATGCACGCCTCGAGAAATCCAGACGGCGGATCGTTTCTTGTGGGCGACGGCGAGATTGACCGCTTCGAGACCGCTCGACGGCCCGTCGTACAGCGACGAGTTCGAAACGGGGAGCCCGGTGAGCGAGGCGACCATCGATTGATACTCGAACAGGAGCTGGAGTACACCCTGCGAGAGCTCGCTTTGGTACGGGGTATACGACGTCACAAACTCCGGCCGCATCGTGAGCGTGCGTACAACGGGCGGCAGATAGTGGTCGTAGATCCCACCTCCGGCGAAGGTCAGCAATCCGGACCGATTGCGCTTTCCGAGGGCGTCGATGTGGGACATGACCTCCATCTCCGAGAGCGCCTCGGGAAGGTCGAGCGGAGCGGCGGGTCGGACCTCGTCCGGGAGATGGGCAAAGAGATCCGAGATCTCGGCGAGACCGAGATGTGCCAACATCCGTTGCGTGTCACCGGACGTATGTGGAGTGAAGTCCATGTCAGTTCCGGATGAACGGGGGGTCGACGATCGATGCCGTGCGCCAAACGCCGCGGATTTCGACGTCCAGCGTCTCGGAGTCGCCGGACGGTGGCGGGGTCAGGTAGCCCATGCCGATGCCTGCCTCGAGACCGGGGCTGAAATTGCCACTGGCGACGACTCCTTCGGAGTCGCCTGAGCGCATCTTGTTGCCGTGGCGCGGAATAGTGCGGCCATCGAATCGGAAGCTGGTCAGCTGCTTCGGGACACCCGAATCGCGCTGGGAGACGAGAGCTTCCTTGCCGACGAAGTCGTGATCCCACCCGACAACCCAGCCGAGTCCGGCTTCTAGGGGTGTCACGGTGGTGTCGAGATCCTGCCCCCACAGCGGGTACCCCATTTCGAGTCTCAAAGTGTCCCGAGCTCCCAACCCGGCCGGGATCGCTCCCTCCTCGAGGAACCGATCGAGAACCTCTTCACCGGCGTCGGCCGTCACCATGATCTCGGCGCCACGCTCGCCGGTGTAGCCGGTGCCTGCTGCAATCACGGAACCGGCCGGACCCAGGTTGTCGAGGAGTCGGAACCTGCCCGGTTTAGACCCGAGTACTGCCTCGATCATTGCGGGCGCCTCCGGCCCTTGGATTGCCAGCAAGGCCGATTCACCGCGCAGGTCGATCACGGAAACATCGGACGCCGACTCTTCGGCGAAGGTCCCCATCACTGTGTCGTGGTTGGCACCGTTGGGCAGAACGATGAAGCGCTCGTCTTCGAGCCACCAGATGATGATGTCGTCGATGATTCCCCCCTGCGGCGTCAGCATCATCGTGTACTGGGCGCGACCCGGGTCAATGCGGGCCGGGTCGTTGCACAAGAGACGTGAGATCAGTTCATCGGCCCCGGTTCCAGCGAGCTCAAAGCGACCGAGGTGGGAAACGTCGAAGATTCCGCACCCGGAGCGGACCACCCGGTGCTCGGCCAGCGTGCCCTCGTACTGGAGTGGCATCTCCCAGCCGCCAAAGGATGTAAACCGAGCCCCGAGGCGTTCGTGGGCGGCGTGCAACGGTGATCTGGACTCGGTCACGAACGGAATGCTAGAAGACCGATGAGAGGTACGTGCCGCTCGCTTGGATCGCCCGCCGTGTCTTCAGGAAGCTTCGGATTCTCCCAAATTGATCACCTGCACGGGTCCCGGGATTCTGGTGGGAGCTGGCTGATCGTCGAGGTGATCGGGAGCCTCGAGGCCGTACTTGATCAGCAGATGGAGGTAATCACGCTGATAGAAGATCTTGCAGTCGATCAACGGGTGGGTCTCCTTCAGGAGCCGGATCTTGCGGTTCTTCTTGGTGACCAGCTTCTGGTTCATCGTCGTGATCTCGATGTACAGATCCTCGTCCGGGAGGTAGAAGTCGGGCGTGAAGCTGGAAGTCGGTTCGCCATCGTCGTCGAACTCGATGGCGAACGCGGTGGGTTCGTACTCCCACGCCAGACCGTAGAAGTCGAGGAGTCGGGCAAACTGACGCTCGCTGTCGTGGGCAAAAGCGACGCTGTCTGCAGCGGTCTGGAAATCGACGGTCAGGTTTAGGCCTCCATGCGAGCGGGTGCCAGCTCGATCACGCCAGCATTCTCCCCCTCGTCAGGGAAAAGTCGGTGGATTTCGCCCTCGATCTCGGCTTGCACCGGGCCCACTGCGATTCCGAATACGCCTTGCCCATGGCGGAACACGTCCACCACCTCGTCGGCACTGTGGGCGGCAAAGATCGTGGTGCCGTTGCTCAGCAGGGTCACGTCGGACAACGGGCTGTCGCTCTGCAACTGCTCACGCAGCAGGTCCATCGCCGTCCGGATCTTCTTGAGGCTCATGCCGGCGTCGAGGAGGCGTTTTACGACTCGCAGTTGGACTACATCTTGGAAGGAGTACAAACGCTGCGACCCCGACCCCTGAGCGGTTTGCAGCGAAGGGACTAGTAGGTCGGTCCGAGCCCAGTAATCGAGCTGACGGTATGTGATCCCGACGATCTTGCACACCTGTGGTGCGCGGAAGCCCTGTCCATCGGCCCCACCGATGGTTGTTACGTCGCTTGCTGTGCCACTTGCTGTGCCGATCGCTGCGTCGCCTGCTGTGTCGTCTGCTGTGTCATTCGACACGTGCCTCACCTCTCCCCAGAGTCCAAGAGCTTACACCACGGTAATTCCCGTCCGAGAACTACCGACATGAAGTTAGAAAGATCGGTATGGAGTTGTCAACAACCCCTGTGGACAACTCCATACCTACTCACGCAAAGCAGTGCGCCGCGGGCGCAGAGTTCGTTAGCCGCGGGCAACGCCACGCAACCGCTCTACCTGTTCGCTCGAGCCGATGGCGATGAGCGTGTGGCCCGGTCGGATCACCGCATCGGGGCCGGGATTGAATTCGATGTCGCCCCCGGGTGACTCCAGAGCGAGCACCTGAGCACCGCTCAGACCGCGGATGTCGGCCTCGCTCAGCAGCTGCTGGGAGAGCACCGATCGCTCCCCCACCTCGAAGCCCTCAATGCGGAGTTCTACGAGCTTTCCGTGCAGGATGACATCGACGAACTCGTCGAGATGTGGCTCGGCGGCGAGGGCCGCGAGACGGTGGGCGCCCACCAGCTGCGGTGACACAACACGATCGGCCCCGGCAAGCCGCAGCTTCTCTCGGGCTTCGAGTTCACTGGCTCGCGCTATCACCGTCAGATCCTGGCGCCGGCTCTTGGCAGACAGGACGATCACGAGATTGTCGCTGTCCTCGCGCACGCAAGCGATCAATGACCGCGCTCTGGCAATCCCGGCTGCCTCGAGCACCTCGTTGCGGGTTGCATCGCCTTCGATGACAAGCGCACCGGCTTGAAACGCGGCCTCAACGGCGTCGGGTTCTGCTTCGATCACCGCGGTGGGAACGCCCTCGGATTGCAGTGCCTCCCAGGTGTGTGACCCCACCCGGCCGAAACCGGCAACGATCACGTGTTGTTCAAGGGTGTCTATCTCGCGTGCCATGCGTCTCCGTCGAATCTCTCCACCCAGGAAGCGCTCGAGCGCTATCTCGAGGGCGGTTCCCGCAGTGTAGAGAGCGGCTCCGACGCCAACCACGATGAGTCCGGTGGTGAGGATCCTGCCCCCGGTACCCAGTGGGAAGACTTCGTTGAAACCCACCGTCGAGATGGTGAGCACGGTCATATAGAGAGCATCCCCAAACGATGCATCTTCGAGAATCGAGAAGCCGACCGCTCCGCCGAGCGTAATCAGGGCCAGGATTGCGAGCGATGCCGCCAGGCGGCGCTCCCTGCTCATCCGGGGTGGTTATGACCGGTTTGGTCGAAGTCCTCGGGATCGACAGAGTCGAGGAAGGAGCGGAATCTAGCCACAGCGTCCTCCTCCTCCTCGTCTCGGATTTCCACTCCTGCCTCATCAAGCACTCCCGGGACCACTGAGATCGGAGCATCGGTGCGAGCCGCCAGGGCGATGGCATCTGAAGGTCTTGATGAGAGCAAGATCTCAGAGTCGTCCCGGGTCAGCACGAGATCTGCGTAATAGATGCCATCTCGCAGTTCGGTGACCACCACCCTGTCGACGATGGCGTCGAGGCGGCTGACGATGGTGGCGAGCAGATCATGAGTGAGCGGCCGCTGCGGTTCCACTCCCTCGAGAGCAAGAGCGATTGCAGTCGCCTCCCCGGCGCCAATCCATATTGGGAGATACCTGTCGCCACCGAGTTCCCGCAGCAAAACGATTGGCGTATTGCTCGGCAGCTCGATCCGCACCCCAACCAGCTCGAGGGGCACACCTTCGTTGCTCATGGATCCAGCCTATCAGCGGCCCCTGCGAACACCTCTTGGCTCAGTAGATCCGGGTCTTCCTGGAAGGCAGCGAGATCGAGCACTGCCCACAGACTCGTGAGATTGCGGTACCGGCCCTCCCAATCGAGTCCGTATCCAAGAAGAAACTCGTCGCCCACCTCAAAACCGCGATAGTCAAGGGCTACTTCCACAATCCGACGCGTGGTCTTGTCGATGAGGGTGGCGGTGGCGATCGAGGCCGGGGATCGGGTCTCGAGGAGACCGAGCAGGTACGAAAGCGTCAAGCCCGTATCGACGATGTCCTCGACCACGATGACGTCCCGACCGGATATCGAGGTCGCCGAGTCCACCTTGATGCCGACCCGACCTTCTGCTCCGAAACGGGTCAGGCTCAGGAAATCGATCTCGATATTCGGCGGGAGGTGCCGCGAGAGATCGGCAAGGAAAGGGACCGCGCCGTTGAGAACACCAAGCAGGACGGGATCCTTGCCTTCGTAGTCCTTGGTGATCTGGGCGCCGAGCTCAGCCACCCGAGCGGCTATGGCTTCGGCGGTGACAACTTCAGTGAGGATGCTCATCGATCTCCTCCGAGAATCGATGGGAGCAGGTTTCTGTATGCCTCGCCGAGCGCTTCGGTGAGCGGGGTGGGTTCGCTCGGATCGCGCGGCCCGGGGTTGAGCGGCTGAGGCGCATTCATGCGGGTCTGATACCAATCAGGGAAGGAGCGGGCAAGTTCGGTTCCAGCCGCAGCGGAATAGAAGTGGTCGCGCGGCCCCATTGCCGTCAGCCCCCAAGCCAGCAACTCACGAGTTGCGATTCGTCGTCCCGACGAACCGAGAACCACCGCGACCAGTCCATTGGGTCCCGTGTCAACGTAGGAGAGCAGCACCTGTCCCGCGGCTGCGGTGTCGCCCGTCTTGAGTCCGGAATACCCGGGGAACAGCCCCAGGAGGCGATTGGTAGATGTGATCTCTATCACTCGATTGTCCCGCTCCCAACGAACGGCCGTCAGCCGCATGATGTGTCGGAGATCCTCGAACTGGAGCGAGTACATCCCCAGCGCCATGAGATCGCGCGGAGTAGAGACATGACCAGGAACGTCGAGACCGTTGGGTGTCTTGAAGACCGAATTCGTCATTCCGATCTCGGCGCCCTTGGCGTTCATCTGCTCGACAAACGTGGCCGTGTCGCTCGCAACATGCTCGGCCAGAGCGACCGCGGCGTCGTTTCCGGACTGGACGAGGATGTTGGTGAGCAGGTCGTAGACGAGCCAGACCTCGCCGAACAGGACCTCCGGTTGGCCGTCGTATCCGATCGGGGTGGCGGCCGCGATGGCGCTGATTGTCACTTCCTCGGAGAGCTCAACTGCTTCCACGGTGAGAATCGCCGTCATCAGTTTGGTGATCGAGGCAAACGGGCGCGGCGTATCCGGATCGAGCGAACCGAGTTCGGCATCTTCGCGCTCGGACCAGATCATCCACGCGGCGGCGTCGATCAGAGGCGGAGCCGGAGCAGGGAAGCTCTTGATAGGTGGCATCGGAAGCCGAAGGGGTTTGAGCGAGGCAGCATCGGAGAAGCCGGGTATGGCGATCGCGAGTGTGAGGGCGAGAGCGGAGATCACAGTGTGCCTTCGATCAGCGTCCGAGCAGCGTACGCAGCTCGCTCCTCACCATCGTCTCTTGGAGCTCACGCGCCGCTTGTGCCACATCGGCCAGAACCGCGGCGGCCCGCTGAGTGTTGGCAGGACTGGGGTGTCGCAGAAGGGGCCCGGTGAGCTGGCGAAAGAGGTCGATCTCACGATTGGCCGCGAGGCGTATCGATCGCAGGTGCCGCGCCTCCAAACCATGGCTGACAAGCCGCTGCGCGGCCCTGACGATGACGACGGAGTCTTCGCCATAGGTTTCCAGGCCGGTGGCATCGATATCGGGTTGCAGCAGACCATGTCCGACAAGATCCTGCACCAATCGTGCCGGTACTCCGACGGTTTGGGCGAGTTCGTCGCTGCTGAGCCGCACGGTTGAGGCTGCAAAGTACGTTTCGGGTGGCGGCCCACCCCGAGGTGCCGATGTCGGTTCGACGCCGCGGTCCCATTCGATCAACTTGTCCTTGATCACCTTGAGCGGCAGGAAGTGGTCTCGCTGCTGTCGGAGGATGTAACGGATTTGATCAACATCGGCGTTGCTGAACTGGCGATAGCCGGATTGGGTCCGCTGCGGATGGATCAGCCCCTCACCTTCGAGGAACCGGACCTTCGAGACCGAGATGTCGGGAAACTCCTCGATCAGGGCTTCGACGACCGCTCCAATCTTGAGGTGCCCAGCCGACGTCATGCCCCGCGCGCCACAACGAGGTGGAACCTACCGATGATGACCTCATCACCCGACTGGAGGTCGGACTCGTCGGCCCGAGATCCGTTGACGTACGTTCCATTGGTGGACCCGAGGTCGCGCACAAGCAGGGTGTCGCCGTCGGCTTCGAACTCGGCGTGATGTCGCGACACTGTGACGTCGTCGAGGAAGATCCCGTCGTCGGGGTCTCGTCCGACCTTGGTCGATCCGTCGGCCAGCGACCAATGCAGGCCACGACGCGGACCGGACGCCACGATGAGTGCAAAGCCGGAGAAGCCGGGTATCCCCGCAGCGGCTTCGCGTTCTCGCAGCGTGCGCGCTTCGGCCACCGGATCGATTGTCTCGGTGGGGTCGTCGTCGTGTCGCTCGTCGGCGAATTCGTCGCTCACAGAGGCGATTCTACCCGTCTGGCGCCCTGATGCTTCGACCTCAGGTCGAGGGTGCTATTCCGTGATGGCGCGGTACCCATTGGCATCGAGCAATCGCTCGAACACACCTTCGTCCGCGGGGTTGATGAGGACGAACCAGGCTGCGACGTACGGGTCTGAATTGATGAGCTCGGGAGTCTCAGCCAGTGCGGTGTTGACCTCGGTGATCGTCCCGGCGAGTGGTGCGTAGATCTCTGCCACCGACTTTGTCGATTCGATCTCTGCGATGGTCTCGTCTGCGGCAACCTGGCGCCCGACTTCGGGAAGATCGATGAAGACCACGTCACCAAGCGCGTCCTGGGCATAGTCGGTGATCCCGATCCGCACTCCCCCGTCGGTCTCCATGACCCATTCATGTTGATCGGTGTAGCGACGATCTTCGGGAATGTTCACCGCGGGCTCCTCATCGATTAGGCGCCGGAGGATACTGCCTCGTCGGCCCGCAGGGCGCGGCGCATGTCGCCGACATACTGAACGGCGACGACGTAGTAGAGGATCAGGCTCGGAATCACCACGATCCAAGCGGCCCACTCCAGCCAGGTCGTATCTGTCCCCCGCCCAACGAGGAAGAAGGGGATCGCAAAGTAGATCCCGAGCGTTGCCACCTTGCCGATATATCTAACGTCGATCTTCGATCGCGCGCCGACGCCAACGATGAGAGCTCCCAGTGCGACTACTACCTCTCTGACGATGATGGCGAGCGAGATCTGCCAGGGCAGATCGCCCGAAATCCAACCACCGATGACCGCTGCAGCGACCGCGAGCCGGTCTGCTGCTGGATCCAAGAACTTGCCGATCTCCGATACCTGGCCGAGTTTGCGAGCCAGGAACCCGTCGATCCAATCTGTGGCGCCTATTGCGGCGAGCAGCCAACCGGCACTTGTGGGGTCGTCTCGTCCCAGCAGGAGCCATACGAAGACCGGAACCATCCCGATCCGGATGATCGAGATGACGTTTGGGATGGTGAAGATCACTGGGCCTGCCTGATGCGGAAGGGGACGCGCCCCAGCTCACCGTCATCGTGCGAGACGTCGAAGACGTAGCCACCGGGGGACGGGAACCGCACATTGCCGAATGCACTCACGAGAGGCACGAGGCTCGAGGCACCAGCCGGGAGAGCCGACGGTGCGCCAACCCGCAAGTTTCCCTGCGATTCGATGCCGAGTTCGGCGCCGTCCTCATCGAGCAATCTGATTCGGATCTCGAGATCCCGATTGCGATCACCCGGCCCAACCTCCGCAACGAGGACCACTGCCAGACTGCGATGGATCGCGGGGAAGCTCCGAGCGGTGATTGTGTCGAAGGCGCCGCCGAGCACGTATAGCTTCCCTGCGGTCACCTGGGCAGCATCCGCCAGGAAGGCGGCGGTCAGTCTCATGATTGCTCCTCGAGAAGCTGGATTCGCGTGTCGGGATCGTGGACATGTGCCCAGTTGATACGAACGTGAGAGATCTGAGCGATTCCCATGTGTCCGACTGTAGATGATCAGAGTCCGGCAGCTTCACTCCAGGTGGCGGAGTTGCGTACCTCCATTCGAGCCCAGATCGAGATCCCCTGTCGCGAATCGAGAGCGATGATCTCAGTCAGGCCCAGCTCTCCCCAGGCAACGGCGGCTGCGGCGTCGCGCGTCAGATCGATGACCGTCAGCGAGGGCGGTGTGTCGTCGGTTGAGTTGAACGGTTCCTGGCAGAGGTCGAAGGAATCGAGTTCGGGCCATTGGTCGAATACGAACGGTAGGAACACACTCGTCAGCAGCGGGAAGTCCATGGCGAACTGATCGGAAGAGACATCGGCCGTGGGTGCCACGTAGATGGCGAGGTGGCCGCCATCCGCATCGACTTGATAGGTAGAGCGGTCTATGAGAGAAGCGCGGGTGACCTGGTACCCGAGTGATTCCACCATCGGGTCGAACAGGGCGGCCAGATCATCCCTTTCGTGCGGCGGTAGGAGTGCCGGTTCCGTCGGCGTGGAGATTCCACCGCTGCATGCCCCTACAGCCAGTACCGCGAGAGCCAACGCAGCGGCGAAGTTGCGGATCATCGACCCCCTCGGCCGACTTAGCGGCCGCTGCCCCGCATAGACCCCGTGAGCCGTGAAAGATCGAGCGCATAGAGAGCGCAGTAGACGACGCGGTCGCCTTCGGCCCACGACTCGGTCGTTGGGGTTATCGGAAACAGATCGAGAGCGCTGTCGAGATAATCGATACCGACAAAGGCGTCGAACTGGTCCAAGCATCTCAGGGATGCTGCTTGGAGGGCCGGATCGTTGCCGGGAAACACCGCATCCGTCATCGAGTACTCGTAATAGATCTCATTGTCGTGCGGCTCGGAGCAGTCGACGGTCTCGACGCTCGATACCTCTGCCTGCGTCAGGTCCTCCTGATCGTTGAAGCAGTCTCCGACGCCGAGTTCGAACACCGAAGTGTCGCCGCTGCAAGCGGTCGCCACGAGAGCGAGTACGAGTACCGAAAAGGCGAGGCGGTGCCGCATTGTCAACTCCTGGTTGGCTGCGTGCGATGGTAGAGAATCCGAGCCGGCGGTTCGCGTCTTTGGTGATCAGCGAGTGTCAGTTTGTCGCTGAGCCATGATGCTGCTCGCCCACCCCAGGATTCTTTGTCGGACCGAGCAGAAGGAACAGACCCCAGAAGGCCGTGACGAAGGCTGCTCCTACCAGCCACAAGCCGATTCCGATGTACCCCAGTCGCACCGCCTCTATGTCGCCGCGGAGGTCGACAACTCGCGCCCCGGTCACCAAGGCGCCGAAGGCCCACACGACCCACAGCGTCCACGCGGGAAACGACGACGCGCGATATGAGGGAGTCCACTTCAAATGCACATTGCGAGCATTCGCCACTGTGGCTGTGCCGAGGATCATGGCGAAACCGACGCCTACGGTGAAGAGCCCATCTCTGGTATCCGTACCGGCGAGGCTGGTTTGGAGCACCACCAGCCATGGCAGGAATGAGCCGAGGATGACAATCGCTGCCGAAGCCATGACGACCCGCGCTCCGACCTTGTGCCCGTTCATACTCCACCGAAGCTAGCAAAGGTAGACGGGCGAGTGATGGAGCGCCGGGCGGATCCTGATCGGCGACCGGAGGGAGACGTGAGAGAACGAATTGGTCGGACGATATGGTCGGGCTGGCCGGATTTGAACCGGCGACCTACCTGGTTGCCCGAGTTGGGCGAGGGGCTGTCGAGTCGGTGTCGGGGCCGTGAGGTCCCGAAAGCCGTCGAGGGTCGACTGGAGGGAGACGTGGTGGGAGGGTTTGGTCGGGCTGGCCGGATTTGAACCGGCGACCTACCTGGTTGCCCGAGTTGGGCGAGGGGCTGTCGAGTCGGTGTCGGGGCCGTGAGGTCCCGAAAGCCGTTGAGGGTCGACTGGAGGGAGACGTGGTGGGAGGGTTTGGTCGGGCTGGCCGGATTTGAACCGGCGACCTCTTGACCCCCAGTCAAGCGCGCTAACCAAGCTGCGCCACAGCCCGTGGCCGGGGAATGCTACAGGAGCCGGTCGATGAACCAGACCACGCCTTGGATGAGTCGCAGCGTC
>JAJCYA010000034.1 GCA_029263095.1 Acidimicrobiia bacterium | reverse complement strand
TGGAGCGGCTCGGTGTCGACCATCTCCACGGTTTGCTGATGCATCGACCACTCGAACTGGCCGGAGACCGCGGCGCTGCGTTGCTTGCAGGGATCGTGGCGGTCCGCGATCAGGGGTTGGTTCACAAGATCGGTATCTCGGTCTACGGACCCGACGAACTCGACGCTGTGTGGGTCCCAGACTTCGACATGGTCCAGGCACCCTGCAACGTCCTCGATCGTCGCCTGATCGCTTCGGGTTGGCTGGGAAGCCTCACCGAGAACGGTGTCGAGGTCCATGCGCGATCCGTCTTCCTACAGGGTCTACTGCTGATGGATGAGCCCCCCGCCTACTTCGACCGGTGGTCCGCGTCGCTGGCGGAGTGGATGAGATGGTGTGAGTTGGCGTCCTTCTCCCCACTCCAGGCGAGCCTCGGATTCGTTCTGGCACAGCCGGGGATTGATCGGGTAGTCGTGGGGGTCGACAGTGCCGAACACCTGGAGGAGATCCTCGCGGTCGCCGACATCCAGGTAGCGCCTGCGCCGGATACGCTGGCGAGTCACGACCTCGATCTGATCAACCCGTCGCGCTGGAAGCTCTCGTGAACCCAATTGCCATCGTTCAGGCCCGCATGGGATCGACCCGACTGCCGGGGAAGGTGCTGATGCCATTGGCGGGCGTACCGGCGCTGGGACATGTCGTGGAGCGTCTGTCGCACTGCAAGGCCCTTGAATCGACCGTTGTCGCGACCACGACCGAGCCGGCCGACGACGCTATCGCCGACTTCTGTGACCACTCTGGTGTCCCGGTGTTCCGGGGGAGTGAGGACGACGTTCTCGACCGCTATCACCGGGCTGCAGAGGCATTCGACGCCGACCCGATCGTCAGGATCACCGCCGACTGCCCCGCCATCGACCCCGTGGTGGTGGATCAGGTGGTCGTCGGATTCTTTGCCGGCGAATATGACCTGTATGGCTTGGCCGGAGAGTTTCCCGACGGCCTCGACTGCACGGTGTTCTCTCGGAGCGGACTCGATCGAGCGTGGCAGGAGGCGACACTTGCCTCCGAACGGGAGCACGTAGGGCCATACATCCAGAACCATCCGGATCTGTTTTCCAACGGTGGCGTCGAGCTCTTCCACGGTCAGGCGCATCATCGCTGGACGCTTGATATGCCCGAGGACTACCAGCTACTCACGGCGATCTTCGACGCCCTGTATCGGCCCGGCGATCCCTTTCTCAGCGGCGAAGTCATCGAGCTTCTCGAGCGGCACCCCGAACTCATGGCGATCAACAACAATGTGATCCGCAACGAGGGGTACATGACCTCGTTGGAGAACGACGAGGTGATCACGTGAGCGAACTGTCCGAGCTGATGGGGAGCACGGGTGTCGAGCTCTACCGACGGGCGAAGGCTCTCATGCCCGGCGGTACCCAGCTGCTGACCAAACGCCCCGAGATGTTTGCCCCCGACGTGTGGCCGTCGTACTACTCGAAGGCCAAAGGGTGCCGGGTGTGGGACCTCGACGACCGCGAGTTCATCGACATGTCGATCATGGGTGTTGGGGCGTGCATCATCGGCTACGCCGACGATGAAATCGATGCGGCCGTCACTGAGGCCATTGGTCGGGGGGTGATGAGCTCGCTCAACTGTCCCGAAGAGGTAGAACTGGCCGAGGCACTGATCGAACTGCACCCCTGGTTCGACATGGTGAGGTATGCCCGCAGCGGTGGGGAGGCGATGGGGCTGGCGGTTCGTGTTGCTCGCGCTCACACCAAGCGCGATGTCGTGCTCTTTAGTGGGTATCACGGCTGGAACGATTGGTATCTGGCTGCCAATCTGGCGGACGGAGACGGCCTCGACGGCCAGCTGTTGCCGGGGTTGGAACCGAATGGCGTCCCCCGCGGGCTGGCCGGCACCGCGATCCCCTTCCACGTCAACGACATCGAGTCGCTCCGCGAGACGATCAAGGGGAAAGAACGCGAGATCGCCGCGATCATCATCGAGCCGGCGCGGGGGGAGGAAGCTCCCGACGAGTACTTGAAGACTCTGCGCGACATTGCCACCGAGATCGGAGCCGTGCTCCTATTCGACGAGATCACGAGCGGGTATCGCATGTGTGCCGGAGGGATCCACCGTCGTTACGGGGTTCATCCGGACATGGCGGTCTTCGCCAAGTCGATGGCCAACGGATACTCGATGGCCGCTGTGGTTGGAACCGAGCAAGTGATGCAGGCTGCCCAGACGACATTCATTTCGAGCACCAACTGGACCGACAGGATCGGGCCCGCCGCTGCGCTGGCAACGCTCGCCAAATACCAGCGCTGCAACGCTGCCGACCATCTGATCGACTCCGGCGAGCAGGTGAAACAGATCTGGCGTGACTCCGCAGCCGCTTCCGGCATGGAGATCTCGATCTCGGGGCTCCCCACCCTGCCGGGCTTTGCCTTCGAGCACGGCAAAGCGTTGGAACTCAACACCCGGTTCACCATCGAGATGCTGATACGTGGGTTCCTGGGTTTTCGTCAGTTCAAGCCGTCGTTGGCTCACGGTCAGGCGGAATTGGACGCCTACAAGGCTGCGGCCGACGACGTCTTCTCCCAATTGGCAGGACTATCGGATGCCGATCTTCTCGAGACGCCGGTAGCCCACTCCGGCTTCCATCGGCTCACCAAGGAGTAGACAGTGAGTCAGGAGATCAAATCCTGGCCGGATGCGGCCGGAACCGAGCACGCCGGTGCAGTCGTGCAGACGTACAACGGCAATCAGGTCATCGAGTGCGCTGTCTGTGGGTTCAAACACCTCGTTCCGATCCCCACGGATGAGGAGTTGGCCGCGGCCTACGAGTCCGAGTATTACGCCGACGAGAAGCCGCACTACTTCGATCGTCATCGTGAGGACCTGGAATGGTGGAACCTCGCCTACGGAGATCGATACGACATCCTCGAGGAGAATCTCGGAACAGACCGACGCGCCCTGCTCGACATCGGGTCGGGACCGGGATTCTTCTTGCTGCACGGCAAGGAGCGGGGCTGGGATGTTCGGGGTATCGAACCGTCCCAACAAGCCGCCGAACACAGTCGGGGTCTCGGACTCGACGTGGAGAGTGCGTTCTACTCGAGCGAAACCGCCCCTGGCCTAGGGCAATTCGACGCCATCAACATGAGCGAAGTGCTGGAGCACATCCCCGACCCGGCTGCATTCCTTTCTCTGATTCACGGTCACCTGAACGACGACGGCATGCTGTGCGTCGTCGTCCCCAACGACTTCAATCCCTTCCAAAAGGTGTTGCGGGACTCGATGGGATTCGATCCGTGGTGGATCACTCACCACCACCTCAACTACTTCGATTTCGAGTCGCTCGCCGGGTTGTTTGAGAGGTGCGGGTTCGATGTGATCCACACTGAGGCAACTTTCCCGATCGACATGTTTCTGCTCATGGGGGACAACTACATCGGCAACGATGAGTTGGGTCGCATCTCCCACGGCAAACGCAAGGCCTTGGAGTTCAATCTGGCGTCCGGGGGCCGCAACGATCTCAAACGGGAGCTGTATCGGCGCTTGGCAGAGCTGGGGCTTGGTCGCGAGATCGTTCTGGTTGGACGCAAGCGGCAACCTCGATGACTCGGTCGCTGGCAACCTCTCGGTCGCTGGCAACCTCTCGGTTGCTTGTGAGTTTGGGGGACCAAACTCAGGCGGTGACGGCATCTTTGAACCCCCCAATGCCTGGCAACCTCGATGACTCGGTCGCTGGCAACCTCCCGGTTGCTTTCTCGCAGACTCGCTCGGGACTTCTCCCACAAGGGGGGAAGGATTGGAGTCTGACCACTCTCCCCTTTGGGGGGAGTCAATCGGCCGGGGGCCGATTGGTGGGGGGCACTCGGCGCGCCAAGCCAATGCTTCAGCCGCCCAGCGCGGTCAATCCCCGGGTCCGATCCCAGATCCCCCTCACCAAACGCCTGTGGCGTTTGACTCCCCCTCCAGGGGGGAGTTGTCAGAACCCGCCAACCACTCTGCCTGCATCAGACCTGAGGGGGGTGCCGCGCGATGACTGATGCGTGGGTGTGTGTCATCGGGGGAGGGAGGTCGCAACTGCCGTTCATCGACGCCGCCTCCGAGCGTGGACTGAGCACTGTGGTCTTTGATGTCGATCCGGATGCTCCTGCCAAGGCCGTCGCCACCGAGTTCATCGCCATGAGCACCCACGACACAGATGGGGTGGTTGCTCATCTCGAGGGAAACCCGCGGAATCTGGCGGGGTGCTTTACGTATTCGTCGTATGAGGGCGCGCTACTCACGACCGCGGCTGTTGTCGACAGGTTTGGCTTGCGCGGGCTGCGGCCGGAGACACTCGATCGGATGTGGTCGAAGCCGGAGATGTTGTGCGCTCTCGACGATGCCGGCCTGGCGACCACCGACTGGATCGTGACCTCGGACCCGGCCGACCTCGAGGAGTTCGTGGCCAGGTGCAGAGCCGCGATCGTCAAGCCGGCCCGCGGTGGTGTCGGCTCGGTCGGGGTCTCCTTCGTCGACGCAGACACCACGGATGGACGGGATCGTCTGGCCGCAGCGTGCGTCGCTTCTTCGGACGGAACGGCCCTCGTCGAGGGCCATCTTGCAGGTAGCGAGTACAGCGTCGACGGTTACGTATCGGGTGGTAGGGGAGTAGTGCTCTCCGTCAGTCGCAAATCATCGCTGGGCGCGGACGGTGGTTTCGTCATGACCGGGTTCGTCACCGGGCCCGGCGCCATGCCCGACGACGTGGCGTCTGCCCTCAACGCTCTTGCCGACCCGGTTCTGTCTGCGGCAGGGCTGGACGACTCGTACTTCAGTCTCGATGTGATCGAGTCCGGCGGCGATCTGTTCGTGATCGACGTTGGGCCGTTGCTCGATGCAAAGATCGATCGGCTTCTCCATCATGCCGCGGTGGACGTATACGGCATCGCTTCCGACATCGTGTTGGGAGCTCCTACTGCGACTGCGCTGCCGCTCGACCGGGCCCACGCGCTGCGTTTCGTGTACGCCTCTGAACCGGGTGTGCTGACGAAGGATTCGGCAGGTCGGCTGGAAACGTCGGGGGGATCCGCATACCTTGAATTCGAAAAGACCGTCGGAGATGTAGTGGGTCCACCCGAGTCTGTTGCCGACCTGGTGGCCTGGGTGGTCGCCTCCGGCAGCGATGCCCGCCATGTCGAAGCCGACCTTCTCCTGCTCGACCTCTCCGATCGGATCGTGATCTCGCCGTGAAGACTGTCATGCTCATCGGCGGCGGTGTGCAGGAAGTCCGCGCTGTCGAGTTTGCTCAGCGGCTCGGGTACCGCGTCGTGGTGACCGACCGCTCTCCCGATGCTCCATGTATGGCAGTTGCCGACGAATCATTCGTAATCGACGGGAAGGACATCGAGGGCCTGGTATCTCGGGCTCGGAATCTGCACGCGGACGGCGGACTCCATGGCGTCTTTACGCTCACCGAGCTTGTTACCAGTGTGGCGGCAGTGACCGAAGCGCTGGAGCTTCCGGGTGCGTCCGTAGCCGGCGCCGTGATCTGTCAAGACAAGGGATTGGCCAAGCAGGAGTGGTTGCGGCAATCCATCGAGACTCCGGCGGGCGGTGTGGTGAGGAGCAGGGATGAGGCCACTGCAGTCTTCTCATCCCTGTCGGGTCGGGCCATCATCAAGCCGGTCGAGGGGTTTGGGGCGATCGGCGTTGCTGCACTGCACACGATTGATGATGTCGACCGTTACTTTGCTTCGATAGCGGATGCTCCCGACCGAGCGTGGGTGGTTGAGGAACTCGTACAAGGGGCCAGCCACGACGTCAACGGCCTCTTCGATGGCGAAGGGCTGTTTTACCCGCAGGGGATCGCCGACCGTCAGTTTGTCCCCGACACGTTTGCCGAACACCAGGTGCACGCTCCGACTCGACTCGCCGACCACCAGCAGGGTGCGTTGTATGACCTGCTTCGCCGCAGCGCCGCCGCGTTCGGCATCGACTCTGGACCGGTAAAGGGTGACGCCATCCTGGTGGACGGCACCTTCACAATGCTCGAAATCGCCCCGCGGCTCCACGGCCCCAAGATGAGCCTGTACGCCCTCCCCGAGAGCGGACAGGACTACTGGGCCGACTTCCTGTCGGTTATCACCGGGGGACCGGTGGTCGGTACGCCCGACCTGCCGACGAAGTACTTCCTCAGCAACTCCATTCCGGCGCCACCCGGGATCATCACGGAGATCACCGGCGTAGAGGAGGTTCGTGGTTGGGATGGCATTGTCGACGTGATGCTGTTCCGAGGGGTAGGGGACATGGTTGCTCCTACGGTCAATTCGACGGACGTGGTCGGCTACGTGCTGACCGCGACCGATGCGAGAGAGACCTCAGAAGAGCTCATCACGAGATCTCTGGGTCAAATCTCGGTCAAGGTGGAGAGATGAGAGGGGACAAATAGAATGCCGACACGCAACCGACGGGGACTCACATGAAGATCTTCATCGACACGGCGAATGTCGAAGAGATCACCCGGTACGCCAACATGGGTTTCATCGACGGGGTGACCACCAACCCGGCGTTGATGGCCACCGAGCAGCGAACCGCGATCGACGTCATCAAGGAGATCGTGGGAATCGTGGATGGCCCGATCTCGGTGGAGGTGGTCTCGACGGACGCCGCCCGGATGGTGGCCGAGGCCCGTCACCTCGCTTCTCTACACGAGAACATCGTCGTCAAGCTCCCGGCGATTCCTGCCGGATTCGAGGCTCTCAACGTTGTCATCCAACAGGGGATCAAGGTGAACTTCACCATGATCTACACCGCCAACCAGGCGCTTCTGGCGGCAAAGCTGGGAGCCACATACGTGAGTCCGTTCGTTGGTCGTCTCGACGTCACATCGACCGGTGGTGCCGAGCTGATCGAGGAGATTGTCACCATCTATGACCACTACGGGTTCGAGACGCAGGTCCTGGCCGCCAGTATGCGTAACTCCATCTATGTGAAGTTTGCGGCGCTCGCCGGAGCCCACGCTGCCACGATTCCCCCGGCCGTGCTCAAGGCGATGATCGAGTCGGAGATGAGCCAGATCTCACTCGACGGGTTCCTGGAGCAGTGGGAGACCCTGCCCGAAGCCTCCAAGGCCTCACTCTTCGATGGTGTCGAAGAGTGAGGCTCAAAGACAAGGTGTGCGTCATCACCGGGTCGAGTCGCGGGCTCGGTGCGGCGTTCGCCCGCGGCTTTGCCGCGGAGGGAGCGACCGTTGTCGTCACCTACTCGGAGCAGGCGGAGGCTGCCGAGAAGGTGGCTGCAGGAATCGGATCGGATCTCGTCGTCCAGCTCGATCAGCGTGATCGGGGCTCGATCAAGAAGGCGTTTGCGCAGGTCGGGGACAAGTACGGGCGGATCGATGTGCTTGTCAACAATGCCGGGATCAATCGGACTGCCGACTTCGACAAGCAAACGGATGAGGAGTGGGACGAGGTCGTCGACGTCAACTTGACCGGAGTCTTTCGTTGCTGCCAGGAGGTTCTCCCCTACATCTCGGACAAAGGCCGCATCATCAATATCGGCTCGTTGTCGGGTCAGTACGGCGGACCGCGCACCCCGTCCTACGCTGCCGCCAAGGCCGGAGTCATGCAGCTGACGTACAACGTGGCACGCTTTCTCGCTCCCCGCGGCATCTGCGTCAACACGTTGTCGCCGGGAGTTATCGGTGGTGATCTGACCGAGAAGACCATGTCGCCCGATGTGATGAAGGAAGCGACATCGCTCATGCTCCTGAAACGTCTCGCCAAATACGACGAGATGGTGGGCGGGGCGATCTTCCTGGCCAGCGATGAATCCTCCTACATGACTGCCCAGACGCTCAGCATCAACGGCGGTGCGTGGGTTCACTGATGGGCGGTCAGTGGGTTGTCTCTGACAACTACTCCCTCTTGGAGGGGGAGTCAGCGAGCGAGGCGAGCTGGTGGGGGGGAGAGCTCGGGTCACAACCCCCCATCAGACGCCTGCGGCGTTTGACTTCCGCTCAAGGTGTCGGGTTGCGCGACAGGGCGGACGATCGTTGGCTTCTTCTGGACTACTCCCCCTTGGAGGGGGAGTCAGCGAGCAAGGCGAGCTGGTGGGGGGGAAGGCTCCGGACCCCCCCCATCCCCTTCGTCGCTTTGCTCCTCACGGACTCCCCCACAAGGGGAGACCAGCGGTCCCCCCCCCCACTCGGCGGTGCCGATTGACTCCCCCACACGGGGGGAGTGATGGTCATGAGTAAGACCCTCCTCGTTGTGGGTGGGGGCATCGAGGCCGTACCCGGCGTTCTCCTGGCCAAGTCGCTCGGTCTTCACGTTGTTGTCTCCGACATCGATCCGGCCGCCCCCTGCATGGAGCTGGCCGACGACACCCTCATCGCAAGCACCTACGACATCGTGGCGACAGTCGCCATGGCGCGCTCCTATCACGAGGAGGTCCGCCGACTGGACGGTGTGATGTGCATCGCCACCGACGTACCGCTGACCGTCGCAACCGTCGCAGCCGAACTCGGTTTGCCCGGCATCCCGGTCGAAGCCGCCAGGCTGGCGGCAGACAAGTTGGCGATGAAGGACCGCTTCGCCGCAGATGACATCCCTATCCCTTGGTATTCACAGGTGACAGGAGCCGATCATCTGGAGCGCCTTGTCGCTGAACGTACAACGACCCTGGTCCTCAAGCCGGCCGATAGCCGGGGGTCGCGTGGGGTCCTGAGGCTCGTCGGCGATATCGACCTCGAATGGGCCTTTGCGGAGTCGTTGCGGCATTCGCCGTCGAACCGGGTCATGGTCGAGGAGTTCCTCGCCGGGCCTCAGGTCAGTACGGAGTCGTTGGTGCTCGACGGGGTGGCCCATACCCCCGGATTCGCAGATCGCAACTATGAATTGTTGGATGCGTACGCCCCCCACATCATCGAAAACGGAGGGGAGTTGCCGAGCCATCTGCCGGAGGCGGTGCAGGCTTCGGTCCGCGATCTCGTCGAGCGGGCGGCGAACAGCCTGGGAATAACCAGCGGTGTCGTAAAGGGTGACATCGTTGTCTCCGGCGGACGACCTCACGTTATTGAGTTGGCCGCCCGCCTCAGCGGTGGGTACTTCTGCACGCACGAGATTCCTCTCAACACGGGGGTCGATCTGGTCGGAAACGCAATCCGACTTGCTGTGGGCGATCCGGTTGATCCCTCCGATCTGGTGCCTCGTTTTCAGCGGTGCGTGAGCCAGCGGTATCTGTTTCCGGGGGTTGGTCGCGTTGTTTCGGTTGGCGGTCAAGATGAGGTCGGTACGTGGCCGGGAGTCGAGTTGGTGGAGATCAGGGTGGACCCTGGTGATACCTTGCGATCGGTGGACAGTCATCCGGCGCGAGCCGGAGTAGTGCTTGTGACCGGAGCAGATCGTCAGGAGGCGATGACCTTGGCAGAGCGGGCGATCGACGCGATCGACATCGTGATGGAGCCGGTGTGATCTCGGCCAATCCGTTCATCATCGCCGAGGTCTCCTCGAACCATGGCCGCGACCTGGAGCGGAGCCTGGCCTTTATCGACGCTGCAGCTGCGGCGGGCTGCGATGCAGTCAAGTTCCAGTTGTTCAAGATCGACGAGCTTTTTGCGCCCGAGATTCTCGAGCGGTCCGAGGAGCACAGACGACGCAAGCAGTGGGAGCTTCCCGTCGAGTTCCTGCCTGAACTTGCCGAGCGGTGTCGCGATCAGAACATCCAGTTCGGCTGTACTCCTTTCTACCTCGACGCAGTCACCGAGCTCGAGCCTTACGTCGATTTCTACAAGATTGCCTCTTACGAGCTGCTTTGGGACGACCTCATCGCTGCCTGTGCATCTACCGGCAAGCCCGTGATCCTCTCCACCGGGATGGCGACTCTTGAAGAGATCGGCCACGGTGTTGGAGTTGTGCGTGCCAACGGCGACGATCACCCGGCGGTTCTGCACTGCACTTCGGCGTATCCGGCTCCCCACGATCAGGCCAATCTGGCTGCGATCGAGACGATTCGGGGGGCGACCGGCGCTCGGGTCGGGTGGTCCGACCACACCGCCGATCCGGCGGTGATCCTGCGCGCCATCCATCGTTGGGGGGCCGAGGTGATAGAGATTCACCTGGATCTCGATGGATCGGGTGAGGAGTTCGCGCCGGGTCATTGTTGGCTTCCAGATCAGGTCGCCTCACTCATCTCGCTGGTTCGGCGCGGCTTGGAGACCGACGGCTCCGGTGTCAAGGAACCGGTGCCCGCCGAAGCCCCCGATCGTCTGTGGCGCACGGATCCCGCAGACGGCCTGAGACCGCTCATGCAGGTGCGAGATGACTTCAAGCCCGAATCCTGAAGTGAGCGGTTCGGGAACCCGGGTTCTCTTCGTCTGTCACGCCGGGGCTTCATTGGGGATTGGGCACTTGACTCGCATGCTGGCGGTCGCCTACGCACTCGGTCGTATCGAAGCGTCCACCGAGGTGCGGTTCCTCATCCTGGGGGATCGGATCGAGCGGCAGGATCTGGCCGGATTCGATCACCTATTCCTGGACCTTGAAACCGATCTGTTCGGCGCCGTTGTCGAAGCGTGTGGTCAATTCGAACCGACCGCTGTCGTGTTCGACCTCCATCCGAAGTTGCTTCCGGTGGACTTTGCTTCCCGCTCTGCCGAAGTGCGCACTCGTGGAATTCGGCTTGTGGGGGTCGACAGCTTGCTGCCCTATTGCGATTCACTCGACCTCACATGGGTCCCATCGCTGCTGGTGGATGATGCTGAACTCGCTGGATGTTCGGGGACCGTCCACTCGGGATGGGACAGCTTCCTCATTGCACGGCGGCTTCCGGTGGAGGAATGGTCGCCCGGGAACCGGGTGCTGGTGCTGACCGGTGGAAGTGATGTGACCGACCAGGCTGTGACTCTGCCGGCGTTACTTGACGCTCGGTTGCCAAACGGCTCGGAAGTCTGCTGGGTGCGGGGTCCGTTTGCCTCTGCACCGGTCCTGCCGGAGGAGCGGCGGCTGGAGTGGATCGTTCAGGAGGCTCCCTCTGGGCTGGATGAGCTGATTGTGGAGTCCGATTACGCCATCACCGTGTTCGGGGTCACCCTGTTCGAATTGCTCCAGTACGGGTTACCGACGGTGGTGTTCTCTCCCTATGAGGACCGGGTGTTTCCTGAGCTGGATTTGGTGGCTGCGGCAGGAGCTGGTGCCGTCGGCGATGGGGCCGATGCGGCGGTGACCGAATTAGGGGCGCTGATGGCCGACGACGGGCGAGCCCGGCGTCACTCCCAGGCGGCCCTCGACCGGATGGCGGACAATGGGGCAGACCGACTAGCTCGCCTCATACACTCGCTCAGCGAGTGACCATGCAACCGCGCGCCTACGCCGTTTTTCACCTCAACCTGGCCTTTTCGTCGATTGCCGAAGAGGCGCGCCCCGAGGTGGTGCAGCGTTGCTACCACCCACTGCTCGACCTGGTCGAATCGGTCGGACTGCCATTGGGGATCGAACTCACCGGATGGACGCTCGAACGGGTGCTCGAGATCGATCCCGCCTGGGTGGAGCGTTTCTCTGGGCTCATCCAGGCCGGTCGTTGCGAGCTCATCGGGAGCGGAAGAACCCAGCTCATTGGCCCCCTCGTCCCGTACTCGGTCAACGTTTGGAACCAGAGACTCGGGATGGAGACATACGAACGCCTGCTCGGCATTCGGCCTCGGATTGCTCTCGTCAATGAGATGGCGTTCTCGAGCAGCCTCGTCGACCTCTATCAGGAGGCTGGGTACGAGGGCTTCATCATGGATCGTGACAACGTCCGGCTTGCTCTCGGTATCGAAGGGCGTCCTGTCGGCGATGCACCAACCCACGCCGAGGGTCCCGGAGGAGCAGTATTGCCCGTTCTCTGGTCGGATTCGATTCTCTTTCAAAAGCTCCAACACTTCGCCCACGGTGACATCCGTCAATCGGACTACCTCGACTATCTGCACGGCCGCATTGAATCGGGCGAGGAGCTGCTTCCTCTCTACATGAACGACGCCGAGGTGTTCGACTACCGACCCGGCCGGTTCGGTTCGGAGAGCCGGTTGCATCCTGAAGGAGAGTGGCAAAGGATTGAGCGGTTGTTCGCAGCGGCCACCGAACAAGAGGGGCTGGAGTGGTGTTCGCCGAGTCAGGCATTGGCGTCGACCTCCGAGCGGCGGGAGTCATCGCTTGTCAGCCCGGCGCATCCGATTCCGGTCAAGAAGCAGGCCAAATACAACCTCGGACGATGGGCGGTGACTGGCCGCAACGACACCTGGATCAACTCGATGTGTCATCGGATGGCGCGCCACCTCGAGACGAACGGAAGCGAGAATTCTGATCACTGGCGTCGTATCTGCGAGTTGTGGGCTACCGATCTCAGGACCCACATCACTGAGGAGCGATGGGAGCAGGCTCGTCACGACTTGATCGAGTTGGCACAAGAGCTGGGTCTGTCTCTGGAGTACCCGCTCAGCGTTCCGGCCGGCGGACAGGCTGAGTTCCAAGGTGATGGTGGAATCGAGGTGACCCGCGACTCCGAGGGGATTCTCCTCAACATCGACACCGACACCATGCGGCTGGTGCTCAATATTCGACGTGGATTGACGATCCACTCGCTGGGTTTCGCGTCAGACGGATTCACCCCCGTCGTCGGCACCATTCCCCATGGGTTCTTCAGCTCCATAGAGCTCGGCGCCGACTTCTACTCGGGGGGCGTCGTGGTCGAGCTCGCGGAAGGACACCGGCGGATCACCGACCTGGAGTGGGTGGAGCCGACGTACGAGCAGATTGGAAACGAGCTTCGGATCCACGCCGAAATCTCGACATCCCTTGGTCCGATCTCCAAGACGATCAGCTTGGCCAAGGGATCTGAGTCGATCAGGTTGGGCTACCAGTTTCCCGGCTGGGAGCGTCCGCTCGGCACGATCCGGATCGGGACGATCACACTTCTCCCGGGTGCCTTCAGCGGTCCAATCGGGTTCCAATGCTCCAACGGCGGTTCGAGGCGAGAGGTGTTTGTCATTGATGGTCCGATCGATCACGCCAGGGCTACGTCGAGCCTGATCTCGAGCACTGCCGGCGTTGGCGCCACTGATGGGTCGATCATCATGGGTGACGGACGGTCGGGTATCAATGCTTCTTGGAATCCGGGTGATGGTGCCGTGCTCCCCATGCTGAGCCATACGCCGTCGCATCCGGAAGCTCTGACGCGGTTGTTCTTCTCGCTTCAGGAGCTGGACGACACCACGCGTCCTGGGGGTCCCGTCGGGTCTTTCAGTGTGATGATCCGTAGTAATCCTTGAACCAGGCGGCGAACTCTGCCAGCCCCTGCTCGAGGGGGATTTCGGGCGAGAACCCCACAGCATCTCGCAGCGCATCGATTTCGGCATAGGTGGCTACTACGTCACCGGGCTGCATCGGAAGCATGTTCTTGTCGGCAGTCTTGCCCAGAGCACCCTCGAGGGTCTCGATGAACTTCATGAGCTCCACAGGTTCGTTGTTGCCGATGTTGTAGAGGCGGTAGGGGGCCGAACTGGTGGCCGGGTCGGGCTCGGACGGTTCGAACTCGTGATCCGGTGCGGGGACTGTATCGAGCACTCTCGCCACGCCCTCCACGATGTCGTCGATGTAGGTGAAGTCGCGTTGCATCTTCCCGTGGTTGAAGACGTCGATCGGTCGTCCCTCGAGGATGGCGCTCGCAAACAGAGATGGCGCCATGTCGGGGCGGCCCCACGGCCCATAGACCGTAAAGAAGCGCAACCCGGTTGTCGGGATCCCATACAGGTGGCTGTAGGTGTGAGCCATCAACTCGTTCGACTTCTTGGTGGCGGCGTAGAGGCTGACGGGGTGATCCACGTTTTGGTGGACGCTGAAGGGCATGCTCGTGTTGGCGCCATAGATGCTCGAGCTGCTGGCGTATACGAGGTGATCAACATCGTTGTGCCGACATCCTTCGAGGACGTTGAGAAACCCGACCATGTTGCTTTCGATGTAGGCATGGGGATGGTCGAGCGAATACCGGACTCCCGGCTGTGCCGCAAGGTTGACGACACGCCGGAACTCTCCGTTTGAGAACAGTTGCTCCATACCGGCGCGGTCGGCGAGATCGAGCTCGAGGAATCGGAAGCCGTTGTGGGAGTCGAGTTGCGCCAGTCGGTCTCGCTTGAGCCGAACGTCGTAGTAATCGTTGAGATTGTCGATTCCTACGACGTCTGCGCCGCCGTCGAGCAGGCGTTTCGCCACGTGCATGCCGATGAATCCGGCTGCTCCTGTGACCAAGATGGTCATGGTTTCACCCTCGCCCGCCGGTCGTTGTGGTCGCCCATGCGGGTGAGGGTACCCGTCGTTCCGACGGGTGAGATGTGCACGATCGGGGGCGACATTGCTCGGTAGACCTCTAACCTCTGGTGGTAATGAGCCGCCGCTTCCTTGCTTCGATAGTGATCATCGATCTGGGTGCACTGGTCGCCGCCGGTGTGATCGGTTCGCTTGTCGTGTTGCGCGACCCATTCCCGTGGCAGTCGACCGTCGACTTCCGAGGCCCCGCCGGTCCGATGGTGATCGTCCTCCTCGTTGGTGCCGTGGTGAGCGAATTCGTGGCCACCAAGGTTCTGACGATGACCGTTCCACGACCATCGTATGCAAGGGCGTTCCTGGTCTTGATCGGCACCTTCATGCTGCTGGCGGTGTATGCGATGGTCGCCCGACCGTGGTACTCCTTGGGGTTCTTGGCGCTAGCCGGCGGCTTGTGGCTCGTGGCAATGTTGACCCATCGTTTCGTACTGCGGCTCAGTCCGTGGAGCGAATCGATGGTGATCATCACCGCTAACCAGACCGCAGTCGATGAGATCAATATCTCTCCCCACGCCAGCATCAAGAAGGTGCTCGACCCCCAGAGTGGTCTCGTTCCCGATCCGCTGGCGGAGACAATCGGCCTCGTGATCGACTTCGGGGTGTCGTTTTCGGACAAGGTGGGGCAGTTCATCTCCTCCAGCCTGTTGACGGGCACCAACGTGCGTGGACTGACCACGGTGTACGAAGAGCACACGGGGAAGCTGCCACTGGCCCACTTGGCCGATGGTTGGGAGATCCCGCAGCTGGTTCGGCGCAACCGCTCCTATGGACCGTTCAAGAGGCTCCTCGATCTGGCGATCACACTCCTGTTGGTGCCGCTTTCGATTCTCGTAGGAATCCCTGCGGCCATTGCCGTCAAACTGACCTCCACCGGCCCGGTCATCTACCGACAGCCACGGGTCGGCCGTGGCGGCAAGCTGTTTACGCTCTACAAACTGCGGACGATGTTCAACGACAGCGAAGCTACCGGCCCCCGGTTTGCATCGCTCGACGATCCGCGTATCACGCCTCTCGGGCGATTCCTCCGCAAGCTCCGCCTCGACGAGCTTCCCCAGCTGTGGAATGTGATTCGCGGCGATCTCAGTTTGGTGGGGCCGCGTCCCGAGCAAGAGAAGTTCGTAGAACAGTTCGCTCGTGAGATCCCGTTCTACACCGATCGCCATCTGGTACGTCCGGGGATCACCGGGTGGGCTCAGGTCAACTACGGATATGCCGAGACGACGGATCAAACGGTCGAGAAACTCAAATACGATCTCTTCTACGTCAAACACATGTCGGTGTGGATGGATGTCCGTATTGTCCTGCGATCGGTGGCCACAGTCCTCACCGGGTCGGGGTCCCGATAGCGACTGCCCGGTCCTCGGTACCATTCGCGCGACCGGCGCGACGGCGCCGGTACGCCTTCAGTCCGGAGCCCTGATTCATGAAGCCGCGGCGAACCGTCTTTGTCGGTTCCGATCCTCCCAGCGATCGAGATTTCGATTGGGTCGTGGAACCGGCCGCACGGGTATCACTCGGTGACGCCGCGTCTCTTCCCGAGATCGGGGTGATCAAGAGCCTTCTGGATGAGGCCGTTCCCATCATCGAAGAGTTGACCGACGGAACATTCGATTCCTTGTTGCGCGATGAGTTTCTTGGCCTGGTGCTCTATGTAGCCAGGGTCGAGGCAACGCTTCGGGCGTTGGATCCGTCCGCCGCGCACAGTGTGGTCGCCTCCCGACAGCTGCCGCGGCCATCGCGCCCGTCAAGTATTGGCGCTGGTCTCGCTCGTTTCCTCGGAGCAGACCTCGAGTGGACGGGGCGATGGCGTCCGGAGCGCTTTCCGGCGGGACTCGTCGGATCGGCGCGGGCATGGCGATGGTC
Organism: Acidimicrobiia bacterium; assembly: GCA_029263095.1. GTDB lineage: Bacteria > Actinomycetota > Acidimicrobiia > Spongiisociales > UBA11373 > JACZWZ01. The sequence continues at coordinate 7,722 of JAJCYA010000034.1, read as the reverse complement.
TCGCGGCAAACAGGGAGCGGTCGCCGCCCCGATCGTGGCCGCGGTGGGGGGTCCGTCGGAGCGACGGGCACTGCAACCCGTTTGTGACCACCTGGATCCTGAATCGTTTACCGCTATCGACTTTGCTCTTCAGCCTGATCCCGAACTCCCCTCGTTCGGCTCGTTCCTGACCGCGCGAGACGCGGTCCGCAGTATCGGACACCGCGCCTTTCTGGAGCGAGTAACCGACATCTGGGGGTCGCATGATTGGTGGGGGGCTCGGTGGCTCCCTTGGGTGAAGCCGTCCCTTGTGGCCATGTCCCGAATCACCCTGCGCGAAGTCGTTCTATTCCACGAGGCTGCTCTACGAGCGCTGGAATCAGCCGAGCTCCTGATCACGGCCAAGGTGCGCCACGCCAGGGCCCGAGCGATCGTGGCCGCGGCCAAGGAGAGAGGTGTCACCACGATCGCCATGCAGCACGGTATGTATGTGGACGGGAACGAGTGGGCCGATATCCGAACCGACGTGTTCGCCGTATCGGGCGATTCGTTCGCCCGGATCTTGGAGCGAAACGGCTACCAGGGAACGATCCTGCCTGCCGGAGCGCCGTTCTATCAGCTCCCGAATCGTGACTGGGATTGCGGGATAGCGCTCCAGCCTCCCGAAGGGATCGTCATAGCTTCGGCGGCGGACTACGAACGGCATGCTCTCACCGCATACGGTACGGCACGGCAGGTGCTCGGAGAGGGCGCCAGGATCGGCTTCCGGCTACATCCCCGCGAGGATGAGCGGGCACTGCGAAGCATCGTCGGCGACAGCACCCCAATTTCCCGGGATCCGAATCAGGGGGCTGCTCTCTGGCTCACCGTCGAGTCTTCATTCGTGGTTCAGGCAGTGTTGAGTGGTTCGCCGACCGTACTCTTCAACCTCAATTCGCACCCCTGGGAGTACCGCTTCGCCGAAATGGAAGGAAGCCTGGTGGCGACCAATCAGCTCGAGATGCGATCAGCCCTGGAAGCGGCGATAGGACCCGAATCTGGCTCGCCGATGGACCTCTGGCGTAGCGAGTTTGCGGTGGCAACGGGCGATACTGCGGCGGCCGCGATCGCCCGAATCGTGACCGAAAGGATCGGATGATGTTGGCCCCACTCGATGTGGTGATCATCACCAGGGAGCGTCGCCAGGACGTCGTCAGAGCAGTCCAATCGGTTCTGGCTGATCTCGGCCCAGATGACGGAGTCCACGTATTGGAGAACGGTTGTGACGGCCACAGCACAGAGGACCTCGACGAGCTGTTCCCGACTGTGCACTGGCATCGCGAAGAGGAGAACCTCGGAGTCGCTGCCGGTCGCAATCGGCTCCTCGACCTAACCAGCCGATCCATTGTTGTCTTCGTCGATGATGACGCGACCGTGACGCCGGGATCATTTGATCAGGTGCGTGCAGCCTTCGCCTCTGATGAACGGCTCGCTGCAGTGGCCTTTCGTATCGACGACCCCGCCACGGGCGAGCCCCGTTCATATGAGTACCCGTTCAAGGGGACCGACGCCATCGATGTGGAGCGCCCCGCCACCTACTTCGTCGGGGCCGGCTTTGCCCTGAGACGTGCTGCCACCGACGAAGTTGGCGCGTTCGATGGGCGGCTGTTCTATGCCCAGGAGGAACTCGATCTGTCCTACGCCTTTGCCGGATCGCTGTGGGGTATCAGATATGTCCCTGGTGCTCGGGTGATTCACCACGCATCACCGGCCGGACGTCCCACGGGGCAGAAGGTCTACTACATGGTCCGGAACCGTCTCGTCGTCGCCCGCAAGTGGTTGCCGATGCGTTTCTACGTATCTCAGGTGGTGCTGTGGGGCGGGGTGTGGTTGCTGCGTGCGCTGAGAGCACGCCAGCTTCGGCACCTCTGGAGAGGGATCCGCGATGGGCGCCGGATGGCAAGGGAATCGAATCGGGCCGTCTTGTCGCGTGATGCGGTGGCGTACCTGCGAAAGAACGGTGGACGCCTCTGGTACTGATCGCCACGGCCGGTGTTTCCGATCATTCTCCCCTTGTGGGGGAAGTCCGTGAGGAGCAAAGCGACGAGGGGGATGGGGGGTTCTTGAGCTTCCCCCCCACCAGCTCGCTCCGCTCGCTGACTCCCCCTCCAAGGGGGAGTAGTTCGGAAGGTACCAACTTCTTGTCTAATCACTCTCCCCTTTGGGGGGAGTCAAACGGCGCAGGCGTTTGGTGGGGGGTTCTTCCGAGTAGTTCGGAAGGTACCAACTTCTTGTCTGATCACTCTCCCCTTTGGGGGGAGTCAAACGGCGCAGGCGTTTGGTGGGGGGTTCTTCCGATCGTCTGGGGTGCTTATGAGGTCGGAGCTGCTCTGCCGACTCCGACGTAGGAGAGGCCGGCGTCTGTTGCCGCAGCCGCGTCGAAGGCGTTGCGAGCATCGACGAACAGGGCTCCATCCATGCTCTCGGCGAGCGCTGCCAGGTTTATCGAGAGGAACTCGTCCCACTCGGTGATGACCACCGTGGCGTCGGCTCCGGCGACGGCATCCCGCCAAGACGGTGCAACCTTGAGGTCATCCATCCCCGAGACGGCGCCAACGACGGGGTCGTATGCCGTCACGGTTGCCCCCGAGTCGAGTAAGTGTCGCGCCAGCTTGAGTGACGGTGCGTCTCGAAGATCGTCGGTACCCGGTTTGAACGCCAGACCGAGCAGTGCGATCTCTGCTCCAGCAAGATCGATGTGCTTGCTCACCTTTTCGGCGACGAAATCGATCTGGTGATCGTTGACGGCAACGACTGCACCGGTGATCAACGATTCGACGCCATGGCGGTGTGCGGTCGCTCGTAGAGCAGCCAGATCCTTGCCAAAGCACGACCCACCCCAGCCGATCCCTGCCCCGAGGAAGCTCGAACCGATCCGTTGATCCATGCCGATAGCGGTCGCCACTTCGGTCACGTCGGCTCCGACGGCGTCGGCGATCATCGCCACCTCGTTGATGAAAGAGATCTTCATGGCCAGGAAGGCATTGGCGGCGTACTTGACGATCTCGGCCGTTTCCAGATTGGTGCGCACCAGTCCCGGCCGGAGGTCCGGTCGTCCACCGGTAAACGTCTGCTCCAGGATCGGGCGGTACACCTCAACCATCGTTGCGATCGCGCCCGGATCGTTCGAGCCGAGTACCACGCGGTCTGGATGCAGGAAGTCATTGAGGGCTGTTCCTTCGCGCAGGAACTCCGGGTTGGATACCACCGACGCGCGATCGTCGGCTATCAGATCGTTGAGCCATCGACCGCTCCCGATCGGGACCGTGCTCTTGGTGACCACGACCATCGGACTTGTGATCCATTCCGAGATCGACCGTGCCGCATTCTCGACGTAGGTGGTGTCGGGGCTGCCATCCGGGGAGGGAGGGGTCCCGACGCAGAGAAAGGCCACATCGGCGCCACCTATTGCGGTCTCGTAGGAGTCGGTGAATGACAGCGAGGCCTTCTCCAGCTGCGCCGTGACCAGCTCGGAGAGTCCCGGCTCGTGGAATGGGACGATTCCGGCCTGGAGCGACTCCAGTCGTGCCCGGTCGATTTCGACGCCGACCACTTGGTGTCCGATCGAAGCCAGGCTGGTAGCCACGACCGCGCCAACATATCCGGTTCCGACTACTGCGATCTTCGTCACTGCGTCACCTCGAACCACTCCTTCGTCGCTGCGAGCCCGGACGCCAGATCTACCGTTGGCTTCCACCCCAATGCTTCCCTGGCAAGGCTGGTGTCGGGGCGCCGTCGCGTCGGATCGTCTACCGGGAGCGTCCTGTATTCGACCCCGGGATGGGTATCGACGGTGTCCTGCACCGCCTGGGCCAGTTCCAACATTGTGACCTCGCGGGTGTCGCCCAGGTTTACGGGTCCGACGAGATCGCTGGCGAGCAGCAGGGTGAGGCCCTCGACCATGTCAGAGACAAAGCACAACGATCGGGTCTGACTTCCATCACCGTAGATGGGCAACGGTGAGTCGCTGTACGCAGCAGCAAAGAAGTTGGGGATGGCTCGCCCGTCGGCAACCCGCATGCGGGGGCCGTAGGTGTTGAAGATTCGGGCGATCCCGACATCGACGCCGTAGGTTCGGTGAAAAGCCATCGTGATTGCTTCGGCATATCGCTTGGCTTCGTCGTAGACCGAACGGGGACCGATTGGGTTGACTCTGCCCCAGTAGTCCTCGGTCTGGGGGTGTACCTCTGGGTCCCCGTATACCTCCGACGTCGAGGCGAGGAGAAGACGAGCCCCTTTGGTCTCGGCGAATCCCAAAGCGTTGTCGGTTCCCGCCGATCCGGTTCGCAGCGTGAGGAGCGGCTCGCGCAGGTAGTCGGGGGGTGAGGCGGGCGAGGCCAGGTGCGCCACGAAGTCGGCGTCGCCTTCGTAGGGGATCCCGCTGATGATGTCGGCCTCGACGAACCGGAAGTCGTCCCTTCCCTCCAGATGAGCGAGATTCGAACCGTCGGAGGTGGAGAGATTGTCGATTCCCGCCACATTGGCTCCGAGACCGAGGAGCCGGTCGGTCAGGTGGGAGCCGATGAAGCCGGCGGCGCCCAGAACGACGACGGTGGAGCCCTCAAGGTGGTCGAGGGTGATCGGTGGGGGCATCAGTGCTTCTTTCGAAACGGGATTGTGGCGAGACCGCGCAGGAACCCCAGCCCGAACGACACCTGCATGATGACGATTGCCGCCATCGTCCTCAATGCCAACCCCGGACGGAACCTGCTCTTGATGACTGATGTCCCCACGACAATCAAGGCATAGGCGGCGAGGGCGCCGATGTAGGCGATTCGGGTGAGACCGAACTGCCACCACAGCGGACCGAGAAGCACGCCGAGCACGAACAGGGTGGGGGGAAGAGGACGCCATGTCGGCAGAACATGGTGCTTGCGAAGGGTTGAGACCTTGCCCAACCCGTAGTTGTGATATTGCGTCCACAGCGCTCGCGGTGTTGACCGCGGGTGGTACACCGACCTGATGGTGGGATCGAGCAGTATCTTCCCGCCACCCTCGGTTATCCGAAAGTTCAGCTCGTGATCTTCGCCGGCCGGGCGGATATTGAGATCGTCGTAGCCCCCGGCGGCGAGGATGTCACTGCGTCGAAACGATCCGAGGAAGACCGTGTCCACCCACTCTTCGACCTCGCTGAAGTGGAAACGCCCGGTGCCGACGCCAAGGGGTGTCGTCGTCGCCACCGCCACGGCCTCGCCGAATGGCGTCTCACCTTCGGGCCGCATGGGGCCTCCGACAACAGTGGCGTCGGTTCTGTCCAGGGCGTCGATGCATCGTTCCACGTAGTCGGCGGCATACCGACAGTGGGCGTCGAGTCGGACGATGAGTTCGTTGCTGGCTGCGTCGATGGCGATATTGAGTCCCGTGGCCTGTTGCCGCTTCGGATTGTCGAGCACCTTCAGCCCCGGCAGGCGATCGGCCCACTTTGCCGCCAATTCCCTCGTGCGGTCCTCAGAGCGACCGTCAGCCACCAAAACCTCGAAGTTGGCCACTCCGTAGGTTTGCGACTCGACCGAGGCCAAGCACGCATCGATGTACCGCTCCTCGTTGTAGGTGGGGAGCACGATGGTGACGGGCGGACGACGCGGGTCCGTGTCAGATTGGGGTGGCATGGATTGTTCCCCGGGAGCGAACGCAGAATCGTACCGCTCTCTCGGCGTGGGGCATCCCAATGCCCTCCCTAAACTCCACCGCATGTCCGACCGACCCAGTGTTGCCATCCTCGGAGCCGGAGCCATGGGCGAGGTATTGGCCGGAGGGCTCCTGCGCGCCGGGTGGGATCCCTCAGAGATCTCGCTGGCGGCGCGCCGTGAGGAACGCCGCCGTGAGGTCGAGGCTGTCACCGGCATCGCCACGAGCCTTGATGCAGTGACTGCTGCCTCCGGTCGGAGGGCCGTTGTGGTCACTGTGAAGCCCGGCGACGTGCCACGGCTGCTTGAGCAGGTCGGCGGATCGATTACGGCTGGGCAGGTCGTGCTCTCGCTTGCGGCCGGAGTGCCGTGTGCCATATACGAAGCGGCACTGGGGGAGATCCCCGTGGTGAGGGCGATGCCCAACACCCCCGCCCAGATCGATGCTGGGGTTACGGCACTGGCACGGGGAACGTTTGCAGACGAAGACGCCATGGACCTCGCCTCCGATGTGCTGGGTGCGGTCGGAGAGACCGTGATCCTCGACGAGCAGTTGCTCGATGCCGTCACCGCTGTCTCGGGGACGGGGCCAGCCTATGTCTTCCTGCTGGCCGAGGCGATGGTTGAGGCCGCCATCAGGGAGGGTCTACCTTGGCACGCCGCAGAGACCCTGGTTGAACAGACCATCCGAGGCGCCGGGATGCTCTTGGCTCAGCTCGAACTGAGTCCGGCGCGACTTCGAGCACAGGTGACCAGCCCAGGTGGCACCACTGCCGCTGCCATCCATGTGCTCGAGGAACACGGCTTTCGGGCGCTTGTGGAAGATGCGGTGCGCGCCGCAGCCCAGCGATCGCGCGAGTTGGGCGAACGAGCCTCCGGCGAATGAAGGGGTTCGTCGTTCGGGTGGTGCTCGCCGTCACCCGGTGGCGATGGATTCGTTGGATCTTTACCCGGACCCGCGTCGGGCGTCGGGTCTCCCTCCGATTCGTAGCAGGTGAGACGCTGGTCGAAGCGATCCAGGTAGCGCTAGAGGCCAACGAGGCGGGCATGCCTGTTTCGCTCAACTGTCTCGGTGAACACGTCAGTGACGAAGCGTCGGCCCGCGCCTCATTCGACTCCTATGTGGCGGCCATCGATGCGATCGGGGCCAACGGAGTAGACGGCAATATCTCGGTCAAGCTGACCCAACTGGGCTTTGTCTTTGATGAAGGCCTGTGCGAGACGCTGCTCGGTGATCTCGCTCGGCGAGCCGCCGGGGCGGGGACAACGCTCACCATCGACATGGAGGACAGCACCCTCACCGATGGGACGCTCGGCATGTACGAGCGGGTTCAGCGGGCCAACGGAAACCTCGGGATCGCCCTCCAGGCTTACCTAAAGCGCACCCCACAGGACCTGGCCAGGGTTGCTCCGTTGGGTGGACACATCCGCCTCTGCAAAGGGGCGTATGACGAGCCGGAGTCGATCGCTTTTCGGTCTCGCCGGCAGGTCAACGACGCCTACGACGCACTGCTGGAGGCCGTCATGGCCGAAGAGGGTCTCATGCCGGCGATCGCGACCCATGACGACGCCAGGGTCGCGGCCGCGGTATCCGCTGCCGAAGGTCGCACCGCTGCCTACGAGTTTCAGATGCTCTACGGGATCAGGGTCTCGCTCCAGGAACAGATCGTCGCGGACGGATTGGCGCTTCGCTCGTACATCCCATACGGCGAGGCCTGGTATCCCTACTTGACCCGCCGCATGGCAGAGCGTCCCGCCAACCTGTGGTTCTTCATCAGAGCTCTGTTCGGGCGGTGAGCGGGGATACCCCTTCCTCCCGGTTGGTGGGGGGTGTTGGTTTGAGCTTTCCCCCCCACCAGCTCGCTTTGCTCGCTGACTCCCCCTCCAAGGGGGAGTGGTTCGGATCTGACAACTCTCCCCGTTGGGGGGAGTCAAACGCCGCAGGCGTTTGGTGGGGGGTCTCTGTTCTGGCTCCCTTCCAACAGCTCGCTTTGCTCGCTGACTCCCCCTCCACGGGGGAGTGGTTCGGATCTGACAACTCTCCCCTTTGGGGGGAGTCAAACGCCGCAGGCGTTTG